>NZ_OZ245767.1:1470000-2160000 GCF_965227665.1 Reyranella sp.
GGAATCTCGGGCTTGATGCCGAGATCGAGGACCGGCCAGGTCTCGACCTCGCGCTGGCCGGGCGGCAGGCGCTCCGACGGCGCCGCGCTCTTTCCGGTAAGCAGGCGGCCTTCCTCGGCCCACTTCTGCTTGCTGTCGACCAGCTTGCCCTTGATTTCGCCGGACAGGGTGACGTCGTCGTCGGCCATGGAACCTCTCAGATGCTGCGGCCCGCTTTCTCCCAATATGGCGCGCGCAGTTTCCGTTTGAAGATCTTGCCCGAATCCTCACGGGGAAGTGCGGCAGTGAGCTCGACCACCCGGGGCACCTTGTAGCGCGCCAGATGCTCGGCCAGATAGGCGCGCACGGATGCCGCATCCAGGGAGGCACCGGCCGCCGGCTCGACATGGGCGCAGATCTGCTCCCCGAACTCCTCGTCGGGAATACCGAACACGGCACAGTCGCGCACGCCCGGCATCTGGATCAGCACCCCCTCGATCTCCGCCGGGTAGATGTTGACGCCGCCCGAGATGATCATGTCGCGCTTGCGATCGCACAGGAACAGGAAGCCGTCGGCATCGACGTAGCCCACGTCGCCCACCGTGACGAGCTGGCCGAGCGAAATCTCGCGGCGCTTGGCGTCGTCGTTGTTGTAGGTGAACTCCGAAAGATGAGGCCCGCGCAGGTAGATCTCCCCGACCTCGCCCTGCTTCACGTCCTGCCCGTCCTCATCCACGATTCGCAGGACGCCTCCGGGCACCAGGCGGCCGACCGTGCCGGGCTTGCGCAGCGCCTCTTCCGATCCGTGCCAGACCACGACGCCGGTCTCGGTCGCGCCGTAATATTCGTTGATGACCGGCCCCCACCACTCAATCATCTGGCGCTTCACGGCCGGCGCACAGGGGGCGGCGCCGTGGCTGACGAAGCTGAGCGACGAGACGTCGTAGCGCGCCCGGACGTCCGCCGGCAGGCGCAGCAGGCGCACGAACATGGTCGGCACGATGTGCATGTGGGTGACCCCGTGCCGCGCAATCAGGCGCAGCATGTCCTCGGCCTCGAAACGCGGCTGCAGCACCATGTGCAGGCCGAGCCGCGCGCTCGCCATGCCATAGGCGGCTGGAGCGGAGTGGTACATCGGGCCGTTCATCAGCACGACGATCGCGGGATCGGGCTTCAGGCCCCAGAACAAAGCGGCTTCCTGCGCCCCGGCCGCCTGCTGCTCGGGCGTGCTCGGCTGGCGCCGCACGCCCTTGGGCCGCCCCGTCGTCCCGGAGGTGTAGATCATGCTGCCGCGCGACGGACGCGGCGGCTCGGTGCGAGGCGCGGAGGCCGCGACGAAAGCGTCCCAGGCCTGGGCGCCGGCCGGCACACGACGCTTCTCGGCAGGCACACCGTAAGCCGCGGCGATTTCGTCCGGCGTCGGGACGGCGAAGACTTTCACGCCCTTGGGCACGCCGCCGGCGATCTGCGCCAGCAGGTCGGTGTGCGCCACCAGCACGCTCGCGCCGCTGTCGCGCAGGATGTAGTTCGCTTCCTCGGGCGTGAAGTGCCAGTTGATCGGCACCGCATAGGCGCCGAGCTGGCTTGCGGCCATGTTCACTTCGAAGGTCGCGAAGTCGTTACGCAGCATCAGGGCGACGCTGCCATTCTCGCCGACGCCCAGCGCCTCGAGCCCGCCGGCGGCGCGCGCGGCATTGGCCTGGATCTCGGCCCAGGCCCGGAATCTTTCTCCCGCCGTGACGCCTGCGTTCATTTTTTTCCTCCCTTCTTGCCGGGCAGCGCGAGCGCGCCCTTGAACATCAGCGCGCCGTGATATCCGGCGAGTGTGCGGATATCCGGCCCGTGATCGAGCATGCCCGCCTGCTTCAGCATGACCAGCCCGTGCGTGGCGGCCCACATCGACCAGCCGAACAGCAGCGGATCGGCGTCGATCAACCCGGCCTTCACCATGTCTTCCGCCTGCCGCGTCACGAAGGTGCGGGCCCGCTTCGACTCGCGCAACAGGTCGGGATGGTCGTCGCTTATCGGCTGGTCGATCTCGAACATGATGCGATAGGCATGCGGATGCTCGTCGGCGAACCGCAGATAGGCGTCGCCGACGCGGCGCGCCCGGTCCAGCGGTTCCCCACCTCCAGCCGCCGCAGCCTCGAGCGTGTCGGCGAACCGGGAGAAGGCCTCGGCCCGCACCGTCGCCAGGATGTCGGCCTTGTCCTTGAAGTAGCGATAGGGCGTCTTGGGACTGCAGCCCAGCGCCTCGGCCAGCTGGCGCATGGTGACACCCTCATAGCCGAAGCGGGCGAAGCGCTCGGTGGCGACCCGGCACAACTCGGCGCGGAAATCGGCGATGTCCTGTTCGGTCAGATAACGCGGCATCGAAGCCCTTTCATACACACTGTGTAAGAAAAAGCCTCCGCCCGGTCAAACCCCGACGTCCATCAGGCGGTCTCGGCGAACAGCTCGCGGCCGATCAGCATGCGGCGGATCTCGCTGGTGCCGGCACCGATCTCGTAGAGCTTGGCGTCGCGCAGCAGGCGGCCGGTCGGATAGTCGTTGATGTAGCCGTTGCCGCCCAGCAGCTGGATGGCGTCGAGAGCGACCATCGTCGCCTTCTCGGCGGCATAGAGGATCGCGCCGGCCGAGTCCTTGCGCGTGGTTTGGCCGCGGTCGCACGCTTTGGCGACGGCGTACACGTAGGCCTTGCAGGCGTTCATCGTGGTGTACATGTCCGCCAGTTTGCCCTGCACCAGCTGGAACTCGCCGATCGCCTGGCCGAACTGCTTGCGCTCGTGGACATAGGGCACGACGATATCCATCGCCGCCTGCATGATGCCGATCGGCCCCGCCGCCAGCACCGCGCGCTCATAGTCGAGCCCGCTCATCAGCACGTTGACGCCCTTGCCCACCGCGCCCAGCACATTCTCCTCGGGGATCTCGCAATCCTCGAACACGAGCTCGCCGGTCGAGGAGCCGCGCATGCCCATCTTGTCGAGCTTCTGCGCGACCTTGAAGCCCTTGCGGTCGGTCTCGACGATGAAGGTCGTGATGCCGCGCGAGCCGGCCGCCGGATCGGTCTTGGCATAGACCACGATCAGCTGCGCATCGGGGCTGTTGGTGATCCACATCTTGGTGCCGTTCAGGACGTAGCGGTCGCCCTTCTTCTCGGCCCGCAGCTTCATCGATACGACGTCCGACCCCGCGCCCGATTCGCTCATGGCGAGGCTGCCGACATGCTCGCCGGAGATCAGCTTGGGCAGGAAACGCTTCTTCTGCTCGTCGGTGCCGGTGCGGCGGATCTGGTTGATGCAGAGGTTCGAGTGGGCGCCGTAGCTCAGCCCGACTGCCGCCGAGGCGCGGCTGATCTCCTCGACCGCCACGACATGCTCAAGGTAGCCGAGGCCCGACCCGCCAAACTCCTCCTCGACGGTGATGCCGTGCAGGCCGAGCTCGCCCATCTTCGGCCACAGCTCGCGCGGGAACCGGTCGGACTTGTCGATCTCGGCGGCGATCGGCGCCACCTCGGTCGCGGCAAATCGCTGGACTTGGTCGCGCAGCGCATCGGCGGTTTCACCCAGGCCGAAATCGAACGGCGGCATCGCATTCGGGATCATGTCTGTCCTCACCTTTGTCGGGGACGATACCTCAAAGCAGGAAGATCGTCGCCAGCCCGAGGAAGGTGAGGAATCCGGTCACGTCGGTAACCATGGTGAGGAACACCGTCGACGAGACGGCGGGGTCGACTCCGAATTTCTGCAGACCGAGCGGGATCAGCGAGCCGGCCAGCGACGCGGCCATCAGGTTACAGACCATCGAAGCGGCAATGACCGCGCCCAGCCGCCAGTCGTGGAACACGAGCATGACCCCCGCCGCGAGGAGCGTGGCAAACAGGAGACCGTTCAGGCTGCCGACGACCGCCTCCTTGCCGATGAAGCGCAGCGCATTGGCCGCCGTCAGCTCTCCCATCGCCAAGGCGCGCACCGTGACGGTAACGGTCTGGATTCCGGCATTGCCGCCCATCGAGGCCACGATCGGCATGAGGGCGGCCAGGATGACGATCTTCTCGATCGTGTCCTCGAACTGGCTGATCACGAAGGAGGCGACCAGCGCCGTGGCGACGTTGACCAGCAGCCACGGCGCCCGCAGGCGCGCCGTGCGCACGGTGTCGGCGTGCATGTCGTCGGAGCCGACGCCGCCCATCTTGAGCAGGTCTTCTTCCGCCTCCTCGTCGATCACATCGACCACGTCGTCGACCATGATCACGCCGAGCAACCGCCCGTCATCATCGACGACCGGGCATGAGACCAGGTTCTTGTCGCGGAAGACGTGCGCCACCTCGGCCTGGTCGGCCATGACCGGCAGCGACGGGATGTCGGGATCGACGATCTCGAGGATCGGCACGGGGCGCTTGGTGCGCAGCATGCGGCCGAGCGGCACGGCGCCGCGAAGATGGCCGTCCGCGTCGACGACGAAGATGTCGTAGACGTCGTCGGGCAGATCGGTCGCCTCGCGGCAATGGTCGATGACCTCGCCCACGGTCCAGGAGTCGGCCACCTTTACCAGCGACCGCTGCATGAGGCGACCGGCCGCGTCCTCTGGATAGGCCAGGGCGCGCTCGATGTCGGCGCGCTCGTCGGCGGGGATCTCCGCCAGGACTTCCTGCCGTTCCTCTTCCGTCAGGTCCTCGAGGATTGTGGCCGCATCGTCGGCCTCGAGTTCGCGCGCGGCGGCCGCGATCTCCTTGCTGTCGAGCTGGTCGAGAACGTCCTCGAGGACCTCCTCGTCGAGCTCGGTCAGGGCCTCGGGATCGAGGTCGCCCTTGAGGATGCCGACAAGCTTGTCGCGCTCGTCCTCGGAGATCTGTTCGAGAATGGAGGCCTGGCCCGTGGCGCTGAGATTGCTCAGCAGCGCCCTCGCCTCCTCCTGCCTGTCGTCGCTGAGCGCCGCCTCGACGCGCCGGACGAGGTCCGGCGTTACTTCGTCGAGATGGTCGATCTCGCCGCTCACCCACGCGCCTCGGCGAGGCGTTGCGCTTCGACCACGGCCAGCGCGGTCATGTTGAGGATGCCGCGCGCGGTCACCGACGGGGTGAGCACATGCGCAGGCAGATCGGTGCCCAGCAGGATCGGTCCGATGTGCAGCCCGTCAGCCGCTTCCTTCAGGAGATTGAAGGAGATGTTGGCGGCATCCAGCGACGGACAGACGACGAGGTTTGCCGCTTCCTTGAGCTTCGATCGCGGAAAGACGCTGTTGCGGATTTCGACGTTGAGCGCGGCGTCACCGTGCATCTCGCCGTCGACCTCGAGGGTGGGCGCCCGCTGGTGCAGGATCTTGACCGCGGCCGCCATCTTCTTGGCCGAGGCGTGCTCGGAGCCGCCGAAGCTCGAATGCGAGATCAGCGCGACCTTGGGCTGGAGGCCGAACCGCAGCACCTCGTCCGCGGCCAGCAGGGTGATCTCGGCCAGCGTCTCCGGATCCGGGTCGTAGTTCACATAGGTATCGGCGATGAACAGCGCGCGGGTCGGCATGACCAGCAGGCTGAGGGCCGCCATGTTTTTGGCGCCCTCGCGCAGGCCGATGACGTCGCGCACATGGGCCAGGTGGGTGCGGAATCGGCCATAGGCGCCGGCGATCATCGCATCGGCATCGCCGAGCTTCACCGCCAGCGCGGCGATCAGGGTCGGGCTGGAACGCACGAGGTTGCGCGCCGTCGGCTCGGTAACGCCCTTGCGTTCCATCAGCTCGAGATAGGCGCCCCAGTATTTGTCGTAACGCGGGTCGCTGGACGGATCGACCAGCTCGACATCGACACCCGGCTGGAAGCGCAGGCCAAGCCGCTCGGCGCGCCGGCGCACGATCTCCGGCCGGCCGATCAGGATCGGCTTGGCGATGCCCTCGTCCAGGATGATCTGCGCGGCGCGCAGGACGCGATCGTCCTCGCCGGCGCTGAAGATGACGCGCTTCGGATCGGAGCGCGCCTGAGCGAACACCGGCCGCATGACCAGGCCGGACTTGAAGACGAACTGGCTGAGCTGCTGGCGGTAGGCATCGAAGTCGGTGATCGGCCGCGTCGCGACGCCGCTGTCCATGGCGGCTTTCGCAACGGCCGGCGCCAGCTCGACGATCAGGCGCGGATCGAACGGCTTGGGAATGATCTGGGTGGGGCCGAAGCCGCCCGCCTGCTCGCCGAAGGCGCGCGCCACGACCTCGGAGGGCTCCTTGCGGGCCAGCGCCGCCAGGGCGCGCACGCAGGCGATCTTCATCTCGTCGTTGACCGTCGTGGCCCCGACGTCGAGCGCACCGCGGAAGATGTAGGGGAAGCAGAGGACGTTGTTGACCTGGTTGGGATAATCGCTGCGGCCGGTCGCCATGATCGCGTCGTCGCGGACGCCGGCCACGTCTTCCGGGGTGATCTCGGGATTGGGATTGGCCAGCGCGAAGATCAGCGGCCGGGCGGCCATCCGGGCCACCATCTCGGGCTTCAGGACGCCGGCGGCCGAGAGGCCGAGGAAGACATCGGCGCCGCCGATCACCTCACCCAGGGTGCGGGCCTGGGTGTCGCGGGCATAGCGCTCCTTCCACGGGTCCATCTGCTCGTTGCGGCCTTTCCAGACCACACCGGCGATGTCGGTGACCCACATGTTCTCGCGCGGCAGGCCGAGCTTCTCCAGCACGCCGAGGCACGACAGGGCCGCCGCCCCCGCGCCGGACACGACCAGCTTCACCTTGGCGATGTCCTTGCCGACCAGCGACAGGGCGTTGAACAGCGCGGCGCCGACGATGATGGCGGTGCCGTGCTGATCGTCGTGGAACACCGGGATCTTCATGCGCTCGCGCAGCTTCTGCTCGACGTAGAAGCATTCCGGCGCCTTGATGTCCTCGAGGTTGATGCCGCCGAAGGTCGGCTCGAGCGCCGCGACGATGTCGACCAGCTTGTCCTGGTCCAGTTCGGCCAGTTCGAGGTCGAAGACGTCGATGCCGGCGAATTTCTTGAAGAGGACGCCCTTGCCCTCCATCACCGGCTTGGCGGCCAGCGGCCCGATCGCGCCCAGCCCCAGCACGGCGGTGCCGTTGGTGACGACGGCGACCAGATTGGCGCGGGAGGTGAGTTCGGCGGCCGTCGCGGGATCGCGCACGATCTCGTTGCAGGCCGCCGCTACGCCGGGCGAATAGGCCAGCGAGAGGTCGCGCTGGGTCGCCAGCGGCTTGGTCGGGACGACCTCGATCTTCCCGGGTCGGGGCAGGCGATGGTAACGGAGGGCGCTTTCGCTGAGATCGTCGGCCAAAGCACTCTCCCACCTGCAAACAAAAAGGGCCGCCCGTTGGCAACTGCCAACAGACGGCGACCTCTACCTTTTCGTTCGAACCGGCGATGGTGCGGCCAAGAAGACTCGAACTTCCACGCCTCGCGGCACTAGCACCTCAAGCTAGCGCGTCTACCAATTCCGCCATGGCCGCGCCGGTTCGATGGCGCGGGGGATACCAAATCGCTCTCGCAGTGGCAAGGCGGGCTTGCACGAAGACGGCGAAGTGCCGATTTTGCCACAATGAACAGGCTCGAATGGCGCATCTCCGACGACGTTGTCCCCTATGAGGAAGCATTGGCGACCATGGAGGCTCGGGTCGCCGCCATCCGTGCGGGACAGGCGGGCGAAATGGTGTGGCTGCTGGAGCATCCCCCGCTCTACACCGCAGGCACGAGTGCCCGGACGCAGGACCTTCTGCAGCCGGCCCGCTTTCCGGTCCATGTCGCCGGTCGCGGCGGCCAGTACACCTATCACGGCCCCGGCCAGCGGGTGGCCTATGTGATGCTGGACCTCCGGGCGCGCCGGCAGGACGTGCGGCGTTACGTTTCCGACCTCGAGGAATGGACCATCCGCACGCTCGGTCGCTTCAACGTCAAGGCGGAGCGGCGCGAGGGCCGGGTCGGCGTCTGGGTCGTGCGACCGGACAAGCCGCCGCTGCCCGATGGCAGCCCGCGCGAAGACAAGATCGCCGCCATCGGCGTGCGCATCCGCCATTGGGTGGCATTCCACGGCATCTCGATCAACGTCGAGCCCGACCTGTCGCACTACGCAGGAATCGTTCCCTGCGGCATCGCCGACCATGGCGTCACGTCGCTGGTCGATCTCGGCTTGCCCGTGACCCTAGCCGACCTCGATGCGGCCCTGGCGGAGACCTTCCAGGAAGTGTTCGGCGCTAGGACCGAGGCCCCTCTTCCCATGGCCCTTTGAGCAGTTCCTCCAGGTCGCGCGCAGCGTGCACTATGCGCACGACCTGAACGGCGCCGTGGGCTATGAAGTAGAGAATCACATACGATTCGAAGCCCGAAACCGGCCAGGCGCGAAGGCCACTGACGATATGGTCGAGCCGGGGCGAGCCGATCCCAGGATGACGCAGCAGCACGTCGAACGCCTGTTCAACCTCATCCAGAAACCGGTAGGCGGCGCGAGGATTGCGCTCGGCAATGAAAGCGGCGTGCTCGTCGATGTCCTCGACTGCCCGACGCCGCCGGACGAGCTTCACAAGCTTCTTTTTGCGATCGTCCGTCGCAGGTTTTCTCGACGCTTGCGCCAGAAACCGCGGTCTTCGGCTTCGACAGGGCTTTCCAGTCCCTCGCGAACCAACTCGGCCAGTCGCTCCTCGGCCCTGGCCCGCTGGTCCTTCCGGATCAGGTCGCGGACATACTCGCTCGACGACGCATAGCGCCCCGCCGCGATCTCTCGGTCGACGTGTGCCTTGAGTTCGGGCGAGATAGCCACATTCATGGTGGTAGCCATGTCGGCAATATAGGGTGATTGGCAATATCTGCCAATCGCCACTGAACGGTTCAGGCCGTCGGCCGCCGCGTAAAGCCCGGCGGCAGGACATCGAGGTCGACCGGCTCGACGTCGACGGCGTCCACCCGCGCGAGGGTCGGGCCGCGGCGGCAGGCTTCGATCATCCTGCCCACCGCCTCGTCGTCACCGACGACCAGCGCCTCGACCGAGCCGTCGGTGCGGTTGCGGACCCAGCCGCTGAGGCCGAGCCGCTGTGCCGTCGCCATCGCCCAGTCGCGGTAGCCGACACCCTGGACCCGGCCGGTGATCGCGAGGCGCGCCTGCAACGCCATCCGCTCAGGCGAACTCGATGATCTTCTGGTCGACGCGCAGGCTGTCGCCGGCCTTGGCATGGAGCGTTTTCACCGTGCCGTCACGCGTGGCGCGCAGCACGTTCTCCATCTTCATCGCCTCGACCACGGCCAGCGCCTCGCCGGCCTTGATCTCCTGCCCCTCGCTCACCGCCACGGAGGCCAGCAGGCCCGGCATCGGCGACAGCAGGAATTTCGACGTGTCCGGCGCCGCCTTGACCGGCATCAGCGCGTAGAGCTCGGCCTGGCGCGGGGTCAGGACCAGCACGTCCGCCTGCCCGCCTTCATGCGTCAGGCGCCAGCCGGAGCCCAGCGTATCGATCTGCACGACGACCGGATGCTGGTCGACCTTGGCCCGCATCAGCGGCTCACCCGGCGTCCAGGCGGACTCGATCTCGATCCGGCGGGCGTCGATGTCGACGGCGAATTCGAGGCCGCCGCCGCTGACGGAAACCGGCATCGCGGTGCGATTGAGCATGACGACGCGTTCGGACTGCGGCGCGCCGGCGCGATGGGCATGGATACGATCCACCACCGCGGCGACCGCCGCCAGCACCGCCGCGTCCTTCGGCGGCAGATGCTCGGCCGTGAAGCCACCCTTGAACTCCTCGGCGATAAAGTTCGTGGTGAGCTTGCCGGCGCGGAAGCGCGGATGGGCCATCAACGCGGCCAGGAACGGCACGTTGTGGGACACGCCGCGGACGTAGAACTCGTCCAGCGCGCGGCGCATGCGATCGATCGCCTCGTCGCGCGTGTTCCCGTGCGTGCAGAGCTTGGCGATCATCGGGTCGTAGAACATCGAGATCTCGCCGCCCTCGTAGACGCCGGTATCGACGCGCACGTCGGGTCCCGCCTCGGGTTCGCGGTACTTCACCAGCCGTCCCGTGGACGGCAGGAAATTGCGGAACGGGTCTTCGGCGTAGAGACGCGCCTCGACGGCCCAGCCCTGCAGCTTCACGTCCTTCTGCTGGAACGGCAGCTTGCCGCCCGCCGCCACGCGGATCATCAGCTCGACGAGGTCGAGGCCGGTGATCAGCTCCGTCACCGGATGCTCGACCTGCAGGCGCGTGTTCATCTCGAGGAAGTAGAACTTGCGGTTCTTGTCGACGATGAACTCGACGGTGCCAGCGCTCTTGTACTTGACCGCCTTGGCCAGGGCGACCGCCTGCTCGCCCATCGCCTTGCGCGTCTTGGCGTCGAGGAACGGGCTTGGCGCCTCCTCGATCACCTTCTGGTGGCGGCGCTGGATCGAGCACTCGCGTTCCCAGAGATAGACGCAGTTGCCGTGGCCGTCGGCGATCAGCTGGATCTCGATGTGGCGGGGCTCCTCCACATACTTCTCGATGAACACGCGGTCGTCGGCGAACGAGGCCTTGGCCTCGTTGGTCGCCGACCCGAACCCTTCATGCGCCTCGGCATCGTTGTAGGCGATGCGCATGCCCTTGCCGCCGCCGCCGGCCGAGGCCTTGATCATGACCGGGTAGCCGATCTTCCGGGCGATCTTCACCGCCTCGTCGGCATTGGGAATCGCCGCGAGATAGCCGGGGACCGTGCTGACGCCGGCCGCCTGTGCGAGCTTCTTGGATTCGATCTTGTCGCCCATGGCGTAGATGGCGTGGGCGTCGGGACCGATGAAGGCGATGCCGGCCTCGGCCAGCGCCTTCTGGAAGGCTTCCTTCTCGGAGAGGAAGCCGTAGCCCGGATGCACCGCCTGCGCGCCCGTCGCCTTGCAGGCCTCGACGATCTTGTCGATCAGCAGATACGACTGCGCCGAGGGCGGCGGTCCGATCAGCACCGCCTCGTCGGCCTCGCGCACATGCAGCGCGTCGGCGTCGGCTTCGGAGTAGACCGCCACGGTCTTGATGCCGAGGCGCTTGCAGGTCCGGATGACCCGGCAGGCGATCTCGCCGCGGTTGGCGATCAGGATCTTGTCGAACAGCGGTCCATCGGCGGCAGCCTTCGGGGCCGGCGCCTTCTTCGCAACCACGACGCTCTTGGCGGGCGTGGTCTTGGCGGGCGTGGTCTTGGCGGGTGCGCTCTTGGCGGCGACCTTGGCGACCTTCTTCTTGGCGGCCATGCTCACATTCCTTCTTTTCTGCGATCGAAGAAGCCCTTGGCCCACATTGAGTGCGCGCCGATCAGGGGCAACCAGACGATGAGGACCCAGAGCCACCACGGATACTGGCGGCTCACGATGAAATTCAGCGGGATGATCACGAGCAGCGCGAGAAGCCCGACCATCAGGTGCTTGCGCACGATCCGGCCGCGCCTCATGCGCTCCTCGGGAGACAGATGCACGGCGTCGCCGTCACAGAGGCACGTTGCCGTGCTTGCGCCACGGGTTCTCGAGCTTCTTGGTCTCGAGCGTGGCCAGCGCCCGGCAGATGCGGCGGCGCGTGCCGTGCGGCATGATCACGTCGTCGATGAAGCCGCGATTGGCCGCCACGAACGGATTGGCGAACTTCTGGCGGTATTCCTCGGTGCGCGCCGCGATCTTGTTGGCGTCGCCGACGTCGGACCGGAAGATGATCTCGACCGCGCCCTTGGCGCCCATCACCGCGATCTCGGCGCCGGGCCAGGCATAGTTGACGTCGCCGCGCAGGTGCTTGGACGCCATGACGTCGTAGGCGCCGCCATAGGCCTTGCGGGTGATCACAGTCACCTTGGGCACGGTGGCCTCGGCATAGGCATAGAGCAGCTTGGCGCCATGCTTGATGATGCCGCCGAACTCCTGGGTCGTGCCCGGCAGGAAGCCCGGCACGTCGACGAACGTCACGATCGGGATGTTGAAGGCGTCGCAGAAGCGCACGAAGCGCGCGGCCTTGCGCGAGCTGTCGATGTCGAGGCAGCCGGCCAGCACCATCGGCTGGTTGGCCACGAAGCCCACCGAGCGGCCGGCCATGCGGCCGAAGCCCACCACCATGTTCGCCGCCCATTCCGGCGACAGTTCGAAGAAGTCGCCCTCGTCCACGACCTTCAGGATCAGCTCCTTGATGTCGTAGGGCTTGTTGGGGTTCTCGGGCACCAGCGTGTCGAGCGAGAAGTCGTCGCGATCGACCGGATCGAGGGTCGGGCGAACCGGCGCCTTCTCGCGATTGTTCGAGGGCAGGAAGTCGACGAAGCGGCGGAGCTGCAGCAGCGCCTCGATGTCGTTCTCGTAGGCGAGGTCGGCCACGCCCGACTTCTGGGTATGGGTGAGCGCGCCGCCCAGCTCCTCCTGCGTCACCGTCTCGTGCGTGACGGTCTTCACCACGTCGGGGCCGGTGACGAACATGTAGGAACTGTCCTTCACCATGAAGATGAAGTCGGTCATCGCCGGCGAATAGACCGCGCCGCCGGCGCAGGGGCCCATGACCATCGAAATTTGCGGGATCACGCCGGACGCCAGCACGTTGCGCTGGAACACGTCGGCATAGCCCGCGAGCGAGTCGACACCCTCCTGGATGCGCGCGCCGCCCGAATCGTTCAGGCCGAGCACCGGAGCGCCGACCTTCATGGCCATGTCCATGACCTTGCAGATTTTGGTGGCGTGCATGCCGGACAATGCACCGCCGAAGACCGTGAAATCCTGGCTGAAGACATAGACCAGCCGGCCGTTGATGGTGCCGTGGCCGGTGACCACGCCGTCGCCCGGGATCTTCTGGTTCTCCATGCCGAAATCGATCGAACGGTGCTCGACGAACATGTCGTATTCCTCGAACGACCCCGGATCGAGGAGTGCGTCGATACGCTCGCGCGCCGTCAGCTTGCCCTTGGCGTGCTGCGCCTCGATGCGGCGCTCGCCGCCGCCCAGACGCGCCGCTGCCCGCCTGCGCTCGAGTTCTTCCAACATTTTCTGCATCTAAATCTCCGGCCCTCGGTCAGTTTTCGGCCAATAACGCGATCACGTCTAGCGGAGGAATTTCGTCTCGTTGTCCTTCACCGTTCCCATTCCCTGCAAATCGAATACCGCGTCGACCGAGGCAATACTCGCCTCGACGCCGTGAATTCCGCCGTCGCGGCGGATCTGCGCGAAGGTCGCCCGCATCGCCCCAACCGCGGCCCGGATCGCGTGGTTGCCCCAGATCAGCAGACCGACCTTCTTCAGTTCCCTCACCCGCGCCACCGTCATCTGCGGATAGGCGGTCGGCACCAGCGCAATCGGCACCTTGCCGTCCCAAGCCTTGATGAAGGCCTCGATCTCGTCCGGCGTCTTCTGCTTGGAATGGACGAGGATCAGGTCGGCGCCCGCCGCCTCGTAAGCCCGGGCCCGTTTCAGCGCCTCGTCCTGGCCGAGACCCGCGATCAGCGCCTCGGTGCGGGCCACGACGACAAGATCGGGATCGCGCCGGGCCGAGCGCGCCGCTTCGATCTTGCCCTGGAACTCCTCGATGCGGACCATGTCCTGACGGCCGCCGGCGATCAGGCTGGTGACCTTGGGGAAGCTCTTGTCCTCCATCACGATAGCGCCGACGCCGGCACGTTCGTACTGCTCCACGGCATAGAGGACGTTGATGGCGTTGCCGAAGCCGGTGTCGATGTCGGCCACCACCGGCAGGCCCGACCGGTCGACCATGGCGCGCGTCATGTCGAGATGCTGGGTCATCGACACGATGCTGACGTCGGGCACGCCGTACAGCGCGGACAGTTCGAAGCCGGAGGCCCAGATCGCGTCGAAGCCCGCTTCCGCGGCAAGCATCGCCGACAGTGGGCTGTGCGCCGCCATTGCCTCGACGAGGCCCTTCTCGGCCATGATCTTCCGCAGTCGGGTGCCCGCTCCCATGATTCCCCTCAGCCGCGCAGGCGCGCGTTTTCCAGAAGTGAAAGAAAGCGCGCACACGCCTCGATGTCCCGGCGCACGCCGTCGCGCTGTTTCTCCGCGATCGGATCGTCGCCCCAGCGATCGACCTGATAGAGTTCGTCCATCTGGGCGGCGGCAAAGGCGGCGGCCGCATCGAGGCGCCCCTCCGACACCGCCAGCCCGATCACCACCGATCCCGCCGTGTGCGTGAGATTGTAGAGCGCCGACAGCGCCAGATCGCCATGTGCCGAAACCGCCTCGTGAAGCCGCGCCTTCGCCTCTTCGGGTTGCTCCACGAAGCCGATACCGTCGGCGGTGACCAGCCGGGCGCCATGACGCTCGGCCGCCCAGTCCAGCAAGGGCTGCCACAGCTCCTGCTGCAGCCTCACAAGGCTCTCCGGCGCCGTCGCGCGATAGCAGAGAAGATCCGAGCCGGCATACTTCGCCGTATCGGCGATCACGTCGGCGCGCCTCGCCACGACGCGGTCTACGCCGGTCGCGGCGAGACGCGTGAGCGGCAGATGCGCGGCATTGATCTCGGCCTTGTCGGGCACCGCCGCCCATTCAGCAGCGATCGCCTCGGCGAGCGCACGCGTCGGCACGACCAGCACCGCCTTGGCCGGCGTCCGCATGGGCTTGCCATCGAGCAGGATGCGAAAGCCGCCCTCGCCCTCGTCGACGCCCGTATGCTTGTAAAACCGCTTCATTCATCTCCCGAACGGCGCCAGGCATCCGCGATACGAAATCGCTGCATCGCAGCCTGTGACCCGCGCGACGGGCTTACATGGGAGGTGGGGAGGACGACAAGGCCCCCGATTCGGCCCGTTTCGCCTCAGAAAAGTACAGCCGTATAACTTGGAGAAGCGCCGCCGGCTCCGCCTGCAGCGAGCCGCTGGTAAACGTGACGGGACTTCCGGCCAGCCGCCAGTTGATGGACTTCGCCAACCGCTGGAGGCCGTTGCCGCGCGCAATGTACTTTGGGGGATCGTATAGCCTGAGCGACAGAAAGGCTCCGCCTCTCCCCAAACCTTCCCTGATCTCGCTCACGTCCGCCCAATCGACCCAGCCGAAAGCAAGGCCCGTCGGCCGGAAGAGGAATCCCTGGCGATTGATGACGAGCCCCGGCTCATTCGCAGTCAGGGTTCTCAGATGACCGTAGGCAAGCAACAGGAAGAAGAAGACACCAAACCCCAGGACAACCTGGTGGAAAGGGTTCGATCCGACACCCGGTGCCGCAAGCAGCATCCAGGCCCCCGCCACCGCCATCGCGAGACTGGCAGTCGCCAGAAAGCCGACCTTCGAACGACTGACCGGGATTGCGACTTCGGACGGCATCTCTCCGGTCACGGCCGGCCTTGGCTGCGCTGCGGACCCGACGTCTGCCCCTGTGGACGCGACGCCCGCTGACGAACGTCGGAAGTGGGCGCCGGCAACTGCGCCCGCAGCCCCGGCCGAAGGGCCTCGACCCGCGGCGCCAGCACCGCGCAGGCATTGGCGCCGGCCGGCCGGCCGGCCTGCGCGACCTGCGCGACCAGGCTCGGGATCGGGCCACCGCCCACCAGCAACTTGGACAGGTTGGGATCCACGGCGCTCGCCGTGGCCTTCCCGGCCCCGCCCTTGATGCGCATCGGCACGGCCAGCGCCGCGTTCTGATGGTCGCGCGCCTCAGGCGCCAGCATGAACTCCCAGTTGTCGGTGCGCAGATGGAAGTACCCGCCACCCACCAGCACGCCGCGCGGCGTGTCGACGACCAGGCGCCTGAGATTGGCGACTCCGCCGCTCACTTCGAAGCGGCCGGCAATGCAGTTGAAGGGCACGCCGGCATCGCCACCGCCCAGCAACCGCTGCGTCTCCGGCGGCCAGTTGGCGAGCTGGCTGTGCGGCCACAACCCCTTGCCCATGGCGATGTCGATCGAGCCGTTGGCCGTATTCAGCGCATCGCGCGTCGTGCGCCCGCCGCCGCGCAGGCGCAGGTCGACGTCGGCAACGCCGTCGCGCAGGCCGAAGTCGAGGCCGAGCAGCGTCGACAGCTCGCCCAGGGAGACGCGGTTGGCCGTCGCCGTCAGGGTGGTCTGGCCCATGCGCCCGGCCGGGTCGTAGACGAGATCGACGCCGGCCGAGCCGCCGCCGACGGTCGCGGCCGCGCGGAAGGTGAAGCGCGTCTCGCCGGAGACCAGCGTCACCGAGGCGTTCTGCATCTTGGCTCCCAGCCCCACGACCTCGCCTAGCCTCACCGTGACCGACAGGCTGGAACGGCCGAGCCAGCTCGCGGAAAACGGCAGGGTCGGTATGAGCCGCGGCGGTGGCGCGGACACCTGAGCCGGTGCGGCGGGCGCGGCGATGGCGGGCGGCGCCTTGAGTTCCGACACGTCGAGGCGGGTCACGTCGGCATTGACGATGACGGTCGGCGTGCCCTTGCGGTCGACGCGAAACAGCGCCTCGCCGGCCGCCTCGCTCGAGCCGACTTTCAGGGACGTTACCTCGACCTTGAAACCGTTGCGCTGGGTCGAGGCCTTGGCGTTCATCGCATAGGGGCCGCCTACGGGGACAGGCAGGCGGATGTAGGGGCCGAGGACCGAGACGTCGGCGCCTTCCGAATTGATCTGCAGCGACGTGCCCTTGGCGTTGATGCTGCCCTTGATCGAGATCTTGCCGTCGCCGAAGGCGCCCTGGAGGTCGAGGTTGCCGGGCAGCCCGGCCATCCAGCCGTTGAACGACCCGGCGGTGCCGGTCAGTTCCATGGGCACGCCCTGGGCCACGCCGAACCGGCCGTCGACCTGAAGGGTCTGGTTCGGCGCCGCCGCCTTGAAGGTGGCGTTGGGAATTTCGAGCACGACCGGCGGCCGGCCCGCCCCTTCCGAGACTGTCAGCACGGAGTCGCGGACCTCGACCGTATTTATCCACGGGAAGGCCGCCGCCGTGCGCAGACGCAGCGAGCGGTTCTCGCCGGGATGCGGGCCCGACCCGTCGGGTGGCGGCAGCATCTCGAGGTTGCTGTCGCCCACGTCGTTGCGCTCGACCGCGATGTCTGCGCCCTCGAGCAGGATCCGACCGATCTTGACCTCGCCCAGCAACAGCGAGAACGGATCGAGGAACAAGGTCATGCGACGCACGCGGGCGAGATCAGGCCGGGATCCCCATGCTGCGCTGGAGAGCGTGACGCCTTCGGCCACCATCGCCGGCTCGCTGCCGAGCCTGATGGAGAGCGGCACGCGGGCCGCCAGTTCGCGCCCCGTGACCTTGCGAACCTGTTCGGTCATGCGCGCCTGATAGCGCGACAGGTCCCTGGTCGCGGCCCAGACGACGCCGACGACGGCGGCGATCGGCACCGCCACCGCCGTGATCACCGCCACGCGCCTCCAGGGTATCCGCATTATGCTCGATTCTCGCTCAAACACCGTCCGTCGAGAAGCCAAATGCCTCGACGGTGCGGCGGAAGTGAGGAGGCAGTTCGGCCACGGCCGTCAACTCTCCCTTGCCCGACGGGTGCGGCAGCGACAGGCGGCGGGCATGGAGATGCAGCCGGCGCCCCTCGGCGACCGCCGCCAGAAGGGCCTCCTCGCCGCCGTACTTACGATCGCCCAGGATCGGACAGCCCATTTCCGCGCAATGGACGCGCAACTGGTGGGTACGGCCGGTGCGCGGCCACAGCGCCAGCAGCGCGGCGCGCCGGCCGGCACGATCAATCTCGCGGAAGTGGGTGAGCGCCTTCTGCCCGTTCTCCTCGTCGACCTGCATCAGCTCGCGGTCGCGTGCTCCAGGGCGCTTGGCGAGCGGCAGGTCGATCGTGCCCTCCTTCTTGGGCGGCACACCGACGACGATCGCCCAGTAGAGCTTCTCGGTCTCGCGGTCCCGGAAGGACTCCGCGAGGCGCTTGGCGGCCAGTGCGGTGCGCGCGATCAGCAGCAGGCCGCTCGTATCCTTGTCGAGCCGATGGACAAGGCGCGGCCGCTGCTCGAACCCGAAGCGCAGCGCATCCAGCATGCCATCGATGTGTTTTTCCGTGCCGCTGCCCCCCTGGACGGCCAGCCCCGGCGGTTTGTTGAGCACGATCACGTGATCGTCGCGATGGATCACCATCCGCTGGATCTCGGCGGCGTCGCGGTCGGAGACGGTCGGCTTCGCCTCGGTTCGCGGCTTGGGTGCCGGCGTATGCGTGACCCCGGGCGGGAGACGGATCGACTGGCCGGGCTCGACCCTGTCCTTGCCCTCGGCCCGCTTGCCGTCGATCCGGACCTGCCCGGTGCGCAGGAGCTTCTGCAGCGCGCCGTGGCTCAGCTCGGGGAAATGACGCTGGAACCACCGATCCAGGCGCATGCCGGCCTCGTCATCGGTCACGGCGCGGGTCTGGACCTTGGTCTGTTGGCTACCACCACTGGCGGGGCTGTCACTCATGGCGCACAAACTACGGGACAAGCTACACAGGGTCCATGGAATCGGTGTCCTTCGACACGCTGACGTTCGAGCATCCGACGGCCTGCCGTCCGGCGCGAATTTCCGCGACCCTGCACATTCCGGCGGACCGGCCGGAACCACTCCCCTGCATGGTCATCCTGACCAGCAGCGCCGGCGTCCAGCGCCACCGCGAGCACTACTACGCCGAGCTGCTGAACGCGGCCGGGGCCGCCGCGCTGATCGTCGACAGTTTCAGGAGCCGCGGCGTCCGGCGTACCGTGGCCGACCAGAGCCTGGTCTCGGCGGCGCAGATGGAGGGCGATGCCTTCGCAGCGCTTGCCCTGCTCCGCGACGACCGCCGCTTCGATCCGGAGCGTATCGGCATCATGGGGGTGTCGAAGGGCGGTGTGGCCACGCTCAACGCTGCCCTCGCCGTGCGTCAGCGCTGGCGCCAGGGCTTCCCGCACCTGTTCGACATCCACGTCGCCCTCTGCCCCGGCGCAACGGCCCAGCATCGCGACGCCAGCACACACGGCAAGCCGATGTTCTTCATGCTGGCCGCCAAGGACGACTACACGCCGGCCGAGCTGGCCATCGAATATGCCGAGCGCATGCGGGCGGCCGGCAACGACCGGATCCGGGTGAAGGTCTATGGCGGCGCCCATCACGGCTGGGAGTCGCTGGGGCCGGTCTTCGACATCAAGGATGCCGAGAACTGGTCGTGCTGCCGCAACATCATCGAGGATGACGGCCGTCACTTCGTGCCCTCCCTCGGACTGGCGATGGACGAACCCGAATTCCAGGCCTGGGCGCGACGGCACTGCGTCACCCGGGGCGCCCGCGCGGGCGGTGGAACGGCCGATCTGAAGCAGCGCGCCAGTGCCGACCTGATTGCCTTCCTCGCCGTTCACGGATTCGTGCGCTGATGGACGAATCGGCCGACTCTACTTATACTTAAAACTGTGAATCGATCTCATTTTGTCGCCGCTTTCCTGGCGTTCGCGCTCTCCTTTTCGGGAGCCTCGTCGTCCTACGCTTCAGGCGTGCTGTGGACCGGGTCCGGTCCCGCAACCGCGCGTGCCGAGGCCTTGCTGAAGGCGCTGCGAAGCGCCGGCGACCACGGGCTCGATCCCGCTTGGTACAACCTCGCCGAGGTCGAGCGGGCCATGGCGCCAGGCGCCGATCCGGGGGCGGCCGAGAGCCTGTTGTCGGCGGTGTTCGTCGCTTACGCCAGCGACGTCTCGACCGGCCGCGTCCGGGCCAACCGGGTCGACAAGGAAATCGACATCATCCAGCGCAAGGCAGACAAGGCCGAGCTCCTGCAGGCGGCGGCCGATGCGCCGGACTTCGCGGCCTATCTCGCGACGCTGCCGCCCAAGGGCGACTACCCGGCGCTGCAGAAGGCGCTGGCGGCCTGGCGCGAGAAGAAGACGCGGACGACCTACACCGCGATGCCCGACGGCAGCGCGCTGAAGCCCGGCATGATCGACGCCCGCGTGCCTGTGCTGCGCAAGCGTCTGGCCGAGCTCGACTTCACGGTGCCGCCGGCCGGCGTCGTCGCCGACCTCTACGACGAGCCGTTGGTCGGGGTGGTCAAGTCGTACCAGGAGATGAAAGGCCTGACCGTCGATGGCGTCATCGGCGCCAAGACGGTGCGCTCGCTCAACACCACGATCGACGAACGCATCGAGCAGATCGTCGCCAACCTGGAGCGCCGACGCTGGCTGCCGGAGTATCTCGGCAGCCGCTTCGTCTACGTCAACACCGGCGACTACTCGATGGTGTTCGTGAACGAGGGCAAGATCGCCTTCCAGAGCCAGGTCATCGTCGGCACCCCGAAGGACCCGACGCCCGAGATCCAGTCGACCATGCGCGGCTTCCAGACCAACCCGTACTGGACGGTGCCGCCGTCGATCGCCGGCGAGGAGTATCTGCCGATGCTGCGGCGTGACCCCAACGCCCTGGCCAGCAACGGCTTCAAGATCTTCGCGAGCTGGAGCCACGACGACGAAATCGATCCCAACACGATCGACTGGAGCTCCATCCATCCCAAGGCCTTCCCCTACCGCATCCGGCAGGATTCGGGCGCGTCGAACGCGCTGGGCTACATCTTCTTCCCGTTCAACAACAAGTACGGGATCTACATGCACGATACGGCGAGCCGCTGGCTGTTCACCGAGGGCAGCCGCAACTTCAGCCACGGCTGCATCCGCCTGCAGAACCCGCTCGACTTCGTCGAGAAGGTGTTCAACGGCAAGAACGGCTTCAGCAAGGACCGGGTCCAGCAGGCGATCAAGGACGGCCAGCAGGCCCACTACACCTTCCCCGAGCCGATCACCCTTTACGTGACCTACCGGACCGTCAGCGCGAATGCCGAGGGCGTGCCGACCTTCCGCGACGACGTCTACGGCCGCGACCGCAGGGTCGTGCGGGCGATGGCCAAGCCCTGACGGCTCAGCGCGATCGTCCGTCCTTCGGCGCTCCCGGACATCGCTTCACGATGTCCTGACGCTCCGCGGCCGAGCTTCGCTCGGCCCTCTACCGCTTCTTTTCCCTGAGCTTCTTCCAGTAATCGAGCCGCTTCACGATCTCGCGCTCGAAGCCGCGCTCGACCGGCTGGTAGAACTCTTCGCGGTTCATGTTGTCGGGGAAGTAGTTCTGGCCCGAGAAGCCGTCGGCGGCATTGTGGTCGTACTCGTAGCCCTTGCCGTAGCCGATCTCCTTCATGAGCTTGGTCGGCGCATTCAGGATGTGCATCGGCGGCGTCAGTGAGCCATGGGTCTTGGCGGCACGCTTGGCAGCCCCGAAAGCGACATAAGCCGCGTTCGATTTCGGCGCGGTGCCGAGATAGATCACCGCCTGCGCAATCGCCAGCTCGCCCTCGGGGGACCCCAGCCGTTCGTAGGTCTCCCACGCCGCCAGCGTCTGGGTCAGCGCCTGGGGATCGGCCATGCCGATATCCTCGACGGCGAAGCGCACCAGGCGGCGCGCGATGTATTTCGGGTCCTCGCCGCCGTCGAGCATGCGGGCGAACCAGTAGAGCGCGGCATCGACGTCCGACCCGCGCAGCGACTTGTGCAGCGCGCTGATCAGATTGTAGTGCGCTTCTTGGGCCTTGTCGTAGAGCGGCGCGCGCTTCTGCAGGAGCGTCGCCAGCCGCGCGGGCGGCACCGGTCCCTTGTCCTTCAGCTGCGCGAGCTGTTCGGCGAGGCCGATCATGTAGCGGCCATCGCCGTCGGCCATGGCGAACAGCGCCTGGCGGCCCGTCTCGTCGATCGGAAGCGGCCGGCCGAGGGCTTCCTCAGCACGCCCGAGCACCGCTGACAGGGCCGCGTCGTCGAGGCGGCGCAGCACCAGTACCTGGCAGCGCGACAGAAGCGCCGCGTTCAGTTCGAAGGACGGGTTCTCGGTAGTGGCGCCGATCAGCGTCACCGTCCCGTCCTCGACATAGGGCAGGAAACCATCCTGCTGGGCGCGGTTGAAGCGATGGATCTCGTCGACGAAGAGCAGCGTGCCCTTGCCGTCCTTGCGACGCTGGCGGGCCGCCTCGAACACGCGGCGCAGGTCGGCCACGCCGGAAAACACCGCCGACAGCGGCTCGAAATGCAGGTCGACGGCTTCGGCAAGAAGCCGGGCGATGGTCGTCTTGCCGCAACCCGGCGGCCCCCACAGGATCAGCGAGCCGAGCTTGCGGGCCTCGAGCATGCGGCCGAGAGGCCCCTCGGGTCCCAGCAGGTGATCCTGGCCCAGGATCTCATCCAGTGCCTTGGGACGCAGGCGTTCGGCCAGCGGCGTCGGGGCGAGCGAGGCGAAGAGTTCAGCCGGCACGGCCCGACGCTTTCATGGGGTCAGCGGAACTGGACGGGAAACACCACGCCGTCGCGGCCCACGCTGATGCTGTTGATGCCGCTGGCGACGCGCTTCTTAAGCTCGGCCACGTTCTTCACTTCCTGGCCGTTGACCGCCAGGATCATGTCCCCGGGACGCACGAAGCGGCCGGCATAGGCGCCGCTCTTCACGTCGACGATGATGATGCCGGGGCGCCACTCCGCCAGGCCCATCTCCTCGGCGACGGCGGGCGACATGTTGACCACCGAGGCGCCGGACAAGGGCTGGCGGCCCTCGAGCAGCGACAGCTCACGCGGCGGATCCTCGGGCGGCGCCGCGAGCTTCAGGTCCACGACCACTTCCTTGCCGCCGCGCATGACCTTCACCGGGACGACCGTTCCGACATTGAGCGTCGAAAGCCTGAATCGCAGCGCCGCCTCGTCGTCGATCGCCTGTTCGCGAATGCCGACGATCACGTCGTTGCGCTTCAGCCCCGCATCGGCGCCCGGACCGCCGGCGAAGACGTCCTTCACGACCAGGCCGGCCGGCCGCGACAGGCCGAAGCCCGAGGCCAGGTCGGGCGTCACGCGCTGCATGCTGACGCCCAGCCACGGCCGCACGATGCGGCCGCCCTTCGTTCCGGTCGAAATCATGCGCTCGACGATGTTGGAGGGGGTGGCGAAGCCGATGCCGACCGAGCCGCCGCTCTGCGAGTAGATCGCGGTGTTGATCCCGATCAGCCTGCCGTCGAGCGCGACCAGCGCGCCGCCCGAGTTGCCCGGATTGATGGCCGCGTCGGTCTGCAGGAAGAAGTTCGAATCGTTGATGCCGCCGGCGCTGCGCGCCACGGCCGAGACGATGCCGCTGGTGACGGTCTGGTTGAGGCCGAACGGGTTGCCGATCGCCAGCACGACGTCGCCCACTTCGATCGAATCGGAATCGCGCAGTTCCAGGAACGGGAATTTCTCGTCCGAGCCTTCGATCCGCAGCAGCGCCAGGTCGTAGCGCTCGTCCTGGGTGATGAGCTTGGCCTCGTACTCGCGACGGTCGGCCAGCACGACGCGGATCTCGTCGGCGCCCTTCACGACATGGGCATTGGTGACGATCAGACCGTCGGCGCCCACCAGCACGCCGGACCCCAGCGAGTTCTGCACCCGCTCGCTCCCCTGCTGGGGCATGCCGGGAAACGGGAACGGCAGGCGGCGCTGCACGCGGGCGGTGGTGGTCGTGTAGATATTGACCACGGCCGGCGACACGCGCTTGACCAGCGGCGCGAAAGAATAGGCGAGCTCGCTGCGCGAGCTCGGAAGCCCCTGCGCCACGGCAGCCGGGGCCACGGAAGTCGCCACGCCGCATCCCACGAGAATCGCCGCCAGAACCAGCCGCCGCATCATACAGACATCTCCTTGGTCGGCCCGGATTTGCGGATTGTCTTGCGGCAAATCAAGGGCGGATATCCGCTGGCATATCGATTGCAACGTCCGGGCACAACACGCCAGCCCATTGGCGCGAGAGGAAACCGGAGCGCTTCATGAAACTGACCCGCCGTACCGTCCTGGCCGCATCGGCCGCCACCCTGGGCTCCGCGCTGGCCGCGCCCGCCGTCAAGGCGAGCCCCGGCTGGCCGACGAAGCAGCCGATCAAGCTGATCGCCACCTTCCCGCCGGGCGGCACCGCCGACACGATTTCCCGCATCCTGGCGCCCAAGCTGTCGGCCGCCCTCGGCACCCAGGTCGTGGTCGAGAACCGCCCCGGCGCCGGCGGCACGATCGGCTCCGACCTCGCGGCCAAGGCCGCGCCGGACGGTTACACCCTCGTCATGTCGCACGCCTCGCCGCTCGGCATCGCGCCCGGCATCTACCCCAAGCTGCCCTACAACGTGATCACCGACTTCACCCATGTGACCCTGATCGGCCATACGCCCAACGTCCTGATCGTGCCGGGCGATTCGCCCTACAAGACGCTGGCCGACTACATCGCCGCCGCCAAGGCCAAACCCGGGGAAATCGCCTTCGGCAGCTCGGGCATCGGCTCCAACACCCACCTGATGGGCGAGTTGCTGGGCAGCCTGGCCGGCATCAAGCTGAAGCACGTCCCCTATCGCGGTTCGGCGCCGTCGCTGCAGGACATGCTGGCCGGCACGATCCCGTCGATGTTCGACCCGATCACGACCAACGTGCCGCACATCAATACCGGCAAGGTCCGCCTGCTGGCGGTCAGCTCCGACAAGCGCCTCGACATGTACCCCAACGCCCCGACCTTCGCCGAGCAGGGTTTCCCCAAGCTCACGACCTCGACCTGGGTGGGCATCTCTGGTCCGAAGGGCATGTCGCCCGACATCGTGGCCCGGCTCTACGACGAGCTGCAGAAGGCCTACAAGGCGCCCGAGGTGGTGGAGCGCTTCAAGGAAGTGGTTCTGCTGCCCGGCGACAAGCCGATGACGCCGGCCGAATACACCGCCTTCGTCGGCGACTTCGCCACCCTGTGGGCCGGCGTTAGCAAGTCGGCCGGCATCGAGCTCGAGCTCGGCTGAGCCGGTCGCGGGTGACCTGGTCACCCGCAGCGCGAGTAGCCGCAGTTCAAGCACACGTCGCAGCCCTCCTGGTGGGTGAGGGCTGCGGCGCCGCATTGCGGGCACTGTCCCATCGAGGTGGCTGAACCACCGCCGGCCCCGGGCTCCGGGGCGCCGTCCCGGGCCCCCGTCGCCAGGCGCATGCGCTCCTCGATCGCATCGATCAGCCGGGGCGATTCGGTTGGCGCGAGGAAGCCGATCTCGATCAGGTGCCGCTCGATCACGCCGCCGATCGCGGCCAGCAGCGAGGGCACGTAGCGGCCCCCCATCCACTGCCCGCCGCGCGGGTCGAACACCGCCTTCAGTTCCTCCACGACGAACGAGACGTCGCCGCCGCGGCGGAACACCGCCGAGATCATGCGAGTCAGCGCCACCGTCCACGCATAGTGCTCCATGTTCTTGGAATTGATGAAGATCTCGAAGGGCCGGCGGCGCCCCTCCTGCACCACATCGTTGACGGTGATGTAGATGGCGTGGTCGCTGCCCGGCCATTTGATCTTGTAGGTCCGGCCCGGCAGCTCCTCCGGCCGGTCGAGCGGCGGCGCCAGGTAGACGACGTCGCTGTCGCGCGGCGCCACCGTCGGAACGGGCTTCGCCGTCTCCGCCGGCTTCACTTCCAGCACCGCGCCGGTCACGTCATTGGGACGGTAGGTGGTGCAGCCCTTGCAGTTCTGCGAATAGGCCTCCTCGTACACGCCGTTGAAGGCCTCGAAGGAGATGTCCCGCGGCAGGTTGATGGTCTTGGAGATCGAGCTGTCGACATGGTCCTGCGCCGCGGCCTGCATCGCCAGATGATCGGCAGGGGCGAGAGTCTGGGCATCGACGAAGACGTCCGGCGGCGGCGACTCGTTGCCCTTCAGCTCGCGCCAGACACGGAAGGCGTAGTCGTCGACGCTCTCCTCGCGCTTGGAACCGTCGGGCTGCAGGACATGACGCACGTAGCTGAAGGCGAACACCGGCTCGATGCCCGACGAAACATTGTCGGCCAGTAGCGAGATGGTGCCGGTGGGCGCGATCGAGTTCAGGAGCGCGTTGCGGATGCCGTAGCGGCCGATCGCCGTCCGGGCCTCCTCGGGCAAGGCCTTGATCGTCTCGCCCGCCAGATACTTTCCCCGATCATAGAGGGGAAAGCTGCCCTTCTCCGCCGCGATGTCGGCCGATGCCATGTAAGAAAGGCGCTGCACCGCGCCCAGCCATTCGCGCGTCAGCCGCACCGCCTCGGGCGAGCCGTACCGCACGCCGCAGAAGATCAACGCGTCCGCCAGCCCCGTCACGCCCAGGCCGATGCGCCGCTTGGCCTTGGCCTCCTTCTCCTGCTGCGGCAGCGGGAAGCGCGAGACGTCGATCACATTGTCGAGCATGCGCACGGCCAGCGGCACCAGCCGCTCCAGCGCCTCGGCGTCCAGTGCGGCCTCCGGCGTGAACGGCGCCTTCACCAGTGCCGCGAGATTGATCGATCCGAGGAGACAGGCACCGTACGGCGGCAGGGGTTGCTCGCCACAATTATGGACGTAGAGCCCGTTGGCGTCGAAGGCGTTGATGCCCGGAATCTGCGCGTCAAAGACCTCGGCCACGCCATCGGCCTCGACGCTCTCGATCTCCACGACGAAACGTTCGCGGTTGAGGGCGCGGCAATAGCCGGTGAGCACATTCTGCAATCGCAGCCGCTTGCTCAGGTCGGCGAATCCGATCCGCTCGGCGAACACGGCGACATTGTCGCCCGCAACCACCAGCTCGTGCTGGGCAGCGCACTCATAGAGACGCAGCCCACCCGTCCCGTCGGGCATCGGACGCTGGCCGGCGGGCCGCCGGTTCCGATAGATCGTGGCCGCAATCCCGAAGCGCAACAGCATGCGCTGCACCGCCTCCAGCAGCGGCAGATCGCTCTGACTCAACCGAACGCTGATGCCCTTGGCCTGTGTGCCCTGGACTGATCCATCGCTGTCGAACAAGCCGCGCAGCAGGCCGCGATGAAAGTCTGACGAGGTCTTCTCCATCGCCGGCGTGACGCTCTTGTGTCCCGGTGAAAGCCCCATCTCCTCCGCAAGTGCCTTGACGGCCGCGAGCGACAGCCGCCACTCGTTGCGCCCTTTCACCTCGACCCAGCCGGCGAAATCGGCGCGATGCGGGAGGGTTCGCGCCGCCGCCAGGGCCGCCTCCATGACACCTTCCGGTCCCGCCATCGTCGGGCTGCCGTGCACGACCTGCGCCGGCGTCCACACGCTGAGGACCGCCTTGTCCTTCTTCAGAGTGCCATCGCCCACCAGCAAACCGAGCAGGTAACCTTCAGCCTCGGTGTGGCCGCCGCCCCAGCTCGGCGCACGACGATGATCGTGCAGCACGATCCGGTCGCCCGGCACGAGGTCGCCGGCAGGCACCCAGTCCACGTCGCGCGCCCAACGCGTGAGACGGTTCACCTTCCGGACGAGATGGTCCCTCGTCAGGCGCAACTCGTGGCCCGCTTCGGTGCGCAGCCGGCACACCTCCTTTGTACCCGTCGAGAAGAAGCCGGCCTCGCCGCTGGCGAACGTCTCGCCATCCACCACCGCCGTGAACGGATGGCCGATCAGGTCGGCCACTTGGCGCGGTCCGTCTGCCGTATGGACCCACGTTTCCACCGTCACGCAGGGGTTCGTCGCCTGGATGGTCTCGCAATAACGCAGGTTGTTCCGGCGGTTCACGCGATCGATGAAGATCACGCCCGGTTCGGCAACGTCATAGGTGGCGCGCATGATGCGTTCCCACAGCGCCTTGGCCTTCACCGTCCGGAAGGTCCTGCCGCCGAACACGAGCGGCCAGTCGGCATCGGCCTCGACCGCCTTCATGAAGGCGTCGGTGACCAGCACCGAGACGTTGAACATGCGCAGCCGCTTCGGGTCGCGCTTGGCGTCGACGAAGGCTTCGATATCAGGATGGTCGCAGCGCAGGGTCGCCATCATGGCGCCACGGCGCGAACCCGCGCTCATGATGGTGCGGCACATCGAGTCCCACACGTCCATGAAGGACAGAGGGCCCGACGCGTCGGCGCCGACGCCCACAACGGGCGCGCCCTGCGGGCGAAGGCTGGAGAAATCGTGTCCGATGCCGCCGCCCTGCTGCATCGTGAGCGCGGCCTCGCGCAGGTTCTCGAAGATGCCCGACATGTCGTCGGGGATCGTGCCCATCACGAAGCAGTTGAAGAGCGTGACCGTCCGCCCGGTGCCGGCGCCCGCGATCACCCGCCCGGCCGGCAGGAACTTGAAGCCCGACAGCGCCTCGTGGAAACGGCCGGCCCAGTGCTCCGGATCCCGCTCCGGCGCGGCCAGGGCGCGGGCGACACGCCACCAGGTCGCCTCGAGGTCGGCGTCGGGAATCGCAGACGCGCTGGCCCCCGGTGCACTCTTGAAGCGATATTTCATGTCCCAGATCCGCTGGGAGACGGGCGACCATTCCATGCTGGAAAACTAGGCCTCCGGCCCGTCGATATCAACAGAACGTTCTATTTTCGTTCGCGCTCGCGGGCTGCAGCAACGAGCCGGTCGGTGGCCCCCTCGATGCGCTCACGCAGAGTGGCCATGAACACGTCGCGCCCGAGGCCCGGCGGGATCGAGGGCAGGATCTCGACGTCGATCACGCCCGGCCACTTGATGAATTTCCGACGCCCCCAGAACAGGCCCGAGTTCAGCGCCACGGGGACGACCGGCACGCCGAGTTGCCGGTAGAGCGCCGCCGTTCCCACCTGGTAGGGCTTGTCGTCCCCGACCGCGACGCGCGTGCCCTCGGGGAAGATCAGGATCGACCGACCCTCGGCCAGGGTCGCCTTGACCTGCTTCACCAGTCCCCGCAGCGCCTTGGCGCCGTCGCCGCGCTCGACGGCGATGTTGCCGGCCCGCGCCATCGCCCAGCCGACGATCGGGATCAGGACCAGCTCGCGCTTCATCACGGTGGCGGCGCCTGGAAACAGGCGCGAGAAAGCCAGCGTTTCCCACGAGGATTGATGCTTGCAGGCGAAGATGACCGGGCCCGTCGGCATGTTCTCCAGACCGCCGACGCGATGCGTCAGCCGGCAGGTGATCCGCAGCCACCACAGGCAGAAGTCGATCCACACCAGCGACCAGGCGACCACGAAGCGCCGCGGCATCAGCAGGATCGGCGAACCGGCGATGGCGAGGATCGCGGTGCCGACGTACCAGCCGACATTGAAGAAGAACGAACGCAGCCGGAGGCCAATCATCTCAAAAGTATTCGCGAGCGACGTGTTGCTTGTATGTCAACTTGTAGTGGCCTAGTGTCGCCGCGCAAAGGACATCTGGTGGGGCTAACCCCGCTCATCATGCAGCTTACCTGTTCCAATTGCGGCGCGCGATACGCCGTCGACCCCATGGCGATCGGCCCGACAGGTCGCACTGTCCAGTGTGTGCGCTGCAGCCATCGCTGGTTCCAGAAACCTGATTCGCCGCCGGTCGCAGAAGCCGCTTCCGTCACGGAAGCGTCGGCGGAAGCGCAGCCTGCGCCTGCCGCGCCGCCCGTGCCCGACGTCGTCATCCGCCCCTCCACGCCGGGCGCCGGCCTGCCGGCGCTCACGGCACCGCCGCCAAAGCCGAAAACGAACTGGGGCACGTGGATCGCCTATGCGATCGTCCTGGTCGTGTTGCTGGGCGGTGCGGGCTACGCCTATCGCGACCAGATCAAGGCCCGGCTGCCCGCCTCGTGGCGCGCGCTGCTGCATATCGACGCCGCGAACGCAAAGCAGAGCGCGACCCAGGTGGCGCGTGCCCATGTCGGGATCGACATGGCGACGACCAAGATCGACCTGATCGACGGGCGCTACGTCGTACTCGGCGAATTGATCAACACTGGCACCGTCCCCGGCTCGACCCGCCGCCTCAAGCTGGTCTTCCGCGCCGGCGATCAGGTCCTGGCCGAGCGCGCGATGCCGCTGGTCGAGGGGCCGATCCCGCCGGGCGCGCGCCGGAGCTTCAGCCTGCCGCTTGACGAGCCCCCCTCGGGTGCGACCAACATCGTGCCGACCGTCGACTAGCGCCCCCCCCCCTTTACGAGAGTTTCCGTTGCCCGACCGCACCACCTCCGACCGTCCGGTCGTTTCGATCCGTTTCTCCGCCGCCGAGATCGCCGCGCGCGTCGAGGAGATGGCGACCGATCTTTCCGAGAAGCTCGCGTCCGACACGCTGGTCGTCTCGGTGCTCAAGGGCAGCTTCGTCTTCGCCGCCGACCTGATCCGCGCGCTCAGCCGTACCGGCGCCGACTGGTCGATGGATTTCCTCACCCTGTCGAGCTACGGCAGCGGCACCGAGACGAGCGGCAACGTCCGCGTCGTGCGCGACATTGTCGACGACGTACGGGACCGCGACGTGCTGCTGGTCGACGACATCCTGGAATCGGGCCTGACGCTCAGCTTCGCCAAGAAGCTGCTGGAAGAGCGCGGCGCCCGGCGCGTCTCGATCTGCACGCTGCTCGACAAGCCGGCCAAGCGGCGCACCGACCTGAAGGCCGACTTCGTGGGCTTCGAGGCGGGCGATGAATTCCTGGTCGGCTACGGCCTCGACTGGGCCCACCGCTTCCGCGGCCTGCCCTACATCGGCGTGGTCGAGAAGACCGCCTAGAGTCTTCGATCTCGACATCCGTAAAGCCTCCTCCTGAGGAGCGGCCGCAAGGCCGCGTCTCGAAGGATCGGCAACAGATGTGGTGCTCGTGCCCACCCTTCGAGACGCGCTCCTGCGGAGCGCCCTCAGGGTGAGGTGATGTTGAAAGACGTTAATACGTCTTCAGCAGCCGGTCGATGTAGTCGAGCTCTTCCTTCGGGCGCAACTGGTCGCCGGCGCGGCGGCGCAGTTCGTCCAGGATCTCGCGGCTGCGCTGGCGGTCGAGCTCGAGCGGCACCTTGTCGGAGCCGGAGTCGATCGCATCGCCGTAGTTGCCGTCGGAGCGGCCCAGCGGATCGCGGTCCTCGCTGCGGCGCTCACGCTCCTCGATCTCGGCGATGTCCTGGTTGTTGCCCGGGCCACGCTGCTGGCGCAGCTGCTCGGCCATGTCGCCCATGCCCTGCTGGAGGTTGTCGAGCGCCCGGCGCTGGGCGCGGGACGCCTCGCGCGGGTCGCCACGACGCAGCGCCTCCTCGGCCTCGCGCATCGAGCGCTCCGCCCGGCCCAGCGATTCCGGCATCTGCAGGCCGTTCTCGTCGAGCTTCTGCATGAACTCGCCCAGCCGGCCGCGCAGGCCTTCCTGCTGGCCGCGCTGCTGATCGCCCCACTGGCCCTGCCCTTGCCCCTGCTGGCCTTGGCCCTGCTGGCCCCGTTGTCCCTGCTGCCCCTGTTGTCCTTGCTGGCCCTGCTGTCCTTGCTGGCCGCGCTGACCTTGCTGTCCCTGCTGGCCACGCTGGCCCTGCTGCTGGCGGCCCTCGCGCTCGGACTCGCCCAGCAGCTGGTTCTGCCGGCGCGACAGCTGGTCGAGCTGGTTCATCATCTCGCGACCCTGCTGATTACCCTGGCCCTGCTGGCCGCGCTGTCCCTGCTGCTGACGCTGCTGGCCGTTGGGATTCGCCATCATCGGGGTGGCGTTCTCCATCATCTTGCGCAGCTCCTCGAGCATGCGCTTGGCCTCTTCGCGCTGGCCGTTCTTCGCCATCTCGCGAATCTTGTCGAGCATCTTTTGCAGATCGTCGCCGGTGATGGTGTTGTTCGGATCCATCTTCTCCGCCTGCTCTTCCATGCGGCGGCGCTCGTCGGGATCCTTCATCTTCTCGGCCAGCTCACGCTGCCACCGCGCCATGGCGTCGTACAGCTGCTGAATCAGCTTCTCGATTTCCTCGTCGCCGGCCTGGCGCTGCATGGCGTCCTGAAGCTCCTGGCGGGCCTGCTCGACGGCGCGCTCGGCGTCGGACGTGGCGCCGCTCTCGAGGCGCATGGCCAGATCCCAGAGCAGCTTTTGCGTGTCGTCGATCGTCTCCTTGTTGTCGTTCTGCGCCAGCCGCACCGAGCCGATGCGCAGGCCGAGCTGGACGACCGGGTCCTCGCGGTAGCTCGACGGTTGGCCGTGGATCAGGCGCATGCCGTCGGCGACGTCGATGCGATAGCCCTTGGGATCGCGGGTCAGCGCCTTGCGCAGCACGATCAGGGCTCGCGCCGTCGGGTCGTTGAACACCCGCTCCGGCAGCAGAAACGTCTCGACCGAGCTGCGGCCCTTCTGGCCCAGCGCATCGGTGGCAAACAGCATCACTGTGACCTTGAGGCCGGCCCAGGGATGGCTGGTGAGATCGCGCACGAAGGTGTCGGAGATCTTCTTGGCGTTGCCCGCGACCGGCAGGTCGACGCGCAGCACTTCCGGCTCCTCGTCGCTGCTCAGCGCATCGTCGCCCAGCACGCTGCCGTGCAGGCGCATCTGCAGCTGGACGCCCGTGATGCCGAAATCGTCCCCGGCGAGGTACTCAATCTTGGTCGACCATTTGTCGACCCCGATCGGGCGCGTGAATTCGATGGTCGGGGCAAGGTCGGGAATGACGTGGAGCTTCCAGCGCGCCTGCTCGTCGCCGCGCGCCTGCAGGGTGATCTGCTTGCCCTCGGTGATGATCTCCTCGACCTGGTACTTGCCCTTGCTGACGGTCGAGAATTCGGTGGGCTTGCCGTCGACCAGAAGCTGCGGCGGCTTGCGGCCCCGCACGTCATCGACGAACCCAGCGATCTTGCTGCCGACAGGAACGCGCAGCACCTTGTCGGGATCGGCCATGTCCAGATAGACCGGCGGCTTGCCGGTATAGGCCGGTGGCGCGATCCACAGGTTGGCGACGACCGGCGGTGGCGGCGGGAAGGCCGGCGTCACGGCGGCCGCCATGCGGTCGCTGCGCCAGCCGCCCGCCACGGCGATGGCGACAACGAGGGCCAGCAGCGGCACGAAGCGCAGCGCCCACTTGTCGAGGCTGGCGAGGCCCGGATGGGCCGGCTTGTTGCTCAGGCTGGCGAGACGTTCGGCCTCGCGGCGGCGATGGGCCTCCCACAGGGCCACGGCCATCGGATCAGTGTTGCCGGCGGCCAGATGATCCTGCACGGCGATGAGAGGACGGTGCGGAATGTCGCTGTCGCGCTCGAGCCGGCGGATCGACGCTTCCCGCGTCGGCCAGGAGAAATCACGCAGACGCCACCAGGCCAGACCGGCGAAAGCAATCGCGATTGCGGCCAGGATGCCGGTATGCACCCAAGGATCCAGACCGGCGAACAGGTCGAGATGGGCTGCGGCCACGAACAGGGCCACGAACGACAGCAGCGGCACGAACCGCGGCCAGAGGCTCTCCCAAGCCAGGGTCGCCCGCGCCAAACCGATCTTGCGTCCCAGCCCGGGGGCCTGGATCGTCGGGGTGGTCTGGCTGGCGTCCATAGACGTCCTTTCGTTAGGCCTTTTTCGGCTCCATCCAGGGCGGGAACCGCTCGGCGGAGATCATCTCTTCGACGGTGGGCCTCGGTCGCGTAACCGCAAACCGCGTGCCATCCACCATCACTTCGGGCGCCAGCGGACGGCTGTTGTAGCTCGAAGCCATCACCGCCCCATATGCGCCCGCCGACCGTACCATCACGAGGTCGCCCGCCGCCAGCGGCGGCAGATCACGATTCTGCGCCAGGAAGTCACCGGATTCACAGATGGGACCCACAATGTCGCAACGGATCGTGGCGGCATCGCGGCGCGGCTCGCGCACCGGCAGAATATCGTGCCACGCTTCGTACAGGGTCGGACGGATGAGGTCGTTCATCGCCGCATCCACGATGACGAAAGTCTTGGCGGAGCCGGGCTTCACGAGGATGACCTCCCCCACCAGCACGCCCGCCTCGCCGACCAGCCGGCGCCCGGGCTCGAAAGCCAGTTCGCAGCCCAGCCCCTCGGTCTCGCGCGACACGACGGCCATGAACTCGGCGATCGAGGGCGGCTTCTCGTCGGCATAAACGATCCCCAGCCCGCCGCCGATGTCGAACCGGTCGATCGTATGGCCGTCCTGGCGTAGCTGCGCGATCAGCTCGCGCACCCGCACGATGGCGTCGCGATAGGGCGTAAGCGAGGTCAGCTGCGAGCCGATGTGCATGGCCACGCCCACGACATTCAGGTTCGGCAGCCGGCCGGCCAGCGCGAAGGCCTCGCGGGCCAGGTCGATGTCGATGCCGAACTTGTTCTCCTTGCGGCCGGTCGTGATCTTGGCATGCGTCTTGGCGTCCACATCCGGGTTCACGCGGATGGTGATATCGGCCTTGAGGCCGAGCTGCCCCGCCACGGCGTTCAGCGTCTCCAGTTCGGCCGAACTCTCGACGTTGATCTGGCCGACGCCGGCTTCGAGCGCCGCCATCAGCTCCGACGGCTTCTTGCCGACGCCGGAATAGATGATGCGCCGGGCCGGAATGCCGGCCGCCAGCGCCCGCTTCATCTCGCCCACGGAGACGATGTCGGCGCCGGCGCCCATCTCGCCGAACAGGCGGATGACGGCCAGGTTGCTATTGGCCTTCATCGCGTAGGCGACGCTGGCGTTCATGCCCTTGATGCCGTCGGCGAACTCCTTCCAGCCGGCGCGCAGCGCCGACGCGGAGTAGCAGTAGAACGGTGTGCCGACCTGGGCGGCGATGGTGGCAAGCGCGACGCCCTCGGCGTGCATCTCGCCATCCTTGTAAGCGAAGAAGCTCATAGTCAGCGTCCCCCGGCCTTGCCCAGGAAGCGACGGCGCGCCTCGGCGACGGCGCGGGCGACGTTTGCGGACGCGGTGCCGCCCAGGCTCTTGCGGGCATTGACCGACGCCTCGACGGTCAGCACGCGAAACACGCTGGCGTCGATCTTGGGCTCGACCGCCTGCATCTCATCGAGCGACAGCTGGTCGAGGTCGATGCCCTTGTCCGCGGCGATGCCCACCAGGCGCCCGGTGACATGATGGGCCTGGCGGAACGGCAGGCCGACCTTGCGCACCAGCCAGTCGGCGAGATCGGTTGCCACGGAATAGTCGGCCGAGGCCACGGCACGCATGCGCTCCGGATTGGCCTTGAGATCGCGGATCATGCCGGTCATCGCGGCGATGCCGAGCTCCAGCGAATCGGCAGCGTCGAACAGCGGCTCCTTGTCCTCCTGCATGTCCTTGCCGTAGGTCAGCGGCAGGCCCTTCAGGATGGTGCAGAGCGCCACGAAGGCGCCCATGATGCGGCCGACCTTGGCGCGCGTCAGCTCGGCGGCGTCGGGATTGCGCTTCTGCGGCATGATCGAGCTGCCGGTCGTGAAGGCATCCGACAGCGCGATGAAGCGGAACGGGGCGGAGCACCAGATCACGATCTCCTCGGAGAGGCGTGACAGGTGCACGGCGGTCGTCGAGGCGGCGGCGATGAACTCGATCACATAGTCGCGGTCGGACACGGCATCGAGCGAATTGGCCATCGGGCGGTCGAAGCCCAGCGCCTTGGCGGTCTTGCGCGGATCGATGGGATGCGGCGAGCCCGCCAGCGCCGCGGCGCCCAGCGGCGATTCGTTGAGACGCGCCCGGCAGTCGGCGAAGCGGCTGCGGTCGCGGCCGAACATCTCGACATAGGCCATCAGGTGATGGCCGAACGTAATCGGCTGGGCCGTCTGCAGATGGGTGAAGCCCGGCATGATGGTGGCCGAATATTCGTCCGCACGGTCGATCAGCGCAGCCTGCAGGTCGCGCAGCATCTCCTCGACCTTGTCGATCGTGTCGCGCACCCACAGGCGGACATCGAGCGCGATCTGGTCGTTGCGCGAGCGTGCGGTATGCAGCCGCCCGCCGGCCGGACCGATGATGTCGGTCAGCCGCTGCTCGACGTTGAAATGAATATCCTCGAGCTTGGTCGAGAACTTGAACTTGCCGCTCTCGATCTCGGCCTTGACCTGGGCGAGGCCGCGCTTGATGTCGCGGCCGTCCTTGGCCGTCAGGATGCCCTGGGCCACCAGCATGTCACAGTGCGCGACGGAGCCCGCGATATCCTGCGCATAGAGCCGCCGGTCGAAACCGATGGAGGCATTGATCTTCTCCATGATTTCCGCGGGCCCGAGCTTGTAGCGGCCGCCCCACATCGTGTTGGAGCGACGATTGGAGCCAGTCTTGGCCGCTCGCGCAGTCGTGTTCTTCCGTGCCATGAATTCAGCCATATATCCTTTTAGGAACGCGGCTTATGGCACATCCTGTCCCCGATTTCCTCCTTGGCCGCCGCTACATTCTTTGCGGCGCCCTGGCGGCCGCCGCGCTCCCCGCCACCGCCATGCCGAGCTTGGCAGGCGTGAAGCCGGACATGGCCAAGGGCGCCATGGAACGGTTCAAGCTCGCCGCCCAGCCGAAGGCCCTGCCCGACCTGGAGATCCAGAACGCCGACGACAAGCCGATGAAGCTCAGCGACTTCAAGGGCAAGGTCGTCCTGCTGAACTTCTGGGCAACCTGGTGCACCCCCTGCGTGAAGGAAATGCCGAGCCTCGACCGGCTGCAGGCCGCGTTCCCGAAGGACAAGTTCGTGATCGTGCCACTGTCGATCGACGGCCCGACCAAGCCCAAGGTCGCGCCCTTCTACAAGGACCAGAAGCTCGGCAATCTCGGCATCTATTTCGACAAGGGCCGCAAGACCATGCAGGGCCTCGACGTCACCCTGTTGCCGACCTCGATCCTGGTCGATGCCAAGGGCCGCGAGCTCGGCCGCATCGAGGGCGACGCCGACTGGGACATGCCCGAATCGATCGCCCTGATGAAGGCGGCGATGGGCAAGGACAAGGGCTGACGGAACGCCCGGTCGCACCGGGTTCGTGCATAATGCGGCGGACATGACGCCGCCCCCCGAGCCTTCCGACGCCGTCGCCATCGAACTCAATGCAGTGCTGGTCGCCCTGACGGCGAACCAGCCGCTGGTGCTGACCCTGGAGGACGGCACGCTCCTGCCGTCCGGACCATTTGCGACCGAGCATCCGACGCTGCAGAGCGGCTTGCGCGCCTGGGTCGAACGGCAGACCCATCATCCGCTGGGCTATGTCGAACAGCTCTACACCTTCGCCGACCGCAATCGGCCGGGCTCGGACGGGCGGCAGCGAGTCGTGTCGATCAGCTATCTCGGCCTCACCCGCGAGCGCCTGTCGGCCGGGGCACGCGATCCGGAATGGCGAAGCTGGTACCGCTATTTCCCTTGGGAGGACTGGCGGACCGGTCCCTCGCCGCTGATTGCCCAGTCAATCCTGCCGAGACTCGCCACCTGGGCGGAGGCCGCCGGCGATGCGGCAACCCGGCGGGAGCGGCAACAGCGGGTGGAGGTAAGCTTCGGCGATGGCGCCGAGACCTGGAACGAGGACCTGGTGCTGCAGCGCTATGAGCTGCTCTTCGAGGCTGGCCTGGTGCCCGAGGCGAGGCATCCGGCAGCCGATCCCGTGCCGGGCATGCCGATGCGCCACGATCATCGCCGCATCCTCGCCACCGGCATCGCGCGGCTGCGGGCCAAGATCAAATACCGGCCGGTGTTCTTCGAGTTGATGCCGCCCGAGTTCACGCTGCTGCAGCTGCAGCGCGCCGTCGAGGCGCTGGCCGGCCGGCCCATGCACAAGCAGAACTTCCGCCGCCTGATCGACGCGCAGGGGCTGGTCGAGCCCACGGGCGCATCGACCGCCGAAGCGCGGGGCCGGCCGGCGAAGCTGTTCCGCTTCCGCCGCGAGATCGTCCTCGAACGCGCCGTCGCCGGCAGCAAGCTCCCCCTCTCCCGTCCCATCTGAAACCTTGACGCCATTAATGCTCATTCTTAGTATAAATAATTAATACTCGACTTGAGCATAATGAGGTTGGAGATGTCCCTGTCCTTTGCGCCGGACCTGATGGCCCGCACCGCACCGCTCTATGACCGCGTGAAGTCGGTGATCCCCTCGATCGAATGGCCGGCCTTCGCCGAGGACATCGACGCCATCCTGGCGCTGAAGCGCGAGCGGGATGCCGTGATCCTCGCGCACAACTACCAGACGCCCGAAATCTTCCACTGCGTAGCCGACATCGTGGGCGACAGCCTGGCGCTCGCCCGCGAGGCCATGAAGGTGGACGCCGGGACGATCGTCCTGGCCGGAGTCCATTTCATGGCCGAGACGGCCAAGCTCCTCAATCCGACCAAGCGCGTGCTGATCCCCGATCTCGACGCCGGCTGCTCGCTCGCCGCCTCGATCACCGCCGCCGACGTCCGGCTGCTGCGCCAGCGCTATCCCGGCGTGCCCGTCGTCACCTACGTGAACACGTCAGCCGCCGTGAAGGCAGAGAGCGACGTCTGCTGCACCTCCGGCAATGCCCGCAAGATCGTCGAGAGCCTCGGCGTGCCGAAGGTCATCATGCTGCCCGACGAGTATCTGGCGCAGAACATCGCAGCCGAAACCGGAGTCGAGATCGTCACCTGGGCCGGACACTGCGAGGTGCACGAACGCTTCACGGCACAGGACATCCGCCAGCTGCGCGCCGGCCATCCCGGAATCGTGGTGCTGGCCCATCCCGAATGCCCGCCCGAGGTGGTGCGCGAATCCGATTTCACCGGCTCGACCGCGGCGATGATCGATTATGTCGATGCCAAGCGGCCGGCGCGGGTCGTCCTCGTAACCGAATGCTCGATGAGCGACAACGTCGCCGTCCAGCATCCCGAGGTCGAGTTCATCCGGCCGTGCAACCTCTGCCCGCACATGAAGCAGATCACCCTGCCAAAGATCCGCCGCACGCTTGAGACGATGCAACACGAAGTGACGATCGATCCCGCGGTGGCCCAGCCGGCCCGGCGCGCGGTCGAACGCATGCTGGAAATCTGAGGCTCCGATGATGATCCCCTCCCTTCCCGCTCTCATGCTCGAACCGGTGGTGCGTGCAGCCCTCCTGGAGGATCTCGGCCGCGCCGGCGACCTCACCACCGACGCCATCGTGCCGCCGACCGCGCGCGCCAGGACCGCGCTGGTCGCGCGCCAGCGCGGCGTGGTGGCGGGGCTCGACGCCGCGGCCATGGCGTTCCGGCTGGTCGCCCCCTCGATCGAGATCACGGTCGAACGGCCGGACGGCACGCCGCTCGCGCCCGGCGACCGTATCGCGACCATTGCCGGCCCGGCGCGCGGCATGCTGACCGCCGAGCGCGTCGCCCTGAACTTCCTCGGCCACCTGAGCGGCGTGGCCAGTGCCGCCGCCACGCTGGTCGAGGCCGTGCGCGGCCACAAGGCGCGCATCTGCTGCACGCGCAAGACGATGCCGGGGCTGCGCGCCCTGCAGAAATACGCCGTCCGCGTGGGTGGCGGCATGAACCACCGCTTCGGCCTCGACGATGGCGTCCTCATCAAGGACAACCATGTCGCCGTGGCCGGCGGCATCCGGCCCGCGATCCTCGCGGCCCGCCGCGGCGTCGGCCATCTCGTGAAGATCGAAGTCGAGGTCGATACGCTGCCTCAGCTCGAGGAGGCGCTGGCGACCGGCGTCGATGCCGTCCTGCTCGACAACATGACGCCCGAGCAGCTCGCCACCGCGGTCCGCATGATCGACGGACGCGCCCTCGCCGAGGCCTCCGGCCGTATCACCCCGCGGACGGCGCCGGCGATCGCGGCCAGCGGTGTCGACCTGATCTCAGCCGGCTGGCTGACCCACAGCGCCAGCGTCCTCGACATCGGCCTCGACTGGGAAGCCTAGGGTCTTTCCGCATTAAGTTCACCCACACACCATCCTCATCCTGAGAGTCTGGCCGGAAATGAATGCAGCTAAAACAAGGGGCTATGAACAGTCCCAATAACCTCACCCTGAGGAACATCGCGCAGCGATGTGTCTCGAAGGGTGGGAACGCGCACCTTGCCTGTTGCCCATCCTTCGAGACGCGCCGCTTCGCGACGCTCCTCATGATGAGGTAAGTGCTTGAATCGATTCAATTCATTTCCGGCCAGCCTCTGAGGAGCACGCCCAAGGCGTGCGTCTCGAAGGATGGGCAATAAACGTGGTGCTCGTGCCCATGCTTCGAGACGGCCCTTCGGGCCGCCTCAGCATGAGGATTGGTGGTGGCGATTCTATCTTGATCGGAAAGACCCTAGAATCACTTCCCTCGCCAGGTCAGCGACCGACCGTTCGTTCTTCGGCGCTCTCGGACATTGCAAGCCTAGCGGCTTGTAACCAAGCCGCAGCCTGTCGCTAAACGGGCTGGGCTCCGCTCAGCCCATCAGTTGCTGACTTCGCAGTGCTTGCCCATTTCCTTGCAGACCCGCAGTACCGCCTGGACGACCAGCGATGCGGTCGAGCTTTCTCCCGCGCCGGCGTGGCCCGCGATCATGAGCTGCGAGACGTCGTCGTTGAACGGCACGACGTTCAGCGTGGCAGTGCGGTCGCCCTCGGCGATCTGGATGCGTCGTGCGCCCGGATCCTGCATCAGGATGCGGACCGACGGGTTCTTACGCGCGAGCTCGAGCGCCGTGGAGAAGATCTTATCGGCATGGGCATCGAGCATGACCGTCGCGAAATCGTAGCCGGGCCGGCCGTCCGGCTGGCTGCCTTCGGTCATCTGGTGGATGCGGCCCAGGGCCTTGCGGGCGACGAACACCCATTGCGCCTCGGCCGAGGCGAGCGGCAGCGCGAAGCTTGCGAGCAGCGCGGCTGCGACGATTGGCTTGAAGATCCTGTGCATGCGTCGGCTCCCTTTGTCGCGTTGTTCTGCTGGGGGCGCGCCACTCCAGTGGCGCGTCATTTCCGGCACGAGGTGAGATCGCGCCACTGGAGTGGCGCGTCCCCAGCAAAGACTTTTCTTACGTGAGAGTCGCCAGCGACGACGCCGAGAACGGCGCCAGGTCGCCGAAGCGTCCCTCGCGCACCTTGGCCGCCCATTGCGGATCGGCCAGCAGGGCGCGACCGACTGCCACCAGATCGAATTCCTCGCGCTCCAGCCGCGCCTCGAGTTCGCCGAGATCGCCGATTTCGGAATCCTCGCGCGTCCGGAACGTCTGCACGAAGTCGGCGCCCTTGAGGCCGACCGAGCCCACGGTGATGGTGGGCTTGCCGGTGAGCTTCTTGGTCCAGCCCGCGAGATTGAGCGTCGAGCCCTCGAACTCGGGCTCCCAGAAACGGCGCGTCGAGCAGTGATAGATGTCGGTGCCGGCCGCCGTCAGCGGTTCGAGGAAGCGCGCCAGTTCGTCGGGCGTCAGCGCCAGGCGGGCCGTGAAGTCCTGTTGCTTCCACTGCGAGAAGCGGAAGATGATCGGGTAGTCCGCGCCGACGCGCGCCCGGATCGCCTTGACGATCTCGGCGGCGAAGTGCGTGCGCTGCACGAAGTCGCCGCCCCACACGTCGCTGCGCTTGTTCGCGCCCTCCCAGAAGAACTGGTCGATGAGGTAGCCGTGCGCGCCGTGAATCTCGACCGCGTCAAAGCCGATTTCCTGAGCGGCGCCGGCGGCACGCGCGAAAGCGTCGATCGTGTCGGCGATGTCGGCGTCACTCATCGCCGGACCGACCTGCTTGCCGGATGCGGACAGGCCGGACGGACCGTCCGACGGCGCCTCGGGGTGCTGGCCGGTCCCCGTCTTGCGCATCATGCCCTGGTGCCAGATCTGCGGGGCGATCTTGCCGCCGGCGGCATGCACTTCCTCGACCACCCGCCGCCAGCCCGCGAGACTGGCCGGCGAATGGAAATCGGGCACGTTGGTGTCGTTGGAAGCGGCCGGCCGGTCGACCGTGGTTCCTTCGGTAACGATCAGCCCGACACCACCCTCGGCACGGCGGCGGTAATAGGCCGCGACGTCGGCGCCGGGGATGCTGCCCGGGCTCTTTGAGCGCGTCATCGGCGCCATCACCAGACGGTTGGGCAGCGACAGCGACTTGGTCGCGAAGGGGCGGAAGAGCGGGCTGGTCATGAAGGTCTCGCTTGCGGGAATTCTACGTCGCCGTAGGGATAGAAATTCTTCAGATCGACGTTGCGATAGGGCAGGCCGTCGAGCCGCACGGTGCCGAGGAAGGGCTCAACCGGCTCGACCAGCAGGATGGTCCTGGCAAAGCCGCTATCGTCGAAGCCGCGGCGGAAGTGCACGCGCGACTTGATGGCGATCGCCTTGAATTGGGCAAGGTCGAAGGCAGGCCCCGTAAGTTCCGACGGCTCGACGATCTGCGTGAGATAGCGGCTGATGAGCACCACGTTGCCGCGGCCGAAGGCGACGCTCACCCACAGGCTGCCATGGGCCTCGTGCGCGCCGATCACCGTACCGGTGATGCGGACCGGCTGACCGGCCGACTCGTCGGCGAGGCCGCCGATCTCGCGGTCGAACGCATCGCCCACCTTCACGCCCGCGGCCTTCAGTTCATCGATGACCTTGGCATCGGCGATCGTGGCGATCAGCACGTCCGACAGATCCTGCTCGATCACTTCCTTCAGGATCCAGGTCGCATAGCCCGACCGGTCGCTATGGTCGGCCAGCACGACCGGCGTCTCGCCGCGCGCCATGGCTTCCTTGGCGAGCCGGACGCCCTCGGGAATCGGATGGACCTTGGCGGTGTCGAGCAGATCCTTACGGCGCCGCCATGCCCAGGACGACATGTCGTCGGCGACCTTCTGGGCCAGTGCCGGATTGCCGTTGCTCATGACCTGGAACGTGAGGCCGACATCGGGCACGTCGGCGAAGGGGAATCCGAAGAAGACGTTTACGTAGACGTCGGGCTCGCGCGCTTCCCAGACGAGGGCGCGCTGCACCAGGCCCATCCACGGCGAGGCGCCGGTCCATTGCAGCACGGTCGGCGTGATGATCGGCACCTTCACCGTCACCGTGGCGGGAACGTAGTCGCCGCGGATCGCGCGCACCAGCATGCGGGCCGCACGCTCGCCCTGCAGGTGGCTGTCATAGTGCGGGAAGTATTTGACCGTGAAGGCCATGTCGGCCTGGGCCAGGAACTCGGCGTCTTCGTTGCCGTGCGGATCGAAGGTGCCGACGATGAAGGCCTTGCGACCGACCACCTCGCGCACCCGCCGCGCGATATCGGCCTCCGGCCGCGCGACGCCGCGCACGCCCATCGCGCCGTGCAGGCTGAGATAGACGCCGTCGAACGGCCCCTGCTCCTTCAAGCCGGCGATCATGCGGCCGAGCAGGGTCTCGTATGCTTCCTGTGTGATCCAGCCCGAGCCGGTGCCCGTCTTCGGCCACAGCGGCGATTCGATGCCGACCAGTTCGACACCGTCATACTCGCGCGCCACCTTCACGAACCCGCCCATGTAGGACCTGGGATCGTGCGCCAGCAGCGCTTCGCCGCTGGCCGGCGAGCCGAGATAGGTGAAATCGTCGAGCGTGGTGTCGTTCGGAAGGAACGTCACCGTCTCGTGAGCGAACTGCAGGACGGCGATACGCATCGCGCCGTCCGCCTCGTCAGCGCGTCGGGACCGGACGCTCGCCGGAATAGTCGTAGAAGCCGCGCTTGACCTTGCGTCCGATCCAGCCGGCCTCGACGTACTTCACGAGCAGCGGGCACGGACGATACTTCGAATCGGCCAGGCCCTCGTGCAGGACCTGCATCACCGAGAGGCAGGTATCGAGGCCGATGAAGTCGGCCAGTTCGAGCGGGCCCATCGGGTGGTTGGCACCGAGCTTCATGCCGGTGTCGATCGCCTCGACATTACCGACGCCCTCGTAGAGGGCATAGACCGCCTCGTTGATCATCGGCAGCAGGATGCGGTTCACGATGAAGGCCGGGAAGTCCTCGGCATTGACCGGCTTCTTGTCGAGCTTGACCACGACCTCGCGCACCGTGCGGAAGGTCTCCTCCTCGGTCGCGATGCCGCGGATCAGCTCGACCAGGCCCATCAGGGGGACCGGGTTCATGAAGTGCATGCCCATGAACTTGCCCGGCCGGTCGGTGACCGCCGCGAGCCTCGTCACCGAGATCGACGAGGTGTTGGTCGCGAGCAGGACGTTGGCCGGCAGGCCCTCGCAGACCTTCTTGAAGATCTCGCGCTTCACCGCCTCGTTCTCGGTCGCGGCCTCGACGATCAGGTCGCAATCGGCGAACGCCTTGTAGTCGGTGGCGGTCGAGATGCGGTTGAGCGCCGAGTCCTTGTCTTCCGGACGGATCATGCCGCGGCCGATCTGCCGGTCCATGTTGCGTCCGATCGCATCGAGACCCTTGTCGAGATGGGCCTGGTCGACATCCGCAAGACGGATGTCGAAGCCCTTCAACGCGCAGACATGGGCAATGCCGCTGCCCATCTGGCCGGCACCGATGACTCCGATGCGCTTGATCATGATGGGTACCCTCGGGTTACTTTACTTTTTCTCGATCGCGGCGGTGAGCTCGGGAACGAGCTGGAAGAGATCGCCCACGAGTCCGTAGTCGGCCACCTGGAAGATCGGCGCTTCCTCGTCCTTGTTGATCGCCACGATCGTCTTGCTGTCCTTCATGCCGGCGAGATGCTGAATGGCGCCGGAAATGCCGATCGCGATGTACAGGTCGGGCGCGACCACCTTGCCGGTCTGGCCGACCTGGTAGTCGTTCGGCACGTAACCCGCGTCGACCGCGGCGCGGCTGGCGCCGAGGCCGGCGCCCAGCTTGTCGGCCAGGGTCTCCAGCATCTTGAAGTTCTCGCCGCTCTGCAGGCCGCGGCCGCCGCTGACGACGATCTTGGCGCTGGTCAGTTCGGGACGCTCGCTCTTGGAAAGCTCGGCGCCGACATAGGAGGACAGGCCCTTGGCACCCTCGCCGGCGATCTTCTCGATCGCCGCCGAACCGCCGCCCGCCGCCGCCTTGAAGTTGGTCGGGCGCACGGTGACGATCTTGATCTTGTCGGCGGTCTGGACGGTGGCCATCGCGTTGCCGGCATAGATCGGCCGGACGAACGTGTCGGGCGAAACGACCTGGATCGCCTCGGAGACCTGCGCGACGTCGAGCAGCGCAGCGACGCGCGGCGCGATGTTCTTGCCGACCGAGTCGGCCGCCATCACGACGTGGCTGTAGTTCGGCGCGAGCTTCACGACCAGCGGCGCGATGTCCTCGGCCAGCCAGTTGGCATAGGCCGCATCGTCGGCCTGAAGCACCTTGGTGACGCCGGCGATCGAAGCGGCCGACTTGGCCGCATCGTCGCAGTTGCTGCCGGCCACGAGGACCGTGACGTCCGGATCCATCTGGCTCGCCGCGGTGACGGCGTTGGCGACGTTGGCCCGGACAGCTTTGCCGTCATGCGCGGCGACGACGAGAACGCCCATGATCAGATCACTCCCGCTTCGTTCTTCAGCTTGTCGACGAGTTCGGCGACGGTCTTCACCTTGATACCGGCTTTGCGCTTCGGCGGCTCCTCGACCTTCAGGGTCTTGAGGCGCGGCGCGACGTCGACGCCCAGCGCGTCCGGCGCCAGCGTCTCGATCGGCTTCTTCTTCGCCTTCATGATGTTCGGCAGCGACGCGTAGCGCGGCTCGTTGAGGCGCAGGTCGGTCGTGATCACGGCCGGCATCTTGATCTTGATGTTCTCGAGGCCGCCGTCGACCTCGCGCTTCACCTCGACCGAGCCGTCGGCGACGTTCAGCTTGTTGGCGAAGGTGCCCTGCGACCAGCCGAGCAGCGCGGCCAGCATCTGACCGGTCTGGTTGGAATCGTCGTCGATGGCCTGCTTGCCGACGATGACGAGGCCGGGCTGTTCCTTGTCGACCACAGCCTTCAGCAGCTTGGCGACGGCCAGCGGCTGCAGTTCGGCATCGGTCTGCACCAGCACACCGCGGTCCGCGCCCATGGCGAGCGCCGTGCGGATGGTTTCCTGGCACTGGGCCGGGCCGGCGGAGAAGGCAATGACTTCGGTCGCGGCGCCCTTCTCTTTCATGCGGATCGCCTCTTCAACGGCGATCTCATCGAAGGGATTCATCGACATCTTGACGTTAGCCGTCTCGACACCCGTGTTGTCGGCCTTGACGCGGATCTTGACGTTGTAGTCGATGACCCGCTTGACCGCGACCAGCACTTTCATCGCGTTGCGCCTATCGGTGAGTTGAGGCCGGACTGACCCGTCCGGCGAAGGGGTTTTCGTGTAGGGGTGTTGAGCCGATCATGTCAAGGCTATGGCGCACTGCACAAGACCGCAGTGTGGAAGCTTTTTTCTCAATTTTTCAACAGCTTGCCCGCTAGCGCGCCCCGCCCGGCACCCACAGCACATCTGCCGTGCCATTGTCGTTGAGCCGGCGCGCCAGCACGAACAGGTGGTCCGAGAGGCGATTGATGTACTTGATCGCCTCCGGGTTGATCTCCTGCTCGGCCGCCAGATGGGTCATGCAGCGCTCCGCGCGCCTCGCCACGGTCCGGGCGAGATGCAGCCACGAGGCGGTTTCGCTGCCGCCCGGCAGGATGAAAGACTTGAGCGGCTGCAACTCGCCGTTCATCGCATCGATCTCGTGTTCGAGGCGCTCGACCTGCGAGGCCACCATGCGCAGGGCCGGCTCATCGCGCTTGGTCTTGCCTTCGGGTGTGCAGAGATCCGCGCCGAGGTCGAACAGGTCGTTCTGGATGCGGGCCAGCATGGCATCGGCCTCGGCGAGGCGCGGATCGCTGCCGCCCGCGCGCGTTATGGCGCTACGCGCCAGGCCGATCACCGAATTGGCCTCGTCGGTCGTGCCATAGGCCTCGACGCGGATGTCGTGCTTGGCGACACGTTCGCCACGTCCCAGTGACGTCATGCCGGTGTCGCCGCCGCGCGTGTAGATGCGGTTGAGGGTAACGGCCATCGCCTAGCTCCTGCTCGCCAAATACCAGAGAATGATCAGCACGACGGTGAGGAGCTGCAGACGCACGCGCCACCACATCATGCGGTTGCTGCGCCGACTGCCCTCGATGTTGCCGTCCTGGTTGCGGCTCATGTTGATCAGGCCGGCGAACAGCGTGCCCAGCGTCGCAAACGCAGATACCAGCACGAGAACGAAAAGGACGTTGGCAAGAGTCATAGGGGCTTATCCCGCATTGTGCCGGCCCGCGCCAGTACGGGCGCCCGCCCAAGGGCGCGCATCGCGGGAGGCTGGCGTGCCGGTGGCGAGGCGGAAGATCGTCTCGGCGGTCTGCTCGGCCGACCAGAGGGCCGCATGGACCGTGCCGTACTCGACCGGCTCGGTCGCCTCGCCGGCGAAGAACACGCGATTTCCCAGCGACCGCGCATGTTCGGTGCAGTCGTCGGGATCGCTGCCGACGCCGGGGTAGGAATAGCCGCCGCGCGACCAGGGATCGCTCAGCCAGCGCGGGAACGCCACCGCCTCGGGGGCGGGGATGTTCTCGCCGAACATCGCACGCAGCGATTTCATGGCGACGGCGATCACCTCCGCGTCGCTCGCCTCGCGGTCGAGATGGATCGCGGTGTGGCCGTTGCAGAAACTGAGCAGGATCGGCAGACCGGTCTCCTGCTCGTGACTGACCCAGGTGTTGAAGCCGCCCCGTTGCACGGGCGAGTCGGGAAGCCGCCCGAACCATTTCGGCGACTCCGGCCAGAAGCGGCGCGGAAAGCGCAGGTAGATCTTGCCCAGCACGCCCGCGCCGTAGCCGATGCGGCCGATCGCGGCGCGTTGAAGCTCCGGCGGGAGCGGATCGAGCGTCGGCAGGCCGGCACGCAGCAGCCCGACGGGCACGGCGATCACCGCGCGATCCGCCTCGATGCGCTCGCCACTCTGCAGGATCGCGGTCACCCCGCCGCCCGTCCAGACGACGCGCTCGACCGCCGTGCCCTGGCGGATGGAAAGCCCCTTCGCGACATCCTCGATCAGTGACCGGTAGCCGCCCTTCGGCTGGGCATTGCGCTCGAGCCCTTCCGTGGGGAACCACTCCTCCGCCGCCACCGCCTCCCAGGGCGCGCTCTGCACGCCCTCACTCATCTCGACGAAGGTCGCTACAACCAGACGGTCGATCTCGGGCAGCCAGGACGCCGAAAGCAGTGGCTCGACGGCGTCCCGCACGGAGATCGACCGCGGCCCGCGCACGCGAGTCAGCGCCTTGCTCTTCCACGTCGCCCATTCGATCGCGGCTTTGAAGGCCATTCGTCCCATCACGGCTCGCCGGCGCTGGCCCTCGCGGGTCGGCGACGTCGCCCGCTTGTCGATGAGCAGGCGCTCGCCCTGCGATTCGATCAGGTCGATGCCCAGCTTCTCGCACCAGAGGGTGAGCGGATTGCCGTCGACCCCGTGCACCCAGGAGCCGCCGAGATCGACGGGCGCGCCGACGCGATCGTCTGTCCAGGTCCGGCCGCCGATTCGTCCGCGGGCCTCGAGTACGGTGACGGTGAAACCCGAATCCTGCAGCAGCCTCGCGGCGACCAGCCCTGCCATCCCGGCACCGACGACGACGACGCGCTCGCCGTTGCCCGCCCCCATCGACCACGAACCGGTGCGGCTCACCGCCCGGCCCAGGCCAGCATCGGCAGCGATGACATCGAATCGAACGTCCGGCCGCCCGCCGCCCGTAGCGCCTCGGCATCGCTGTACGGGGCGCCGACATAGGCGAGTGCGCGCATGCCGGCGGCGCGGGCCGCCTGAATACCCGGCAGCGAATCCTCGACCACGACACAGTCGAACGGCTGCTCGTTCATCTGTATCGCGGCGTGCAGGAACAGGTCCGGGAACGGTTTGCCGCGCGGCACCTGGCTCGAACTGAAGATGCGGCCCTCGAAGCGTGACCACAGGCCGGTGATGCCGAGGGTGACCCGCATCTTGTCGAGCCCGCCCGAACTGGCGACGCAGGTCGCGATGCCCGCCGCCTCGATCGCATCGATCGCCTCGACGACGCCGGCAACGGGCTGCAGCGGTGCGTCACGGAAGGTCTGAAGCGTGTCCGCTTGCAGCCGTTCGACGAAATCGGCAGGCAAGGCGCGGCCGAGTTCGCCTTCGACGATCTCGACGCACGACTTCATCGAGCGGCCCATCAGGCGCCGCATCGTGTCCTCGACGGTCCAGTCGAGCCCCTCGCGCTGGAGCGCGCGGGCAAAGCAGGTGTTGGCGAGGGGCTCGCTGTCGACCAGCACCCCGTCGCAATCGAATATGACCAGCACGCCCCGAGGAGTATCAGTAAGGCTTGTCGCCTGCCACCGTGACCCGGTTGCCGCTGCGGGTGTGCGGCCAGTAGTCCCACATCGCACGATGCTGGACGCAGCGATTGTCCCAGAAGGCGATGGAATTCTCCTGCCAGCGGAAACGGCACTGGAAGAGCGGGTTTTCCATGTGTTCGTAGAGATAACGCAGGATCGCGTCGCTTTCGTCGCGCGGCAGGCCGACCAGCGAGCGGGTGAATCCGCGATTGACGTAGAGTGCCTTCTTGCCCGTCACCGGGTGGGTCCGCACCACCGGATGGATGGCGCGCGGATACTCGGGTTTCTCGACCACGTTGTAGTTCTTGTAGAGGCCGCGATAGACCGATTCGCCGTCATGGACGGCGGTCAGCCCGTCGAGATAGGTCTTCATCCGGTCCGACAGCGCCTCGTAGGCGGCGTACATGCTGGCGAACAGCGTGTCGCCGCCCTTGGGCGGGCACTTCTTGATGTAGAGGATGCTGCCCATCGGCGGCTCGAGGTCGCAGCTCACGTCGGTGTGCCAGCCTTCGCCATTGGCGCGCGGCGAATCCTTGTCGGCATGAATGATCATCAGCTCCGGCTTGCCGGGTTCGCTCGGCGCCGCGGGGTGGGTATGCAGGTCGCCGAACAGGCGGCCGAAGGCCAGGTGCTGGTCCTGGCTGATGTGCTGGTCGCGGAAGAAGATGACCAGGTTCTCGGCCAGCGCGCGATGAATCTCGTCCTGCTGCCGGTTGGATAGCGGCTGGCTGAGGTCGATCCCGCTGATCTCCGCTCCGAGGATCGGCGTCAGCTTGTCGAGGGTGATCGTTTCGTACGGGGCGCTTTCGTCGGCGTTGTGCCGGTAACGCGGGCCGGCATTGGCGTTCAGGGATCCTGCCATGGGTCTCTCCTATTCAACCTTGATGTTGGCTCGACGGATGATCTGGCCCCAGCGCTCCTTCTCGGCGCTGGCGAACGCAGCGAACTCGGCCGGCCGCATGAGCTTCGGCGTGCCGCCCAGGGCCGCCAGCCGCTCGACGACTTCCGGCATCGCCGACACCGTGTAGAGGTCGGCATTGATCTGGCTGACGATCTCCGCGGGCGTCCCTTTCGGCGCATAGAAGCCGGTCCAGGTCGTCAGCAGGACGTCGGGAAGTCCCGCTTCCGCCGCCGTCGGCATGGTCGGCACGGCGGCGTAGCGTTCGCTGTCGGTGACGAGCAATCCCTTCAGCGCGCCGCGGTCCATCGCGATCTTCGCGTTGACCGTGTCGATCATCATGAAGGTGAGCAGGCCGCTCTGCACGTCGGGGATCGCCTGCGGGTTGCTCTTGTAGCCGACATAGACCGCGTCGACGCCTGCCGACATCTTGTAGAGCTCGGAGGCGACGCGCGCAGGCAAGGCGCCGGCGCCGTAATTGTGCTTGCCGGGCTCGGCCTTCAGCTTCGCCGTCAACTCGGCCGCCGTATTGATGGGGCTGTTCCTGTCGACCAGCAGCACGAAGGGCGAGGTGCCCATGCGCGAAATCGGCGCGAAGTCGGCGATCGGATCGTAGGGCAGCTTGTCGTAGATCGCGGGATTGACGACCTGTGTCATCGCCGAGGTCGCAAAGAGCGTCAGCCCGTCGGGCTTGGCGCGCGCGACCGCTTCGGCCGCCGGAATGCCATTGCCACCGCCCTTGTTGTCGATCACCACAGGCTGGCCCCACAGCGCCGACAGACGCTCGGCATAGACGCGGGCGCTGATGTCGGTCGCCGCGCCAGCCGGAAACGGCACGACCATCGTCACGCGCCCCGCAGGATACTTCTGCGCCCGTACGATCGCGGGCACCGCAAAGGCTGCCGCGCCCAGCCCCATCCCGAACCGTCGTCTGCCGATCATGTTTCCTCTTGGTTTCTTTGTTGCGGCAAAGCTAACGCCCCGCGAACGGCTCCGCCTCGTCCAAGTCGACAAAGTCCGTATTACGGAATAGCTTCCTGCCATGGCCATCGAGCCCGTCCGCCGCAGTTTCGCCATCCTCGAGGCGCTGAGCCGGCGCCCGCACGGAACGATCGCGGCGCTGGCGAGCGAGACGGGCCTGCCCCGCCCGACGGTCGTGCGCCTGCTCGGCACGCTGGTCGAACTGGGATACGCAACCCAGGTCTCGCGGTCCCTGGGCTATCGCCTCACCGATCGGGTGCTTGCGCTGGCGCAGGGCATCCGCTTCATCGACCATCTGGTCGACATCGCCGCGCCGCACATGCAGCGCTTCACGCAGGAACATGGCTGGCCGCTCTATCTCGGGTCGATCAGCCACCACGCCATGACGATCCGCTATTCGACCGCGGCCGAGAGCCCGATGTCGTTCGAGCGGATGGCCCTCCAGCGCCGCAGCCCGATTCTCTCGGGCGCGCTCGGGCGCGCCTGGCTCGCGTTCTCGACAGACGAAGAGCGCCGAGCGATCCTGCGCGACCTTGGTGTCCGCTACGACGCGAAACTGGCGGCGGCCTTTGCGCGGATCCGCCGGGACGGCCACGCCTTCTCGGTCGTGACGCGTACGGCGCGCCTGCAGGGTATCGCCGTCGCCATTCACAGGAACGATCGCATTCTCGGGTGCATCTCGATGCGCTTCACCCGCTCTGCCCTGAGCGAAGCCGCGGCCGGCGCGCGTTATGGCGCGCCGCTGACGGCGCTCGCACGCGCCATCGCAATCGACGTGGCAAACGAGTAGTTTGCGCGCAATTCAACGGAGGAAACATGCCGGCATTCGACGCCATCGCAACGCAGACCGTGCGCAAGGCAAACCATCTCGAACCCGCTTTCGTACACAAGGAAGACATCGAAGCCGCAGCGCGGAAACTCGCCGCCCGGAAGAAGAAGCCCAACATCCTGATCTACCTGATGGACGATGTCGGCTGGGGTGATTTCGGCTGCTATGGCGGCGGCGTCGCCGTGGGCGCACCGACGCCCAACTTCGACAAGATCGCGCGCGGCGGCCTGCAGCTCACCTCCTGCTATTCCGAACCCTCCTGCTCGCCGTCGCGCGCCACGCTGCACACCGGTCGCGTTCCGAACCGTCATGGACTGCATCGTCCCCCGATGTACGGCGAACCGGGCGGCCTGCAGGGTGAGATCACCCTGCCGATGCTGCTCGGCCAGGCCGGCTACACGACGCAGGCGGTTGGCAAGTGGCATCTCGGCGAGAACGTGGAGAGCCAGCCGCAGCATGTCGGCTACGACGATTTCTACGGCTTCCTCTCCGTCTCCGACATGTACACGGAGTGGCGCGACCCGCACTTCTTCCCCGAGATCGTCTATTCGGACGCGCGCACCGAGTGGATCAAGAACATGCCCTTCAACCGCTGCTTCGTGCACGCGACCAAGGGCAAGGAACTGACCAACGTCGAGGAGGTGACCATCCCCGTCCTCTCCGAACTCGACGAGAAGTGGTGCAAGTATTCCGAGGCGTTCATCGAGAAGCAGGCCAAGTCCGACAAGCCGTGGCTGCTGTATCACTGCACGCGTGGCGCCCACTTCGACAACTATCCGGGCGAGAAGTTCCTCGGCAAGTCGCCGGCCAAGCATCCCTACAAGGACACGCTGCTCGAACTCGACGAGATCATGGGCCGCCTCGTCGAGGCGCTGCGCAAGTCGGGCCAACTCGAGGACACGCTGATCTTCATCTCGTCCGACAACGGGCCGCACATGGAGACCTGGCCGGACGCCGCCTTCACGCCGTTCCGCTGCGCCAAGGGCTCGACCTGGGAAGGTGGCGTGCGCGTCCCCGGCCTGATGTACTGGCCGGGCACGATCGAGTCCGGCCGCCAGAGCGACGGGCTGTTCGACTTCAACGACATCGTGCCGACCGCGCTCGGCCTCGCCGGCGCGTCGGATCTGCTGCCGTCCGACCGCTACATCGACGGCGTCGACCAGAGCTCGTTCCTGCTGGCGCCGGACGGCCTGTCCAACCGCAAGTATCATTATTACTGGCTGAGCCAGACCTTCTCGGGGATGCGCTGCGGCGAGTACAAGATGGTGCTGTCGGCCACCAGCGACAATGCGACGGACGCCTTCGGCACCGGCGGCTTCACCGGCGTGCTGGAGCGCTACACCTATCCGAAGCTGTTCAACCTCTATCTCGACCCGAAAGAGCAGCACAATTACCTGACACGGAAGCTGGCCTACATCGAGGCCTTCCAGCTCGGCATGCGCAACCATCTCGGCACGTTCAAGAAGTACCCGGCCAAGAAGATCATGGGCATCAAGGTGGACGACAAGCGCGAATAGCCGCTTGCCGAATCCAAGACCCTAAATGCAGTCACCACGGCACCGGATCGCCGCGGTGATCGAAGAAGCCGCCGCTGCTGCCGGGCGGCAGGCGATCGATCACATCGAGGAGACGCCCGGCCGCTTGGTCGGGCGTCTGCATGTCGAGCCCCGCCTTCACGAAGGGCGACGAGAGCGATGTTGCCACCGTCCCCGGATGGAGCGCCACGCAGAGGGCGGCTGGCTGGCGGCGACCCAGCTCGATGGCGGCCGTCCGAACGAACTGGTTCAGCGCCGCCTTCGACGCGCGGTAGCTGTACCAGCCGCCCAGCCGGTTATCGCCGATGCTGCCCACTCTCGCCGACAAGGTGGCGAACACCGATCGCCCCTGACGCGGCAGCAGCGGCAGGAAGTGCTTCATCAGCAGGGCCGGGCCGATGGCATTCACGGCGAAGGCCCTGGCCATCTGCGCCGCGTCGAGATCGCGCCACGTCTTTTCGGGCGAGAGTCCGTCCTCGTGCAGGATTCCACTGGCATCGATGATCAGACGCACGTCGGCCCCGAGCTCCCCGACATGGCGCGCGGCAGAGGCAATGCTCGCCTCGTCCGTCAGGTCGAGAGGCGGTGAGCTTCGTCGCCCCAGTCCCAGCACCGCGCGAAAGCGAGGTTGCGCAGAGAGACGTTGGTGCAATGCGCTGCCGATACCTCCCGACGAGCCGACAACGATGGCGACGCCCCCCAGGAGGTGCGCGTCAGCCGCCCCAGACATCGTCGTAACGGGCGGTGCCATCCTTGAGCGGGAAATGCCGGTACGTGAGATAGGCCGACGTTCTCGAGGCCTGGTGGAAGACAAGGCCGGTGATGACGATACCGGCGGAAACGAGCACATGGAAAGCGATCAGCTCGCCGTACCAGATCCATGCGCCGGCGCTGAGGCAGAAAATGTTGGTCCACATGACGCTGAGGAACAGCATGAGCTGGAATCGCTGAGCCGCCGGCAGCGTTCGCAGCGGGTTGACGCTGGAGTCCATGACGGCGCGATAAAGAGAACTCATGTTTCGATCCTTGTGAACACTGCAACCACTACGCGTCAGGAGCGGTGGCGGATCACGCGTGCGACATGGCAGCCGCTGCCATCGTGGGGACTTGCCGCCGAACGCTTGCACAACCAACTGTCAGGCAATCGACCGCCGCGTCGGTCTGGAGCCCTCATGACACTGGCAAACGTCCTCTTCGTGCTCGTCCTCGTTTCTGCATTTGCAACTCTGGTGGTCCTGTTCGTCGGCGTGCTCTCGATGGGCCGCGATGAAGCCGACGGAACGGCCGGCGCAAGCCGCAGCAACCGCCTGATGGTCTGGCGCGTCCGTCTGCAGTTGATCACCGTCCTGCTGATACCGCTTTGGTATCTGGCGAGCCGCGCCTGAGGCAAAGCTCAGGCGGCGCGTGCCGAGCGGCCAGCCCGGAGCGAGCGGGTATCTAGTTACGGCCCTCGATCAGGCCGCGGCAGACGACCTGGGCCTGGATCTCGGCCGCGCCCTCGAAGATGTTGAGAATGCGGGCGTCGCAGAGGACGCGGCTCACGGGATATTCCATCGCATAGCCGTTGCCGCCGTGGATCTGCAGCGCATTGTCGGCATTGCTCCAGGCAACGCGCGCGGCCAGCAGCTTGGCCATGCCCGCCTCGATGTCGCAGCGGCGGTCCGAATCCTTCTCGCGCGCGGCGAAGTAGGTGAGCTGGCGGGCGATCATGGTCTCGACGGCCATCCAGGCGATCTTCCCCGCGACGCGCGGGAAGGCGTAGAGCGGCTTGGCGAACTGGATGCGGTCCTTGGCATAGCGCAGGCCGAGTTCGAGCGCATTCTGAGCCACGCCGACGGCGCGGGCCGCGGTCTGGATACGCGCGCTCTCGAAGGTCGCCATTAGCTGCTTGAAGCCATGGCCTTCCTTCTCGCCCAGCAGGTTGGCGGCCGGCACCTCGAAGCCGTCGAAGCCGATCTCGTATTCCTTCATGCCGCGATAGCCCAGCACCCTGATCTCGCCACCGCTCATGCCCTTGGCCGGAAACGGATCGGCGTCGGTGCCGCGCGGCTTCTCCGCCAGGAACATCGAGAGGCCCTGATAGCCGGGCTTTGAGGCGTCGCTGCGGGCCAGCAGCGTCATGATGTCGGCCCGCGCGGCATGGGTGATCCAGGTCTTGTTGCCGTTGATCCTGTAGGTGTCGCCCTCGAGTACGGCGCGCGTGCGCAGGCTGGCGAGGTCGGAGCCGGTGTTCGGCTCGGTGAAGACCGCCGTCGGCAGCAGCTCGCCCGACGCGATGCGCGACAGGTACTTCTGCTTCTGCGCCTCGGTGCCGCCGGAGCGGATCAGCTCGGCCGCAATTTCCGAGCGGGTGCCCAGCGAGCCGACGCCGATATAGCCGCGCGACAATTCCTCGGTGACGACGCACATGGCGAGCTTGCCCATGCCGAGCCCGCCCCACTCCTCGGGGACGGTGAGGCCGAAGACGCCGAGATCGGCCATCTGCTGCACCACCGGCAGCGGGATCAGCTCGTCGCGCAGGTGCCAGCCATGCGCGTGCGGCGCCACCTCGGTGTCGACGAAGCGCCGGAACTGACGGCGCACCTCGTCGAGCGCCTCGTCATCCAGCCCAAGCGCACCGAAGCCGCCGGTGTCGAGACCGTCCGAGATGAGTTTGGCGATGCGACCGCGCACCGCCGGCGTGTTGCCGGCGATCAGCTTGGCGACGGCCGGCGTCTCAAGGGCAGAACCGTCGAGGCCGAAGTCGCCCGGCCGCACGATCTCGACCTGGCTGATGGCGATGCCGCCCTTCAGCTGCGCGAGATATTCGCCATAGGCCGACTGCAGGATCAGGCTTTCGAGTTCGCCGCCCGCCCCCGCTTCGGCCCAGCGCCGCATCTGGCGCAGCGCCGCCACGTAGGTGGCGATCCAGGCAAAGCCGTGCGCGGCGAACTGCTCGCGCTCCAGCAGCTTCGCATCGACCTTGCCCTGCGGCGCCACAAGCGCCCGCACCGCTTCACGCACAGCGGTTTCATGGCGACCGGCCGCACCCTCGGCTTCGGCGCAGAGCAAGAGGAGGTCGGGAAGGAGGATCAGGGACATGACGGACTCGAAATCATCTCCTCCCCCGTCATACGGGAGAGGTGCCCCCGAAGGGGGCGGAGGGGGGAAAGCAACGGACCGGACTGAGGCTCACCCCCTCCGGCCTGCGGCCACCTCCCCCGCGCTGCGGGGGAGGAAAGCTGACCTTAGTCGTCCAGCGCGTCCTCGAGGGTGCGCAGGCCGGGACGCTTGGCGGAGACCAGCACGGCCATGTTTCCGGGCTTGTGCTGGTTCTTCCACATCTTGGTGTGGGCCTTGGGGATGTCGGCCCATTCGAAGACCTCGCTCATGCACGGGTCGATGCGGCGCTCGATCACCAGCTGGTTGGCCTGGCTGGCCTGCAGCAGGTTGGCGAAGTGGCTGCCCTGGATGCGCTTCTGGCGCATCCACACGAAACGCGCGTCCATCGTCAGATTGAAGCCGGTGGTGCCGGCGCAGAAGACCACCATCCCGCCGCGCTTCACGATGAAGCAGGAGACCGGGAAGGTCTGCTCGCCGGGATGCTCGAACACGAAGTCGACGTCGTTGCCCTTGCCGGTGTGCTCCCAGATCGCGGCGCCGAACTTGCGGCACTTCTTCATGTACTCGGCATAGCCCGCCTGATCGTCGACGTCGGGCAGCTGGCCCCAGCAGTCGAAGTCGTTGCGGTTGATGACGCCGCGGGCGCCCAGCGACATCACGAAATCCTTCTTCGACGGATCGGAGATCACGCCGATGGCGTTGGCGCCGGCCGTGGCGATGAGCTGGATCGCCATTGAGCCGAGGCCGCCCGCCGCGCCCCACACCAGCACGTTGTGGCCGGGCCGCAGGATGTGCGGGCGGTGGCCGAACAGCATGCGATAGGCGGTGGCGAGGGTGAGCGTGTAGGAGGCGCTCTCCTCCCAGGTGAGGTGCGGCGGGCGCTTCATCAGCTGCCGTGCCTGGACCTTGCAGAACTGGGCGAACGACCCGTCGGGCGTCTCGTAGCCCCAGATGCGCTGGCTGGTGGAGAACATCGGATCGCCGCCGTTGCACTCCTCGTCGTCGCCATCGTCCTGGTTACAGTGGATGACGACCTCGTCACCGACCTTCCAGCGCTTCACCTTGGCGCCGACCGCCCAGACGATGCCCGAGGCGTCGGAGCCGGCGATGTGGAAGGGCTGCTTGTGCACGTCGAACGGCGAGATCGGCAGGCCGAGACCGGCCCACACGCCGTTGTAGTTCACGCCCGCGGCCATAACGAGGACCAGCACCTCGTCCTCGCCGATCGTGTGGGTCGGGACCACCTCGAGCTGCATGGACTGTTCCGGCGGGCCGTGACGGTCGCGCCGGATGACCCAGGCGTACATGTTCTTCGGCACGTGTCCGAGCGGCGGAATTTCCCCGACCTCGTAGAGATCCTTCTTCGGCTGGTTGGCCGTGGGATGAGGGCGAGCCGCGAAAGCGACGACGGACATGGCAAATCCTCCTGCGTTGCGGCGAAACTATTGCTGCATTCGCGAGAGTGCAACGCACAAATACGAATCGGAACGGTTGGCACAGGGGAAAAACAACAAAATTACCCATGCCATGCGGAAAATCCGCATTGCCGGCAACCTGAAGTCGCGGCAGGCTTGCGAGGTAAACGGTCGTTTACCAAGCAGCTCGAGTTTAGGGGAGAGCGCACCATGAAACTCATGTGGTTCCACCTCATGCCGTACACGGAGCTTCCGGAGGACTTCAACCGGAAGCATCCGTCGGTGTGGGTCGACATCCATTCCTCGCTGTTCGACCCCAAGCGCGCGCATCACATGTACAACGACTTCATGGACGAGCTCGAATACGCGGCCGAGCTCGGCTACGACGCGGTCTGCGTCAACGAGCATCATTCCAACGGCTACGGGCTGATGCCCTCGCCCAACCTGATCGCCTCGTCGCTGGCGCGCCGCACCACCGACACCGCGCTCTGCGTCATGGGCAACTCGCTGGCGCTCTACAATCCGCCGACGCGCGTCGCCGAAGAGTTCGCGATGATCGACTGCATCTCGGGCGGCCGGCTGATCGCGGGCTTCCCGGTCGGCTCGCCGATGGACACCTGTTATGCCTATGGCCAGAATCCGAGCCTGCTGCGCGAGCGCTATCTCGAGGCGCACGACCTCGTGAAGCGGGCCTGGACCGAGAAGGACACCTTCGCCTTCAACGGCCGCTACAACCAGCAGCGCTACGTCAACATCTGGCCGCGCCCCATCCAGAACGACCCGCATCCGCCGATCTGGATTCCCGGCGGCGGTTCGGTCGAGACGTGGCGCTGGTGCGCCGAGATGGACTACGTCTACTGCTACCTGTCGTACTACGGCTACAAGGCCGGTCTCACGACGATGCAGGGCTTCTGGAACGAGATGGAGAAGCTCGGCAAGGACCGCAATCCCTACCGCGCCGGCTTCCTGCAGTTCGTCGGCGTGGCCGAGAGCCGCCAGCAGGCGCTCGACCTCTATACCGAGCCCGCCGAGTATTTCTACGGCCGCTGCCTGCACGTAGATGCCCGCTACGCCACGCCGCCCGGCTACACGACCGAGGCCACGCAGCGCGCCGGCATCCAGAGCATGGTGAGCAAGGCGGCCAATACGGCGAGCTATTCGAGCAAGCTCAGCATGAAGGCCACCAACATGAAGGACATCGTGGACGGCGGCTACGTCATCGTGGGCTCGCCCGACGAGGTGGTGGAGCAGATCCGCCACGTCGCCAAGAGCCTGAACGTCGGCCATCTCATGCTACTGCTGCAGTACGGCAACATGAGCAAGGACACCACCAAGTACAACACGCGCCTGTTCGCCGAGAAGGTGATGCCGAAGGTCAAGGACCTGTTCGGCGAATGGGAGGACAAGTGGTGGCCCAAGCCGATGGCCAAGGGTCAGCGCGCCGCGGTTCCCGCCTTCCGCCCGCAGACCGTCGCCGCGGAGTAGTCGCGTGTCCCAGCCCGCTACGACGATCGTCGAGGTCAACGGCCATCCCTGCCGCGTCTGGACCAAAGGGAAAGGCCCGAAGCTGGCTTTCCTGGCGGGCCTCGGCGGCCTGCCGCGCTGGCTGCCCTTCCTCGACAGGCTCGCCGAGACCCGGACGGTGATCGCTCCCTCCCTGCCCGGATACCCCGGCGCCACAGGTCATACCGAGCTCGACACGCATCTCGACTGGGTGCTGGCGGTGCGCCAGATCGTCGAAAAGGCTGGCCTTGCCGGCGCCGATCTCGTGGGAGCGTCGGTGGGTGGCGCCTTTGCCGCGGAAATGGCGGGGATCTTTCCCGGCCATGTCGGCAAACTCGTGCTGATCGCCCCCTTTGGCCTGTTCGACGAGAAGGAACCGGCGGCGGATCCCTGGGCGCAGCGCAAGGACGTGCTGCCGGGCCTTCTGTGCGCCGATCCGGCCAACTGGACCGACTTGGTCGCCGCACCGGAGGGCGCGAATTCCGTGGAATGGCCGATCGAGATGACCCGGGCATCCGAAGCCGCCGCCCGGGCTTTCTGGCCGCTCGGCAATACACGTCTGGAAAAGCGCCTGGGACTGATCGCGGCGCCGACCCTGATCCTGTGGGGCGACCGCGACGCCATTCTGCCCCCAAGCTATGCGGGCAAGTTCGCTCAGGGAATCGACAAGGGGCTCAACGGCCCGACACGGGTCGAAACCGTGCCCAATGCTGGCCATCTGGCCTATCTCGACCAGCCCGACGCGGTCGCGCGGGCGGTATTGGCCCATTTTGCCTGAGCCGCTCACGCCCTTGGTGGTTGCTTCGCCGGTTCGGATCGCTATTGTCCGGCGCGTTAGGGGTTTTGCGAGGTAAACGGCAATGACGATCCGTTCGATGAAGATGACCGCAGGCGCTTCCCTGTTCGCGGCGGTTCTGGCGATCGGCGCGAGCCTGCCCGAGCGGCAGGCATCGGCCCAGGTGAGGCCTGTGCCGCGCGAGGGCGTGGCCTTCAACGACGTGGTCACCCAGCGGGTCAAGATTGAGTCGGCCGATACCGAGAGCCGGACGGTCGCCTTCACCCTGCCGAACGGCCAGCTGCTGATCCTGCCGGTGGCCGACAGCGTCAAGAACCTCGATTCGATCGACGACGGTTCGATGGCCAGCGTCACCTATTCCGAAGTGGTGACCATGCTCAACCTGCGCCAGAAGGGTCCGGGCTCCCAGCTCGCCCGCAAGGACCAGATGAGCTCGTCCCCGAACCAGACGGACGTCGAGGCCGGCCGCTTCACCCTGACGGTCGTCGGAATCGACCTCGGCAAGAACATGGTTTCCGTGATCGACGGTCGCGGCGGCCCGGTGCGCACCTACTCGGCCAATTCCATCGCCAAGCAGGACATGCTGAAGAAGATCAAGGTCGGCGACGTCGTCATCGGCATGACGACCCCGCTGATGATCACCGCCATCTCGCCGGCGCGCTGAAGCGCCCGCGGCTGAACGTAGAACGGCCGGCATCTGCCGGCCGTTTTCTTTTGTGGGGTGTCAGCCGACGCTGACGTCTTCCCAGAAGCCGATCCAGTGATCGACCGACTGCATGCGCGCCTGCGGCGCCTCATAGGACCAGGCGGACCGCGGACTGCGCGCCTGTTCGTCCACGACGTCATAGAACTGAACGCCATGCGGACATTGCAGGTCGCTGCCCGTCCTGGGCGTCTGCTTCAGCAGGTCCATGCGCACCGCTTCGCGCGGAAAGTAGTGGTAGCCATCGACCACGAGCGTACGGTCGCTCTCGGCGATCACCTTGCCCTGCCATACGGCCTTCATGGCTGCCTTTCCTTTCTCAATATTGGTCGCGGCGCTTCACCCAGTCCATCGTGAAGGGGAGTCCCGCCTCGTCCCGGCCCTTCGAGGTCAAATCCAGCAGGTGGTAAGCGCCGTTCAGCATGTCAACGCCCCGCGCGTAAGTCGAATAGGTGTGATAGACGGCGCCGTCTTCGTCGCGGCGGAAGGCGCTGAACCCGGGCATCTCTCCCGGGCCGACCTGCATCGTCCCGAAATTGTAATCGAGCGCCTCCTCGCCGGGCCGCGAGCTTACCTTGTAGTCGAAGTTGAAGTCGCCTTCGCCGGACGACACCCAGCGGAATGTCCACCCCATCCGCCGGGCGTAGGCTCCGAGCGTCGCCAGCGGCGCCCGGGAGACGGCGACCAGTGCCGTGTCGCGATGGGCGAGATGAACGTCGATACCATTGAAATTGTCGGCCCAGAAGGAGCAGCTCTTGCACGCTTCGGTCCAGTCCGGACCGAACATCAGGTGGTAGACGAGAAGCTGGCTGTGACCGGAGAAAAGATCGGCCAGTGACACGCGGCCTTCGGGCGCCTCGAAGGAATACTCCGTCTCGACACGCTCCCAGGGCAGCGCCCGGCGCTGACGCGAGAGCTCGTCCCGCAGCCGGGTGAACTCCTTCTCCTTCGCCAAGAAGTCGCGGCTGGCCGCGAGCCATTCCGCATGGGAGACGACGGGATGAGCGGTCATGCCGACCTCCTGAAGAAGGCGACGAGCTTGTCGAAGCTACCGGCCCAGCCCTGGTCGTGGCAGGCGAAGTCGTCGGTGTCCGCAAACGGACCGTGCACCAGGGTCAGTTCGGTGCGCTCGCCCAGGGCACGCAGTTCGACCCGCACCGTCGTCTCGTGGCCGCGCGCGCGATTGAAGTCGCCATCGGCATGATGGGCCCAGGTGAAGACCAGCCGCTCAGGCCGGACGACGTCGAGATAGACGCCCGACGAGGCGAAGATCCCCTGCTCGTTGCGTCCATCGATGCGCCAGGCGCCGCCGCGTCTCGCATCGACCTCGCACAGCGTGATCTCCACGCCGGGCGGACACATCCAACGCACGAACTGGTCGCGGTTGACCCAGGCGTCGAACACCCTTTCGCGTGGAGCGTCGAAGATCCGGCTGATGTGCAGCGTGCTGTTATCGAGCCTTGCGTCGGGCATCTGACTTTCCTTTCGTCGGCTTGGAATCGGTTTCGGTGCTCTTCAGGAAGGCGTCGAGCCGGTCGAAGCTCGCTTCCCAGAACCTGCGGTAGTGCTCGATCCAGTCCGCCGCCGCGCGCAGCCCCTCGCCGCGCAGCTCGCAGCGGCGCCACTGCGCCTCGGTGTGGCGCTCGATCAGCCCGGCCTCGGTCAGCACCTTGAGATGGCGCGACACCGCCGGCAGCGACATGTCGAACGGCTCGGCCAGTTCGCCGACCGTGGCGCCGCCGCTGGCGAGCCGCGCGAGAATGGCGCGCCGCGTGGGATCTGCGAGGGCCGAGAAGGTCTGGGAGAGAGCATCCATATTTAACGTATATGTTAAATACCAAGATGCGTCAAACCATTACCTGCCGGGTCGTCGCCCCGCAGGACTGCCCGGGTACATCATCGCGGCCCCAGATTGCGGCCCATGGCGTCGGCTTCTATGAAGGCGCGCCCTATTAGGAGTTGAAGCGAATGGAGTCGATCTACCGCGTCGAAGGTGCCACCGCCGACACGAGCGCTTCCGCCGGTGGGCCGTGGAGCCCCAAGCTTCAGCACGGGGCGGCGCCCTCTTCGCTGATCTGCTGGGCGGTCGAAAACCTGCCATCACCGGTGCCGATGCGCGTCGCCCGCCTGACCGTCGACCTGATGCGGCCGGTACCCGTCGCACCGCTCACGATAGCGACCGAGATCGTCCGCGAAGGCCGCAAGATCCAGCTCGTGTCGGTGCGGCTGCTGGCCGACGGCGCCGAGGTCGTGCGGGCGAGCGCGCTGCGCATCCGCGTCGACCCCAGGGAAATGCCGGCGATCGCCAACGGACCACCGGTCCAGCTCCCGCTGCCCGAAGACTGCGCGCCGCCCGACTTCTTCGCGACCGAAACGCCGTTTCTCAAGGGTATCGAGATGCGCACCGCCAAGGGCGGCTTCCGCATCCCCGGCCCTGCCGCCGTCTGGTACCGCGCGACGCGTCCCATCGTCGAGCATGCCGCGATCTCGCCGCTGATGCGCGCGGTCATCGCCGCCGATTTCTGCAACGGCACCTCGTCGGTCTTCGACATGAACGACTGGACGTTCATCAACGCCGACCTGACCGTCAGCCTCGGACGCGAGCCGGTCGGCGAGTGGGTGCTGCTCGACGCCGAGACCTGGATCGGCCCGGACTCGGTCGGCATCGCCGCCGCGCGCCTCGCCGACCGCCAAGGCTATTTCGGCCGCGCCGTGCAAAGCATCATCTTCGAGAAGCGGTGAGGGACTCTCTCCGTCCTCCCCATTCAGATGGGAAGGTGCCCGCGTCAGCGCGGGCGGAGGGGTCATCCATGCCTTTTCTGCACCGTGCGCGCTCTCGCGCCTCAGCAGGCGCTGCCGCCCGACAGCGCATCAGAATGCTCTAACCGCGCTTCCAGGTCGTTCCCTTCGGCCCGTCCTCAAGGATCACGCCCTTGGCCTTGAGATCGTCGCGGATGCGGTCGGACTCCTTGAAGTCCTTGGCCTTGCGCGCCGCCTGACGGGCCGCGATGGCAGCCTCGATTTCGGCGTCCGACGGGCCCGAGGCCGCAGCGGCCGGCGTCCAGCGGAACCAGGCTTCCGGATCCTGCTGCAGCAGGCCGAGCGCGGAGGCGCCCACCTTGAGCTCCGACGGATCGCGCAGCTGGTGCAGCGCGCTGATGGCGAGCGGCGTGTTGAGATCGTCCGACAGCGCCTCCTCGACTGAGGCCGGAATGGGCTTCGGCTCGAGCGCCTTGCCGCGCAAGAGACCATACCAGCGGTCGAGGGTGCCCTTGGCCTGGGCAAGGCCTTCGGGCGTAAAGTCGAGCGGCTGGCGATACTGCGCCGACAGCAGCAACAGGCGGATCACCTCACCGGGATACTGGTCGAGCAGCTCGTGCACGGTGAAGAAGTTGCCGAGCGACTTGCTCATCTTCTCGCCGGAGATGTTCAGGAAGCCGTTATGCATCCAGTACTTCGCCATGATGGCGTGACCGAAGGCGCTACGGCTCTGCGCGATCTCGTTCTCGTGATGCGGGAAGATCAGGTCGAGGCCGCCGGCATGGATGTCGAACGTCTCGCCGAGCAGCGCGCCGCTCATGGCGGAGCACTCGATATGCCAGCCGGGACGGCCACGACCCCACGGGCTCGGCCAACCCGCCTGCGCATCGGTGGACGGCTTCCACAGCACGAAGTCGGCCGCGTCCTTCTTATAGGGCGCGACCTCTACGCGGGCGCCGGCGATCAGCTCGTCGTGCGAGCGGCGCGACAGGCGGCCATAGTCTTCCATGCTGGGCACGTCGAACAGCACATGGCCCTCCGCTTCATAGGCATGGCCGCGGGCGACCAGCCGCTCGATCAGCGCGATCATCTCGCCCACATACTTCGTGGCGCGCGGCTCGACGTCCGGCGGCAGTGCCCCGAGGCGGCTCATGTCGCTCTGATAGGCGGCGGCGGTCCGCTCGGTCAGCGCGTCGATCGACTCCTTGTTCTCGGCGGCGCGCACCATGATCTTGTCGTCGATGTCCGTGATGTTGCGGACATAGGTCACGCGCGGATAACGCCGCTTCAGCAGACGGTAGAGAATGTCGAAAACGACGACCGGGCGCGCATTGCCGATATGGACATAGTCGTAGACCGTGGGGCCGCAGACATAGAGGCGCACGTTCGAAGGGTCGAGCGGCACGAACGGCTCTTTTTCGCGCGACAGCGTGTTATAAACGACGAGGGACATCGCCCCTTCTCCCCACTCAAAAAACGAACGAAACCTGACGCGGCCCGCTGGGCCTCAGGCCTCGATACATCGCGCGAGAGACGCGCCGGGAAGAAAGAACTGCGACATGGGGTCAATCTATACGATGGGTTCCTGCCGCGCAATTCAGGCCCCGTGGCAATGCCTTCTGCGGCTCCGCGCCCGTGAAGTAGCGCGGTGACCATGGCGGCGACCTCGGCCGGCGGGTCGTTGGCGGGTCAAGCCGCCTCCGCTAGTCTCCGTTCCAATCGGAGGAAACCAACCACAATGCGCACCGAAGACATCGAATACCGAGCCGACGGCGTCCGCATGGTCGGACAGTATGTGGTCGACGACGGCAAGCCCGGCCGCCGCGCCGGGGTGCTGGTCTGCCACGAGGGGCCGGGCCTCACCGACCACACGAAGAAGATCGCCGCCCGCCTCGCGGGTCTGGGCTACGCCGCCTTCGCGATGGACTATCACGGCGACGGCAAGCCGCTCGCCGATCCCAGCCAGACCATGACTCGCCTGCAGCCTTGGATGGCCGACCCGACGGGCATCCGCACCCGGGCGCTGGCGGCCCTCGACGTGCTCAAGGCGCAGAGGGAAGTCGATCCAGCGCGCCTCGCGGCCATCGGTTACTGCTTCGGCGGCACGACCGCGCTCGAGATCGCGCGCAGCGGCGCCGACGTGAAGGCCGTCGTCGGCTTCCATTCCGGCCTCGCGACCGCGCGGCCGCAGGATGCGGCCAACATCAAAGCCAAGGTGCTGGTCTGCATCGGCGCCGACGATCCGATCATTCCGCCCGAGCAGCGTCTGGCCTTCGAGAAGGAGATGAAGGCAGGCGGCATCGACTGGCGGCTGCAGCTCTATGGCGGCGCCGGACACAGCTTCACCAACCCGGCCGCCGATTCGCGTGGCATGAAGGGCTTCTTCTATCACCAGGCCACCGACCGCCGGTCATGGAACGCCATGATCGAGCTGTTCGACGAGACGCTGAATTAGAACCGAAGAAACAAGGGAGGATCCGAAAATGAAACGTCGTCACCTGATCGCGGCCGGCGCCGCGGCGCTTGCCGTCCCATCGATCGCCCGCGCCCAGGGCAAGTATCCCGACAAGACGATCCGCTTCGTCATTCCGTTCGCACCAGCGGGGCCGACGGACATCATTGGCCGCATGGCCGCCGAGAAGCTCAGCGCCATCCTCGGCCAGCAGGTGATCGTCGACAACAAGGCAGGGGCCGCCGGCTCGATCGGCGCGGTCGACGTGAAGAACGCCAAGCCCGACGGCTATACGCTCCTCTGCGCGCCCTCCTCGACCCATGCCATCAACCCGACGGCCTTCGTGAAGCCGGCCTACGATGCGGTGAAGGATTTCACGCCGATCTCGTCGATCTGCGTTAACCCGCTGGTGCTGGTGGCCCGGCCCGACATGCCCGACACGGTGATGGGCCTGGTCGAGCTGATGAAGAAGAACCCAGGCAAATATTCCTACGGCTCCTCGGGGGCCGGCTCGATCATCAATCTCGCCGGCGAGTACTTCAAGCGCGAGGTCGGCGGCATGGATGTCGAGCACATACCCTACAAGGGCTCGATGCCTGCGCTGCAGGACATGATGGGCGGCCAGACCGCCTGGATGTTCGAGACCTTCAGCACGACGCTGCAGCTCCACAAGGCCGGCAAGGTCCGCATTCTCGCCTATGCCTATTCGAAGCGGGCGCCGGTCGCCCCGGAAATCCCGACGATGATCGAGGCCGGGGTCAAGGGTTACGAGGCCTACACGTTCAACCTGATCCTGGGTCCGGCCAACGTGCCGAAGCCGGTGGTCGACGTGCTCGACCAGGCGTCGCGCCAGATGATGAAGGACCCCGCCACCATCAAGTTCCTGGAGGATATCGCCGCCGTCCCGACGACCGACACCACGCCCGAGGTCACGGCCAGGTTCATCAAGGATGAAATCGCCAAGTGGGCGCCGGTCATTCGCGAAGCCGGCGTTCGCATCGAGTAGGGCGGCTTAGCGGTAGCCGGCCGGCGGCGGCACGTTGCCGGGCGCCGGCGCGATCGGCGCCTGCTGCGGCATCTGAGACGGCGTCGGCACGTTCGCGGCGCCCGGACCCGTTCCCACGCCCGAGCCTGCCCCTTCGCTGGGTGACGCGACGCGGCCCGGGGCATCCGAGCCGGTATTGCTGATGTAATAGCCGGCTACGGCGTTGGAATTGTCGCCCGCAGTCTTGGCCGGAACATCGATGACCCCGACCCGGGCACCACTCTTGTCGATCCGGTAGCCCTCCGGATCCATCTGGAAGCCCTCATTGTCGACGCGCAGCCCGCTGGGCTGGACCCGATAGGCTGGCGGCGGCGTGGTTTCGCTATAGAGGGGCTGGGGCAGCGGATCGCAGGCCGCGAGCAGCGACACGCCGAACGTCGCGGCCATAATACGTCTCGCAGCCATCAAGCCCCCTCATCGTGTGGTCGACTGCGGGCTGATGATGTTGCCGTTGCGGTCGATCCGGTTTCCCTGGCCATCATAGCGGAAACCATACTCATCGCGGAAGGCCTCAACGCCGGCCGGCGGGGTCGGCCGGGGAGCCACCGCCGGGGTGCTGTAGGTGGTGGTCGAGACCGTCGTGGCCGGGCCGTAATAGGTCGGGGCGGTCGGCGCGGTGGTGTAATAGGTGGTCGAGGCGTAGCCGGGGGCCGGCGCCGGGACTGGATTTCCATAGGCCTGGTCGCGGTAGCGACGGGCGTCGACCTCACGCCCTACGCAACGGTCGTACATCGCGGTCCCGGGCGTCAGGCCATATGAGTAGCAGGCGTTGCGGGCATCGGCCTCGACGGTCGCGACCGTGTACCCCGCGGGAACGCGGCCCTGGGCGCGGGCGGCGGCCTCGCGGGAGACGCACCGGTTGTAGTTGTCGGTCCCCACGCGGAACCCGTAGTCGACGCAGGCCTGCTCCGAGCTGGTCACGGCATAAGGTGCGCCGGCCGTCCGCGTTTCATAGGTGGTGCTGGTGCTGCTGCAGGCGGCGGCGGATAGGACGAGGGCTGTCGCGGCTAGAAACTTGGTGGCGGTCATTTGCGGTCCTCCGGGGAATTGGTGGCCACAGAACGTGGCTGCCCCCCGAGGGTTGCAGGTTACCTGCAGGAGTTACGCCGGCTTCCTGGCCACGCCATCCCGCAATTCGCGGCGCAGGATCTTTCCGACGTTGCTCTTCGGCAGCTCGGCCCGGAACTCGATGTACTTGGGCCGTTTGTAGCCGGTCAGCTCCTGGTGACAGTAGGCCGCCAGCGCTTCCCTGGTGAGTGACGGATCCTTCTTGACCACGAACAGCATCACCGCCTCGCCGGAGTTGGCATCCGGCACGCCGATGGCCGCGCATTCGAGCACGCCGGGATGGGCGGCGACCACCTCTTCGACCTCATTGGGATAGACGTTGAATCCCGAGACCAGGATCATGTCCTTCTTGCGATCCACGATCCTGGTGTAGCCGCGCGCGTCCATGATGCCGATGTCGCCGGACTTGAAGAAGCCGTCCGGTGTCATGACCTTCGCCGTTTCCTCGGGCTGCTGCCAGTAGTCCCGCATGACCTGCGGACCGCGGATCGCGATCTCTCCCGCCTGCCCGATCGGGACCTCCTTGCCGCTGTCGTCGAGAATGCGGATCTCGACGTTCGGCAGCGGCAGCCCGATCGTGCCCGTGTAGGTCTCGGAGTCCGTGGGATTGCAGGTGACACCGGCGGAAGTCTCACTGAGGCCGTAGCCCTCACAGATCGGACAGCCGGTGATGGCCAGCCACTTCTTCGCGACGGACTCCTGCACCGCCATGCCGCCGCCGTTGGAGATGACCAGTTCCGAGAAATCGAGCTTTGCGAAATCCGGATTGTTGGCGAGCCCGTTGAACAGCGTGTTCACCGCCGGAAAGACATTGATCTTGTATTTGGAGAGATCCTTGATGGTACTCGCGAGATCGCGGGGGTTCGGGATCAGGACGTTCAGCGCGCCGGTGCGCAGGCCGAGCAGGCCACAGGTCACGAAGGCGAACACGTGATACAGCGGCAGTGCACAGGCGATCGTGAGCTGGCCGCTGATCTTGCGGCGGTTCAGGCCGGGCTGCATCCAGGCTTCGGACGCCAGCAGGTTCGCGACCAGGGTGTGATGCAGCAGGGTCGCACCCTTCGAAACCCCGGTCGTGCCGCCGGTATATTGCAGCACGGCAACATCGTTCGGGCCCAGCTGCGGCTTCGCCAGGACCATGCTGCGCCCCACCCGCAGCGCGTCGTTGAACTTCACATGGCCGGGCAGCGACCAAACCGGCACCATCTTGCGCATGGTACGAACGACGAAGTTGACGATCAGCCCCTTGGGGAAGCCCAGCAGGTCGCCCATCGAAGCGACCACGACATGCTTGATGCCCGTCTGCGCGATCACCCGCTGCAAGGTCGTCGCGAAGTTCTCCAAAAGGATGATGGCGTCGGCACCGGAATCGCGAAGCTGATGCTCGAGCTCGCGCGACGTGTAGAGCGGGTTCACGTTGACGGCCACGTATCCCGCCCGCAGCACGGCCGCGACCGCCACCGGATACTGCAGGATGTTCGGCATCATGATCGCGACGCGGGCGCCGCTTTTCAGCCCGCGTCCCTGCAGCCACGCCCCGAGCGCCAGCGACAGTGTATCGATCTCGCCAAAGGTCAGCGCCTTGTCCATGCAGACATAGGCCGGCTTGTCCCGGTGCCTGGAGAAGCTTTCCTCGAAGAGCGCCACGACGCTGGGATAGGCCGACGGATCGATGTCTGCCGGCACCCCCGGCGGATAACTCTTGAGCCAGAACCGGTCCACGACGCCTCTCCCGAAACCTCTCGATCATTGCCTCAAGGCGGCGCGTTCCCGTCGCGCGCACCGCCTCGGGCTGCGCTTGCTCGCGCTACGACTTCTTCTCGACCGAAGCGCGGATATCCTCGTAGGACTCCTTCATCCGGTCCTGCACGATCTTGAAGGCCTCGGTGCTCGACTTCTGGAGCAACTCGGCGATGTCGCGGGTGTTGGCGATCGCCGCCTCCATGGCCTTCTTGGCGAACTCGGCCTGCTTGGCCATCACTTCCTGGGGGTTGCCGCCCGGCTTGTAGGACTGCGCCATCTCCGCCATGTCCTTCATCGCGGCCTCGAAGATTTCCTTCTGCTTGTGCGCGATCCCGCTCGCGCCTTCGGCCATCGCCTGCCACGACTTGGTCATGGCCTCCAGGTTCTTCTGGTGCTGCTCCATGATCTTCGTCATGTCGAAGGGCGGGACCTTGAGCTGTTCGCCGAAGTTCTTGAACATGTCGGTGAAGCTCTGTGCTGGGTCGGCCATGTGAACCTCCTGTGGTTACAGGCCCAGCTTCAACCCCTGCTCCAGCGCGTGCAAGGCCAAACCGGCCAGACCACCGACCATCGCGCCGTTGAACCGGATGAATTGCAGGTCGCGCCCGACCGTCAGCTCGATGCGGCCGATCAGCACATCGATGTCCCAGGACTTCACCTGATCGGCGATGAAGCGACCGACGCCGCTCTTCTGACTCTGCACGAAATCCGCAAGCAGCCGCACCATGCCGCGATTGATCTCGGCCCGAATCGTGGGATCGCGCGCCAGCTGGCCACCGACATCGACCAGCATCGCCTCCATCTGCCGGCGAACCTGACTGTCCTCGGCGCGCGCATCCTGTTCCAGGAAGGACCGCACGCTCTCCCAGGCGCCCTCCGCCAGGGTCGTGATTTCCGGCCGGGCCAGCAGGTCGCGCTTCAGGCGGTCGGCGCGGCGAGCGAAGTCCTCGGACGTGCGCAGCCGCTCGATGAAGTTCGCGACGAAGCCGTTGAACTCCTTGCGCAACGGATGATCGGCGTCTCCGCGCGCCTCCTTGATGAACGCCGTGGTCGAGGCCACGATCTTGCGCAGCAGGTAGGCATCGGCGCGGTAGAGATTGAACAGCGCCGGGAGCTCCTGGCGGATCTTCTCGCGCAATGCCGCCAGCGTCTCTTCGTCCGCCAGTACCTTCTCCAGCGCCACCAGCAACTCGTCGAGGACGCGCTGGTGCCGCCCCTTCTCGGTGACGGCACTCAGCAGTCCGGCGGCCAGCGGCGCGAGTTCGATCCTCTCCAGTTCGGCCATGGCGCGCCTGCCCAGGAACCCCTTGAGCCCCGACTGCTCGACCGCGGCCAGCGCCTGCGGCACCAGCCGTACCATGAAGCCCGCCAGGGCGGCGCTGCGCGTGCGGTCGCTCAGCCAGTCGGCCACGAGGGCGGCGAAGTCGACGTCGCGCAGCCGCGCCTCGACCGGCTCCGGTGCGAGGAAATTCGTCTCGATGAACTCGCCGAGATTCTCCGCGATGCGATGGTGGTTGCGCGGGACGATCGCGGTGTGCGGGATCGGCAGGCCGAGCGGCCGGCGGAACAGCGCCACGACGGCGTACCAGTCCGCCAATCCTCCCACCGTGGCCGCGGCCGCGAATGCCGCGACATACCCCCAGGCCCAGTGTAGCGGCTCGTAGTGCCGGGCAATCACGAACAACGCAGCCGTTGCCACCAGCAGCAACGTTGCCGCAAGCTTGACCCGACGCAGGGACCGCGCGCGATCGGCATCGCGGTTCAAAGGCTCGCTCACACGCCCTCCCTCAACTGTCAGCCACACAGACGCGACCCGCAGCATGCAGTTTCGCGGCATGACGCGTCATACCTGCCCGCGGCCCGGTCCCTGTGGCAAGCGGGTGATGTTTCTGTCCTATACTCCCGTCACCGTTGTCCCGGGAGGAAGAAGCCATGAAGGTCGGTTATATCGGTGTCGGAAACATGGGCGGTCCCATGTGCCGCAACCTCATCAAGCGCAGCAATCACTCGGTGACGGTGTTCGACCTGAACCCCGAGGCGGTGAAGACCTGCACCGATCTCGGTGCCAGTGCGGCCAAGTCGGTGGCCGAGGTGACCCGGGACGCCGACATCGTGATGACGTCTCTGCCGATGCCGCGCGACGTCGAGGCCGTCACCCTGGGCGACAACGGCATCCTGGCGAATGCAAGCAAGGGCCAGACCTACATCGACCTCAGCACCAATGCGCCGTCGATGGTGAAGAAGATCGGCGCGGCGATGGCCGCCAAGGGAATCGCCATGCTCGACGCGCCGGTGAGCGGCGGCACGGTCGGCGCCGAGGCCGCGACCATCGCCATCATGGTCGGCGGCGACAGGAAGGTGTTCGACGACGCGCTGCCGGTGCTGCAGTCGTTCAGCGCCAACGTGATCCACATGGGCGAGCTCGGCACCGGCACCGTGGCGAAGCTGGTGAACAACATGATGGCCTTCTGCAACATGGCGGCTGCCGCCGAGGGGCTGATGCTGGGTGTTACCGCCGGCCTCGACCCGCAGAAGCTCATTCAGGTGATCTCGAGCTCGAGCGGCAATTCCTCGGCGTTCAAGTCATTCTCGGAGCGCGCGCTCTCGGGCAAGTTCTCGCCGCCCTCCTTTGCGCTCAACCTCGCTCACAAGGATCTCCACCTCGCCCTGGAACTGGCCGACGAACTCGACGTCCCGCTACCGCAGGGCTCGGCCACGCACAATCTGCAGCGCATGGCCCGCCGCATGGGCCTGGGCAACAACGACAGCTCGTCGATCCTGCAGGTCTACGAGTCGGTCCTGAAGAAGACCGTCAAGCCTTAGACGAACACAAACCTCATGCTGAGGAGCGCTCCACAGGAGCGCGTCTCGAAGCATGGGCGCGCGCACCCCGTCTGTTGCTCATCCTTCGAGACACCGCACTTCGCGCGGTTCCTCAGGATGAGGTGGTGTCCCTACGCCAAGTGCTTTGAGATCAAACGGGCGACGAGGTCGGCGTGCGTGCTGGCCACGTCGTGATCGCCGCCCGGCACGATCTCGAGCCGGGCCTGCGGCAGACGGTCCGCGAGGTGGCGGCCGATGGCGACGGGGCTGACCGGATCCTTGTCGCCCCAGATCAAGAGGGTGGGTGCCGTGATGTTCTCCACGGCGAGAGGCGGCGTCGGAGGGCCATCCGTTATCCACGAGACGGCCTTGGGGAACGAGCGACGATAGTCCGCGCGCCACTCCGAGGGGCCGAGGCCCGCCATGTCGACGCCGCCCGACGTCACGCAGAGCACCAGGCGGCGCACCAGCTCCGGTCGCTCGAGCGCGATCCGCGCCGCGATAACGCCGCCCATCGACTGGGCCACCAGGTCGACCGGCTCGTCCATCCTGTTCGTCACCAGCCGCTTCAGGTCGTCAAGGCTGCCGATAGCCGGATCGTGGGGTTGTGCACCCAGGCCCGGCCACCCGAAATGCTCCTTGGGCCAGGTCGCCGGCAGGGCCTCCGCGACGGGCCGCCAGAATTGCGGCGAGCCGCCGGCGCCCGGCAGGAACAGGATCCGCGGTCTGGTCATGTATTGAGACCCAGCTTGCCCATGAACGGCGGCAGGGTGCGGCCGATCGAGAGAAGATAGCGTCCCATGGTACCGGCCACCTTTCGGACCGCCGGACGGGCACTCATCCGGTCGCGCCAGACGTGCAGCCGCGTCAGGTTGGCGGGGATCGGTGCGCCCATCCGTTCGCCGAAGAGTTGCGCCATGTAGAACGCGATGTCGACGTAGCTGTAGGCGCCGGCGATCCACTCCTGCCCGCCGATCGTCCGCTCCATCTCCTGATAGAAAAGCGCCGCCCCATCGTGGGAGCCGGGCGCCGTGGGGTCGCTCATCAGACGAATGATGAAGGGAAAATAGACCTCGTCGGACTTGTGTTCGAGCAGGCGTGCCCGGGCACGGGCCCGTGGCTCCGCCGGCCACAGCGCGGGATCGCGCTTGAGCGTCTCCAGATATTCGAAGATCTGCGTCGAATCGAAGAGTTCGAGGTCGCCGTCGATCAGGACCGGCACCTGTCGTTTGGGATTGATACGCAGGACCTCGGGATGCTTGGGCTCGTAGAGTGTCTTCATCTCGAAGGGCACCATCTCGAGCTCGAACGGAATGCCCTTCTCGCGCAGGGCGATCTCGGCCTTGGCGCCGAACATGCTGAGAGGACCGGAATAGAGTTTCATGGCAACGAGCTTACGCAGGCGCCATCCTACATCAAGACGAACATGCCGAGGGCGGCGGCGGCCATCAGAACCAGCGTGAGCCAGCCCAGGACGCGCTGCCAGAGATTGGCCGTGAACTCGCCCATGATTTCGCGGCGGGACGCCACGATCATCATTGCGCCGATGATGGGCACCACGATCACGCCGTTGAGGACGGCGCTCCAGATCAGTGCCTTGAACGGAGAGATCGGCAGCAGCACCACGCCGAGACCCGCCAGGATCGCTACCGCGATGGTGATGTAGAACGGCCTCGCCTCTCCGAATTTGTGCTCGAGCCCAATTCGCCAGCTCCGAACCTCACCCAGTGCATAGGCGGCCGATCCCGCAAGCACAGGGACCGCGAGCAGGCCCGTACCGATGATGCCCAGGCTGAACAGCAGGAAAGCCGCATCGCCCGCGATCGGCTTCAACGCCTCCGCGGCCTGCTGCGTGGTCTCGATGTCGGTCTTCCCATTGGCGTTGAGTGTCGCCGCCGTCGTCAGGATGATGAAGAAGGCGACGAGATTCGACACCCCCATGCCGATCGCTGTCTCCCAGCCGATGCGGGTCAGCTCGCGGGGTGCCTGCTCGGGCCTGTCGGTCAGTGGTCCGGCGTCTTCGTCCCCTTCTTCGTCTTCCACTTCCTGCGAACTTTGCCAGAAGAAGAGATAGGGGCTGATGGTCGTGCCGAGAATCGCGACGATCAGCATCAATGTGTCCTTGTCGAAGGCGAACGTCGGCACGAGGGCGCCGATGCCGACGGCACGCCAGTCGATGTGCGCCGTGAAGACCACGCCGACATAGGCGAACAGCGAGAAGGTCAGGTACTTCAGGAAGCCGACGTAGCGGCTGTAGGGAATGAAGACGATCGCCAGCAGCGACACGATCGCGAACAGGAAGGTGAAGAGGATCTGTCCGCCGCCCACGAGCATGGCCATCGCCGCGCCCATGGCGGCGAGATCGGCGCCGATGTTGATGGTGTTCGCCACGAACAGCAGCAGAACCAATCCCAGTACCACCGGCCGCGGGAAAGCCCGGCACATGTTGGCGGCCAGACCATGGCCGGTGACGCGGCCGATGCGGGCGCTGACCGACTGGACCGCGACCATCAGCGGCCAGGTCAGCACCACCGTCCAGAGAAGGCCGAAGCCGGCATGGGCGCCGGCCTGGGAGTAGGTCGCGATGCCACTGGGATCGTCGTCGGCGGCGCCCGTGATCACGCCGGGACCGAGCCTCTTGATCAGTCCCTGTGTATTGGTTGCGACCATCCTGCCCCCGAAACGGAAGACTGCCCCGCAAGTTCCACCTGCAGGGAGTACCGCACATCACGCACTTTCGTTCAGTTCAGCTGAAGGGTCCGGCCTCCTGCTCCGCGAGGAGCGCCTTCACCTTGAGAAGCTTGGCGTGCAGATGGCCACGCAGCAATGCGGCAACCCGCGCGCCATCCCGCGCCTGGAGTGCCTTCATGATGATCTCGTGCTCGCGCACAGCCTCCTTCCATTGCGCCGGCGTGTTGAGGGCCATGTAGCGCGCGCGGCGCATCTGGCCGTCAAGACCGGCATAGATCCGAGACAGAACCGGGTTCTGCGCGGCCTCGATCAGCCGTTCGTGCAGCCGCTGGTTCACCATGAAGAAGCGTTCCCGCTGCCGCGCGCGATAGCTCGCCACGAGTTGTTTGTGCAGGGCCAGCAGCTCGGCCAAGTCCGCGTCCGACATGTTCTGGCAGGCCAGTTCGCCGGCGAGCGCTTCCAGCGCCTCCATGACGGAAAAGATATGATCGGCATTGCGGGCACTCAACCGCGCGACCCGCGCGCCGAGACGCGGCCGAATCTCGATCAGTCCCTCGCCCGCCAGTACCCGGAAGGCCTCGCGCAGAGGCGTGCGCGACACGCCCAGCTCGCGACCCAGGGTGCGCTCCCGGATCGGACGGCCGGGCTCCAGGTCACCGTTCGCGATCATGTCGCGCAGTCGGGCGATGACTTCGCCGAGCATGAGCGGCACCACGATCTGCCCCGCGTCGGGCTTCATCCTGGGCGTTGACGGAGCGCTGGGCGCTCTCTTCTTCGTCTTCTTGGTCTTCATCCGCGCAACCTAGCCCAGGCTCGGGCACGCGGCACGGTGTTTGCATTTGGTATACCATATGCCATTCTTGGAGCCTTGCGCCTGCTTGGCTCGTGGGAGCCCTCATGACCATTCTCGCCCGCCTCGCCGCCGCAATGCTGATGTCCCTGCCCCTTGTCCTGTCCGCGTCGGGATCCGCCGTCGCCTATCCCGACCGCCCGGTGAGGATCATCGTTCCGTACCCGCCAGGAGGTGGCACCGACGTGGTCGCGCGGCTTCTGGCGCAGCGCCTCACCGAGCGGATGAAGCAGCAGGTCATCGTCGAGAATCGCGGCGGTGCCGGCGGGACGATCGGAACGGATGTGGTGGCCAAGGCCGCAGCGGATGGCCACACGCTGATGGTCGTGCCCACCAGCCACGTCATCAATCCAAACGTCTACGCCAAGCTCCCCTACGACACGCGCAAGGATTTCGCGCCGGTCTCGCTGCTCGCCTCGGCAACGATCATGCTCGCGGTCAATCCGGCGGTGCCGGCCAAGACGGTGGCCGAACTCGTGGCCCTCGCCCGGCCCGGGGGTCCGGTCACGAACTTCGGCTCGGCCGGCAACGGCACGGTGTTCCACCTCGTCGGCGAGCTCTTCAAGAAGCTGGCCGGCCTGCAGATCGTGCATGTGCCCTACCGCGGCGGCGCGCCGACCGTGAATGCGCTGCTGGCCAACGAAGTGCCGATGGCTTTCGAAACCGCCCTGGCCCTTGGCCCGCACGTGGCGGCGGGCAAGCTGAGGGCCCTTGCCGTCACCCAGCCCAAGCGCAGCAGCGCCTGGCCCGACATCCCGACGACGGCAGAGGCCGGATACCCTTCGCTGGAGGCCGACAATGCCTACGCCTTGTTCGCGCCCGCCGGCACCCCGGCCGTGATCGTCGAGCGACTGGCACAGGAAGCGCGCGCCGTATTCACCGATCCCGACATGAAAGCAAAGCTCGCCGAGCAGGGTGCCGAAGTGGTCGCGAGCAGCCCCGCCGAGCTCGCGGCCTATGTCGATCGCGAGATGGCGAAATGGAGCGCCGTCGCACGCGAGGCCGGCGTCCGCCCCGAATGAACCGCAAGTCCAAGGAGGAAAGAATGCAGCCGATCATCCGTGAGAAGTCGGAATACTATGCGCGTACCAGCGCCCAGATGGATGCCCATCTGGCACCGCCGCCCTGGTCGCTGCGCGAGAAGATCGCGCTCACCTGCCGCATTCTGGCCCAGGAGGGCCATGAATCGGCGATCGCTGGGCAGATCACGGCGCGAGGGGACAAGCCCGGTACCTATTGGATGCTCGGGTTCGGCCTCGGCTTCGACGAGGCGCGCCGCAGCAACATCGTGCTGGTCGACGACGACCTGAACCTTCTGGAGGGCGAAGGGATGGTCAATCCGTCCAATCGCTTCCATCTGTGGATCTACCGGCACAGGCCGTCCGTGAACGCCATCGTGCACACGCATCCGCCGCACATCTCGGCCCTTTCGATGATCGGCCGGCCGCTCGTAGCCTCGCACATGGACACCTCGATGTTCCATGACGACTGCGCCTATCTGCCGGAATGGCCGGGCCCGCCGGTCGGCGACGAGGAAGGCGAGATCATCCACAAGGCCCTGGGCGACAAGCGCACCGTTCTCCTCGCCCATCATGGCCAGTTGAGCGCCGCCGCGACGATCGAGGAAGCCTGCGTGCTCGCTATCTTCATCGAGCGGGCGGCCAAGTTGCAGCTGATGGCCGAGGCCGTCGCGCCCATCCGGCCATTGCCGGCCGCCCTCGCCCGCGAGGCGCACGACTATCGCCTCAAGAAGCGCGCCGTCGAGGCGACCTTTCACTATTTCGGGCGGCGGGCGCTGAGAACCGATGGGGACGCCCTGACCTGACGCGAGACGGCAGGGGCCCGGTCATGCGACGCCGGGGCCATCCTTGAGGTGGAAAGGCAGCGTCGCCAGCTCGGGCGCCAGGTCCTTGACCTCGTCGAAGAACACGATGAAGTGGCGCGCGACGAGGCGCTGGAGATCGCCGCCGGGCTGGTCGTCGCCGTCCGCCGTCGTCATCTCCATCCCGTCCCTCGTCCGCACCCAGAGCAGCGCATTGCGCGGCGCATCGGGAAGGTCCGCGAAGCTCAGCAGGCCGAAGGCGACGGCCTTCCGTCGGCGGGCATGCTGGGCCAGCGCATTGTCCCGGTTGAGATCGCACAGCGCGAAGGCCAGCCGGCCTTGCGTGCCGTCGGGCAGGGTCACGTCGTATTCGCGGGTGGCCAGACGCCCCAGCGCGTCGCTCACATCACGACTCCTGCATCCTGCCCCCTGAAGCCGTTGACGATCGGATAGCGCCGCTCGCGGCTGATGCTGCGGGAGGTGATCTTGACGCCGGGCGGCGCCTGGCGGCGCTTGTATTCGGCGCCCTCGAGCAGGCGCCAGACGCGGTCGACGGTGGCCGGATCATGGCCTTCCTTCGCCAGCGCCGACGTATCGAGGTCGCGCTCGATCAGCCCCTTCAGGATGGCATCGAGCGTAGGATAGGGTGGGAGCGAATCGGAATCTTTCTGGTCGGGCCGCAGTTCGGCCGACGGCGGCTTGTCGATGATGCGCGGCGGGATCACCACGCCCGCACGGCCCAGAGCACCGATGGGAAAATGCGCGTTGCGCCAGCGGCAGAGCTCGAAGACCGCGGTCTTGTAGACGTCTTTCAACACGTTGAACCCGCCGCACATGTCGCCGTACAGCGTGGCATAACCGACGGCCATCTCCGACTTGTTGCCCGTCGTCACCACCATGCCGCCCAGCTTGTTCGACACCGCCATCAGGGTGACGCCGCGGGCGCGGCTCTGGATGTTCTCCTCGGTCACGTCCTCGGGCCGGTTGCCGAACAGCGGCGCGAGCATGCCGCGGAACGCCTCCATCGCAGGGCCGATATCGACGATGTCGTAGCGTATGCCGATCGCCCGGGCGCAGGCCTCGGCGTCCTCCAGCGACTCCCGGCTGGTATAGGGCGACGGCATCATGATCGCGTGCACGCGATCGGGGCCCAGCGCGTCGGCCGCCACCGCCGCCGTGATCGCCGAATCCACGCCGCCCGAGAGGCCGATGACGACCGAGGGGAAGCCGGTCTTGTTCACGTAATCGCGCAAGCCGAGCACCATCGCCTGATAGATCGACTCGAGTTGGTCCAGCTCGGGCGCGATCGGGCCGGGCTCGCACTCCCAGCCGCCGGCGCCGCGCCGGAACTCGATCGTGGCGACCTCCTCGGCGAAGGAGGCGAGCTTGGCCTTGAGCGAGCGGTCGGCACCCAGCGCGAAGGACGCACCGTCATAGACGACCTCGTCCTGCCCGCCGACCTGGTTCAGATAGACGAAGGGCAGGCCGCTCTCGACCACCCGCTTGACGCCGAGCTGCACGCGCACGTCGGTCTTCCCGGCCTCATAGGGCGAACCGTTCGGTACCAGCAGGATTTCGCCGCCGGTCTCGGCGATGCATTCGACGACGTCCGGCGTCCAGACATCCTCGCAGATCGGCACGCCGATGCGGACCCCGCGGAATACGAGCGGTCCGGGCATCGGCCCGGGGGCAAAGACACGCTTGTCGTCGAAGACGCCATAGTTCGGCAGGTCGACCTTGTAGCGTTTGCCGACGACCTCGCCTTTGTCGAGCGCGACAATGGCATTGTAGAGCTTGCCGTCTTCGCGCCACGGCGTGGTCACGAACAGCGCCGGACCGCCATCCAGCGTGTCGGCACGCAGGGCCTCGACCGCATCACGGCAGGTCTGCTGAAACACGGGTTTGAGGACGAGGTCCTCGGGGAAGTAGCCCGACAGCACCATCTCGGGGAACAGCACCATATCGGCGCCCTGCCGCGCCGCTTCGGCACGTGCCGCCCGCACCTTGGCGAGATTGCCCGCCACGTCGCCGACCTTGGGATTGAGCTGCGCCAATCCCACTCTCAGTTTGTCCGTCATCATAGCCTCAGGAGGAGCGCATGTGCTCGCGGAGAGCCTGGCCGAACGCCTGGAACAGGGCGCGGTTGATCGGGTTCGTCTGCGGATCGTATTCCGCGTGCCACTGGACGCCGACCGCGAAGGCGGGTGCGTCGCTGATGCAGATGGCCTCGATCGTACCGTCTTCCGCGACGCCCTCGATGGCGACCCGCTTGCCGGGATCGAGGATACCCTGGCCGTGGAGCGAGTTCACGCGGATGCACTCGCAGCCGAGCAACCGGGCGAAATAGCCTTCCTTTACGAGCTGCACCTCGTGCCGGTCCGCGAACACCACGGTGGGATCGGGATGAACCTCGCCGTTCTCCAGTCGCGGCATGCGGTGATTCATGCGCCCCGGGATCTCGCGAATCTCGGGATGCAGCGAGCCGCCGAAGGCCACATTCATTTCCTGGAATCCGCGGCAGATGCCGAAGATCGGCACACCGCGCTCGACACAGGCGTCGATCAGCGACAGGGCCATCGCGTCACGCTCCTGATCGTAGGGTTCGTGGGCAGGATGCGGCTCGGCCCCGAAGCGCGTCGGATGGACGTTGGCGCGGGCCCCGGTGAGAAGAATACCGTCGACCGCGTCCAGAAGCGCCGCGATGTCGGTGATATCGGGTGTCCCGGCGAACATCAGGGGCAAAGCCCCGGCGACGTCCGCAACTGCCCGCATGTTGCGTTGACCCACGAGCTGGACGTTGTGCCGGTCGTTGATCACGCCTGAATTGCCGATCACCCCGACCACGGGTTTCTTGATGCTGGGAACCAACGCGCGCCTGCCTCGACTTCGAAGCACGGATAATGGCACCGCATTCACCGGCCGGCGAGTCCGCCGTCGCGAAACACCGTTGACAGCTGCGCCCGCCGGTGCGTGAATTCACTCGTCACGTTCAGTAGGGAGGTTTTGATGAATCCACCCAAGCAACGTGCCGCAGTGATTGTCGAGGCAATCGTTCGGGCATCGGCATAGCGGCAGACGCGAACGGCACGGCGGGAGCGGTCACTGCGGGTCGCATCAGTTGGGCATGACCCCGATCAGGCCGCTCCCGACGTTCCCTACCCACACTTCCAAACGAGTTCGAGACCCCTCTGCGGAACCCCGTTCACTGGAACGGCGGCACCTCGCGGCGCAGGTTGCCGCTTCCTTGAGTGAAGAACAGCGTCAGGCGTCCGGCGACCTCCCTCGGGCTCTCCGACGGTTCAAGTGGAAGCTCCGTTTTCAGCCCGCGCGCACCAAGCTCGTCCACCAGCTCCTTCAGGCTATCGCCGGGAATCTCGAACTGCAGGACGGCCATCGCGTCGGAGAGCAGCGAATGGCCGGAGACCCAGCCACCTGCCCGCGTAATCGCCTCCGACGCCGCATTCACGCTCACATGAAAGGCGTCCCGCGCGACGGCCTCGAGGCGAAGCACACCCGTCTCCGGTTGGTCTAGGACTTCGCCGCCACCACTTCGACCTCGACCAGCATCGAGGGATCGGCGAGGCCGGCCACGACCAGCAGGGTCGATGCGGGATAGGGTTCCTGCCCGACATACTTGCCGCGCACGTCGCGGAACGCCGGAATGAAGCGGCTGTCGGTGAGGAACACGGTGAGCTTGACGATGTCGCGGAAGTCCATGCCGCCGGCCTTCAGCACCTCGCCGATGTTCTTCCAGACCTGCTCGCTCTGCGCCTCGATCCCGTCCTGCAGCTTGCCCGCAGAATCCACGCCGACCTGACCCGAAACGTAGAGCACGCGCGCCTCTGGAGGCACCTCGACGCCGAGGCTGTATTTGCCGGCCACGGACACAGATTTGGGATTGTGGAACTTGATGGCCATGTCAGACCCTCCATTGTAAGGAGGCGCAGGTTTCAGGTCGGAGAGCATGACGTCAAGCACCAAGCCCGTACACATCGTCGGTGGCGGCCTCGCAGGCAGCGAGGCGGCCTGGCAGCTCGCGCAGTCGGGCGTGCCGGTGGTGCTGCACGAAATGCGGCCGCTGCGCGGGACCGAGGCGCATCTCACAGATAGCCTTGCCGAGCTGGTCTGCTCCAACTCCTTCCGCTCCGACGATGCCGCCAACAACGCCGTCGGCGTGATCCACGAGGAGATGCGCCGCGCCGGCTCGCTGATCATGCGGTCGGCCGATGCGCACAAGCTGCCGGCCGGGGGCGCACTCGCGGTCGACCGACACGCCTTCTCGGCCGCCGTGCAGGAAACCCTGCTCGCCCATCCGCTGGTCACGCTCGAGCGCGAGGAGGTCGCGGGCCTGCCGCCGGACGATTGGGACAGCGTCATCGTGGCAACCGGTCCCCTCACCTCGCCTGCCCTCGCCGACGCCATCGCCAAGCTCACCGGCGAGGACTCGCTCGCCTTCTTCGACGCCATCGCGCCGATCGTCCACCATGAGAGCATCGACCAGTCGATCGCCTGGAAGCAGTCGCGCTACGACAAGGTCGGTCCCGGCAATGTCGAGGGCAGCGATGGCGCGGACTACTTCAACTGCCCGATGGACAAGCCGCAATACGAGGCCTTCGTGGCGGCGCTGCTGGCCGGCGAGAAGACCGAGTTCAAGCAGTGGGAGCACAATACGCCCTACTTCCAGGGCTGCCAGCCGATCGAGGTGATCGCCTCGACCGGGCCGCAGAGCCTGCGCTTCGGGCCGATGAAGCCGGTCGGCCTGCGCGATCCGCGCACCGGCCATCGCCCCTGGGCGGTGGTCCAGCTCCGCCAGGACAATGCGCTGGGCACGCTGTGGAACATCGTCGGTTTTCAGACCAAGCTGAAGCACGGCGAGCAGACGCGCATCTTCCGCACCATCCCCGGCCTCGAGAAGGCGGAGTTCGCCCGGCTGGGCGGCCTGCACCGCAATACCTTCCTCAACAGCCCGCGCCTGCTCGACGGAACCTTGCGCCTCAAGGCGATGCCGAGGCTGCGGTTTGCCGGCCAGATCACCGGCTGCGAGGGCTATGTCGAGAGCGCCGCCGTCGGCCTGATGACCGGCCGGTTCGCGGCGGCCGAGCGCCTTGGCCGCACGCAGGCACCGCCGCCGCCGACCACGGCGATGGGCGCGCTGCTGGGCCACATCACCGGCGGGGCCGACGCCGCGACCTTCCAGCCGATGAACATCAATTTCGGCCTGTTCCCGCCGATCGCCGGCAGCTTCAAGGGCAAGGAGCGCAAGCAGGCCATGGCCGTGCGGGCGCTGCGCGACTTCGACGACTGGCTGAGGCCGACGCCGCTCGCCGCGGAGTGAGCCGGCACCTCGTTCACGTCATCTGAACGGCGGAAACATTCCGTAACGTCCCGCAACAGTGGGTAACCAAACGTTATTTCACATCCGGACCGTGTCGGGATGAAATGGGCTCACCCCTTTCGATGGAGTGAGTCATGCAGACCATTCAGGAACTGGTCGCCCCCGCCATGCCTTCGCTGCAGTACGACGTGATGCGCGAGATCTTCACTCTTCTGGCGCCCTACAACGCCGGCGGCAAGGCGATCACGCCGCAGACGGTCATCTCAAAAGGACTGACCGTCGATTCGCTCACGATCATGGACGTCATCATGGAGCTCGAGGACCGGTTCGACGTCACCATTCCGATGCACGTCGCCGCCGATATCGTGACGATCGACCAGCTCGCCGAAGCGGTCGTTTCGCAGCGTGCGAGGCGCTGACAAAACTCCATACCTCATGAGATAAGTTCGCGAGTGGGCGGCGCGGCGCGTGCTACATCGCCTGCAATGACTCCCGCACAACGCCGGCAGATGATGCTGGCCGGGCCGATCGTGCCCACCATCCTCACCCTCGCCACGCCGAACGTGCTGAACGTGGCCATGCAGAGCCTCGTCAGCATCGCCGACGGCTATTTCATCGGCCAGCTCGGCGTCGTCGACCTCGCGGCACTGGCGCTGGTCTTCCCGACGCAGATGACGCTCGGCATGATGTCGGCCGGCGCCATGGGTGGCGGCATCTCTTCCTCGGTTGCCCGCGCCCTGGGCTCGGGCAACAAGGCGGCCGCCGAGGCGGCGGCGGCGCACGCGCTGGCCATCGCGATCGGCATGGCAGCGCTGTTCGGCATCCTGTTCGTGGGCTTCGGCCGACAGATCTATGGCGCGCTGGGCGGCAGCGGCGCGGCACTCGATCGCGCCGAGGCCTTCGCCACCATCCTGTTCTCAGGCTGCGTGGCCCACTGGGTCGCCAACTCGATGGCCTCGGTCCTGCGCGGGACAGGCGACATGAAGACACCCGGACTGGCGCTGGTCGTGACGGCAGCGATCCAGATCACGCTCACCGGCGCGCTGACCCTGGGCTGGTTCGGTCTGCCCGCCTTCGGGATCCGCGGCCCGGCCATCGCCGCGGTGATCGCCTTCGCCCTCGCCGCCCTCTGGATGCTCTCGAAGCTGACCGGCGCGAAGGCGCCGCTCAGGCTGCGCTGGCCGGTCGACGGCTTCCGCTGGCGCGCCTTCCGCGACATCCTGAAGGTCGGACTGATCGCCTGTCTCGTGGTCATCCTGACCAACGGCACCGTGCTGGTCGTCACCGGCCTGATCGGGCGCGAGGGCGACGCCGCCATCGCGGGCTACGGCATCGGCTCACGGCTGGAATACATGCTGATCCCGATCAGCTTCGGCATCGGCGCGACCCTCACCGCGCTGGTCGGCACGAACATCGGCGCCAAACAATATGCCCGCGCCCAGCGCCTCGCCTGGACGGGCGCCTTCATGGCCGGCGCGGTCGCCGCCACCATCGGCATCATCGTGGCGCTCTGGCCCGACCTGTGGCTCGGCCTGTTCACCACCAACCCCGGCGCACTGGCCTCCGGCCGCCACTATCTCAGCATCGTCGGGCCCGCCTACGGTTTCTTCGGCCTGGCCATGGCGCTCTACTTCGCCTCGCAGGGAACCGGGGAAATGATCTGGCCGGTTGCCGCCAACCTCACCCGCATCACCATCGCGGGCGGCGGCAGCCTGCTGGCCCTCGACCATTTCGGCTGGGGCGTCTCGGGCCTCTATACCTGCGTCGCGCTGGGCATCGTGGCCTTCTCCGCCGTGCTTGCCTTCTCGACGACGCGGCGGGCCTGGACCGGCTGACACCATTTCCGGCGCGATTGGCGCTTGTTCGCCCCGGTCGCGCTTGGCATCGTGCGCGCCTTCAAAAACCAGGAGATCATCATGAGCGACACCAACACGCTATCGGGACTGCAGCTTCGCTCCCTGATCTCCACCGACGGCCAGCTCGAATTGTCGCTGGCGCGGGTCGACGTGCCTGAGCCCGGTCCCGACCAGGTTGTGGTCAAGGTCGAGGCAACGCCAATCAACCCGTCCGATCTCGGCCTGTTGACCGGCCCCGCCGATCTCTCGAAGGCCAGCTCGAGCGGCAGCGGCGAGGGCGTCAAGGTGACGGCCCCCGTCCCGGCGTCTTCCCTGCCGTTCCTCTCCACGCGGCTGGGCGAGTCCCTGCCCGTGGGCAATGAAGGCGCCGGCACCGTGATCAAGGCGGGTTCGTCCGACGCCGCGCAGGCACTGAAGGGCAAGCTTGTCTCGATGGTCGGCGGCTCGATGTACGCGCAGTACCGGTTGCTGAACGCCCGCGATTGCCAGCCGCTGCCCGCCGGGACGGCGGCCGCCGAGGGCGCCTCATGGTTCGTCAATCCGCTGACGGCGCTCGGCATGACCGAGACCATGAAGCGCGAGGGCCACAAGGCGCTGGTCCACACGGCGGCAGCTTCCAACCTCGGGCAGATGCTGGTCAAGATCTGCAACGAGGACGGGATCGGCCTGGTCAACATCGTGCGCAGCGCCGAGCAGGCCAAGCTGCTGAAGGGCATCGGCGCAAAGCATGTCGTCGATTCGAGCGCCGCGAGCTTCAACGACGATCTCGTGCAGGCGCTGGTCGAGACCGGTGCCACCATCGCCTTCGACGCGATCGGCGGCGGCAAGCTCGCCAGCCAGATCCTCACCGCGATGGAAATCGCCATCAACAAGACCGCCACGACCTACAATCGCTACGGCTCCTCCGTGCACAAGCAGGTCTATGTCTATGGCAGCCTCAGCACCGGTCCGGTCGAGCTGTCGCGCAACTACGGCATGGCCTGGGGGGTGGGCGGCTGGCTGCTGACGCCGTTCCTGCAAAAGATCGGGCGCCCCGATCAGCTGCGCCTGCGCGAGAGGGTCGTGAACTCGCTCAAGACAACCTTCGCCAGCCACTACACCAGGACGATCTCGCTGCCGGAAGCGCTCGACCTCAAGAACCTGACCGCCTACGCCAAGCGCGCGACCGGCGAGAAGTTCCTGATCAACCCGAACAAGTGAGTGACAGCCTCTCCCTGGCCTTCCAGGGGGAGGCCCTCCTTCCAGCGTGCCCCGGTCCGACGACGCACCGACGCCGGTGTCATGGAGCCGCGCCTGCTGCTCTTTCGGCGACGCAGCGAGCCGATAAACGGCGCGGATTTTGCTGCAGCCTTCCGTGAAATACGCACTCCCAAATCGGAAAGTTCCAGGCGATGAGTTCAGACCTCGGTGGCAGCGTTCGTGGACGCACGCCCTATCTGCCCATCCATAAGCGGCCGAAGCTCGTCCTGCCGGGAAATGCGAGAGTCGCCGTGTGGACGATCGTGAACGTGGAAAACTGGAGTCCGGCCGGGGCGATGCCTCGCACCGTCCTGCCGCCACCGATGGGCGTGCCGTTGCTGCCCGACGTGCCCAACTGGGCGTGGCACGAGTACGGCATGCGGGTCGGCTTCTGGCGCTTCCTCGAGACGCTGAACGCGCGCAAGCTCAAGGCGACCTTCGCCGTGAACGGCACGGCCTGCGAGCTCTACCGCGAAGCCTGCCTGGCCGCGCACGAGGCCGGCTGGGACTTCATGGGTCATGGCTGGGTGCAGAAGCCGATGCACAAGGTCGAGGACCAGAAGAGTGCGATCGCCGACACGATCCGCGCCATCAAGGACTTCACCGGAAAGCCGCCGCGCGGCTGGGAGAGCCCCGGCCTCACCGAGACCGACGAGACGCTCGACCTGCTGGCGGAGGCCGGCATCGAATACGTTGCCGACTGGGTGATGGACGAACAGCCGCTGCCCTTGAAGACCGCGCACGGCGAGATCGTCTCGGTGCCCTACACGGTCGAGATCAACGACGTCGTCATGAGCGCCGTGCAGCAGCAGCCGTCGGACGAGATCTTCCGGCGCGGCCGCGACCAGTTCGACCGGCTGTACCTCGACGGCAAGACCGCGCCGCGTGTGATGGCGATTTCGATCCACCCGTATCTCACGGGCGTGCCGCACCGGATCAAGTACCTGGAGATGCTCTACGACTACATCCTCGGCCACGAGGGCGTCGTCCTGTGGACCGGCGCGGAAATCCTCGACTGGTACCGCACTCAGGTGCCGCCGGCGCGGTAGCGGGCCGAAGCGCTCAGGCGCGCTTCGCGGCGGCCTCCTTCTCGGCCATCTTCTGCTTCAGCTGCTCGGGCGTCAGGCGGACGATGTGTTCGTTCTGGTGGCTGAAGATGTCGTACTTCGCCACGTCGAGGTCCTCGAGCACGATCTCGCGGTCGAGCACCTTTTGCTTCCACGCGGCATGCTCGGCCTCGGCGGCATGGAATTCCGGCATCACCTCGCGGGCGAAGAGATCGAGCGAGGCGCAGATGTCCTCGTGGCTGGTCTTGCCGGCCTGGTTCAGCAGGATCACCTGATCCACGCGGCTGGCCTGGAACTGGCGCAGCTTCCTTCGGATGGTTTCCGGCGAGCCGATGAGGCCCGATTCGAGGGCCTTCTTCTCTTCCGGTCCGCCGCGCCAGGCCTGGTACTCATCCCACAGGTTGGAGGTGCCCGGCGCATCGACGCCTTTGCGCCCATAGTAGGAGAGCGCGAAGATGAAGAAGGTCCAGCCGGCGGCCTTGGCCTCGGCTTCCTCGTCGGTAGGCGCGCACATGAAGCCCGATACCATCGCCACGTTGGGGTTGCTCGGATAGTCGGCGAGCTTCTTCGAGTTGTTGAGCAGGTTGTTGTAGTACTTGTGCACCCAGGCCCGCGCGGCTTCCGGCGTGACGAAGGTGAAGCCCAGCGCCCCCATGCCCCATTCGCCGGCCTTGCCGATGGTGGCGATGTTCGAGCAGGCGACCCAGAGCGGCGGATGCGGCTTCTGGAACGGCTTGGGGATCACGTTGCGCGCCGGGAAGTCGTAATACTGGCCGTGGAACTCCCAGCTCTCCTTCGAGAACATCGGGACGATGGCCTTCACGGCCTCCTCCCAGCGCTCGCGCTTGTCGCGCACCCGAATGTTGAACGGATGCAGCTCGGCCGGCCCCGCCGCCTCCCCCATCCCCAGCTCGACACGGCCACCCGACAGCAGGTCGAGCGTCGAGACCTTCTCGGCGACGCGATGCGGGTTGTTGGTCGTGAGCTGGATCACGCCATGGCCGAGCCGGATGCGCTTGGTGCGCTGGCTGGCGGCTCCGAGGAACACTTCCGGCGCAGAGGAGTGCGAATATTCCTCGAGGAAGTGATGCTCGACTTCCCACGCATAGTCGTAGCCCAGCCGGTCGGCGAGCTCGATCTGGGTGAGCGAATCCTGCAGGAGCTGATACTCGCTCTTCTCGCCCCACGGCCGGGGCAGCTGATGCTCGTAGAAGATGCCGAACTTCATGGCGCGCTCCTCAGGCTGCCTTGCAGAACGTCGAGATACTCGAGACCAGCTTCGGCACCATCGCCTCGGGCACGTCGTGGCCCCAGCCGGCAAAGGTCTCGATCTTCGCGCCGGGCACGAGGGCCGCAACGTCGCGGCCGCACTCGACCGGCAGCAGTGGGTCGTCCTCGCCGTGCAGCACCAGCGTCGGCACCTTCACCGTCTTCAGGAGATCGACGCGCGGGCCCGACGCCATGATCGCAAGGTACTGCCGCGCGGCACCCGGCGGATAGTAGCGCCGGTCGATGTTGCGCTCGACCAGGGCGCGCATCGCGTCAGGGTCCGTGGGATAGCCCGGGCCGCTGATGACGCTGCGCAGCTTCAACCCATGGGCGATCAGCTGCTCGCGCTCCGTCCCCTCGGGCTGAGCCGACAGCATCGCCACCGCCTCGGGCTTACCGGCAGGCAGGCCGTACCGGCCGCTGGTCGACATGATCGACACAAGTGAACGGGTGCGCGTCGGATGGGTCGCGGCGATGACCTGGGCGATCATGCCGCCCATCGAGCCGCCGACCATGTGCGCACGGTCGATGCCCAGCGCGTCGATCAGCCCGATCGCATCGGCGGCCATGTCGGAGAGCAGATATGGCGCATCGACCGTCTCGCCCTTCATCAGTTTGGCGAAGGCGTCCATCAGGTTGGGCAGGCCTGCCTCGTCGAAGTCGGTCGACAGGCCGACATCGCGATTGTCGTAGCGCACGACGAAGAAGCCCTGTCCGGCCAGCCCCTCGCACAGCGATTCGGGCCAGAGGGTGAGCTGGGCGCCGAGGCCCATGATGAGCAGAAGGGCCGGATCCTGCCGGCTGCCGAACGTCTCGTACTCGATCTCGATACCGTTTGCCTTCGCGCGTGCCACGTTTCCTCCGGGGTTTCCCGTCAGTATCGCCCGCGTTTCGCCGCCCACCAATAGGTCAGTGGCCGCCGCAGCGGTCCCAGGGGGCGGCCGAGCGAAAGCGCCGGCAGCAGGATCGGCAGGGCGGCGGGATCGATCTTGCGGCGCAGCGCCCGCGCATCGCCCACGAGCTGGTCCCGCTCGGGCCCCTCGCCCATCAGCCAGGCCGCACCCACCGCGTGGGCGGCCTGACGCGACGCCGCATCTTCGACCCCCAGCACGGCGAGTTCGAGGTCGGCCAGCGCGTGGCCCGCCCGCATGACATCGAGCGGCCCTTCGATCTCCTCCTCGCGCGCGTCGATCAGCTCGACCAGGCTTTCGAGAGCGAGCCCGTGCCGGCGGATCGTCTCCGCGAGCCCTTCCACGATGGGCTGCGCGCGCGGCTTGCCGCTTCCGGCGGCCTCGGCCATCGCTTCCCGCCACCATTCGAGGCGGATCCGGGCCAGCATCGGTTCCTTTGTCACGCTGCGGGTGCGCCCCAGCTCGTAATCGAAGGCGAGCAGCGCCAGCACTCCGCTGCGCCGGGGCTCCGGCGCGAACAGGGCACCAAGGAAGCGATCGCGGTCGGAATCCCGCACGAGGTCGAGCACGTAACGGTGCGATGCATCGGCGGCACGGAAAGTGTCGGGCAGGGAGACGGGCATGGATCCCTAACGCGCGAGCGCGGCGGTTTGAATGTGGCGGAGCTGGGATCTAGACTGAAGAGATTGAGAATTCATCAATTTGTTCAACGGGATAGGGGAAGTCATCATGGGCGGCCTGTTTGCCTCGCTCGGACGAACCGTTTCGGCCGGTGTCGTTCTCCTGATCGTGATCGTTATGGGCGCGAGCGCCGTGACCGGCCAGTCGATCAAGGTCGACCACGCCTATGCGACGGTCATCATGCGGTGGCTGCACGTTGTTTGCGGCATCATGTGGATCGGCCTGCTGTGGTACCTGAGCTTCGTGCAGATGCCCACCCTGCCCAAGGTCGAGCCGGTGGAGAGCCGCATCGCCATCACGCGATTCATCGCCCCGGCCGTGATGTGGTGGCTGCGCTATGCCGCCCTGGCGACCGTGGTCACCGGCCTGCTCCTGGCCACGATGAACAAGTACGTCGTCCAGGCGCTCACGCTGCGTCCGGGTTTCATCATGATCGGCACCGGCATGTGGATGGCGCTCGTCATGGCCCTCGTCGTCTGGTTCATCGTCTGGCCAAGCCAGCGCAAGGTCCTGGGCCTCATCGAAGCCACGGCGGAAGAGAAGGCCGCCGCGGCCTCCCGGGTCTTCTACGGCAGCCGTTTCAACACCCTGTTCTCGATCGGCATGCTCTATTGCATGGTGGCCCAGCAGAACGCCCCGCTCTGACGGCTCCGGGGCGAACGAGGAAACGACCGTCGGCAGGGCGCCAGGCTTGACTGGATCCGGCGCGCTACAGCGGGATGAGGGCCGCCGCCACGCGACGGCTCTCGGCCAGCAGCACGTTGTAGATGCGGCAGGCCGAACCGGTATCCACGACCTCGAGCCCCATGCCCGCGGCCTTGAGGGCCACGCGGAGGTCGGGCGGAACGAACACGGCGCGCGGCCCGCAGCCCAGAACCAGCAGTTCCGTCGGCACCGCGGCTTCACGTAAGGGCGCCAGGCTGTCGAGGGAAAGATCCTCGATGCGCGTGATCGCCCACGGCTGGGTGAGCGTCGGCGTCACCAGGATGGGAGACTGCCATTCCCTGTCGCTGATCATGAAGCGACCGGGACCGTAGCTGCGGATGTACTGGACCTGCGCCGGGTCCGGTGTCGGCAGGGTCTTGTCGGAAGGTCCCGGGAGCGGCGGCTTCACGCCCCGGCCTGCTCCGTCTTGTCGCCCTTGTCCGCCTTGTCCTCGGCCGGGCGAAGCTGGTCGGCGCGCAGACCGAGATAGACGAGGCCGGCGCAAGCGACCCAGACCGAGGAATAGGCACCCACGATGACGCCCCACAGCATGGCGATGGAGAAGCTGTGGAGGACCGGGCCACCGAACAGGACCAGCGCCGCGACCGCCACGAACACCGTGGCCGAGGTCATCAAGGTGCGCGACAGGGTCTCGTTGACGCTGTGGTTCAGCAGGTCCAGCAGCGGCATCTTCTTGTAGCGTCGCATGTTCTCGCGCACGCGGTCGAAGATCACGACGGTGTCGTTGATCGAGTAGCCCGCAATCGTCAGCACCGCGGCCAGCGCCGTGAGGCTGAAGTCGAGCTGGAACAGCACGAAGATGCCGACCGTCGAGATGACGTCGTGCAGCATGGCGATCAGCGCACCGACGGCGAACTGCCACTCGAAGCGCACCCAGACATAGATGGCGATGGCGAGCATGGTCGCGATCACGGCATAGATGCCGCTCCGCATCAGCTCGTCGCCGATCTTGGGGCCGACGGACTCGGTGCCGCGCAGCTCGTAATTGCTGCCGATCGCATCCTCGACCAGCTTGATCGCGACCTGCTGGCACCATTCCGCCCGCTGTTCGACCGACATGTCGATCGTGGCCGTGTTGGTCGAGCCACGCGGAAGCTGGCGTTCCTGCAGGGTGAGGCCGGCGCGGCTCACCGCATCGCGCCAGTTGGCGGAGTCGAGCGCGGTCGGCGCGGTGAACACGACATCGCCCGTCCCGGTGGCACCCGGCTTGACCTGCCAGCCCTGGCCGGCGGTCTTCTGCATAACGCGCTGGGCGCCCGCGACACACTGATTGTCGCCTTCCTGGCGCTGAACGCGGATCAGGACGGTGCTGGGATCGCCGAATTCCTGCAGCGAAACCTCACCGACGCCCAGGTTCCCGACGATGTTGCGCAGCTGGTCGAGCTCGGCCGTACCGTCCTTGGCCTTGGCCTGGATGGCGATGCCGCCCTTGAAGTCGATGCCGAAGTTCAGGCCGAGCGTGAAGACGCCGACGATCGACACGACATTGATCAGCGTCGAGATGATCAGCGCGGCGCGGCGCTGGGCGAGGAAGTCGAACTTCTTCTTGAAGTTGAACAGGCGGACAGGCTTCCACATGGCTGCGCCTCAGATCACGAGTTCGGTGGGGCGGCGCCAGCGCACCCACACCGCGAGCAGCATGCGCGTGAAGATCGTCGAGCTGAACATCGAGGTGATGATGCCGAGCGTCAGCGTCGTCGCAAAGCCACGGATCGGCCCGGAGCCGAAGCCGAACAGCAGGAGGCCGGCGATGAGGGTCGTGAGATTGGCGTCGATGATCGCCGACATCGCCTTCTCATAGCCGGTGGCAAGCGCGCTGAACGGAGACCGGCCGAGCGCCTTCTCCTCACGCACGCGCTCGTAGATCAGCACGTTGGCGTCGACCGCGAGGCCGGCCGTGAGCACCAGTCCGGCGATGCCGGGCAGGGTCAGCGACGCGCCCAGGATCGACATGCCGGCGAACACCATCAGGAGGTTCACCAGCATGGCGAGGTTGGCGAAACCGCCGAACACGGGCCCGTAGGCCACGAACATGAAGATCGCCACAAGCAGCGTGCCGACCAGCGCCGCGACGGTTCCCGCCTGGATCGCATCCGCGCCGAGGTCGGCGCCGACGGTGCTTTCCTGGATGATGGTGAGCGTCGCGGGCAGCGCGCCGGAGCGCAGCAGCAGCGACTGCTCCTGCGTCTGCTGGGTCGTGAAGCTGCCGGTGATGATGCCGCTGCCGCCGCAGATCGCGCTCTGCACGACCGGGGCACTGATGATCTCGCCGTCGAGCTGGATCGCCAGCCGCTTGCCGATGTTGGTCCGGGTGGCGTTGCAGAAGGCGCGGCCGCCGGCCGAATTGAAGGTGAAGCTGATGATCGGGCGTCCGCCCTGCTGCTGCTCGAAGGTGGCCTTCGAATCGTCGAGGTCCTCGCCGCCGACGACCACGCGCTTCAATACGGGGAGGCACTGTGGCTGGTAACGCCGGCAAATCTGCTCGGGCGACAGGCGCGGATTGGCGGCCTGGATATCCTCCCAGGCCTTGGGATTGGTGCGACGCAGCTCCTGCATGCCCTCGCGCGTCGGCACCAGGAAGGTGGTGGGCGGCACGGTCTGCGGGATGTTCTGGCCGGTCGCCGCGAGATCCTCGTTGACCAGATGGAAGGTCAGCTTCGCGGTCTGGTTGATCTTGCGCTTGAGGTCGCTGGTGTCCTTGATGCCCGGGACCTGCAGCAGGATGCGTTCGTCGCCCTGGCGCGTGATCGTGGGCTCGAGAGTGCCTGTCTCGTCGACGCGGCGGCGGAGGATCTCGATCGACTGGTCGATCACTTCCTTCTTGCGCTTCGCCAGTTCCTGCTCGGAATAGGCCACCCGGATCGTGTCGCCACTGCCGGACAGAGCCAGGGCCGGATCGACCGCCCGGATCGCCTCGAGCGCCTTGGAACGGTTCGCCTCGTCGCGCAGGGTGACCACAAGGTTCTTGCCGGCTTCGACCGTCACGTCGCGGAACGGCACCTGCTGCTTGCGCAACTCCGCGCGCACCGCGTCCGACAGGTTGGTCAGGCGCTCGGTCAGCACCGAGCGCAGGTCGGCTTCCAGGAGGAAATGAGCGCCACCCCGCAGGTCCAGGCCGAGATTGATCCGGCTGGTCGCGTACCATTGCGGCAGGTGCTGGAGCACGCTGGCCGGCAGCAGGTTCGGCAGGGCGAACAGCGCTGACAGGAGCGTGATGCCGGCAATGACGAGGGTCTGCCAGCGCGGAAGGTTGAGCATCCCGACCTAAGCCCTTCTGCGGCCGTTACTTCTTGCCGCCGCCGAACAGGCTGCCCAGCAGGCTCTTGCGCTCCGGCGCGGGGGCCGGCGGCGGCAGCATGGGCTTGTCGTCGTCTTCGCTGCTCTCCTTCGGGCCGCGCACCGATTCGCCGCGGGTCAGGATGTCCGTGATCGTCTGCTTGATGATGCGAACCCGCACGCCTTCGGCAAGTTCCACCTGGACCTCGTTGTCGGAGATCACCTTGGTCACCAGGCCGATGATGCCGCCGCCGGTGACGACGCGATCGCCGCGCTTCACGCCAGCCAGCATCTCGCGCTGGGCACGCACCTTGGCCTGTTGCGGACGGATCAGCAGGAAGTAGAAAACGACGAAGATGAGGACCAGCGGGAACAGCTGGACGAGGAAATCCCCGCCGCCGCCACCCGCGCCCTGCGCCCACGCCTGCGAAATAAACATCTTCTGCTCCCGAGTCTTCCGGCCGTCGAAAAAGCGCGCGGACTATAGCGGTCTCCCCCCGCTTTGCAACGCAAGCGGGGAACGATATGGTCGCCCCCCTTTTCAGCGCCTGGCGACAATGGATCAAGACCTTAAAGCCACTATCTCACGTATTGCGGCAGCCCTCGACCGCCTGGCGCCTCCGACGCCTCCCGGCGCGGACATCAATTCGGCCGAGGCCTATGTCTGGCACGCTGCGGGCCACCGCCTCGAAGCGGTCCCCAAGGTCAACCGCGTGAACCTCGACCTTCTGGTCGGGATCGACCGCCAGAAAGAGACTCTGGTCGAGAACACCCGCCGCTTCGCCAAGGGCCTGCCGGCCAACAATGCACTGCTCTGGGGCTCGCGCGGCGCCGGCAAGAGCTCGATCGTGAAGGCCGTGCATGCCCACGTGAACCGCGAGATGGGCGGCCCGCCGGGTCCGCTCGCGCTGATCGAGATCCACCGCGAGGACATCCCGTCCCTGCCCGCGCTGCTCACCATGATCCGCGATTCGAGCCGTCGCTTCATCGTGTTCTGCGACGACCTTTCCTTCGACGGGCAGGACGCGGCCTACAAGTCGCTGAAGGCCGTGCTCGACGGCGGCATCGAGGGCCGGCCGGAGAACGTCGTGTTCTATGCGACCTCGAACCGGCGCCACCTGATGCCGCGCGACATGATCGAGAACGAGCGCTCGACGGCCATCAATCCCTCCGAGGCCGTCGAAGAGAAGGTCTCGCTGTCGGATCGCTTCGGCCTGTGGCTCGGCTTCCACAATGCCGACCAGGACACGTTCTTCACGATGATCGAGGGCTATTGCGAGTTCTACGGGCTCGACATCCCCAGGGACGAGCTGCGCAAGCGGGCGGTCGAATGGTCGATCACGCGCGGATCGCGCTCGGGCCGCGTCGCCTGGCAGTTCATCCAGGAAATCGCGGGCGAGCTCGGCAAGAAGCTGGGGTAACGATGGAGCGGCTGGGATGAGCGATCCCGACGACGTGATGTTCTCAGCCGGCGTGAAGGCGGAGCAGACACGTCTCGGATCGCGCCCCCAGTTCGAGGGCCGAACCTGGAACACGGAGATCACCGACGATCTCCGTCGCTTCCTCGGCGTCATCGACACGTTCTTCTTCGCGACGGCCAGTGCCGACGGCCGACCTTATATACAGCATCGCGGCGGGCCTCCGGGGTTCCTGAAGCCGATCGGCAGCCACACGCTGGCCTTCGCCGATTTCGCGGGCAATCAGCAGTACATCTCCCTCGGCCATCTGCGGGAGAACGACCGCGCCCACATCTTCGTCCTGCATTTCGCCACCCAGCAGCGGCTGAAGCTCTGGGGGCGGGCACGGATCGTCGAGGGCGATCTCGAACTGATGGAACGGCTGGTCGACCCGACCTACCGCGCGCGGCCGCAACGGGCGATCGCCTTCACGATCGAGGCCTGGGACATCAACTGCCGTCAGCATATCGTGCCGCGCTACACCGAGGCTGACATCGCCCCGGCCGTCGACAGCCTCGCCCGGCGGATCAAGGAACTCGAAGAAGAAGTGGCCCGACTGAAGGGCAGGTAGACGTGTCGTAACAGCCGCAGGTGACGCGGCACTCGGTCCCCGAGGTCGCCACGGGGTCTTGGCGGTATCATGGTACCTGCGCCGGGAGGTGCGACCTTCCTTTCGAATGTTTCGTTTATTTCGTTTGTTTCGTTTACCCTCCGCAAAATTTCTTATCGTTTTCAACGACTTGACTAGACGAAAGGCGCCGGACTCGAACGCGCATGCTTTTCGGCCCCGGCCATCGGCACGGTCCTTGCTTCCCCGCCTTCGAGCAGGGGGAATTGCCTATGAACAAGTCAAAGATTGCCGTCCTCAACCGCCGCACCGTCCTTGCGGCTGCGGGCGCCGCCACGGCGGCACTGGCCGCGCCGCGCATCCTGCGCGCGCAGGGCAAGGAACTCGTGGTCGGCGGCGCCGCCAGCCACAAGGGCTTCGTCGAGACCATCATCGCGCCGGTCGTCGAGAAGAAGTTCTCCTGCAAGGTCGTGTTCGAGGGCTCGCGCTCGCTGGTCAATCTCGAGAAGATGCAGAAGAACAAGGACAAGCAGTATCTGTCGGTCGTCATGATGGACGATCCGGTCATGATCCCGGCCGTCGCCGAGGGGCTGCTCGATCCGCTGACCGCGGCCAAGGTCCCCAACCTCGCGATGCTGAAGCCGGGCACGATCCACATGGACGGGATGTGGTGCAATTACCTGCAGCCCTGGCTGGGCATCGCCTACAACCCGAAGGCCATGAAGACGGCGCCGACCTCGTGGGCCGACGCCTACGATCCCAAGTACAAGGGTCGCGTGATCCTGCCGTCGCTGCAGAACACGGAGGGCCTGGCCAACCTGTTCATGGCGGCCTTCCTGGCCACCGGAAAGCCGATGCCCGAGGCGCAGAAGGACATCGAGGCCGGCTTCAAGAAGCTCGTGACGATCAAGCCGAACCTGCTGACCGCCTATACCCAGATGCCGCAGGCCTACAATCTCCTGGAACAGGGCGAAGGATTCATGATCTCGAGCGCGATCTCGCAGGTGGCGCTGGAGCGCAAGGCCGCCGGCGCCCCGGTCGAGATCGCCGTCCCGAAGGAAGGCATCTTCGCCATGCCGTCGGGTGTCGCCCTGGTGAAGGGCGGGCCGCAGCCGGAGCTGGCGGCCGGCTACATCAACGAGATGATCGGGCCCGAGGTGCAGGCCAAGCTCTCCGCCGCCACCTACTCGCTGCCGACCAACAAGGACACGCCGGTGCCGGCCGGCGCGCCGACCAACGCGACCATGTTCGGAATCGACTGGAAGTTCGTCGCCGACAATCGCGCCGACTGGGTGAAACGCTGGGACCGCGACATGGCGATGTAGTCGCAGCCGCGTCGTGACCTCCGATTCGTTTCTCGACGTCGCCGGCGCCGAAAAGGCCTTCGGCGGCGTCACCGTGCTCGGCGGCGTCGACCTGAAGGTCGCCGCCGGCGAGTTCATCTCGCTGCTGGGTCCCTCGGGCTGCGGCAAGACCACCCTGCTGCGCATCGTCGCCGGCCTGCTGGCCGCCGACCGCGGCACCATCCGGCTCGACGGCGAGGAGATCGGCGCCAGACCGCCGCACCGGCGGGACGTCGGCGTGGTCTTCCAGAACTACGCGCTGTTTCCGCACCTGACCGTCGCCGAGAACATCGCCTTCGGCCTCAAGGCACGGAAGCATCCCACGGCTGAGATCGCTCCGACGGTGCGGCGCTTCCTGTCGCTGGTCCACCTCACCGACTTCGCCGACCGTTCGGTGCGGGCGCTCTCCGGCGGCCAGCAGCAGCGCGTTGCCGTCGCGCGGGCGCTGGCCGTGCAGCCCAAGCTTCTGCTGCTCGACGAGCCCTTCTCCGCTCTGGACCGCAAGCTGCGCGAAAACATGCAGATCGAGCTGCGCCGGCTGCTGCGCGAGCTGGGTATCACCGCCGTGTTCGTGACGCACGATCAGGACGAGGCGCTCACCATGTCCGACCGCATCGCGGTGATGAACAGGGGCGCCATCGAGCAGCTGGCCGTGCCGGCCACCATCTACCGCTCACCCGCGACCGCCTTCGTGCTCGAATTCGTGGGCCTCTCCTCCCGGCTTGCCGGCACGGTCGTGGGCCAGGATTACGGCCACGTCACCGTCGATACGGCCTTCGGCCCGCTCCGCGCGCCTGGCAGCTTCGTGGTCGGTGCGCCCGTCGTGCTCGCAGTGCGACCCGAAAGGATCACGGTGAACCCGCCGGGCGACTATGCCCTGGTCGCGCGCCTGCGCGACGCGGTGTTCCAGGGATCGAAGGTCCAGCTCCATTTCGAGGCACGCGACGGCGACCATCTCATGGTCGAGACCGCGGACCTTTCCGATGGACTACCCGCCCCCGGCACCGAGATGCGACTGGGTTGGGCCGTCGCCGACACGCTGATCTACCCGGCGCCATGACAACGAAAGCGGCTCCTTCGGCGTGGCGGGATCCCGTCGCCCTTCTCGCGGCACCGGCCGTCCTCTACCTGCTGGTCGTCTACGCCTTCCCGCTGCTCTGGCTGTTCATGAAGAGCCTGACAGGACCGGGCGGGCTCACGGTCCAGCCCTACGTCGCCTTCCTGAGCGATCCCTTCAATTGGCGCGTCGTCGGCAACACGCTCAGGGTCGCCGCCTGGGTGACGGTCGTCTGCTTCGTGATCGGTTATCCCGCCGCCTTCGCACTCGCGCGGGCCGGCGCGGTCCTGCAGGCGGTGATGCTGGTCTCGATCATCCTGCCGCTCTCGGTCGGCGCGGTCGTCAAGGCCTTCGCCTGGCAGATCGTGCTGCGGCGCGACGGCATCGTTTCGCAGACGCTGGTCGGGCTCGGCCTCTGGGACGAGCCGCAGCGGCTGCTCTTCACCGAGACCGGCCTGGTGCTGGGCGCCGCCAACATCTTCCTGCCCTTCATGATCCTGCCGATCTATTCCGTCGTGAAGCTGATCGATCCGCGCCTCAGCGAGGCCGGCGCGACCCTGGGCGCCACGCCGCTCTACCGCTTCACCCATGTCACCCTGCCGCTCACCCTGCCGGGCATCGTCTCGGGCGTCGCCTTCGTCTTCTCGATGAGCGTGTCGATGTTCGTCATCCCCTCGCTGCTGATCGGCGACCGCTTCCAGACCCTGGCGACCCTGACGGGCCGCTCCTTCCTGCTGATGCGCAACGAACAGCTGGGCTCGACCACCGCCGTCATCCTGCTGGTGCTGGCGGTGTCGATCGTCGTGGGCTCGACCTGGCTGGCGCGCCGCATCGGAGGCAGCCAGACATGACCGCCCCCACATGACCACGCTCGAGCGCGCCACGCAGTACTTCGTCTGGGCCATCGCGGGCTTCACGGTGCTCTTCCTGATGACGCCGCTCGTGGTCACCATCGCCGTCTCGTTCGGCTCCTCGACGGTGTTCACGCTGCCGCCGCCCGACTGGTCGCTGCGCTGGTACGAGCGCCTGGCTGGCATGCGCGGCCTGCTGCCCGCCCTCGTGGTCTCGCTGCAGATCGCCGCCGTCTCCACCGCCGTCGCCATGGTCCTTGGCACCCTGTGCGCCATCGCCCTGGTGCGCGGGCGCTTTCCCGGCCGCGAGACGATCTCGACCTTCCTGGTGTCGCCGCTCATGCTGCCGGGCCTCGTGATCGGCATCGCCATGCTGCAGGGTTTTAAAGCAATGGGGCTGCGCGACGTCTATGCCAGCCTGCTGATCGCCCACGTGGTCATCACGCTCCCCTACATCGTGCGCACGGTGGTCGGCGCCCTCTCGCTGTTCGACTTCTCGCTGATCGACGCCGCCCGCACCCTGGGCTGCTCCTACCCCGCGGCGCTCACGCGCGTGCTGGTACCGTCGCTTGCACCGGCCTTCCTGACCTCGGGCATGTTCGCGTTCCTGGCCTCGATGGACAATTACCCCATCTCGATGTTCTTCACCGATGCCTGGACCAAGACGCTGCCCATCCAGATGCTTCAGTATGTCGAGGAGCGGCCGGATCCGACCATCGCCGCCATCTCCGCCGGCCTCGTGCTGCTGGCGATCCTCGCCCTGATCGTCGGCGACCGGCTGGTCGGCCTGCGCAAGATGGCGGACTTCTAGATGAACGAAGCCGATCCCCAACCCTGCGACCTGCTGGTCGGCGGCGACCTCGTGCTGACCCTCGACGAGCACGGCCGCATCCTGCGCAACGGTGCCCTGGCGGTGAGTGGCGGCAGGATCGTCGACATCGGCCCGGCGGCGACGCTCGAGGCACGTTGGTCGGCGACCACGCATGTCGATGGCAAGGGCCGGCTGGTGATTCCGGGCCTGGTCAACGTGCACAACCACACGCCGCTGATGATCACGCGCGGCATGATCGAGGATATCGGCTTCGCGCCGATGTACACGCCGGGCATCCCGCAGGGCCACTGGCTCGACGCCGACGACGCCTACGCGCTGTCGAGCCTCGGCATGTACGAGCTACTGCGCGCCGGCTGCACCACCGTGGTCGACTATTATCGCTATCCGTCGTCGTGTGCCCGCGCCGCCGCCGAACTCGGCCTGCGCGCCGTGATCGCCGGCCGCGTGCACGACGCCGACCCGGCGGCCCTCGCGGTCGGCCGCTACGAGCACAGGGTCGAGGTCGGCCAGGCCAGCCTGCGCGAGAACGCCGAACTCATCGAGCGCTGGCACGGCCACGACGGTGGCCGCATCCGCTGCGACTGGGCCCCGCACGCGCCCGACACCTGCTCCGACGACCTGCTGCGCGAGGTCGGCCGTCTGGCCGAGGCCCATGGCGGCAACCTGCATACCCACCTGGCGCAGCTGCCGATCGAGGTGGAGGCCGTGCAGGCGCGCAGCGGGCTGACGCCGGCGCGGCTGCTCGACAAGCTCGGCCTGCTGAACGAGCGCCTGATCGCCGCCCATTGCATCCACATGGAGCGCGCCGACATCGAGCTGTGCGGCAAGGCCGGCATCACGGTCGCGCATGCCCCCATCGGCAACGCCAAGGGCGGCCGCATCGCGCCGATCGTCGAGTTGCGCGACGCCGGCGCCCGCATCGCGCTGTGCACCGACACCTTCTCTGGCGACCTGATCGAAGCCATGCGCTGGTCGATCGCCATGCAGCGCATCGATCGCCAGGGCAACGTGCTCGACGCCCGCACCGTGCTCGACTGGGGAACCCGCGAAGGCGCGGCCGCGCTCGGAATGGGCAGCGAAATCGGCTCGCTGGAGATCGGCAAGCGCGCCGACATCGTGCTGCTCGACAACCGCTCGCCGTCGCTTGCCCCGCTGGTCGACGGCTACGGCGTCCTGGTCCACAGCGCCTCGGGCCGCGACGTCGACACGGTGATCGTCGACGGCCGCATCGTCCTGGCCGGCGGCCAGCCGACGCGCGTCGATGGCGCCGAGATCGTCACCCGGGCCCAAACCGTCGCCGACCGGCTATGGCAGCGCGCGGGTCGTGCCCCCATCGGCTAAGGTCCCGCCATGAAAATCCTCGTCGCCAATCCCAACACATCGACCGGCGTGACCGACCGGCTCGTGACAGCCGGCAAGCTGGTCGCCAGTCCGGGCACCGAACTTCTGCCCATGACCGCGCCGCGCGGCGTGCCCTACATCGCCACGCGCGCCGAAGCCGCGATCGGCAGCGCCATGATGCTCGAGATGCTGGCCGAGCGGCGCGGTACCTTCGATGCAGCCATCGTCGCCGCCTTCGGCGATCCCGGCCTTGGCGGCGCGCGTGAGCTGTTCGACTTCCCCGTGGTGGGCATGGCGGAAGCCGCGATGCTGGTCGCCTGCACGCTCGGCCGCAGATTCGCCATCGTGAGTTTCGCCAAGGCGCTCGAACCCTGGTTCGCCGAGATCGTCGACTGGCATGGCATGTCTGGCCGTTGCGCCGCCATCCGCACGCCGGACGAGGGTTTCCGCTCGATCGACGACGTGCAGCACGAGAAGGAGCAGGTGCTGATCGACCTCGCCCTCGGCACCGTGAAGAACGACGGCGCCGACGTGGTCATCCTGGCCGGCGCGCCGCTGGCCGGCATGGCCAATACGATCCGCGACAGGGTTCCTGTGCCGCTGGTCGACGGCATCCAGGCTGCGGTGACGATGGCCGAGGGGCTGGTGCGGCTCAATCCGCGCAAGGCGACGCAGGGCACCTATCGCCGCCCCGCCGCCAAGGACTCCAAGGGCCTCGCGGGGCCGCTGGCCGACATCATCGGCCATCGCGAGTCGTGACTGTGACCATGATGCGCGACCTCAAGGGCTATGGCCGCACGCCGCCCGATCCAAAATGGCCCGGCGGTGCCCGGGTCGCCGTCTCCTTCGTGATCAACTTCGAGGAAGGCGCGGAGATGTCGTTGTCGGCAGGCGACGCCCACAACGAGAAGGTCTACGAGGTGACCGACGAGGTTTTAGGCGTCCCCGACCGGTGCATGGAGTCGCATTTCGAGTACGGCACGAAGGCAGCGTGGTGGCGGATCGCCGATTCCCTGGAGCGGCTGGGCGTTCCGGCCACCGTCAGCACCTGCGGCCTCGCGGCCGAACTGTCGCCCTGGCTGATCCACGATGCGGTGGCGCGCGGCCATGAAATCTCCTGCCATGGCTGGCGCTGGGAGAAGCATGCCCACATGGAGGAGGCGAAGGAGCGCGAGATCATCGCCCGCACCGTCAAGGCGCTGACCGAGATCGCCGGCACCCGCCCCGTGGGTTGGCATACCCGCTCCACACCGTCGCCCAACACGCGGCGCCTGCTCGTCGAGGAAGGCGGCTTCCTCTACGACAGCGACGACTATTCCGACGACCTGCCCTTCCATGTCGAGGTCGCGGGCAAGCGGCACCTCGTGCTGCCTTACAGCTTCGACACCAACGACATGCACTATCACCAGGGCTTCCACCGCTTCGTCTCAGCGCGCGACTTCGCCGACTACACGACCGACGCCTTCGACACGCTGTGGGCCGAGGGCGAGCGGTTCCCGAAGATGATGTCGATCGGCCTGCACTTGCGCATGATCGGCCGCCCCGGTCGCATTGCCGCGCTCGACCGCATCGTGGCGCACATGAAGCAGAAGGGCGGCGCCTGGTTCGCCACCCGCCGCCAGATCGCCGAGCATTGGCAGGCGCGGTTCGGCGGGTAGCAGCACAGCAAACCTCATCCTGAGGAGGCTGCGCAGCAGCCGTCTCGAAGGATGGGCCACACGCACCACGTCCGTTGCCCATCCTTCGAGACGTCGCGCTTCGCGCGCCTCCTCAGGATGAGGTGGTTCGGGTATGGATCGAGTTAGGGCAGAAAGGCTCTACGCCTTCACCTTTGGGCGCACGATCTTGATCGTCGAGGTCGAGTGGACGATCAGGCGGCCCTTCTCGTCCTTCAGCTCGCCGTCGAGGAAGCCGACCGAGCCGCCCCAGCGCATCACGCGACCCTCGGCATACACGATGCCCGGCCCCATCGCCTCGAAGAAGCTGATCTTGAGTTCGAGCGTCGGCACCGCGACGCCGAGCTTGCCCTTCACGATGGCGGCGTTGGCCATGGCACTATCGACCATGCCGGTAAGGAAGCCGCCCTGGCAGACGCGGCCCTGCGAATGGCAGAAGGCCGGCACGACTTCGAAGCGGAACCGCGCATAGCCGCGCGCCGAGTCGATATCGAGCAACTCGCCGTTCAGCGTCTTCACCGCCTCGGGTGGATTGGCGCGCAGGATCTCGAGGATCTCCGAATCGTGCATGAGATCCTTGGGGAAGTTCTGGAAGTCTGGATGGGCTGAGCTCATGGGGCCGGGACTATAGCGGACGGGCGAAGGCCCGCACCTTTTTCCAGAAGATCGAGCGCAGCCCACGTTTCGGCCGTCGAAAGACAGGCCGGCGGAGCACTGCAAGTGGACGGCCCTTCGTCGGAGCGCTAGACGCGGACTGTCCACGACGCAAACCCATTCGCCGGCGTACCAGATGAGTTTCAGAGTTCGCATCGCCTCCGCCGACCGCACGATCGACGTGCCAGCCGGCGCCACCATCCTGGACGCCGCGCTCGACGCCGGCATTTCCTATCCGTTCGGCTGTCAATCCGGGAACTGCGGCGCCTGCAAGTCGCTTCTCGTGAAGGGCGAGGTGACCATGGAGGGCTATTCCGAATTCGCGCTCTCCGACGAGGAGAAGGCGCGCGGCCTGATCCTCGCCTGTCGTGCCGTGCCGCGAGCCGCGTGCGAAGTCGCGTGGCTGGAGGAGGACGACCTGATCGTCCACCCCCGGCGACGGCTCGATTGCAGGGTGATCTCCCTCGACGACGCCACGCACGACATCAAGCGCGTGCGGCTGGAGATCGCCTCGGGCGGTCCGTTCGACTTCTCCGCCGGCCAGTTCGCGTCAGTGGCCTTCGAGGGCTGCCCCCCGCGCGACTATTCGATGGCCAACCTGCCGGGCGATCCGGTTCTCGAATTCCACATCCGTCGTACGGCGGGGGGCGCCACCAGCGCCCATGTGTGGGAAAAGCTGAAGGTCGGGGACAGCGTACGAATCGAAGGCCCATTCGGCGCCTCCTACCTGCGCGAGAGCCATCGCGGTCCAATCATCGCCGTGGCCGGCGGTTCGGGTCTGGCGCCGATCAAATCCATCGTCGAGCGCGCGCTGCAGAAGCAGCTGCCGCAGCACATCTATCTCTATTTCGGCGTCCGCAGCGAACGCGACCTCTATCTGCACGACCATTTCGCGGCGCTGGCGCAGAAGCATTCGACCCTGCATTTCATCCCGGTGCTGAGCGAAGGGAGCGATGCAAAGCTGCGGCACGGGCTGGTGCACGAGGCCGTGGCCCAGGACTTCGACGAGGTCGATGGCTGCAAGGCCTATCTCGCGGGTCCTCCCGCGATGGTCGAGGCCGCAACGCTGCTGCTGGAACAGCGCGGCATGCGACGCGCCGATATCCATGCCGATGCCTTCTACACGGCAGCCGAAATGGCGAGCGCGGCAAAGAAGACGGGCGCGGACCAATGAGCGGCCTCCTGCAAGGACGGGTGGCCATCGTCACCGGCGCCGGCCGCGGCATCGGCCGCGCCATCGCCGAGTCCCTGGTTGCCGCGGGTGCAGAGGTCGTCGTGGCCGACAACGGCACGTCGATCGCGGGCGAGGGCGGCGATCCCGAGGTGGCGCGCACGGTCGTCCAGGAGCTGAACGAGAGGGACGGCGGCACAAGGGCTCTCGCCTTCACCGAAAGCGTCGCCTCTCCCGGCGTCGCCAGCCAGCTCGTCGATCTCGCGGTCAGGACGTTCGGCGGGATCGACATCGTCGTGAACAACGCCGCCATCCGGCGCGACGCCCCCGTCTTCGCCGCCGATCCGGCCGACTGGGACGCGGTGATCCGGACCAATCTCTCCGCTGCCTTCTACCTGACCAACGCCGCCTCGGTTGTCATGCGCGAGCAGGACAGGTTCGCCCGTGGTGGCAGGGACGGCTACGAGTGGGGCCGCTTCGTCAACATCGTCTCTTCGGCCGGGCTCTACGGCACCCTCGGACAGGCCGCCTATGCCAGCGCCAAGGCCGGACTGGTCGGTTTGACCCGCGTCACGGCGATGGACCTCGCGCCGGCGCAGATCACCGCCAATGCCATCGTGCCGATCGCACACACACAGGTCATCGACGCCCAGCCTGTCGCCAGCCTGGTGACAGCGCTGTGTTCGCCAGCCGGCAGGACGATCACCGGGCAGGTGCTGGGCGCGCGCGGACGCGAGGTCTTCCTGTTCGGGCAGCCCCGGCCGGTCGCACACCTCGAAGCATGCGGCGCAGAGACCCTCGCCCAAGAAATCATCGGCAAGTTCGGCAGCCAGTTCACCGATCTCGAAGCCTTCGATACCGATTCCCTCGTTTGAGGAGACGCTGCGCATGACTTCCTACGCTGCCCCGTCCCGGACTGTCGGTCGACTGAAGCGCCCGTTCGGCCATCTCTACTACGAGGTCACGGGCAGCGGCCCCGCGCTGATCTTCGCGCACGGGCTGGGCGGCAATCACCTGAGCTGGTGGCAGCAGGTGGCGCACTTCGCGCCCCGCTACACCTGCGTGACCTTCGCCCATCGCGGCTTCGCGCCGTCCGACGCAGTCGCTGATGGTGTCGATCCCGCCGACTATCCGGGCGACCTCGCCGCCCTGATCGATCATCTCGGCCTTGCCGACGTGCGACTGGTCGCGCAATCGATGGGCGGCTGGACGATGCTGGAATATGCGGTCGCCCATCCGGACCGCGTGAAGGCGCTGGTGCTGAGCTCGACCTCGGGGACGCTCGACCGCCGCGGCAGCGATCCGTCCGGCGGCACCGCGTACGATGCCTGGTTAGCCGAATCCGAGGCCGTGATCGCAGCCGGCATGGCGCGCGGGATCCATCCGGCGATGGGCGAACGCGCGGCCGAGCGCTTCCCCGCGCTGCACCTCCTCTACCGCAGCATCGACGAGATGGCCGGTACGCTCGACAAGGAGACGCTGCGCGCCGGCCTGCGCCGCACCGCGACGCGCACGCTGGCCGACTTGAAGACGTTTCGCGTGCCGACCTTGTTGATCGCCGGCAGCGAGGACACCGTCTTCCCGCCGTTCCTGGCAAGCGCCATCGCGACAAGCCTGCCCTGCGGCGAAGCCCAGATCATCGAGGAGGCCGGACACTCGCCATATTTCGAGCAGGCCGCTAGGTTCAACGCGCTGGTCGACGCGTTCCTCGCGCGACCGCGCTAGGAGGTTTCTTTGTCCCAGGACAATCCGCGTATCGCCGTTCTCGGCTTCGCCATTGAGTGCAACCGGTTCGCGCCGGTGACGACGGCGGAGGATTTCGAACACGACGTCGACATTCGTGGCAACCGCATCGTGAGCGAGGCGCGCTCCGGCAAGTCGATCACCATGCCCGACCTGCCCGGCTTCTTCACCGAGATGGATCGCACCGGTAACTGGACGCCGGTGCCGCTGCGCGTCTCGCTGGCGCAGCCCGGCGGCCCGGTCGAGGAACAGTTCTTCAAGGCCTATCTCGCCGAGATCGAATCCGGCCTGAAATCGGTCCTGCCGGTCGATGCGATCTTCGTGTCCTGCCATGGCGCCGCACTCGCGGAGGGCACCGACGATCCCGACGGCGACCTGTTCGAGATGCTGCGCCGCGTCGCCGGTCCCGACGTGCCCATCGTCTCGGTGTTCGACCTGCACGCCAACGTGTCGCGCCGCATGACCGACAATCTCAGCGTCTTCGTCGGCTATCTCGAAAACCCGCATGTCGACATCTACGAGCGCGGCGTCGAGGCGGCGAAGCACATGCGCGAACTGCTGGCCGGCACGCGCACCGCGGTCGAGATGGTGAAGATCCCGCTGGTGCCGCCTCAGATCGCCCTGCTGACCGCGCGCGGCCCCTACGCAGACCTCATCAAGTACGGCCAGACGAAGGTCGGCGGGGACATCCTCAACGTCTCCGTGATGGCGGGCTTCGCCTATAGCGACAGTCCCAAGAACGGCCTCACCGCCGTCGTCACGGCGCGCAACGGCAATGCCAAGGCGGCGGCCGACCTGGCGCTCGACATCGCCGAGCGTGCCTGGGGAACGAGGGAACGCTTCAAGCGCGAGATGATGACCCTGGCCGATGCGGTGCAGCTCGCGACCGCCATCGGCCGCGACAAGCGGCGCAAGCCGATCATCCTGGCCGACGTCGCCGACAATCCCGGCGGCGGCGGACGCGGCAACACGACCTATCTGTTGCGGGCACTGAAGGGCGCGCGGGCGCAGGGTGTCTATTTCGGCGTGTTCAACGACGCGGCGCTCGCGGCACAGGCGCACGCGCTGGGCGAAGGCGCGATCTTCAATGCGTCGTTCAACACGCAGGAGCATCAGGAATTCTCCCTGCCCTTCGATTGCGAAGCCAAGGTGGTGAAGCTCTCCGACGGCCAGTATGTCGGCCGTCGCGGCGTGCTGAAGAACGTCTCGGCCGACATGGGGCCGTCGGCGCTGCTCGATCTCGGCGGCATCCTGATCGTCGTCATCAGCATCCGATGCCAGTGCATGGACCCGCGCCAGTTCGAGATGTTTGGTCTGGACATTGCACAGGCCCGGACGGTGGTCGTGAAGAGCCGTGGCCACTTTCGCGGCGGCTTCGATGAGTTCTTCAAGCCGGAGCAGATCTACGAAGTCGATTGTCCGGGCCTGACCTCGCCAGTGCTGGCGAATTTCACCTGGACCAAACTGCCGAGGCCCGTCTATCCGCTCGACGAAGAAACGAGCTGGACTCCTCCGGCAACCAATTGAGGGAGCCCTTCATGCTGCGTCGTGCCCTGTTCGCTGCCGTCGCGCTGCTCGCCGCAGCGCCTGCCCAAGCCCAGCCCAGCAAGACGCTGAAAGTCGTCATGCAGTCGGATCTCAAGATCATCGATCCGGTCTGGACCACGGCCTACATCGTCCGCAATCACGGCTATCTCATCTACGACACGCTGTTCGCGCTCGACGCCAAGCTCGAGCCGCGGCCGCAGATGGTGGAGAGCTGGACGGTGAGCGACGACCAGCTCACCTGGACCTTCAAGCTGCGCGAGGGGCTGAAGTGGCATGACGGCCAGCCGGTGACGACGGCGGACGTCCTGCCGTCGATCAAGCGCTTCACCGACAAGGACACGCTGGGCGGCCTGTTGGGCAAGCAGACCCAGGAGATGAAGGCGCTCGACGACCGCACCTTCCAGATCGTCCTGAAGAAACCCTACGGCATGATGCTGAAGACCCTGGCCAAGCCCTCCTCCATTCCGCCCTTCATCATGCCCAAGCGGGTCGCCGAGACTCCGGTCACCCAGCAGATTTCCGACACGACGGGTTCGGGGCCGTTCATCTTCAAGAAGGACGAATGGAAGCCCGGCGAGAAGGTCGTCTATCTCCGCAATCCCGACTACAAGCCGCGCGCCGAGTCGCCGTCGGGCCTGGCTGGCGGCAAGGTGGCCAAGGTCGATCGGGTCGAATGGGTCTCGATCCCCGACGCGCAGACCGCGATCAACGCCCTGCAACAGGGCGAGATCGACATGATCGAGCAGCCCTCGCACGACCTGCTGCCGGTCATCGAGAAGGACAAGAACGTCGAGATCGTCATTCCCGACCAGCTGGGCTCGACCTACATCCTGCGCTTCAACTGGAAACAGCCGCCGTTCAACGACGTCCGCTACCGTCGGGCGGCCATGATGGCGTTCAACCAGAAGGACTTCCTGCAGGCGGTCATCGGCGATCCGCGCTACTACAAGGTCTGCAAGGCCATGTTCGGCTGCGGCACGCCGCTCGAGAATACCGCCGGCACCGACGGCATCCTGGAATCGCGCTTCGATGAGTCGAAGAAGATCCTGAAGGAGGCCGGCTATGACGGCACGCCGATCGTGCTGCTGCAGTCGACCGACCTCGCCGTCCTGACCAACCTCGCGCCGGTGGCGAAGACATTGCTGGAGCGCGGCGGCTTCAAGGTCGACATGCAGTCGATGGACTGGCAGACGCTGGTCGCCCGGCGGGCCAAGAAGGTGCCGGTGGCCGAGGGCGGCTGGAACATCGCCATGACGGCGGCCGCGGCGGTGCTGCTGATCGACCCGGTCAACAACCACTATGCCGAGGCGAGCGGCGACCGCGCCCAGTTCGGCTGGCCGCTCGACGAGGAGATCGAGCGTCTGCGCCTGGCCTTCGTCGGTGAAGGCGATGCGAAGAAGCAGTTCGAGATCGCCGAGCAGGTGCAGAAGCGCATCCTGGACGGCGGCGTCACGGTGCCGCTCGGCCAGTTCCTGCAGCCGATGGCCCGGCGCAAGGGCGTGACGGGCAACATCGAATCGCCCGTCACGGTGTTCTGGAACGTCGAGAAGAAGTAGGCGGTCCCCAAAGTCCCGTCGTCTCGACCGGAGCCGAGCGTAGTGAGGCGGAGTGGAGAGACGACGGGTCCTTCGTATAGCTCTACCGATCCGGCAGCGGGATGAACTCGGGATCCCCTGCCACCATGGCGAAGCGCTTCTCGCGCCAGTCTTCCTTGGCCTTCTCGATCCGTTCCTTGCTCGAGGAGACGAAGTTCCACCAGATGTGACGCGGGCCGTCGATCGGGGCGCCGCCCAGCAACATCGCCTTGGCGCCGTCCGTTCCGGCCAGTATCTCGACCGTCTGGCCGGGGGCCAGCACCGCCAGATCGCCGACGCCGAACTGGCTCTCACCGATCACGATCATCCCCTCCGCTACATAGATCGCGCGCTCCTCGTGATCGGGCGTGACGGCCAGCGAGGCGCCGGCCGTCATCTCCACGCCGACATAGAAGATCGGCGAGAAGTGCGTCGTGGGCGCCGTGCGGCCGGCATAGGTGCCGACGATGAGGCGCAGCGAGGCGCCGCCTTCGGTCCAGGCCGGCAGCCGGGCCGCCTCGACATGCTCGAAGGCCGGCGCCGTTTCCTCATGCGTCTTGGGCAGAGCCACCCAGGTCTGGACGCCGTGCATGCGGAAGCCGGTGGCGCGCATCTCGGGCTCGGTGCGCTCGCTGTGGACGATGCCGCTCCCGGCGGTCATCCAGTTCACGTCGCCCGGCCGGATCGCCTGCGAATAGCCCAGGCTGTCGCGATGGTAGATTCCGCCGTCGAACAGGTAGGTCACGGTGGCGAGGCCGATATGCGGATGCGGCCGGACTTCCATGCCGCCCCCCGGCGGCACGTCCATCGGGCCGAAATGGTCGAGGAAGATGAAGGGCCCCACGGTGCGTCGCTTGACGCTCGGCAAGACACGGCGGACCGCGAAGCCGCCTCCCAGATCGTGCGCCCGTCCCTGAATCAGAAGCTCGATCGGATCGGCCATCTCGTTCTCCTCACGCCTGTGCTGCTACCGTTGCGTCGAACGCCCGCCAACGAACGGGCCACCTGCTCCGGTGGCGCGGTCATCCAGATGCTCCGTCAAGCGGTTATGCGGAAGGCTCGGATCGGTCAATCCCTGCACGGTCACCTACAGGCGCTCGCCTCCATGCCGCAATTTTTTGCGCGATGCGAGCTTATTCGCAGCGCAGCAATTTCCAGCGCCCTTTCCCTGTGACCTTTGCTTAACGCCAGGAACAGCGAGTCTAAATTTCTAGCATTTCCAAGGTGTTAGCGACTTTTCACGGGTGTTGCATTTTTGCAACTTTTTGTGGACTTGTGGATACTCCGTGGCCAAAGTGCCCTTCAAGCGGGGCACGCAGGGGCATCGACTGGGGGAGTCGGTGGATCGTCAGTAGCCTCAACCGTCAATAGTAGCGTTCAATGGAACGGGAGCGGCCATCACGATGACGTCCAACATGACGCGTCTCCAACGCGCCTATAGCTGGCGAACCATCCGCAGCCTCACGGCAGCGACCCTTGCAGTCTCCTCTCTTTTTTGCGCCGCGGGCGCGATGGCCCAGGTGAAGGCCCCCTCCAAGAACCAGCTCAAGAAGCCCGCGGCCCGGTCGGCCCCGGCGCCCGTCCCCAGCGAAGACGTCCAGGCCTTCTCGATCGCGGCCGAAAGCTCGGTCGCCCAGCAGCTCATTCTGCTGCAGATCGATCCCAACGATGCGCAGGCTGCCGCCGACGCCGTCGGCAAGGCTCTGAGCCAGCCTGAGGTCAAGGCCGCCAGCTCGGGCCGCGCCGTGCTCGCTCCCCAGGGCGCCGGCCAGCCGAAGCGTCTCGTCTCGCTCCAGCTCTATTCGAACAAGTCGCTGGCCGTCGACCTCTCGCGAGGCGCCGACGGCTCGTTCGGCTTCAAGCTCGCTCCCGGCGCCACCGAGGATGACGACGAGCGCGTCTCGAGCCTGCCGGGCTCGGCCCCGGTGACCGTCGGACCGAGCGCGCGCTCCGTCGTGGCCGATTCGGTCAAGACCGTGAAGACGAGCAGCGCCACGCTGGCCAGCGCCCTGGCTCCGACCGGCGCCAATCCCGCCGCACTGAAGGAACTGACCCAGGCGCTCGCCGGCTTCGCACCGGCCGCCGCTCGCCTCGACGTGGTTCAGGGCCGCACGGTCGACGGCACGCCTCGCGTTCTCGTGGCCAGCCTGGGCGACGGCGCGGCGAGGCAATCCTTCTGGTGGTTTGCCCCCCAGAACCAGCCCGAAGGCTGGTTCGACGACCAGGGCCGACGGCTCGGCGGCACGGCCCTCGCCAATCCGCGGCCGGAAGCGCGGCAGTCCTCGCCCTTCGGCACGCGGCGCTACTACGGCCGCAAGAGCGGCGGCGGCTTCCACAACGGCATCGACTTCGAGGGCAAGACCGGCGAGCCGATCTACGCGGCGGCCGACGGCGTGATCAATCACCAGGGCTGGTACTTCAACTACGGCCGTACGGTGAAGCTCAGCCACGCCGACAGTTTCGAGACGCTCTATGCGCACATGTCGCGCTTCGCCGAAGGGATGGGCCCCGGCACGCGCGTCCGCAAGGGCGACCTGATCGGCTATGTCGGCTCGACCGGCCGCTCCACGGGCGCGCACCTGCACTTCTCGGTGATCGTGAACGGCCAGTTCGTCGACCCGCAGCCCTACATCTCCGACAGCGGCGGCAACGGAGCCCTGGCGGGCGAGCAGCTCGTCTCCTATCGGCAGTGGCAGCAGGAGATCAAGCGCGCCTCCGAGCGCAGCCGCGGCAGCAGCGACAGCCGCTTCCAGGGCCTGCAGGGCGCAGAGCCGTGGTCGTCCAACCCCTTCTCGTCGCGCACCGCCGACCGTCTCTGACCGCCGGGGATCGCACACGCGCTGCCGTTGCGCAGGTCCGGCTGTTCGCCTAGGAATTGCGTCATCGATCCTGAACGGTCGCGACAGGCGACCGACGGGAACGCCAGAGGCAAACCACGAGGGATGACATAATGCTCAAGAAAATGATGGCCGGCGTCGTAACCGCCGGTCTGGTCGGTGTCGCCGGCACGGCGCATGCCGGCAAGGATCTCGATGCGGTGAAGGCCCGTGGCCAGCTGGTCTGCGGCATCAACACGGGCGTCGCGGGCTTCGCCCAGCAGGACGACAAAGGCAAGTGGACCGGTCTGGACGTCGATGTCTGCCGCGCCGTCTCGGCCGCGCTCTTTGGCGACTCCGAGAAGGTGAAGTACGTGCCGACCACGGCGCAGCAGCGCTTCACGGCCCTGCAGTCGGGCGAGGTTGACGTTCTCTCGCGCAACACGACCTACACGCTGACCCGTGACACCGCGCTCGGCCTCGAGTTCACCGGCATCAACTACTACGATGGCCAGGGCTTCATGGTGCCGAAGAAGCTCGGCGTGAAGAGCGCCAAGGAGCTGAACGGCGCCACCGTCTGCGTCCAGCCGGGCACGACGACCGAGCTCAACCTCGCCGACTATTTCCGCGCCAACAAGATGACCTTCAAGCCGGTCGTCATCGAGAAGGTCGAGGAGATCCGCGCCGCCTTCTATGCCGGCCGCTGCGACGTCTACACCACGGACGCCTCGGGCCTCTACTCGACCCGCGCCGCCAACACCCCGGCCCCGGCCAAGCCGGACGACTTCATCATCCTGCCCGAAATCATCTCCAAGGAGCCGCTGGGACCGGCGGTGCGCCAGGGCGACAACCAGTTCGCCGACATCGTGCGCTGGGCCTTCTACGCGATGGTCGAGGCCGAGGAAGCCGGCATCACGTCTAAGAACGTCGACGAGATGCTGAAGAGCGACAATCCCTCGATCAAGCGCATCCTCGGCGTCACGCCCGGCATGGGCAAGGCGCTCGGGGTCGACGAGAAGTGGGTCTACAACATCGTCAAGCAGGTCGGTAACTACGGCGAGAGCTTCGACCGCAACGTCGGCATGGGCTCGCCGCTCAAGATCGAGCGCGGCCTGAACGCCCTGTGGACCAACGGCGGCCTGCAGTACTCCCCGCCGATCCGCTAGTCTTTCCAGACCAACGTCACGACGAACCGCCGCCCTCCAGGGCGGCGGTTTTTCTTTGGGTAAGTCCCGCTCATTTTGGCCTGCGGCTTGCAAGCCTCGCGGAGAAGGCGGCATGCTGTGTTCAAGGAAAAGGGAGGTTTAATGCGCAAGAAGATCGCGACGGCAGCGGCCGGTATCGTGGCCGCTTTGACCGGCGCCGCCGGGACGGCGCACGCGGGCAAGGACCTGGATGCCGTCAGGGCGCGGGGCATGCTGAATTGCGGCGTCGGGATCGGCACGGCGGGCTTCATGCTCGCCGACAGCCAGGGCAAATGGAAGGGCCTCTCGGTCGACGTCTGCCGCGCGGTCGCGGCCACCATCTTCGGCGACTCGGAGAAGGTCAGGTACGTCCCCCTCACCTCCCAGCAGCGGTTCACCGCGCTGCAGTCGAGCGAAGTCGACATGGTGATGGGCAACGCGACCTACACGCTGACGCGCGACACGGCGCTGGGGCTCGATTTCACCGGTATCTATTATTTCGACGGCCAGGGCTTCCTCGTGCCAAAGACGCTCGGCGTGAAGAGCGCCAAGGAGCTGAACGGCGCCACCGTCTGCGTCGCCCCCGGCACCACCACCGAGCTCAACCTCGCCGACTATTTCCGCGCCAACAAGATGACCTTCAAGCCGGTCGTCATCGAGAAGGTCGACGAGATCCGCTCGGCCTTCTTCTCGGGCCGTTGCGACGTCTACACGACCGATGCGTCGAGCCTTGCCGCGACGCGCGCCGCCAACGTGCCGCCGCCGAAGACGATCGACGACTACGTCATCCTGCCGGAGATCATCTCGAAGGAACCGCTCGGACCGGTCGTGCGTCACGGCGACAACCAGTTCGCCGACATCGTGCGCTGGGCCTTGTACGCAATGGTCGAGGCCGAAGAGCACGGCATCACGTCTAAGAACGTCGACGAGATGCTGAAGAGCGAAAACCCCTCGATCAAGCGCATTCTCGGCGTCACGCCCGGCATGGGCAAGGCGCTCGGGGTCGACGAGAAGTGGGTCTACAACATCGTCAAGCAGGTCGGTAACTACGGCGAGAGCTTCGACCGCAACGTCGGCATGGGCTCGCCCCTCAAGATCGCCCGTGGCCAGAACGCGCTGTGGACCCAGGGCGGCCTGCAATACTCCCCGCCAATTCGTTGATGCGGGGGCATCTGGGTTGGGGATGGTGGGATTTGCCCCGTTGCGCGAGGGCAATTCCCACATACACTAAGGGCAATATCGGGCAGATAACGCCCGCGCGGGCAATCCGCACCGGACAGGGGGAATAGCGTATGGCGGTCGAGACTCTCGGCTCTACGCCACGTGCAAAAGTGGCGCCATGGAACGATCCGGTCATTCGAGGCTGGGTATTCCAGATCGTCGTGGTCGGTCTCGTCGGATTCCTTGCCTGGTATCTGGTCAGCAACACCATCGACAATCTGCAGCGCCAGAAGATCGCCAGCGGCTTCCACTATCTGGAGCGCGAAGCCGGCTTCGAAATCGGCGACACGATGATCGAGTATTCGCCGGCCAGCACCTACGCCCGCGCCATCTGGGTCGGCATCCTCAACACGCTGCGCGTCGCTGTCCTCGGCATTCTCCTCAGCACCATCCTCGGCACCTTGGTCGGCGTCGGCCGGCTCTCGCCCAACTGGCTGCTCAGCCGGATTTGCGCCTGGTACGTCGAGGCCTTCCGCAACGTGCCCCTGCTGCTGTGGCTCTTCCTCTTCTACAAGCTGATCAGCGAGGCTTTCCCAGGTCCGCGGCAGGCGATCTCGCTCTTCTGGAACAGCGTGTTCCTGAGCAACCGCGGCGTCTACTTCCCGGTGCCCATGGCCGATCCGATTCACAAATGGATGGGCATCGCCTTCCTGCTGGGCATCGCCGGCGCCTGGTACGTGAACCGCTGGGGCAAGAAGCGCCAGGAGGCGACCGGCCAGCCCTTCCCCGGCATCTCTGCGGGCCTCGCCATCGTCATCGGGCTCCCGGCCCTCGTCTGGCTGGCCGGCGGCGCGCCCCACCATATGAGCTGGCCCGAGCTGAAGGGATTCAACTTCTCGGGCGGCACCGTCATCCAGCCCGAGTTCACCGCACTTCTGGTCGGCCTGGTGCTCTACACCTCGGCCTTCGTGGCCGAGATCGTGCGCTCCGGCATCCTGGCCCTGCACAAGGGCCAGAGCGAGGCGGCGGCGGCGCTCGGCCTGTCGCGCGGCCAGTCGATGCGCCTCGTGCTGCTGCCTCAGGCGCTGCGGGTCATCGTCCCGCCGATGACCAGCCAGTATCTCAACATCACCAAGAACAGCTCGCTGGCGATCGCGATCGGCTATCCCGACCTCGTCGCCTCGATCAACGTGACGATCAACCAGACCGGCCAGGCGATCGAGAACATCCTGATCATCATGGCGGCCTACCTGTCGGTCAGCCTCTCGATCTCGGCGTTCATGAACTGGTACAACAAACGCATCGCCCTGAGGGAGCGCTGAGCATGACCGACGCCATGCCTGTCGGCGACCGCAAGCCGCTCGCCCCTCCCGTCGACGAGACCGGTCCCCTCGGCTGGGCCCGCAAGAACCTGTTCTCGAGCTGGGGCAACGGGATCACGACGGTCGTGCTGATCGCGTTCGTCGTCTGGGTGCTCTCCTGGTTCCTCGAATGGGCGTTGTTCACCGCCAACTTCACGGCCTCGACCGGCGCGGAGTGCCGCGGCGGCGGTGCCTGCTGGGCGCTGATCCGCGAGAAGTTCCGCTACATCTTCTTCGGCTCCTTCCCCTACGAGCAGCATTGGCGGCCGCTGTTTGCCGTCATCACCATGCTGGCCATGCTGGTGCTGAGCGCCGACCGCCGGATGTGGAACTGGCGCCTGCTCGTGATCTGGGGCGTGGGCTCGTTCGTCACCTTCCTGCTGATGTTCGGCCAGATCCACATTCCGCTCAGCCTCATCCTGTTCGTCGCCCTGGCCGGCGGCGGCATCGGCCTCAGCCTGCGCAGCGCGCTGGCGGCACCGTCCGAGCGGATGGCCTACTACGCTCTGGTTGCGATCGGCGCGGTGGGCCTCGTCCTGCGCATCGTGGGCGTCCTGCCGGCGTGGAGCATCGTCATCGCCCCCCTCAGCTACGTCGAGACCAGCCTATGGGGCGGCCTGCCGGTGACGCTGATCCTGGCGACCTATGGCCTGGCCTTCGCCTTCCCCTACGGAGTCCTGCTGGCGCTGGGGCGGCGCTCCAACCTGCCGCTCATCAAGGGCCTGTGCGTGGGCTTCATCGAACTGATCCGCGGCGTGCCGCTGATCAGCCTGCTGATCATGGCCTCGGTCATGCTGCCGCTGTTCCTGCCCTCGGGCACGACGATCGACAAGTTCCTGCGGGCCCAGGTCGCCGTGATCCTGTTCGCCGGCGCCTATATCGCCGAGGTGATCCGCGGCGGCCTTCAGTCGTTGCCGAAGGGTCAGTTCGAGGCCGCCGACGCAATGGGCCTCAACTACCCGCAGAAGACGCTGCTGATCATCCTGCCGCAGGCGCTGCGCGTGGTGATCCCGCCGCTCATCAATACCTTCATCGGCTTCTTCAAGGACACCTCGCTGGTGCTGATCATCGGCATCTTCGACTTCCTGAACACCGCCAACCAGGCGCTGGTCGACCCCAACTGGGCGGGCTTCCCGGGTGAGGTCTACCTGTTCGCCGCCTTCGTCTACTTCATCTTCTGTTTCTCGATGTCGCGGTACAGCAAGTATCTCGAATTCGAGCTCAACAAGGGTACGCGCCGCTAGGCGCCGTCAGGGGAGCAAGTCATGGCCGCATCCGCCCGCGATCTTTCGAAGGTCGAATCGGTGATCCAGCTCAAGGGCGTCAACAAGTGGTACGGGCAGTTCCATGTGCTGTCCGACATCAATCTCGACGTCAAGGAAGGCGAGAAGATCGTCATCTGCGGTCCGTCGGGATCGGGCAAGTCGACGCTGATCCGCTGCATCAACCGGCTGGAGGAACATCAGCGCGGCGACATCGTGGTCCACGGCGTCACGCTGTCCAACGACGTGAAGAACATCGAGGCGATCCGCCGCGAAGTCGGCATGGTCTTCCAGTCGTTCAACCTGTTTCCGCACCTCACGATCCTCGACAATCTCACCCTGGCGCCGATCTGGGTGAAGAAGATGCCGAAGAAGGAGGCCGAGGAGATCGCCATGAGCCTGCTCACCCGGGTGCGCATCCCCGAGCAGGCGCTGAAGTATCCCGGCCAGCTCTCAGGCGGCCAGCAGCAGCGCGTGGCGATCGCCCGCGCGCTGTGCATGCGGCCCAAGATCATGCTGTTCGACGAGCCGACGTCGGCGCTCGACCCCGAGATGGTGAAGGAAGTGCTCGACGTCATGATCGAGCTGGCACGCGAAGGCATGACCATGCTCTGCGTCACCCACGAGATGGGATTCGCCCGAGCCGTCGCCGACCGTGTGATCTTCATGGATCGCGGCGAGATCGTCGAACAGAACGAGCCGGAGGCGTTCTTCGCCAATCCCCGGAACGAGCGCACCAAGCTGTTCCTCGGCCAGATCCTGCACAATCACTAGGATCTTTCAGAATAAGGGCGACCCGCACCACCTCATCCTGAGGAGCGGTCGCAGGCCGCGTCTCGAAGGATCGGCAACAGACGTGGTGCTCGTGCCCATGCTTCGAGACGCGCCCCTCCGGGGCGCTCCTCAGCATGAGGTTGGTGTTGGTGGATCCAGGGCCGCCATAGAGGCGCCCCGGAGTTTCACCTGACGTCGAGCGTCTTCCGGATCACCGCGCAGACCTCGTCGACCGACTCGAGCGGCATGTGCGGGCCCATCGGCAGGCTGAGGACGGTTTCGGCCAGCTTCTCCGCAAGGGGATAGGTCCCCTTGCCTTGGCCGAGTTCGGCATAGGCTTCCTGAAGGTGCGGCGGGATCGGATAGTGAATCAGCGAGCCGATGCCCGCCGTCTCGAGCGCCTTCACCAGATCGGCGCGCCGGTTTGTTCGCACGACGTACAGGTGCCACACCGGATCGGCCCATTGCGGGACGTTGGGCAAGGCGAGACTCGTGATGTCGGACAGCCTGTCGTCGTAGCGCGCCGCCACCTTCCGGCGGCGATCGTTCCATTCGTCGAGCTTCGCGAGCTTCACGCGCAGGAAGGCCGCCTGCAGTTCGTCGAGGCGCGAGTTCAGGCCTTTCTCGAGGTTCACATACTTCACCCGGCTGCCGTAGTTGCGCAGCGTCCGCAGCCGCTCGGCCAGCTTCGGATCGTCTGTCGTCACGGCCCCGCCATCGCCGAAGGCGCCGATGTTCTTGCTGGGAAAGAAGCTGTGGGCACCAGCGTCGCCGAGCGATCCGGTGCGGCGGCCCCGCACCTTCGCGCCCTGCGCTTGGGCAACGTCCTCGATCACTTTCAGCCCATGCTTGGAGGCGAGCGCCATGATCGCGTCCATGTCGGCCGGCTGGCCGTAGAGATGGACGGGCATGATGGCGCGTGTGCGCGGCGTGAGGGCCGCCGCGATCCGGTCGGGATCGATGTTCGGCCCGCCCGGAGTCGGTTCGACCGGCACCACCTTTGCGCCCACCGCCGTTACCGCAAGCCAGGTCGCAATATAGGTGTTCGACGGCACGATGACTTCGTCGCCCGCACCGATGTCCCAGGCCCGCAGCGCGAGCTCGAGCGCCTCAAGGCCGTTGCCCAGTCCGACGCAGTGCTTCGTGCCGCAGAAGGCGGCGTACTCGGCTTCGAAGGCTTCGACCTCCTTGCCGAGCACGAACCAGCCGGACTCCATCACGCGCAGATACGCGGCATCGAGCTCCGGCTTGAGCTCGGTGTAGACCGACTTCATGTCGAGGAAGGGGATCATGCTCGGCTCGCCACCTCGACTTCGCGCTTGAACGCTTCGTAGTCGCGCAGGTACTCGCTCTCGTCGTAGAGGGTCGAGGCGATGACCAGGATGACGGTCTGCGGCGCGAAGTTGTCCAGCTCGTGCCAGACCATCGGCCCGATGTGAAGCGCCCGCCCCGGGTCGTTCAGGACGACCGTTTCCTTCACCTTGCCGTCGTCGAGATGCAGCTGGCATGAGCCGTTCATCACGAGTGTGACGAGATGCGACTCACGGTGTCCGTGCCGCCCGCGCCACTGATCGGACGCGATGTCGTGCAGCCAGAACAGGCGCCTCACGGTGAAGCCCAGCTGCTGGTCGAACTCGAGGAAGTTGATCTTGCCGCGGACGTCGCCGCGTCCGGGAACGGAAAGCCAGCGGCAATTGGAGACTTTGAGCTGGGGAAGAGACATGTCGGGCATGGCAGAGCCTGTCTTATCGCTTTATCGTTTGGAGCCTTCGCCATTGCATGTAGACGACGCCACTCAAGGCGACGAGCCCACCGGCGATCTGGTAGGCATTGGGAATGAAGCCATAGGTCATTGACCATAATACGGCGAAAAACGGCACGAGATTGACCCAGAGCGACGCAATTGCAACCCCCAGCCTGCTGGCGCCGACATTCCAGAGATAGGCGCCCACGCCGCTGGAGAAGACGGCGACCAGCAGGAGCTGGCTCCACACCCAGCCGTCGGTGACCCCAAAGGGCGAGTTCGCCCAGCCCAGACCGATCAACACCAGGGTGAGGACCGACATCCAGCCGAGAGCCGACAGCGACGCGACATAGGCCCGGTGCAGCTGGCTCGCCCGGTCGAACCAGGCCTGCGCCTTCAGGCTATAGAGGGTCCAGATCGCGTTCGAGAGCAGCACGATGATCTCGCCGCCGCCCAGGGTCAGGGCGCCGCGGCCGAACAGGCTCCCCGCGGCCAGGATGGCGCCCCCGGTCAGGGTCAGGGCCAGGGCGACCCCGAAGCCGGGATCGAAGCGTGCGCCGGTCACGAGACGCACGGTCGCCGCCGAGACCAGCGGCCCCGCCACCTGGACGGCGGCCGCCGAGATCGGGTTGCTGAACCGGATGCCCGCGATGAAGACCGTGAAGAAGCCGCTCATCATCAGGCCGATCAGCAGGAAGCGCTTCAGGCCGATCTCGATCCGCAGGTTGCGGACGCCCTCTGCCAGCACCAGCAGCACGCCGAGCGTCGCCACGGCCGCCAGGGTGCGGATGGTCAGCATCGGCACCACGTCGAAGTGCTCGAGCATGACCTTGGAGACGGGAACGTTGGCGCCCCAGCTCACCCCCACGAAGACCATCGCCGCGAAGGCACCCAGCATATGGTGCCGGCCGCGTCCCGGTGCCGGCCCCCCGGTCATCGCCGCGCCGCGCGGGTCTGGCGGATCTGCAGCTGGGCGATGCCCGCCAGGACGACGACACCGCCCGCGACCTGCAGCCAGCTGGGCTCGCGCCCCATCAGGGCGGCCAACCCGATCGCGAAGACCGGCGCGGAGTTCGCAAACAGGGAAGCGACGGGTACGCCGACCAGAGAGACGCCGGTATTCCAGAGAAGGACAGCCACCGCGACGCCCAGGATGCCGATCCAGGCAACCATGCCCCACTCGATCGGAGTCGGCGGCCGGGTCGGCCAGGCGATGCCGCCCAGCGCCCAGACCACGGCACAGACCACGCCCAGCAACACGCTGGCCACGGTCGAGGTCAGGGCCGAGAGGGCGATCTGGCCGCGGTCGGCCAGCCATTGCTGGGCACGGATCGAGTACCAGCTCCAGCAGAGCTGGGCGATCACCAGCAGCCCCTCGCCGCCTTCGAGGCCGAAGGAGCCCGACGTACGGCCCGGCGTGCCCAGCACCACGACGATGCCGCCGGCGACGACCAGCACCAAGGTGAGCCCGAAACCCGACGGCGTGATGGAGCCGAGCATCGCCCGCGCGAGCAGGGTCGCCCAGATCGGACCGCACATCAGCACGATGGCCGAGGTCGCCGGATGGGCATGGGCCACGCCGAACGTGTAGAGCACCGAGAAGGCCGTCATGGCCGTCCCGAGCTTCAGCAGCCTCGTCCAGTCGAGCGGCCGCGGCGCCGCCGCCGGCCGGGCGCTCAGCAGCACGGCCAGCCACAGCACCGGCAAACCCAGGATGTAGCGTGACCAGGACAGGAGCCAGTTGTCGTAATGCTCCGCCAGTGCCGCCAGGACGGGAATCATCGATCCCCAGATCATGGCGGCGAGCAGCAGGACCAGGCTGGCGCGCCGCAGCGCACCGACGGAGGGAGACATCGAGCCTGCCGCTCAGCCCGTGGCGCGACGGCGGACCGCCTCGTAACCGACGCGGCAGTCCTTGTAGACGTCGGGCTTCTCGGTCGAGACGCGCGCCTCGACGACCTGCGGCTGCGCCAGGCACAGGTCGAGAATGCCCTCGACCAGCGTCTCCTGGAGGTTGAAGTGACGGCTCGCCGCGAGCTCGGCGATCCCGTCGTGAATCAGGTCGTAGTTCAGCACGTTGGTGATGCTGTCGCCGTGCGCGCGGTCGGGGTCCGCCAGGAGCAACTCGACGTTGATCACCACGGCCTGCGGCTTGGCCAGTTCGAAGTCATAGATGCCGATCGACACCAGCAGCCGCATGTCACGGATGAAGATGCGGCGCTGGGAGGTGACCATGGTCATTTCTTCTTCTTCAGGTCGAAGGCGATGTCGCGCGGCCGGCCGGTCAGATGCTCGCCGCCGTCGACGATGATGGTGTCGCCGGTGTAGCTCGGCGTCGCCACGATGAAGCGCAGCGCACGGACGAGATCGTCGACCATGACGCCGACCCCGAGCGGGTTGGCGGCGTGCTGCTCGGCGAAGCGCGCATCCGTCTGGCTGCCACTGCGCAGGGTCAGCCCGGGCGCGATGCCCGCCACCCGCAGCCGCGGCGCGAAGGATTGCGCCAGCAAGGTCGTCAGCCCCTGCAGGCCGATCTTGGAGAGCGTGTAGGTGAGAAAGTCGGGATTGAGGTTGTAGAGTTTCTGGTCGAGCACGTTGACGACCAGCCCGGTCTCGTCCGCCGGCAGCTGCCGCGCCAGCGCCTGGGCAAGCAGCAGCGGCGCCCGCAGGTTGATGGCCATGTGCTGGTCGAAGTCGGCGGCGGTCGCGGTCGGCGCCCGGTCGAGCTTGAACAGCGAGGCGCTGTTGACCAGGCAGGTGAGCCGCACGCCGCGCGCCTGGCACTTGCCCACCAGCCCCTCGGCCTGCCGCGCCGAGGCCAGATCGGCGCGCACGGCGACCGCCTTGCCGCCGGCCTCGCGGATGGTCGCAACGGTCTCCTTCGCCCCGGCTGCCGATTCCTTGTAGTGCACGAAGACGAAGAATCCGTCGGCCGCCAGCGCGAGCGCCAGGGCACGGCCGATTCGCAATCCCGCCCCCGTGACCAACGCGCCTTTCATGATGCGACACCCGCCCTTGGTGACTGAAAGAGGCGGCGGTTCTAGCATGCGACCATGAATTCGTCCCCGTTCGAAACCGTCGACTGCGTTGTCATTGGCGCAGGTGTTGTCGGCCTTGCCGTCGCCCGTGCCCTGGCCCTTGCCGGCCGTGAGGTCATCGTCGTGGAGGCGGCCGACGCCATCGGCACCGAAACCAGCTCACGCAACTCGGAGGTCATCCACGCCGGCATCTACTACCCCAAGGGCAGCCTGATGGCGCGGGCCTGCGTCGCCGGCCGGCGCATGCTCTATGCCTATTGCAAGGACCACGGCGTGCCGCATCTCAATTGCGGCAAGCTGATCGTGGCGACCAACGCGGCCGAGAGCGAGAAGCTCGCCGAGATCAAGGGACGTGCGGAAGCCAACGGCGTCGAGGGCATGCGCTTCCTAAGCGCCGCCGAGGCGATGGCGATGGAGCCGAACCTGCAATGCACGGCCGCCCTGTTCTCGCCCAGCACCGGGATCGTGGACAGCCATTCCTACATGCTGGCGCTGCAGGGCGATGCCGAGGCGCATGGGGCCATGTTCGCCTTCAACAGTCCGGTGAAGTCGGGGCGCGTCGTTGACGGTGGCATCGAGATCGAAGTCGGCGGAACCGAGCCGATGAACCTGCGTTGCCGCCTGCTGATCAATTCGGCGGGGCTTCATGCGCCGACGCTCGCAAGAAAAATCGTCGGAATGCCATCCGGGCATGTTCCGACCGCGTACTACGCCAAAGGAAACTACTTCACCTTGACCGGACGCTCCCCCTTCTCCCGCCTCATCTACCCCGTTCCGGTGCCGGGCGGGCTGGGCGTGCACATCACCGTCGACATGGGCGGCCAGGCGAAGTTCGGGCCCGACGTCGAGTGGATCGACGGCATCGAGTACACGGTCGATCCGCATCGCGCCGACAAGTTCTACGCCGCCGTGCGCAAGTACTGGCCCGGCATCAAGGACGGCTCGCTGCAGCCGGGCTACGCCGGCATCCGCCCGAAGATCGTGCCGCAGGGCGCGCCGGCGCAGGATTTCACCATCACGGGCCCCGCCGACCATGGCGTGCCGGGCCTCATCAATCTGTTCGGCATCGAATCGCCCGGCCTCACCGCCTCGCTGGCGCTGGCCGAGCAGGTGCGCGACCTCGCCGGTCCTGCATGAATTTGGCGCGCCGAGGCCTCCTTGCCAGCGTTCTCGGCCTGCTCGGTGGCTGCTCTCCCGCGGCGCTCCTGAACACGACCGTCGCGCGCTCGGGCTATACGCTCGACGCCGACATTCCCTACGGCAGTCTTCCCCGCCAGAAGCTCGACGTCTACTCGCCGGAGCAGCCGCGTGGCGACGGCAAGGCGGTGATCTTCTTCTATGGCGGCTCCTGGGATTCCGGCGCCAAGGGCGACTATCTCTTTGTCGGCCAGGCGCTGGCCGCGCGCGGCATCACCACCATCATTCCCGACTACCGCGTCTATCCTGAGGTTCGCTATCCCGACTTCCTCGACGATGGCGCAGCCGCGACGGCCTGGGCGGCACGGAAAGTCGGCACAGAAAAATTGTTCGTCACCGGTCATTCTGCGGGCGCCTACATCGCCATCATGATGGTCGCCAACACGCCCTATCTCGCCGCCACCGGTGTCGACCGCATGAAGCTTCCCGGCGGAATCGGCATCGCCGGCCCGTACGATTTCCTGCCCCTGACATCGCGACGGCTGAGGGAGATTTTCGGCGGCGATCGGCGCGAGACGCAGCCGATCGAATACGCCCGTGCGCCGCTGCCGCCGATCCTGCTGCTGCACGGCAGCGCCGACACGACGGTGAAGCCCTTCAACAGCGAACGGCTGGCGGCAGCCTGGCGGAAGGCCGGCGGCAAGGCCGAACTGAAGCTCTATCCCGAGGTCGACCATATCGACATCGTCGGCTCCTTCTCGGAACTGCTACGCAAGCGCGCGCCCTCCCTGGACGACACGATCTCCTTCATCGATCGCACCTGATCCGCATCGCGGACGGCATGTCCACGGTGCGATCCGTGGACTGGCCCCGGCCGTTCCGGTTCGCTAATGCTTGGGAAATCACCCAAGGGGGAACGGCAAGATGATCAAGACACGCTTCACCGAGATGTTCGGCATCAAGCACCCGATCGTACAGGGCGGCATGCAGTGGGTCGGCCGCGCCGAACTCGCCTCGGCCGTGTCCAATGCGGGCGCGCTGGGCATCCTCACCGGCCTCACCCAGCCGACGCCTGAGGATCTGCGCAAGGAGATCAAGCGCTGCCGCGAGATGACGGACCAGCCGTTCGGCGTGAACCTCACCATCCTGCCGACCCTCGTGCCGCGCCCCTATGGCGAATACATCGACGCCATCATCGATTCGGGCGTCAAGATCGTCGAGACCGCCGGCAACAATCCCAAGCCCTTTCTGCCCAAGCTCAAGGAAGCCGGCGTCAAGGTGATCCACAAGTGCACCGCGGTCCGCCACGGCCTCTCGGCCGAGAAGGCCGGCGTCGATGCGATCTCGATGGACGGCTTCGAATGCGCCGGCCACCCGGGCGAGGACGATGTGCCGAACCTCGTGCTGCTCCCGGCCGCCGCCAACGTCATCAAGATCCCGATGATCGCCTCGGGCGGCTTCGCCGATGCGCGCGGCCTCGTGGCGGCGCTGGCGCTGGGCTGCGAGGGCGTCAATATGGGCACCCGCTTCATGGCCACCAAGGAAGCGCCGATCCACCAGAACGTGAAGGAGAAGATCGTCTCCTCCGACGAGCGCAGCACGTCGCTGATCCTGCGCACCATGCGCAACACCAGCCGCGTCTACGGCAACAGCGTCGCCAAGAAGACGATCGAGATGGAAGGCGAGGGCAAGACCATCCAGGAGATCGGCCCGATCGTCGCCGGCGCCAAGGGCAAGGTCGTCTACGAAACCGGCGACATGGAACACGGCATCTGGTCGGCCGGCACATGCATGGGCCTGATCAACGACATCCCGTCCTGCAAGGAGCTGGTCGAGCGCATCGTCCGCGAAGCCGAGGAGATGATCCGCGGCCGCCTCGCCAAGTCGCTCGCGGCTTAGGTCATTTCGAGCAGAGATCGAATCTGCGTCGAACTTCCCAATGACCTCATCCTGAGGAGGCTGTGCAGCAGCCGTCTCGAAGGATGGGCTACACGTACACCGCCCGTTGCCCATCCTTCGAGACGCCGCGCTACGCGCGGCTCCTCAGGATGAGGTGGTGTGGGTAACCTGAGACGAAGGCTCTAACGCGGGCGCGCGCGATAGCGCTTCCAGGTTCGCCACAGCAGGCCGCCGAGCGGCGGCAGGAAACACAGGCTCGCGGCGATGATCGCCATCACCGCAACAAGGCAGCCCCAGCCGCGCTGGACGCCCACGACGCACTCCCAGTCGAGGGCCATGAAGACGAGCGCTGCGAGAAAGACCGGGTTGGCGAGGACGGCGACCGGCCAGAGCTGCGAGGCCGGCGCCTCGACCCCTGGTTTCCACTGGCACACCAGCGAACTCACGATCGCGCCGGCCAGCATGCCGACGCCCCCGATCAGCATGGCCTCGGCCGCCAGGAAAGCGCCCGCTCCCGCCCCGACGAGCAGGGCGGCGACCAGATGGCCCATGACGAAGGGACGGATGCGCAGCACGATCCTGTTGCCTGTATCTGAGAGCGCGCTGTTACACCAGATTGATGCGGCAGCCGCAGACCTCGACCTGACCGACGCCGTGCCGGCGGCCGCGCTTCTCGGCGGCGGCCAGCACGCGGTCGCGGTCGACGACCGTCACGTCGTAGGCCGAGACGCCGGGCCCGCGTCCGTCGACGATCGGCACGAAGCGGATCTGCGAACCGTCGAGCCGGATGATGTTGTCGACGGCCGGACGGTCGAGGATGCGCGACCAGGCGGCGGCGGCGCCGTCGGGATCGTCATGCTGGATTTCCACGCCCGCCAGGCCGTTGGTGACGTCCGAGCGCGCGTGCTTCGTCCAGTCCTTCTCCGCGGGCGGCCACCACAAAGCGGGATCGACGCCCGGAGGCGCAAACGTCGTGTCGAGCGACAGCAGCACGCCGTTCGTGTCCGAAGGATGGAAGTGGGTGTACTGGTACTCGGGCAGGTCCTTCTCGGCCACGGCACGCACGCCGAGCGCGGTGACGCGCTGGCGCTCGGCCACCGCATCGGGCACCTGCAGGATCACCATGTACCCGCCATCGCCGTTGCGGCGCTCGATGTAACGGCCGGCCGATGTGCCGTCCTTGAACGGCGACACGATCTCGAGGAAATCGTTGCCGGTCGGGCAGACGACGTTGGCCAGGCCCCACTTGGCGACGCCGGGATCGCGATAGGCGACCTCGATGCCGAGAATGTCGCACAGCTCCTCGGTGGAGCTCTCCAGGTCTTTGCAGACGAAGACGCATTGCCTCAGTCTCATCGCTTCGCTCCCATTCCTTCGTTGTGTGGTCTATCGTAACGCCATGCGGACCGTATGGACCATGGGCTTCGTGGCGGCGGCCGCCCTCTCGTTCTGCTTCCCGGACTTTGTCGTCTTCCGCTTCACCCAGGCGGCGATCTGGTCGATCGCGCTGCTGGGCCTGGTGATCCTGTGTGGCGTGAGCGGGCAATTCTCGCTGGCCCAGGCGGCGCTGTTCGGCATCGGCGGCTATGGTGCGGCGATGCTGGCGGCCCACACGCCGCTCTCGCCCTATGCCGGCCTCGCCCTCGCCCCGCTGCTGGGCTTCGCCGCGGGCTATGGCATCGGCCGGGTCGCCGGTTCCCACACGCTCTGGACGCAGGCGCTCGTCACCTACGCCGTCGTCATCGCCTTTCCGCAGTTACTGCGATGGCGACCGATCGAGCAGTGGACCGGCGGCGTGCAAGGCCTCTATCTCGACTTCCCGACGCCACCGACCGAGCTGCTCAGCAACGATCGCTGGGCCTTCCTGATGGCGCTCACGATCCTGGGCGCCGGCATCTGGCTGGCGCACAATCTGATCCACAGCCGCGCCGGCCGGGCACTGCAGGCGGCGCGCGATCACGATTTCGCGGCGACCGCCCAGGGCATCCGGGTGCCTCAGGCGCGCGCCGCCGCCTGCGGAATCGCCGGAGCCTATCTCGCCGTCGCCGGCTGCCTCTCGGCCTGGCAGTTTGGATTCGTGGGACCGGGCAGCTACAATTTCGCGCTGTCGGTCCAGATGCTGTTCGGCCTGGTGATCGGCGGCATGCACTCGGCCGGCGGCGCGGTCCTGGGCGGGCTCTTCCTGCAGTTCTTCCCCGACGTGACGGCGGGGCTGGGCAAGGGCTACTCGGCCCTGCTCTACGGCGTACTGCTGATCGCCGCCATGGTCGCCATGCCCGACGGCGTGGCGGGCGCGCTGGCCCGCCTCGCCGTCCGGCTGAAACTCAGACGCCCTTGAAGTCTAGAGGCCCTTGAAGTTCGGGGCGCGCTTCTCGACGAAGGCGCGGGCCGCTTCCTTGTGATCTTCCGTCTCGCCGGTGCGGATCATGCGCGCGGCTTCGCTGTCGAGCGCCTCGGAGAGGGTGCCCTCTTCCGCCACCTTCATGTTCTTCTTGGCGTGCCACCAGGCGACGCGCGGGCCAGCGGCCAGCTTCTTGGCGAAGGCCATCGTCTCGGCATCGAGATTGGCATCGTCGACGATGCGGGTCGCCAGCCCGAGCTTCTCGATCTGCTCGGCGCTCAGGATCTCGGCCGTGAAGTAGAGCTCGCGCGCCTTCGACGTGCCGACAAGCTTGTGCAGGAAATAGTGCGAGCCGAAATCGCCCGAGAAGCCGACCTTGGCGAAGGCGGTCGTCATGCGCGCGCTCTTGCCCGCGAAGCGCATGTCGGCAGCGAGGGCCAGCGACAGGCCGGCGCCGGCGGCGACGCCGTTCACCATGGCGATCGTCGGCTTGCCCATCTCGTGCAGCAGCTCGGAGACCTTCATGCGCTCGCGGATGTCGTGGACCTTGTCCTCGTAGGTCTTGTCCTGGTCGCGGCCCGCCGCCATCGACTTCACGTCGCCGCCGGCACAGAAGGCCTTGTCGCCGGCGCCGCGCACCACGACACAGCCGATGGCGCGATTGCCCGCCGCTTCCTCGAGCGAGTCGGAAAGCGCCTGCATCATGTCGCGGCTCAGCGCGTTCATGGCCTCGGGACGGTTGAGCACGATCTTCATGACGCCGTCTTCGACGGTCTTGATCAGGTGGGACATAGACTTCCTCCGGGATTGCGGTTGGCAGGTGTTGCGGCGAATGTTTCCCAAACCAATGAGTCGCGCAACGACATTCCGTCTTGCTGGGCGGAACCGAACCGGGAGGGATTTCTGGCCATGACCTACGAGACCTTGCTGACGCAGCTGGAGGGCGGCGTGATGACCGTGACGCTCAACCGGCCCGACAAGCTCAACGCCTTCTCGACCACGATGAGCCGCGAGCTGATCGACTTCTTCCAGCGCGTGAACGGGATGGACGAGGTGCGCGCCATCGTCGTCACCGGGGCGGGCCGAGCCTTCTGCGCCGGAGCCGACATTTCGGGCGGCACCGCCGCCTTCCAGGTCTGGAACGACGGCAACAAACCGCAGAAGCGCGAGGCTAGCGATTCGATCACGCTGGCGATCTTCAATTGCCTGAAGCCCATCGTGGCGGCGATCAACGGTGCCGCCGTCGGGGTCGGCATCACCATGTGCCTGCCGATGGACATCCGCATGATGTCGAGCAACGCCCGCATCGGCTTCGTCTTCAACAAGCGCGGCATGGCGATGGAGGCCGGGAGCTGCTGGTTCCTGCCCCGACTGGTCGGCATGCAGCAGGCGCAGGAATGGGTCATGACCGCCGAACTGTTCGGCGCGGACGAGGCCCTGAAGGGCGGTCTCGTCCGCTCCGTCCATGCGCCGGAGGAATTGCTGCCGGCGGCGCAGGCGCTGGCCGCGAAGTTCGCCGCCTCGACCTCCTCCGCCGTGGCCGCGGCGGTCAACCGTCGGCTGATGTGGAGCATGTGGGGCGCGCAGGATCCGCTCGATGCCGTGACGCTCGACCTGCAATGCGTCGGCCATCTCGCGGCCGGCGCCGATGCACAGGAAGGCATCAAGTCGTTCTTCGAGAAGCGGGCGCCCGACTTTCCCCTGAAACCCTCGAAGGACATGCCGCCCTTCGGCCCCTGGCCTCAGCCCACCGGCGGCACCAGGTAGACGCCGGGCTCGGCCGACAGGTTCTGCTTGATGCGGCGGCTGACTTCGTCGGCCAGGATCTCGGACTTGCCGGCCTCCAGAGCCTCGAGTGTCTGCCGCGCCACATCCTCGGGCTTCGACTTCGGCGCCGCGACCTCGCGCACCATGTCGGTGTCCATGTAGCCGACATGCAGGGCGAGGACCTGCGTGCCCTGGCTGCGCAGTTCGTTGCGCAGGCCGTTGCTGAACGACCAGGCCGCCGCCTTGGAGGCCGAGTAAGTCGACGAGGACGGGAACGCGACCCAGCTCAGTGCCGACAACACGTTCACGATCGCGCCGCCGCCGTTTCGCGCGAGGATGGGCGCGAAGGCGCGGCTGACATTGACCGGTCCGAAGAAGTTGGTTTCGAGCTCCGCGCGCACCGCCTCGACACCCGTCTCGCCGAGAAAGCCCGAACCGCGGATGATGCCGGCATTGTTGATCACGAGGGTGACATCGCCCAGCTCGGCGGCGGCGGCCTCAACCTCTCCCGCATTCGTCACATCGAGGCGCAGCGGCACCACACCCGCCTGCTTGACCGATGCCGGGTCGCGGGCCGCCGCATAGACCTTGCGGGCGCCGCCGGCCAGAAGGGCCTGGGTGAAGGCGAGCCCGAGGCCGCGATTGGCGCCGGTCACGAGGGCAACTGAGTCCTTGATTTTCACGCTACGTCTCCAATGGTCAAGATGACCGGTCGTCTTGAGATAAGAACAGCGCGACGCTTCTTCGAGAGAGTTTTCCTGCGTCAGGCCAGAATTTTGTTGAAGGCGACCGACATGAAGGCGTCGAGCGGGGCCGCGCTCTTGTCCACCCGGGACCTGAGGACCGCGCCTTCCCAGGCGTTCAGCAGGAAGGCCGCGAGCGTGGCGGCCGGGATATCCCGGCTGACATCGCCTGCCTGCTGGGCCTCGGCCACGACCTGCGCAATGTCCTTTGTCCAGTCGCTCATCGCGCCCGCCACGGCTCCCCTGATTCCGGGACTCTGGCTCGAAAGCTCGGCGCTGAAGTTGCCGAGCAGGCACCCCCGGCTGAAGCCGCTCGCCGGTCCGAGCTGGTTGAGGGATCTGAAATAGGCCTTGAGCCGGGCCATGGGCGCGCCCGGTCCCGCGACCAAAGCCTGCCGCCGCTCCACGCCCTTGGCGACGTAGCGCTCGACCACCTCGACGCCGATCGCGTCTTTGCTCTCGAAGTGATTGTAGAACGATCCCTTGGGGACCTTGGCGGCATCGGTGATGTCCTGCACGCCGGTGGCGTTGAAACCGTTCTTGTGCAGGGCCTCGAGCGCCGAAGTCAGCAGCCGGTCCCGGACGTTGGTCTTCTGTGCCATGGCTTTCGATATGACCGGTCGCCTTGCCATTTCAAGAGCTCAGGCCCGCACGCACCGTTTTGCGATAGACGACCGCAGATCGTATGGTCGCGCCGGTCGAATGGAGCCGGGGAGAAACATGCGCGCGATGATCTGCCGTCAGTGGGGCGGGCCCGAGGATTTGCGACTGGAAGAAGTCGAGTCGGCGCCGCTGAAGTCCGGCCAGGTGCGAATCCGCATCCGCGCGGCCGGTGTCAGCTTCGCCACGACGCTGGTGATCGCGGGCAAGTACCAGCGGCGGCCGCCCTTCCCCTTCGCGCCCGGCACCGAGGCGTCCGGCATCGTCACGGAGGTCGACCCCGCCTGCACCCGGGTCAAGGTGGGCGACGAGGTCGTGGCCGTGCTCGACTGGGGCGGGCTCGCCAAGGAAGTCGTGGCGCAAGAGGTCAACGTCTTTCCGAAGCCCAGCACCGTGGGCTTCGTCGAGGCGATCCAGCTCGCCATCTCCTACCCGACCTCGGCCGGCGCCCTGACCTGGGCCGAAGGGCTCGACGTGCAGCCGGGACATACCCTGCTGGTCCATGCGGCCGCCGGCGGCGTCGGCATGGCGGCGGTCGAGATCGGCAAGATCCTGGGCGCGACGGTGATCGCCACCGCGGGCGGCCCGCGCAAGACGGAATTCGCCAAGGCGCACGGCGCCGATCACGTGATCGACTACAGCGCGACGGATTTCCGTGAGGAAGTTCTGAAGCTCACCGGCGGCCGTGGCGTCGACCGGGTCTACGATCCGGTCGGCGGCGACGTCTTCACCCAATCCCTTCGGTGCATGGCCGTGGGCGGGCGCATCTGCCCCATCGGCTTCGCCAGCGGCACGATTCCCCAGATTCCAGCCAACATCCTCCTCGTGAAGACCCTCGCCGTGATGGGCTTCAACTACGGCTACTATGTCGGCTGGAGCCCGCACGATGCGCGCTTCGAGGAAGCATCGCGCACCTTCGCCCTGGCGGAGCGCATTCGCGGCTGGTGCGAGCAGGGTCTGTGCCACCCGCATGTCGACCGCACCTTCGCCCTGCCCGACGCCCCGCAGGCGATGCGTGCACTCCTGGAGCGCAGCGTCACCGGCCGCGTGGCCATCGTGATGGACTGACGACTACTTCTTCGTCAGCTTGCCTTCGAAGACGCAGTAGCCATCGAGCTTGATCTTCGAATCGCCGTCCTTGATCTGGCCAACGACGTCCATCATGCCGCCGCCGCCGACCACGGCCGCGGTCTTGATGGCGCCGTTCCTGCCGAGCGTCGTCTCGAAGGTCCGCTCCGGCCGGCCGGACTGCTGAAACCGTCCCTTCACAACGTCGCCCTCGACCGAGACATCGATCGTCATCTGGTAGGTATTGCATTTCGTGGTCCCCAGCACGTTCTTGCCCATGCCGGTCCACGTGTAGAGCACCGGCTCCGCGTACGCCGCGCCGGCGGCAAGCGTCAGGACCGTCGTCACTGCGCCAAGAGTCCTGAACATCGATCTCTCCACGACAATTCTGCAAGGCTGAGGCCGTCACCTGCCGGTGAAGGCCGGTTCACGCTTCTCGAGGAAGGCCCTGATACCCTCCTTCATGTCTTCCGTCTGCATCAGCGGCAGGAGCTGCAGGAAGACGTGATGGACATGCTCGTTGAACGGCTCGTTCCACGCCATGCGCATCATGCGCTTGGCCGCCTGGATGGCGAGCGGCGCGTTCGCGGCGATCTCCAGCGCCAGGTCGCGGGCGGCGCCCATGACGTCGGCGTCCGGCACGACCTTGTTCACCAGGCCGATCTCCAGCGATTGCGCGGCGGTCAGGGTCCGGCCAGTGAAGATCAACTCTGAAGCCTTGGCCCAACCCAGCATGCGCGGCAGGTACCAGGTGCCGCCGGACTCCGGCAGGACGCCACGCTTGGCGTAGGAGGCGGCGAGCTTGGCCGACTGCGCCATCACCCTGATGTCGGCGCCGAGCGCCAGGTCGAGCCCGTAGCCGGCCGCAGACCCGTTGAGGGCGCATATCACCGGCTTGTCCATCGCGTGCAGGACGGGCGGCGGCGTGTTGCGCAGGTCGATGTTGGTCGGCGTGGCGCCCGAGCCGACGCTCAGATTGTCAGTGCCCTTGCTCTGCGCTTCGAGGTTCAGTCCGGCGCAGAAGGCGCGGCCCGTCCCCGTCAGGATCACCACGCGCACGGCGCGGTCCTCGTTGGCCTTCACCAGCGCATCGGTGAGTTGCTTCAGCATCGGGCCGGAAATCGTGTTCATGCGCTGCGGCGCATTGAGCGTGATCGCAGCGATCGCGCCATCGACGGCGTAGAGCAGCTCTTCCGGCATGACGGAACCTGTGGGTGCGGCCGCAAACTGGCTCATGTTTCCTCCTCCTGGCGATTGCCGTTATGGTGGCGCAGGAGATCAGGACACGCCATGCAAAACCGTTTCATCGACCTTTACAGCGACACCAAGACCAAGCCCTCCCCCGGCATGCGGAAGGCGATGGCCGACGCCGAGGTCGGCGACGAGCAGAAGATGGAAGACCCCACCGTCAACCGCCTGCGCGACAAGGTGTGCGAGCTGCTGGGCAAGGAAGACGCGGTGTTCCTGCCGAGCGGCACCATGGGCAACCAGATCGCGATCCGCGTCCATTGCCGGCTGGGCGACGAGGTGATCGCCGACCGCACGGCGCATATCATCAATGCTGAATCGGGCGGCACCGCCGCCAATGCCGGCGTCATGATCCGCATGCTCGACGGCCCCCAAGGCGTCTTCACCGGCGAGCAGGTCAAGGAAGCCATTCGCGATCCCAACAGCCGCAATGCGCCGCGCTCACGTCTCGTGTCGATCGAGAACACCTCGAACGGCGGCTGCGGCACCGTGTGGCCGCTCGCCACCATGCAGGGCGTGACCAAGGTCGCGCGCGAGGCCGGCCTCAGCCTGCACATGGACGGCGCCCGCCTCTGCAACGCGGTCGTGAAGTCGGGCACCAAGGCCAGCGACTATGCCGCCTGCGTCGACTCGCTGTGGCTCGACTACACCAAGGGCCTGGGCGCGCCGGTCGGCGCGAGTCTCGCAGGGTCGAAGGAATTCATCCACGAGGCGTGGCGCCAGAAGCAGATGCTGGGCGGCTCGATGCGCCAGTCCGGCATCATCGCCGCCGCCGCCCTCTATGCCCTCGAACACAACTGGGACCGCCTCGCAGAAGACCACGACAATGCCCGCCATCTCTCGGAGGGCATCGCCAACATCAAGGGCCTGAAGATCGACGTGCCGCGGATGGAAACGAACCTCGTCTTCTTCGAGGTCACCAAGCCCGGCTGGACGCCGGCCCGGCTGGTCGAGGCCTGCAAGGAGCGCGGCGTGGGCATGGGCACCGCCGCCGGCAACCGCATCCGCGCCGTCACCCATCTCGACGTCAACAAGTCCGACATCGACAGTGCTCTCAAGGTGATCAGCGACGCGCTGGCGGCGTAAAAGAGAAGAACTTCTGATTGGAGCGCGCCACTCCAGTGGCGCTCATGATTGCGCCACTGAAGTGGCGCGCTCCCGTGAGCATCTCCAGGACCTAAGGCACCGCGTGGCCGCGGCGGGTCCACTCCTGAACCAGGAAGCGGATATCGAAGATCGGCTTGCTGTCGTAGCCCTTGCCGACCCAGCAGAACTGGCGCTGGTCGAGGCTGCGACCTTCGATCAGGCGAAGTCCCGCTTCCAGCTCGCCGCGCCGCGCCAGGGCGACGGCCTGCAAGCCCTGCAGCGTGTCGCGCAGACAGGCGGCGTCCTTGGCGGGGAGCTGGGCCAGCTCGCGCGGAAGCGGACGCGTCGCGGCTTCGATCTCGCCCGCGGCGCCGTCCCAGGCGAGCGCATCGGCCACCTCGACCAGGCGGCGGCTGGCTTCCTGGGTATCAGCGCCGGGACGCAAGCCCACGAGCGTTGCGACATCGCTCCGATCGCCCAGCTCGCGCAGCAGCATGACGCCCACGAAGATGTCGGAAACGCCGAAGGCGCCGGCGCTGCCCGCCACAAAGTCGCGCAGCATCGCCTTCGCCTTGTCGACCCGCCCTTGAAGCAGCAGGAGCCTCAGCGCCGGAAGGTCCTTGCCGGGAAAGACGTGCAGATAGGCATCGAGCGCCGCCGCGGCGCGCTCCGCGAGGCCGGCATTCTGCTGCGCCTCGATGATGTGGAGGATGGGGCCGGCATCGAGGTCGACCGCGGCCGGCTCCGCTTCCATGAGCGCCCGCGCATCGACGGCATTGCCTTCGAGCACCAGGGCGATCAACTGGAGTTGCGCCCGAAGTTTGGGATTGATGCGATCCAGCGTCTCGCGGTCGGCCCCGGCCAGCCCGGCCAGTCTGCGCGCCAACGGTGAGCGGGGATAGATCGCCAGAAAGGACACGGCCCAGTCCACGCCCAGCGCCTTGGCCGCCGCGTCCTCAATCGGTGCGCCCGCCGCCATACGCGCGAGGATCAGCGACTGCCGGGCCCCGTACCAGGCGAGCGCCGGCGCATTGTTGCGACGCGCGAGGTCGGTCTGCGCATCGGCCGCCAGTATCGCGGCATTGGTGAGATCGATGCCGTTTTCGCGCGCGCTCTTGTCGAAGATGGCGATCAGCTGTTCGATCAGTTCGACCGAAGCCGGTCCCGCCGTCGCCCCGGCCACCGAGTCCGCGAGGGCCACGAGATAGGGCTGACCCAGGGGCGTGCCGCCGGGTTGGGCCGTCAGCTTGAAGGCCGACTGCCAGTAGACGCTGCGCGCCTGCCATCGCCGCGCGAAGCCGCCATCGAGCGTCCAGTCGCAGTCGCCATAGTCGACCGACACGCGGCGGTCGGGCGAAAGCTGCCGCGGCTCGACGGCCTCGACGACCTTTCGCACGAGGCGCTCGACCTCCGCGCTGTCCCCGCGCCGGCTGGCCATGACGGCCAGCCGCGCCAGGATCTCAGGCCCTGCAGGCGCCCGCCGCGTGGTCTGGGTCATGCTGCCCGCCGCGCGCTGCTCGGCCTCGGCCGAGGCCCCGAGATCGGCCAGCCTCAACCCCATGGCGGCGTCGAGCTCGGGCGCGGTCAGGCGCGTTGCCACCTGCCGGGCCAGCGACCGGTGGCCGCGCTGGCACATCCAGTCGATGGCCACGCTGCGATTGACGATTCCCGCGACCTCGCCGACACCCGGCTGCATCGACTGGAAGAACCAGCTCATGGCCTCGGCGTCGTTGGCGCGCATGAGCTGCAGGAAATACTGCTTGTTGACGCTTTCCCCGGACGACAGGCCGGAATACTGCCGGTCGAGCAGGAAGATGCGCTGCAGGTCGTCGCGCTCCTCCGCAAGCGTCCTGGCCGCAGCTAGGCCGACCTCGATGACTTCGCGATCGCTCGACGGGGTCTTCTCTGCCAGCGCCTCGTCGATCGCCCTCAGCCGGTCGGCGGCCTCGTACTGGCGATGGGTCGACGGCAGGGAGAGCAGAGCCAGATAGGCCTCGACCTGCATCCGCCGCTTCAGGTCGGCATTGGTCTCGCGCTGCGCCTTGTCGAGCTGAGCGTCGACCAGCTCGACCGCGCGCGCGAGCGTCGTCCGGTCGACCGGCGATTGCGCCTGGCCGACAGAAGCGAAGCAGTGCACTGCCAAGGCCGCAGCCAAGGCGGACTTGATCCAAACCCGAATTTTCATCGTCGATGCTGGTCGCCGGAACCGGTGTATGGTGATCGCTAACGAACGACTGAGTGCATTTGGTGGCAAAGATTACAACAGACTGGCCAATTCGGCGTCCCACCCCATCCGGCATCGGCGGGGCCCAATGAACGTCCCCCTCCAGCTCGGTCATTCGATCGCCCGTCGCGAGGATCAGCGGTTCCTGACCGGCCGCGGGCGCTATGCAGACAATACCGCGCCGGCCGATGCGCTCGCCGTGCTGTTCGTGCGCTCGCCGCATGCGCATGCGCGAATTCTGGGCATCGACACCGCGACCGCGCTCGCCGTGCCCGGCGTTCAGGCGATCTATACGGCGCAGGATCTCGTGGCCGACAAGGTCGGTCACCTGCCGGCCATCAGCGAGATCAAGGACGAGGCCGGGAATCGCCATCGCGAGCCGGCGCATCTGCCGATGCCGGTCGGCAAGGTGCGGCATGTCGGCGATATCGTGGCGATGATCGTGGCCGGCACGGTCGACCAGGCGCGCGATGCCGCCGAGCTGCTCCAGATCGACTATGAGGAACTGCCCGCGGTCGTGACGGCGGCGCAGGCGCTGGCGCCCGATGCGCCGCTCGTACACGACGACGTGCCCGGCAACCTGATGTGCCGCTGGGGCAAGGGCGACGGTGCGGCGACCGAGGCGGCGTTTGCGCGTGCGGCGCATGTCACCACGCTCTCGATCCGCTCGCCGCGCCAGATCGTGCACTACATGGAGACGCGGGCCGCCTGGTCGCGCTACGACGCCGGCGACGATCTCGTCACCGTCACCTTCTCCTCGCAGGGCGTGCAGATCCCGCACCGGCTGATGTGCGAGCGTGTGCTCCACGTCCCGAAGGAAAAGCTGCGCCTGATCACCGAGGATGTCGGCGGCGGCTTCGGGCCGAAGTATCCGATCTACGCCGAATCGACCTTGATCGCCTGGGCGACGCGCAAGCTCGGGCGCGGTCTGCGCTGGACCTGCGAGCGCAGCGAGCTCGCGCTGGCCGACAGCCACGCCCGCGACCTCGTCGCCACGGCTGATCTCGCGCTCGACGCCGAGGGTCGCTTCATCGGCCTGCGCGTGAAGGCGGAAGCCAATTACGGCGCCTACGTCTCGATGTTCGCCCCGACCATCCCGACGACGGGCCTCGCCAAGGTCATCTCCGGCCTTTACCGCATTCCCGCGATCCGCATCGACTTCGACTGCGTCTTCAGCAATACGGTGCCGGTCGACGCCATCCGGGGTGCCGGCAAGCCCGAGGCGCTGTTCCTGCTGGAGCGTCTGGTCGATCTCGCCGCGCACGAGACCGGCCGCACGCCGGTTGAACTCAGGTGGATCAACCTGCTGCGTGCCGACGAGATGCCATACGCGGCCGCGAGTGGCTACACCTACGATGCCGCCGATTGCACACGGCTGTTCGAGACGGCGCTTTCGGCGGCCGACGAAGCGGGCTTCGACGCCCGGCGCGCTGCAAGCCAAGCCGCGGGCAAGCGGCGCGGCCTTGGCCTGTCCTGCCACCTTCATGGCACCGGCGGTATTGCCGACGAGCATGTCGTGGTGAATGCCGAGGCCGGCCGGCTGGTCGCACGGGTCGGCACGCAGAGCCAGGGCCAGGGCCACGAGACCGTGTTCGCGCAGATCCTGGCGGCCGCGCTCGGCGTCCCGGTCGAGCGTATCGAGATCAAGCAGGGCGACACGCGCAGCATCCCGCATGGCGGCGGCACAGGCGGCTCCTCTTCCACCATCATCAGCGGCACGACGCTCAAGCGCGCGGCCGACGTGTTGATCGAGCGCGGTCGCGACCTCGCCGCCGAACGACTCGAGACATCGCCCGCGGACATCGCCTATCGCGACGGCACCTTCGAGGTGGTGGGCACAGACCGGCGGGTCGGCCTGTTCGAGCTCGCGGCCTGGAAGCCGTTCGACGGCGATGCCGTGTTTGCCGACAGGATCGATTCCTTTCCCACCGGCGTCATGGTCTGCGAGGTCGAGGTCGATCCCGAGACCGGCGAGACGCGCATCGACCGGTTCCTGGCCGTTGCCGACTGCGGCCAGGTCGTGAATCCGCGCCTGCTTGCCGGCCAGATGCATGGCGGCATCGTGCACGGTCTCGGCAACGCGATGATGGAAGAAGCCCTTTACGACGAGGAGAGCGGCCAGCTGCTCACCGGCACCCTGATGGACTATGCCTTGCCACGCGCCGACGACGTGCCCTCGTTCGGGATCGAGACGATCGTGACGCTCTCGCCCAACAACATGCTGGGCTTCAAGGGCGTCGGCGAGCTGCCGACCAACGGCGCGCCGGCGGCGCTGGCCAACGCAGTTCTCGATGCGTTGCGGCCGCTGGGCGTCCGTCACATCGACATGCCGCTGACTGCCGCCAAGGTCTGGGCGGCCCTGCAGAAGGGCTGATCAGGCCTGCAGCAGGTCGAAGAGGCCGCGGCCGCCGACATAGAGGCCGGCCGCGATCACGAACAGGGCGAAGATCCGCGTGAGCACGCCCTTGCGCTGGGCCAGCGCGGCATTGGCCTTGGTGCCGGCCAACGCACCGGCGACGCCGCCCGCGATCAGCAGGGCGGCCACGTGCCAGTCGACCAGGCCGGACCAGGCATAGCTGCCGGCCGCCGTGATGCCGAAGGCGGTCACCGCAACGAGCGAGGCGCTGGTCGCCTCTTCCAGCTTCATGTCGGCGGCGAGAATCAGGCCCGGCACAATCAGGAAACCGCCGCCGATGCCGAAGAAGCCCGACAGGAGACCGACGCCCGCCCCCAGCACGATGAGACGCGGCAAGAGCTGCCGCGCGTTCTCCCGCGTCAGCCAGGCCGACTGGCTGCCGCCCTTGTCCTTGGGGCGCAGCATCATCAGGCCGACGACGATCATCAGGATTCCGAACAGCGCGACGAGCTTCTGCCCGTCCATGGCCTTGCCGAGCGCGGCACCCGCGAAGGCGCCGCCGACGCCCGCGAGGCTGAACACAATGGCACAGGGCCAGCGGATCGGGGCCTTGCGCGCATGCATCGCCAGCCCCGCCGCGGCATTGACGGCCACGGCGAAGGCGGCGGTGCCGATCGCGACATGTGCCGACGGCATGCCGACGGCGTAGAGAAGCAGCGGGACGGCGAGGATGGAGCCGCCGCCCCCGATGAGTCCGAGGACGAGGCCGACCACACCGCCCGAGGCGAGCGCCGCGACCGGGGCGAACATCAGGCCAGCGCCTTCCGCGCCGCCCGGTTCCACGGCATCAGCGCCAGCAGCTTGGCCATGCCGCACCAGCCCGTGCTGCCGGCGAAAACCAGCCCGGCGCCGACAAACGCCGAGACGGCGAGGAACGGCGGCGCGATCCAAAGGCCGAGGACGACGCCCAGCACGACCAGGCTGCCGGCCACGATCTGGACCTGGCGCATGATCTCGATCGGCTGACTCCTGTCGGCCGAAATCGGCAGGCCGGCACGCTTCCAGGCCTCGAGCCCGCCCTCGAGCAGGTAGGCCTCGCATCCCGCCGCCTCGCCGAGGCGCGCGGCATTGGCGCCGGTGCGGGCGCCGGAGCGGCAATGGAAGATGACCGCCTTCGCGCCGGGCGCTTGCACGCTCCGCAGCGTGGAGAGCGGCGCATGCTGTGTACCCGGGATGTACTCGCGCGCCCTTTCGTCGGCCTCGCGCACGTCGACCAGGACGGCGCCTTCGGCAATGAGCTGCCGCGCCTTGGCGGCATCGATGACTGGCAGAGACATGATGGATCCTTTCCGCGCGGCCGTTCAGTCCGCGCAATAGAGTCGATGAAGCGTCGACAGCAGCGTCTCGATCCGCGCATCGCCGATCCGGTACCAGACGGTCTGCGCCTCGCGCCGGAAGGCGACGATCCCCTCCTCCCGCATGCGGGCGAGATGCTGGGACAGCGCCGACTGCGACAGGCCGACTTCGGCCGCCAGCGTGCCGACGGTCGCCTCACCCACCTCCACGAGCTTGCAGAGGATGAGCAGGCGGCGGTCGTTCGCGAGCGCCGAGAGGATGCCGGCCACTTCGCCGGCTTTCGCCTGAAGCGCCTTGGGATCGATGTTCTGTTTCGTCTTCATTTTAGATCTTGCTAATTTAGTGATTGCTAATATATCTGTCAATCAGGAAACGGAGGAATTCATGACCCAGCCCATCATCGACGCCTTCTTCGACGAGGCGACCTACACGGTGACCTATCTGGTGACCGATCCCGAGACACACCGCGCCGCGATCGTCGACCCGGTGCTCGACTACGACCACAAGTCCGGGAAGGCCTCGCCCAGATCCGCGGAACGCGTCCTCGCGAAGGCGGCGGAACGACAGGCCGCGATCGATTGGATCCTGGAGACGCATGCCCATGCCGATCATCTGACCGCCGCGCCGCTATTGAAGGCCCGCACGGGCGCCAAGGTCGTCATCGGCGAGCACATTCGCGACGTGCAGAGGATTTTCAGGAAGGTCTTCAACGCGGCCGACGTGAGCGAGGATGGGCGCGAGTTCGACCGGCTGGTCAAGGACGGCGAGGTCCTGACGCTGGGCAACCTGCGCATCGAGGTGCTGCACCTGCCCGGCCACACGCCGGCCGACGTCGCCTACCGGATCGGCGATGCCGTGTTCGTGGGCGACACGATCTTCATGCCCGACTACGGCACGGCGCGCGCCGACTTCCCCGGCGGTGACGCGCCCACGCTCTATCGCTCGATCCGACGATTGCTCTCGCTGCCGCCCGAGACGCGCCTGTTCATGTGCCACGACTACAAGGCGCCCGGCCGCGACCAGTATGCCTGGGAGACCACGGTCGCGGACGAGCGCGCTCGCAACGTCCATGTTCATGACGGCGTGCCCGAGGCCGATTTCGTCGCGATGCGCACAAAGCGCGACGCCACGCTTGCCGCCCCCGTGCTGCTCCTGCCCTCGGTGCAGGTGAACATCCGGGCGGGTCGCCTACCGCCGCCGGATGACAATGGCCAGAGCTACCTCAAGATCCCGGTGACGCTCGTCGCGGCGTGACGATTGGCAGGACGTTTCGCCCCCGCTAGGCTCCAGGCCCAAGGGAGAAGAAACGCATGTCCAAGAAAACTGCTGCCGCCCTCGCGGGCGCGCTGATGCTGTTTGCCTCGTCGGCCTTTGCCCAGGCGGCCTGGCCCAACAAAACCATCAGGCTGGTCGCGCCCTATCCGCCGGGCGGCCAGACCGATGTCGTGTCTCGCTACTTCGCAGAGAAGCTGTCCGGCGTGCTGGGCCAGCAGGTGATCGTCGACAACAAGCCGGGCGCCAACGGCATGGTCGGCATGGAGATCGTCAAGAATCTGCCGGGCGACGGCTACACGTTCGTCTACGTCAACTCGTCGATGATGTGCATCAATCCCTACGTCTACAAGAAGATCCCCTATGACGGCTTCAAGGACTTCATGCCGGTGACCCAGCACGGGCTGGCGCCGCTCGCGATGGTCGTGCCGCCCTCGCTGGGCGTCAAATCGGTGAAGGACTTCGTTGCCTGGGCCAATGAGCGCAAGGGCAAGGTGAACTTCGCCTCGTTCGGCAACGGCTCCTCCTCGCACATCTGGGGCGAGATGCTGAACCAGGCCGAGAAGCTCGACATGACGCACGTGCCCTACAAGGGCGCCGGACCGGCGGTGCAGGACACGGTGGCCGGCCACATTCCGATGACCATCCAGGACCTCGCCGCCAGCGGCGGCGCGATCGCGGGCGGCAAGCTGACGCCGCTGGCCGTCACCTCCGCCCAGCGCTGGCCGCGCCTGCCCGACGTGCCGACCTTCGAGGAGGCCGGCTACAAGATCAACCTGACGGGTTGGAACGGCGTCATGGCGCCGGCCGGCACGCCCAAGGAGATCGTCGAACGGGTGAGCGCCGAAATCCGCAAGCTGGTGCAGACGCCCGAGGGTAAGGAGAAGCTCCTCGACATGGGCCTGATCGCCACCGGCACGACGCCGGCGGAAATGACGGAGATCATGCAGACCGGCTGCGCCGCCTGGGGCGACGCCGTGAAGCGTGCCGGCGTCGTGCCGGAATGAGCGATCGCGCCTGATCCACATCAAGGACGCAACGGCTTCCCCATGCGAGCGTCGCGCGCATGGGGAAGCGAATCCTGATCCTGAACGGGCATCCCGACACGTCCCGCAAGGGCCTGTGCGGTGCTTTGGCCGACGCCTATGCCGAGGGGGCCGCCTTGGGTGGGCACACGGTCGAACGGCTCGACATCGGGGCGCTGCAGTTCGACCTGATGCGCTCCCAGGGCGAATTCGAGCACGGCACGACGCCGCCCGACATCGCGGCGGCGCAGGAGGCGATCAGCCGCGCCGAACATCTGGTGGTCGTGTTTCCGCTGTGGCTGGGCGACATGCCGGCCCTGCTCAAGGGCTTCTTCGAACAGGCGCTGCGGCCGGGCTTCGCGTTCTCCTATCGCCCCAACGGCTTCCCGGAGAAACATCTCGGCGGGCGCACCGCCCGGATCGTCGTGACGATGGGCATGCCGGAGATCCTGTACCGCTGGTACTTCCGCGCGCACGCTGTGAAGAACCTGAAGCGCAACATCCTGGGTTTCGTTGGTTACGCGCCGGTGCGCGACACGATCGTCGGCGGCGTCGCAACGGCCAAGCCCGCGACCATGGCCCGCCACTTCGACACCATCCGCGCCCTCGGCCGATCCGCGCGCTGAGCTAGCGCCGCGACAGGCGGTCGAGCGCTGCCGCGATTGACTCGCGCGTCGCGGCGGGCTGCTCGGCGATCGCACGGCCCAGCAGGTCGAGCTGACGGCGCAGCGTGTGCACCTGGTCGACCAGGTCGACCACCGTCTCCACCGACTCGTCGTCGAAGCCCAGCTCGTCGACCAGTTCGCCCAGCAGTCGCGCACGCGCCACGTCGATCTGCTCGAAGTGCCAACCGTCGCCGCTCCCGGCCGGCCGCAGCAGGCCACGCGAAACCCAGCGCTCGACATGGACTTCCGTCAGCTGACCGTGCTGGCGCAGCAGTTCGTCCAACGTCGTCATGTGAACTGCTCCATCTCCTTGCGTGGATCGTAGGCGCGACCGGCTTCCCAGCCCTCCAGGAATTGCTTGAGCTTGTCGTCCGGCGTCTCGGGCAGGACGACCTTCAGCTTCACATATTGATCGCCGCGCTGGCCCGACTTGCGGTCGAGCAGGCCGCGTCCCTTGAGCCGCAGCGACGTGCCGGTATTGGATCCGGCCGGCACGTTCAGCATCACCGCGCCGCCCACCGTCGGCACCTTCACCTTGCCGCCCAGGGCCGCCTCGGTGACCGTGACCGGCAGCTCGACATGGATGTCGTTGTCGCGCGGCTGGAAGAAGGCGTGCGGGTCGACATGGATCTCGACATAGGCGTCGCCGGCCGGACGACCCTGGCTGCCGGGCATGCCCTGGCCCTTGAGGCGCAGGGTCTGGCCGTCGGTCGTGCCCTCGGGCACGTCGATGTCGAGCGTCTTGCCGTCGGGAAGCGTCACACGCTGCTTGCCGCCGCGCGCCGCCACAAGGAAAGGCACGCGCAGGCTGTAGGTGACGGGCATGCCGCCCATGTCGAAGCCGTCGCCACCGAAGCCAGGGCCAGGGCCACCGCCCCGGCGCTGGCCGAACATCTCGGAGAAGATGCCGCCCATGTCGACGAACGATTCGTGGCCGCCGGCATGTTCGTACTTGCCGCCGCGGCCGCCGGCCTGGTCTCGGTAGAAGCCGCGCGGTGGCATTTCCTGGCCGGTGCCGTCGATCTCGCCCGCGTCGAAGCGCCGGCGTTTCTCCGGATCGGAGAGAATGTCGTTGGCCTGGCCGATCTCCTTGAACTTGGCTTCGGCCGCCTTGTCGCCGGGATTGAGGTCGGGGTGGTGCTTCTTGGCGAGCTTGCGGAACGCCTTCCGGATATCGTCCTCGGAGGCAGTCCTCGGCACGCCCAGAACGGAATAAGGATCTGTCATAGCCCTACAGATGTGACGTGTATTGCGAGCTTACAAGAGCTTTGTGACAGTCGCTCACAGGCCAAGCACAGCCTTGGCGATGATGTTGCGCTGGATCTCGTTGGAGCCGGCATAGATCGTCGAGGCCCGGTTGTTGAGATAGAGCGGCATGGCGCTGATGCCCCACTCGGGCGTCACGGTCGGCGCGTTGTGGCCGAGCTCGCGCGCCTCCGGTTCGAACGGCGCGGCATACCAGGCCAGCGCCTCGACCCCGAGATGGTCGAGTTTCTGCAGGGTCTCGCTGCCCCTGATCTTCATCGAGGAAGAGACGGCACCGGGATTGCGGCCGCGGCTGAGGTCGGACAGGACCTGCATCTCGATCATCTCCAGCGCCTGGATGTCCATCTCGGCCTCCGCCAGCCGCTCGATGAAGCCGCGCTCGGCGATCAGGCTTCCCGACCCGTCGGCCGCCTCCTCACGGGCGATGCGTTTCACATCGTCGAGGCGGGCATAGAGGTTCGGCGTGTAGGCATCCCCGCCGCGCTCGAACTCGAGCAGGTACTTGGCGACCGTCCAGCCCGCGTTCTCGGGTCCGATGCGGTTGGCGACCGGGGTGCGGACATTGTCGAAGAAGACCTGGTTGACCTCGTGGTCGCCGGCCAGGGTCAGGATCGGCGCGACAGTGAGCCCCGGTGTCGTCATCGAATCGATCAGGACGAAGGAGATGCCGTCCTGCGGCTTGCCCTCCGTGGAAGTGCGCACCAGGCAGAACATGTGGTCGGCCACATGGGCGCCGGTCGTCCAGATCTTGGTGCCGTTGATGACGTAGTCGTCGCCGTCGCGTTCGGCGCGGGTCCTGAGGCTGGCGAGGTCGGAGCCCGATCCCGGCTCGGAATAGCCCTGGCAGAAGGTGATGTCGCCCGACACGATGCGCGGCAGGTACTTTTCCTTCTGCTCCGCCGTGCCGAACTTCATGATCACCGGCCCGACCATGCGCAGGCCCATGGAGAAGACGCGAGGCGCGTCGGCGGCGATGCATTCGCGGCTGAAGATGTAGCGCTGGGTCGCGCTCCAGCCGGTCCCGCCATATTCCTTCGGCCAGCTCGGCGCCGACCAGCCGCGGCGGGCCAGGATCTTGTGCCACCGCATCCCTGCCGCATAATCCGAGAACACACCGGCCGTCTTGCGCCCGGCCTCCCGCAGATCCTCGGTCAGGGTCTCGTCGAGGAACCGGCGAACGTCGCTGCGGAACTCTTCATCTTCTTTGCTGAGCGCCAGATCCATCGAACTTCCTCCGCTTTTCTTGCCGGAGAGGCTAGCGACCGCGGCCGCCACCCGTCCAGTGGCGTGCAGACACGAGCGCTCGATGGGCGGTATGGTTCTTGCCTCTGAAGCGTAACGAACGCGGAGGTCGCCGTGGCCCGACTGGTTGGTCTGATCGCCCTTCTCTTCCTCGCGCTGCCGGCGGCGGCACAGGAGCGCAAGGAAGTCGACCTCGCGCTGGTGCTGGCGATCGACATCTCCGGCAGCATCGATCCCGACGAGGCCCGGCTGCAGCGTCAGGGCTATGTCGAGGCCTTCAGCGACCCGGTCATCATGAGGGCGATCCTGGGCGGCAACCATGGCCGCATCGCCGTCGCCTATTTCGAATGGTCCGACTCGTGGATCCAGAAGCTGCTGATCGACTGGACCCTGCTCGATTCCGAGGCCGCCATCGCGGACTTCCGCCGCCGCCTGTCCGACGCGCCGATCTCGATCTCGCGCCGCACCTCGATCAGCGGCGCCATCCGCTATGCCATTCCCATGTACGGCCGCAGTCCCTACGACGCCGACCGCAAGGTGCTCGACATATCGGGCGATGGATCGAACAACGATGGCGGCCTGGTCACCGAGGTCCGTCACGACGCGCTGAAGGAGCGCATCATCATCAACGGCCTGCCGATCATGAACGGCCGCCCCAACCCGTTCGGCTTTCCCGCCGAGGACGACCTCGACAAGTACTACCTGCATTGCGTCACCGGCGGGCCGCGGTCCTTCGTCGAAGTGGCGCGCAGCTTCGAGGATTTCCCCCGCGCCATCCGCAAGAAGCTGCTGCAGGAGGTGGCCGACATCGGCCCGCTGAACGACTTCGACATCGGCGAACTCGGCACGACGCGCGACGGCGTCCAGCTCGCGCAATCGGGCAGCGGCGGCGCCCGCCGCACGGTCAAGGCCGACGACGATTATACGCGCTTCGTGCGGCCCGAATACGAGCTGGGCTGCGACGTGGGCGAAAGACGATCGCGCGATTTCTGGCAGCGCCGCTTCGGTGTCACGCCCGACTGAGAGGGTTTGACGGTTTTGGTGCGATCCGGATGATGTCCCTCCAACAACAATGATTGTCGGGGCATCCCGATAGAGGGAGCCCATGACCGACGCCACCGCCCAGGCGATCTATTTCTACGACCGCCATCCGATGTCGGGCGAGATCATCAAGGCCAAGCTGCGGGCCGCGCGCGGCCATCTGGAGGGCGTGAGGCCGGAAGAGCTCTGGCCGCACGACCAGGACCACTATGGCGGCATCGCTGCCACGGACGCACTGGCAGCGGCGGCCTCGATCAGTCCGGGCACGACGGTCGCGGATTTCTGTGCCGGCTTGGGCGGCACGGTGCGCTACCTCGCCCATCGCTACGGCGCCGACGTCACGGGCATCGAACTGACGCCGTCCCGGGTCGCCGCAGCGCAGGAGCTGATCGCGCTGGTCGGCCTGCAGGGGAGCGCCCGGGTCCGGCAGGGCAATGTGATGGAGGCGCCTCTGCCTGACGGCGCCGTGGAGGTGGTCGTGAGCCAGGAGGCCCTCTGCCACGTGCCGGACCGGCGGAAGACCCTGGCGGAAGCCTTCCGGGTGCTGCGGCCGGGCGGGCGGCTGGCGATGACCGACTGGATCGCCAACACGCCACTCTCGACGCAGGACGCAAAGCTCATGTGGGACGGCATGGCCATTCAGCCGTTGGAAACGCTCTCGTCATATAAAGACATTGCGAGCGCGGCCGGCTTTCGCGTTCACGCGGCGGCGGACCTCACCGACGAATGGGGGCCGATACTGGAACAGCGATTGGCCATGTATCAGCGGCTCCGCGAGGAAGCCCGTCTGGCCGGCACGCCGATGGGCCACGATGCCTTCCACGAATCCTACATCCGCTTCGTCGAACTGATCCTGCGGCGCGACCTTGGCGGTATTCGCCTGGTCGCGGTGAAACAGGACTAGGGCACGGTGCGGGGCGCGCCTCCTCCGGCAAGGGGATTGAGCTGCGCCGGTCCGAGGCCGGGATCGAAGCCACCGCCGCCAATCCCAGGACCGCCCATTCTCGGCGGTCCCCCCGGACCATTGGCGCCGCCGGGCCCGCGCGGCGCCGGTCCGCCCTGGACCGGACCGGTGGCGTTCGGTCCCTTTCCGGAATTCGCGTCGGCGAAGCCGGTCGCGGTCGCCGCCCTGTCCGCGCCACTGCCTGGCCTGCCCCCGACCGCTTCGAGCCGGCTCATGTTGACGGCGAGGCTTCCCGGCGCAGGACGCATGGCCGGTCCCGGCGCCTGGCCGCGGAGCGTGCTGACCTGAAACCCGGGCACCGTCACGCTCTGCGTCCGTCCCTGGCTGGTCATCGTCATTTCATAACCGAACATGAAGGTGGCAGTGGTCTTCGTCGGCTCGACGCTGAACATCGCAATGCCGCCGCGAATGGTCAGCGTGGCCGACGGCGTCACGACGACGACCGGCGTCTTCTTGCTGATCCTGCCGCCGACCAGGCGGAAGACGCCTTTCGTCGCGGTGATCGCGAGATCGCCCAGCTTCTGGTCCGAGTCGTAGACGAACCGGTCGAGGGTGACCTGTGCCTGGTTGCTGATCGTCAGGGCCGTTCCGTCGAGAAACAGGAGATGCGCGCGATCCGTCGCGCCCGTCGTGACGACCTCGCCCGCCGTCACGTCGATCCCGACATGCAGGATCCGCTCGATCTCGTCGGGTGGCTTGCCGGTCGGATCTCCCGTGACCGCCGAGGTGATCCCGATCCGTTGCGCGATCGCTGCACGGGGCGCTGCTGCCACGAGGGGCAATGCCAGGATTGTTGCACCCACAAGGAACGCGCCGCGAATCTTCCGCATGCAACAGCTACGCACGTGGCGGCGGCGTCATCCCCTTGGCTTCCGGTCCAATCATCCCCTGACCGCCGGCGTGCAGCGCTTGTCTGGAAGCCGACATAGGCCATGCGCCTCGGATCGGCCATCATCTTGGGATCGGCATGTCCTGCGCGCGAGCGTGGCGCAAATGCCCGCGAACATTGCAGAAATTCAATCCGCCTATTCGCCTCTGGCGGGTTGCAAACATTGATCGATCGCCGAACTCTAGATAACGTTGGCCTTAGGCAGAGGACCTTGGGAAGGGTCACCACCGTGGGCGTCGGGTTGGGCTCCGATGCACCAGGTCACGGTCTTGGTGTTGTGGGAAGGGCGTAAAGTAAATGGCTGGGCTACAACCTGGCGTCGCAACGTCCGCTACGGGCGGCGGCGACGTCGATGCGTTCGACTTCGAGGATGTGGGCGCAACGATCACCGGGCGGTTTGCCGCGAGCGCAGCCGCCGCCGCGGCTTCGGTCGCCATCGTCCAGCGCGATCAGACGACGACCTATGCCGAGCTCGATCGCCGATCCAACAAGCTCGCGCGCTACCTTGTCCGTCAAGGCGTCGGCGCCGGGGATGTGATCGCATTGCATGCCGGCCGCTCCGTCGGCTCGATCGTGGCGATTCTCGCGACCCTCAAGGTAGGCGCTGCCTACGCGCCGCTCGACCCCGCCGCACCTCCCGACTGCCTCGCCTGGCTCGTCCATGATTGCGGCGCCCGCCTCACGCTGACCGGCCGGTCCGACGCAGCGGACCTGCCAGGGCAGGTGCTCGGCCTCGATGCGGCGCTGGCGGCGTGCGAGCGCGAGGACGGATCGGCGATCGCGGATCGCTGCCGCCCCGACGACATTGCCTACCTGATGTACACGTCGGGCTCGACCGGCCGCCCGAAGGGAGCCGCCGTGCCGCATCGCGCCGTGGTCCGCCTCGTGACCGACCAGACCTACGCGCGCTTCGCCGCCGATGAGGTGTTCCTGCACGCAGCCCCACTGCCTTTCGACGCCAGCACGTTCGAGATCTGGGGCACGTTGCTGCACGGTGCGCGGGGCGTCGTCGTCGAGGAGGATCGAGCCTCCCTGCAGCAGATCGCCGACACGATAGAGGGCCACGGCGTCACTACGGCCTGGTTCACCGCCGGACTATTCCATCTCCTGGTCGACCACCAGCTCCGGGCGTTGCGGGACATGCGCCAGATCCTGGCCGGCGGCGACGTGCTGTCGCCCACCCATGTGCGGCGCGCCCTCGCCAAGCTGCCGAACTGCCAGCTCATCAATGGTTACGGCCCGACCGAGAACACGACCTTCACCTGCTGCTACCGGATCCCGACGGCCGGCTGGGGCGCCGGCCCGGTGCCCATCGGCACGCCGATCCGCGGCACATACGTGCGCCTGCTCGACGACGACATGAGTCCGGTGGCGGATGGCGAGATCGGCATGCTTTATGCTGGTGGCCTCGGCCTCGCCTCGGGCTATCTCGGGGACGCCCGCCGGTCGGCAGCCATGTTCGTGCCCGATCCCTTTCACCCCGGAGCGACGATCTATCGGACCGGCGACTTCGCACGACGACGTCCGGACGGCGCGCTCGACTACATTGGCCGGCGCGATCGTCAGGTGAAGATCGACGGCAAGCGGGTCGAGATCGGCGAGATCGAGGAGACCTTGCGACGCAGCGTCAGTATCGCCGACGCCGTCGTTACCGCGAGCAAGGTCGACGACGGCCACGTCCTCACCGCCTACATCAAGGGCGCCGCCGCCAACAGCGACCCCGCGATGCTGGCGTCGGAGGCGCGCAACGACCTGCTCGGCACGCTACCCCGGCACATGCGGCCGGCGCGCATCATCGTGCTCGACGAGTTCCCGCTCAAGAGCTGCGGCAAGGTCGACCACGACCGCCTGCCCAAGCCGGATCCGCTGCAAACCGAAACCGTGCAGCCCGCCGAGGACAACACCGAGCGCTGGCTGCGCGAGATCTTCGGCCGCAAGCTGGGCGTGCGCAACATCGGCGCCGACACCAACTTCTTCGATCTTGGCGCCACCTCGCTGAAGCTCGTCGAGGCCCATGCCGCGATCGAGCGCATATGGCCCGGCGTCAACGTGGTGGCTCTGTTCCGCCATCCCAACATCCGCGACCTGGCGCGCGCCATCGAAGGGCGCGACACTTCGCTTCAACCGGCCGCCCGCCGCCGCGCACAGCAGCAGGCGGACGCGCTGAAGAGGATGCGCCGCAGTCGGCTGGCGCGATGAGCGACGAGCTGCCGGAAAACGCCATCGCCATCGTCGGGCTGGCCGGACGCTTCCCCGGCGCCGACGACGTCGCCGAGTTCTGGGCGAACGTGCGCAGCGGCAAGACCTCGATCGGGCGCTTCACCGAAGCCGAGCTCGAGGATTCCTTCGGCCCTGACGTGCGCCACGACCCCAACTTCGTGCGGGCCCGGCCGATCCTGAAGAACGTCGACAGGTTCGACGCCGAGTTCTTCGCCATGCTGCCGCGTGAGGCCGCCCTCACCGACCCGCAGCACCGGCTGATGCTGGAATGCGCGTGGGCCGCGCTGGAAGACGCGGGCTACGATCCCGCGAAGTATCCCGGCTCGATCGGCGTATTCGCCGGCTCGAGCATGAACACCTACCTGTTGACCAACGTGCTGGCCGAGCGGCAAAGCGCCGACGGCTTCGCCAGCGACTACCAGGTCGGCTCCTACGACACGCTGCTGGGCGCGCTGTCCGACACGCTGGCCACCCGCGTCGCGTACAAGCTCAACCTGCGCGGCCCTGCGATGACGGTGCAGAGCGCCTGCTCGACCTCGCTGCTGGCCGTGGCACAGGCATGCCAGAGCCTGCTGACGTACCAATCGGACATGGCCTTGGCAGGCGGCGTCTCGATCACCTTCCCACAGAAGCGCGGCTACCTGCACCAGGAAGGCGGCATTGTCTCGCCTGATGGCGTCTGCCGGCCGTTCGACGACGGCGCTGGCGGCACCGTGTTCGGCGACGGCGTGGCCGTCGTGCTGCTGAAGCGGCTCGGCGACGCGATCGAGGACGGCGACCACATCCACGCGGTGATCCTCGGCAGCGCGGTCAACAACGACGGCGCCGACAAGGTGGGCTTCACGGCACCCAGCGTGCGCGGCCAGTCGGAGGTCATCGCTTCGGCGATCGCCGCTGCCGGCATCGACGCCTGCACCATCGGTTATGTCGAGTGCCACGGCACGGCGACGTCGCTCGGCGATCCCATCGAGTTCGACGGGCTGCTGCGCGGCTTCGGCGCGCAGAAGGTCGAGCAGCCTTACTGTGCGCTGGGCTCGGTGAAGGCCAATGTCGGCCATCTCGATGCCGCCTCCGGCGCGACCGGCCTGATCAAGGCGGTGATGGCGCTGCAGCATCGCGAGATCCCGCCGCTCACCAATTTCACGCGCCCCAACCGGCACCTCGATCTCGCCGGCAGCCCCTTCTACTTCCCCGTGACGGCGGTGCCCTGGGCGCAGGGCACCACGCCGCGCCGTGCCGGCGTGAGTGCGTTCGGCGTCGGCGGCACCAACGTCCACGTGGTCCTGGAAGAAGCGCCGCAACCCGCGCGGCGGCCGACGTTGGCCGCCCACGGCCACATCCTGCCGCTCTCGGCACGCAACGATACGGCGCTGAGCGAGGCCGCAACCGCCTTGGCCGACCATCTCGAGCAGGCTCCCGCCGCGCAAATCGAGGACGTCGCCCACACCCTCCAGACCGGCCGCCGAGCCTTCGGCCGCCGCGTCACGGTCACCGCCGACTCGCGCGAGGACGCGATCAGGGCATTGCGCTCACTGCCGCCCGCCACCACGGCCCAGGGACGGCCGCCGCTCGTGTTCATGTTCCCCGGCCAGGGCGCGCAGCATGCCGGTATGGCGCGCGACCTCCATCGCGACCACGCGCTGTTCCGCCGGCTGGTCGACGAGGGCATCGCCATCGCGGGGCCGCTCGTCGGCGACGGGCTGAAGGCGCTGCTCCTCGACCCGCAGGCCACGGATGGTGACGCGACGCTCCATGCGCAGCCCGGCCTCTTCATCTTCGAGTACGCGCTGGCGCGGCTCTATATGTCCTGGGGCCTCGAGCCCGATACCATGGTGGGCCACAGTGTCGGCGAGTTCGTCGCGGCGTGCCTCAGTGGCGTCTTCACCTTCGAGGAAGGCTGCCTTTTGGTTTCCGAGCGGGCGCTGGCGATGCAGGCCATGCCGCCGGGCGCGATGCTGGCGGTCCGCCTGCCCGAAGCCGAGCTGCGCGCCGAGCTGGGCGACTCGCTCGACCTTGCCGCCATCAATGCGCCCCAGCTCGTGGTCGCCGCAGGGCCCAAGGCCGACATCGATGCCCTGAACGCCCGCCTCGCCGCGCGCGGCGTGATATGCCGGCCGCTCGCCGTCAGCCACGCCTTCCATTCGCGCGCGCTCGATCCGGCACTGCCGGCCATCGAACGCGCTGCGGCTGCGGTCGCGCTGAAGGCACCGCAGCGTGCCTTCGCCTCCAGCGTCACGGGCGGCTGGGCGAGTGCGGCGCAGGCGACCGATCCGGGATACTGGGCGCGCCACGGCCGCGAGCCGGTGCGCTTCGCCGACGCGCTGGCCACGGTGGCACGCGACCAGCCGTTCCTGCTGGAGGTCGGTCCGGGCCGCAACCTCGCGGGCCTGGCGGCACAGATCGTCGACCGCCGGTCCTTGCGCGGCGTGGCATCGAGCCTGCCCGACGCCGAGACCGAGGATCTGCGCGAGGCGCTGGGGGCTCTCTGGAGCGCGGGCATCGACATCGACTGGAACAAGGTCGGCGCGCCCGAGGGGCGGCGGATTCCACTGCCGACCTACCGTTTCCAGCGCACGCGGCACTGGATCGAACGCACTCCGCGCCGCGCCGCAGCGCCCATGCCGGCGATCGGGGCGGAGCCGGTCGCGGCAGCAGCACCCGCCGCCGCGTCGGCGTCGCGTCTGGAGACCTTGCAGGCCGAGATCGTCGGCATTCTCGAGCACCTGTCGGGCGCGGCGGACATCGCTCCGCGCGAGACCTTCGTGGACCTGGGTTTCGACTCACTGCTGCTGGGCCAGGTCGCGCGCGCCGTCGAGCGCAAGTTCAGGATGCGGATCACCTTCCGCCAGCTCCTGAAGGACACGCCGTCGGCGGCGGCCCTCGCCCGCCATCTCGAAGCGACCCTGCCGACCGATGCGGTGCAGCCAAAGCCCGAGGCCGCGCCCCTCGCCGCCGCTCCTCCACCGGCCGACGATGGCGAGGCGCGGGTGCGGCTCTACCGGCCGTCCTCGGCCAGGGTGCCGAGCACGCTGAGCAACGCCCAGCGCGACTATGTCGAGACGCTGGTGCGCCAGATCAACGAGCGTACGCCGCTCTCCAAGGCCAGGACGCAGCGCGACCGCGCGGCGCTGGCCGATCCGCGCACCGCCGCGGGCTTTCGCCAGGAGTGGAAGGAACTCGTCTATCCGGTGATCGCGGCCAGCGCCAAGGGCTCGAAGATCCGCGACATCGACGGCAACGACTATGTGGACCTCGTGAACGGCTACGGCCAGACCCTGTTCGGCCACTCGCCCGACTTCGTGACCGAGGCGATCGTGGCGCAGCTCAGGGACGGCTTCCCGATCGGCCCGCAGAGCCCGCTGGCCGGCGAGGTCGCGTCGCTGGTTTCCGAGATGACCGGCTGCGAGCGCGTCACCTTCTGCAACACCGGCTCCGAGGCGGTGATGGCCGCGATGCGCGTGGCGCGCGCCGTCACGGGACGCGAGCGCGTCGTGGTGTTCGCCCACGACTATCATGGCCAGTTCGACGAGGTGCTGGTGCAGGCGGGCGGTGGTGCGGCACGCGTCGCAGTGCCGGTGGCGCCAGGGATCCCGCCCGAGTCCGTGGCCAACATGACGGTGCTGCCTTACGGCGACCGCCGCAGCCTCGACTGGATCGAGGCCAACGGTGAGGTGATCGCCGCCGTCATGGTCGAACCGGTGCAGAGCCGACATCCCGACCTCCGGCCCCAGGAATTCCTGCAGAAGCTGCGGGCGCTCACCGAGGCCAGCGGCTCGGCGCTGGTGTTCGACGAGATCGTCACCGGTTTCCGCGTCCATCCGGGCGGCATGCAGGCGGTATTCGGCATCCGAGCCGACATGGCGACCTACGGCAAGGTGGTGGGCGGCGGTATGCCAATCGGCATCCTGGCCGGCAAGGCGCGCTTCATGGATGCGCTCGACGGCGGCATGTGGCGGTACGGCGACGACTCGATGCCCGAGACGGCGCCGACCTTCTTCGCCGGCACCTTCGTGCGCCATCCGCTGACGCTCGCGGCCAGCAAGGCGGTACTCCTGCATCTCAAGATCGAAGGGCCGGCGCTGCAGGAGACTCTCGCCGCGCGCATGGGCGGGCTGGTGGAACGGCTGAACGGCGAGCTGCAGCGGCGCGGACTCGCGACGCGCCTCGAAGCCTATTCGAGCTGGTTCCACGTGAACTTCGCGGCCGAAGGGCCGCTCGCCGCCCTGTTCTGGCCGCAGATGCGCCAGCTCGGCGTCCATGTGCAGGACGGCTATCCCTGCTTCCTGACGACGGCCCATTCCGATGCCGATATCGCCACCATCGAGCGCGCCTTCACGGCGACGCTCGACGCGCTGGAGCGCGGCGGCATCCTCGATGCGGTGCGCCATGCAGCGGGCGAGTCAGCGCCGCTCACCGAGCCGCAGCTCGAGATCCTGGCGGCCGCCCAGCTCGGTGACGATGCTTCCTGTGCCTTCAACGAGGGCGTGAGTGTCGAACTCGTGGGCGAAATCGACCCGGCGGGCCTCGCGGCGGCGCTGAACGCCGTCGTGGCGCGCCATCAGGCGCTGCGCGGCCATGTCGACCGCTCGGGCGAGCGCATGCACTTCGCGCCCAACCTCACACTCGACCTTCCCGTGCGCGACCTCTCGCACGAGGCCGATCCGGCAGCCACTCTGGCCGGGCTGGTCGACGTCGATGCACGCACTGCTTTCGACATGTGGAACGGCCCGCTCGTCCGTGCCGCGCTCGTGCGGCTGGCAGCGGACCGCCATATGCTGGTCTTCACCGCACATCACATCGTCTGCGATGGTTGGTCGGTGAACATCGTGCTGAACGATCTCGCCGCGCTCTATCGCGCGGCGCGTGCCGGCGCGACCGCCGACCTCGGACCGGCGTCGCGCTTCGCCGACTACGCGGCGGCGCAGACGGAGACCCAGGACGCGCGCGCCCAGGACCTTGCCTGGTGGGCCCGCCAGTTCGCCGACCTGCCGCCGCTGCCCGACCTGCCGGTAGACCGGCCGCGGCCGCCGCTCCGCTCCTTCGCCGGCGCCACTTACACGACGCGGTTCGATGGCGGCCTCCACGCCGCGATCCGCAAGACCGGCGCGGCGAGCGGTACGACGCTCTTCTCCGTCCTGTTCACCGCGCTGCAGGCCGTACTCGGCCGCCTCGCCAACGCCTCCGACGTGGTGATGGGCGTGCCGGTCGCCGGCCAGTCGGTCGACGACCAACCCGCCCTCGTCGGCCATTGCGTGCAGATGCTCCCCTTCCGCGCGGCCGTGGACTGGCAGGCGCCGTTCGATCGCCACGTCGAGGCGGTGGCGCAGCGCCTGCTCGACGGCTTCGACCATGCGCACTGTACCTACGGCACGCTAGTACGCGCGCTGCCGATACAGCGGGTCGCCAATCGACTGCCGCTCACCGAAATCCAGTTCAACCTGGAGAAGGTTGCCGACGCGCTCGACTTCGGTGGCCCCAGGGTCTCGGTCACGCCCAACGGCAAGGCCGCAGTGAATTTCGACCTGTTCGTGAACATAATCGAGTCCGCTTCCGGCCTCCGGATCGATTGCGACTACAACAGCGACCTCTACGATGAGGAGACGGTCGCACGGTGGATGGTGCATTACCGGCGACTGCTCGAGGGTCTCGTCGCGGCGCCGGCCACGACCATGGCCGCGCTGCCGCTGCTCACCCCCGCGCAGGAGCGCTTCGTCCTCGACGAGGTCAACGACAGCGCGGCGGTCTATCCGCGCGAAAGTTGCCTACACGAGCTGTTTGCCGCGCAGGTGGCGAAGACGCCAGACGCCGTCGCCGTCGTCGACCGTAGGGGCTCGCTGACCTACGCCGAGCTCGACCGGCAATCGACGCGGCTCGCACAGGAGATGCTGGGCGTCTGCGAGAGGCGCCACGGCCGGATCGCCATCGCGGTCGACCGCTCGCGCCTGCTGCCGGTCGCGCTGCTCGCCGCCCTGAAATCGGGCCACGCCTACGTGCCGCTCGACGCAAGCCAGCCGATCGAGCGGTTGAAGCAGATCGCGATCGCCGCCCAGATCGACGGCCTTGTCTGCCAGGATGACCGAATCGCAGGGATTGCGCCTTATGCTTTCGCGCTGCGCGCCGACCGGCTCCCCCTCGACGAGGTGCTGCAGCGCCATCCCCTGCCCAAGGTGGCGGCTGATGCAACGGCCTACGTTCTTTTCACGTCGGGCTCGACCGGCACGCCCAAGGGCGTCGAGGTCGGCCATCGCTCGCTCACCAACCTGATCACCGACGTGGTCCGCCGGCTCGAACTCACGGCGAGCGACGTCACGATCGGCTCCAGCGCCATCACTTTCGACGTGGCCGCCACCGAGCTCTTTGCGCCGCTGGTGAGCGGCGGCCGTCTCGTGCTGAGCGAGGCGGACGAGGTGAGGACCGGCGTCGAGCTGATCCACCTCGCCGGGGAATCGGCGGCCACGCTGATGCAGGCGACGCCGACCCTGTGGCGTATGCTGCTCGAGGCGGGCTTCACCTCGTGGCCCGGCCTGCGCATGATCACCGTCGGCGAGGCGATCTCGCGCGCCACCGTCGACCGGTTAATCGAGGGCGGCGGGCGGCTGTGGAACCTCTACGGCCCGACCGAGACCACGATCTACTCCTCGGGCCGGGAGATGCTGCCGGGCGAGACCGAGGTCACGATCGGCCGGCCGCTTGCCAACCAGCGCCTCTACGTACTCGACGACCGTAACCAGCTGGCGCCGCCGGGCACGGTCGGCAACCTGTTCATCGGCGGCGACGGACTGGCCAAGGGATACTTCGACCGCAGCGACCTGACCGACGCCGCCTTCCGCAACCTCGCGCTGGCCGGCCGCGTGCCGCAGCGTCTCTACCGCACCGGCGACCTCGCCCGCCTGCTGCCGTCGGGCGAGTTCGAGTTGCACGGGCGCATCGACCATCAGGTGAAGCTGCGCGGCTTCCGGATCGAGCTCGAGGAGATCGAAACAGTGCTGCGCCAGGCGTCCGGCGTGCGCGACGCCGCCGTGGTTCTGCGCACCGACATCGGCCCCGATCCTCTGCTGGTCGGCTACGTGACAGGCGATGCGCGCGCGCCCCAGCTCTCGGCCTTCCTCGCCGACCGGCTACCGGCCTACATGGTGCCGTTGCGCTGGGTAACGCTCGATGCGCTGCCGCGCACGCCGAATGGCAAGACCGACCACACCGCGCTGCCCTTGCCCGTACCGGCCGCCGCGTCGCCGGTCAGCAGCCCGCCGCGCACACCGCTCGCGGGCCGCATCGCCGCAGTGTGGGCGGCCGTCATCGGCCTGCCCACGGTCGGCGCGCACGACCCGCTGTTCGCCCTGGGGGCGGATTCACTTCAGGTGTTCCGCATCGCCGCCCAGCTCGAGCGGGAGGGGATCGCGGTCAGCGCACGCGAGCTGATGAAGAACCCGACGGTTGCCGCTCTCGCGGAAGCGATCGATGGCACGCCGGCGGCGTCGCGAGAGGCCAACGTCCGTCGTGGCCCCGCTCTTGCCGACTTCCGGCACGGCGCGCGGCGGCGGACACTTAAGTCGTGAGCATGGGGGAACATGGCGACACGCTGACGCCGGCGCACCCGCAGGCGTTCGCCTGCACGATGCTGCAGGAACGCTTCTTCGCCCAGCAGCGCAGCCGCGGACCGCAGGGACTGAACATCGCCATGCGCTGGCTGGTGACCGGGGAGCTGTCGCATGCCGCAGCGGAGGGCGCGCTGCAGGCGCTGGTGCGCCGGCACGAGATCCTGCGCACCTCGTTCCGCGAGATCGACGGCCGGCTGGCTCAGGAGGTGCATCCGTCCTGCCCGGTGAAGCTGAATACCATTGACCTGACGGCGCTGCCGGCCGAGGAGCACGAGTCGCGCGCCGAGGAGATCGCTCGCGCCGAAGCCGTGGCGCCGATCGATCCCGCGGTGGCGCCGCTTCTGCGCTCCAGCCTGCTGCGACTGGCGCCCGACCGTAGCGTCCTGCTGCTCACCCTGCATTCGCTGGTCTGCGACGGGTGGTCGACCGGCTTGATCGTCCGCGAGCTGCGCGCGGCCGCCGAGGCGATCGACGACGGCCGCGCGCCCGACGCCACACCGCCCGACCTGCAGTTCGCCGACTACGCTGCCTGGCAGAACGAGCTGCTGGCGAGTGGCGAACTCGACGAGGCGCGCGCCTACTGGATGCGGCAGCTCCGCGGCGCTTCGGCCACCCCCGTGCCGGCCGACCACGGCCTGCCCGCCGGCGCGCGGCCCGGCGAGCGCAGCAACATCACCTCGCTGCTGCTGCCGGGTGAACTCAGCGCGGCGTTCGAGAGCTTCGCGCGGAAGCATGACGCCACGCTGTTCGGCCTGGCCGTGGCGGCGCTGGGGCTGATGCTGCATCGCGTGACGGGGAGCGCCGAAATCGTGTTCGGCTCCCAGGTCGCCAACCGCGAGGAGCCCGAGGCCGCGGAGCTGATCGGGCCGACGGTGAACTCTATCACCCTCTGCCTGCCGGTCGACGACGCCACGACCCTGCACGGCTTCGTCGGCGTCGCCAACGAGCGCGTCCAGGAAGCGCTGCGCCACCAGCGCCTGCCGTTCGAGATCGCCGAGAACTTCGCCGCGCGCCGCGACGGGCAACCGCTGCACGCCGCCAACCTCGTGCTGCACCGCTCCTATTCGGGCACCACCGAGACCGAGCGCGACGGCGCAGGCCGCTTCGGCCTGGTCTCGCTGCCTTCCTTCTCGTCGGGCACGCAGTGGCCACTCAACTTCTACATGATCGGCCGCGACGAAGGCTGGCGCCTGTCCTGCGAGGCCGATGCCGGCCTCTACGAGCCGGCCACCGTCAAGGCGCTGCTGGACGCTTGGCGCCTCTGCCTCGAGACTCTCGCGACCGCGGCCGACGGGCCGCTGGCGGCGAACGTGGCTCTGGCCGGCATCGCGGCCCCCAGCGGGACGTTGCCGTCGGGGCGCCCGGCCGTGGCGCGTGGCGAGCCCATCCCGGTGCACGAGCCGGAACGGCAGGTCGTGCGCTTCCACGAGGACGGTCCGCGCACGCCGATGATCGTGCTCAACAACCGCTCGGTCTATTTTCAGCTGGCGCGCCAGCTCGGCGAGCAGCGGCCCTTCACCGACATCCTGATGTACCACCAGGACGGACCGGTCGATCTCGACGCCTACACGTTCGAGGACTTCGGCGCCTATGCGGTGCGGCTGATCCGCTGGGCGCAGCCGCGCGGCCCCTACATCCTGGGCGGCCACTGCGTCTATGGCGTGCTGGCCTTCGAGGCGGCGCGCCAGCTCACGGCGATGGGCGAGAAGGTGCCGCTGGTCGCGCTGTTCGACAGCTGGGGGCCCGGCTATCGCGAGACCATGTCGCGCTGGGAGCGCGTGCTGCGCCGCCAGCAACTGCGCCTCGACCGGTACAAGAAGCGCGTCACGCGGTTCCGCAAGGGCGAGGTCGGCTTCGACGAGCTGGTGCGCAAGCCGGTGCTCTACCATCTCGGCCTGCTGCCCCAGGAAGCGGGACCGACGCGGCAGGCACTGGTCGGCGAGTGGTTCGACGACTATCTCTACAGCAAGGTCGCGCAGTACCGGCCGACGCCCTATGCCGGCGACGTCGTGCTGTTCCGCAGCAACGAGCCGCTGCGCGGCCGGCTGTTCGACGAGCACATGGGCTGGAAGCCCCTGGTCGCCGGCAAGTTCGCCAAGGTCGACGTGAACAGCGGCCATTTCGACATGTTCCGCGAGCGGCCAGCGGCCGAGATCGCAACCGTCTTGCGTCCGCTGTGACCCTCCTCCGCCTATTCGTCCTCGCTGTGCTCGTCGTCGTCGGGGTCATGGCGGCCGGCTGGTACGTCCTCGTGCCGCACTCGCCGACGCCCGGCGGTCCCGACGCGGTCGCGGAGAGCAACGCCACGCTGAAGGACGCCAACGGGCAGCTGCTCGTCGTGACGATCTGGCAGCCGCGCGAGCTCAAGGGGCCGGCGCCGCTGGTCCTCTATTCGCCGGGCTGGGGCGGAACGCGCGCGCAGAGCCGCGCGCAGGTCGAGAATCTCGCGAGCAACGGCTTTGTCGTCGTGGGCATCGATGACCATGCAAGCGACCGCGCCACCGACCCCGACAAGGGCGTCTCGTTGGAGCTGCTCACCGAGGCGCAGACAGTGGAGTCGATACGGCGCGCGGAGCGCCATGTCACCACCCAGGGCAACCGCATTGTCGAGGTTCTGGCGGCGCTGCGCGACGGCCAGCTTCCCGACCTCGCCGACCGGATCGCCCTCGACCGCGTCGGCGTGCTCGGCATGTCGATCGGCGGCCCCTCTGGCCTCGCGGCCGCGTCCAAGGACCCGCAGATCGTCGCGGTCTACAATCTCGATGGCGGCCTGTTCGGCCCTGCCGCCCGTCGCATCGGCGTGCCGAACTATTTCCTGATGTCGAGCCGCGAGGCCTTTCCCTCCGATGCCGATCTTGCCTCACCCGATGCATTCACGCGCAACTACGCCAGGGTGAGTGCCCTCGACATCCCGCACAACAGTCTTCGCATGGAGCGACCGCACGGCTACTGGGCGCAGATCGCGGCTGCTGATCACGACGACCTCGCTGATGGCTTGTTCCGGATGCGCCGCCATCTGCCGATCCGCACGAACTTCGAACGTACGGATATCAACGAGGCGATCGGCAGGACCCAGGCCGCGTTCTTCCGAGGCGCCCTGCTGCGCGACGAGGCGGCCCTCCGGGCGTTGCTCGTCCGCAGCGATCAGACGTTGCGCTGGATCAGCCCGAGTTCGCCGCCGCCGGGTACCGCCACGGCGCGGCAGTAGTCGCCCGGCTCGAGGTGCAGCCACCAGGCATCCGGCGAATCGGGCGGCGCCACGGCCATGACGGGGCGCGGCCCGTCGATCGAGACCGCGAAGCCGTCGAGCGGCAGCGCGAGGCCGAGGCCGATCGCCTTCACCACCGCCTCCTTGAGCGTCCAGATTCGGAAGAAGGCCTGCTGCGGGTCCCGATGCCGCTCGATGGCGCCGACCTCTTCGGGATGGAAGTAGCGTCGCGCGAGGTCGAGATGGTCGACGACGCGCATCATCTCGAGGTCGGCACCGATTTCCGGGCCGTCGCTCACCGCCAGCAGCGCGCGATCCTGCGAATGGCTGAGGCTGAAATGCACGCCCGGATGGTCGGCGAGCCGTGGTTTGCCGAACTCGTTCAGCAGGAAGACGAGGCTACGGGGATCGCGGCCGAGATGGTGGCCGAGCAGTGCGCGGAGCTGGGCGCGCGCCGCCACGAAGCGACGCTTCAGCAACGGACCGACGAAGCGTTGCGCGCGGTCGCGCTCCTCATCGGTAAGCAGGGTCTCGCCGCCCAGCGGCTCTTCGTCGAGAGACCAGGCCCAGAGTTGGATGTCGTGTCGGCTCATGCTACGGCCGCGATCTTGGACACCTCGTCGGCGGTTGGCTAGCTTCGCGGCGGTGCTGGAGCCTTTGAAAAACCTCGGCTTCATGGACTATGGCCGAGCGCCGTCCGCGGACGTGCTGCTGGCCTCGGGCCTGCGGCCCTATCCGCGCGAGCCGTTCGAGGCGCTGGCCTTTCGCCTTAGCAGTCGGCCGCGCCACATCCTGCTGAACAAGGTCGTGACGCGCGACGGCCTGGCCGAAGTGCCCTACCAGATCCGCAATGCGTACGAAGTGCCGGCAGCGCCGCAGACGCCGGGCTACGAGATCCTCGACGAGTGGACCATCGACCAGCTCGCCCACCGCATCCAGAACGCATCCCAAACCCGGCCGCTGCACCTATCGCGGGTACGTCGCGCGGCTCAAAGGCTAGGCCGTGTTCGTCGTCTGGAACGGCATCTCCTTCGGACTGTTCCGAGTCGGTCAATCGGGGTGCAGTAGAGGCAGGGCCGACAATTTCTTGGCCGCGAAGTCGAGGAAGGAATCGATCTTCGGCGCACGATGGGCGCGCCCCTTGGTAACCAGTTGCACCGGCAGCGGCGGCGGCTCGAAGCGGCGCAATAGGCGCACGAGACGTCCTGCGGCAAGATCCTCGGCGACCTGATAGGAGAGGAACTGCGCGATGCCGCGGCCCTCGCGTGCCAGACGCAGGCGGGTTTCGATGTCGTCGACGCGCAACCGGCCGGCGAGATGGGCGGGTGCACCACGGCGGCGGCCGCCGAAGGTCCATTCCATCGCCCCGCGGGACGTGCCCAGCAGCGCCTCGTGGGTAGCAAGGTCGGCCGGCGCCTTCGGCGTGCCGTGCCGGGCGAGATAGCCGGGACTTGCGACCCATTGCCGTCGCACCTGCCCGACCAGCCGCGCAACCAGACTGGAGTCGGCCAGGGCACCGATGCGCACCGCCACGTCGATCCCCTCCTCGATGAGATCGACGTTGCGGTCGTTCAGCAGCAGTTCGATCTCGACGCCCTCGTGGCCGTCGAGGAAGCGGGCCGCCAGCGGGGCGACGTGCCGCCGGCCGAACTGCACCGGCGCAGTGATCCGCAACAGCCCGCGGACCGGCGCGTCGAGGGCGTCCGTCGTGGCGGCTTCGTACGCCTCGATAACGCTTCGTGCCCTCTCGTAGAGCGCGCGGCCGGCTTCGGTCGGCGCGAGCCGCCGCGTCGTGCGATCGATCAGGCGAGTGCCGATCCGGTCCTCGAGCGCCGCCAGGGCCCGCGTCACCGCCGGCGCCGATCGGCGCAGCCGCTGCGCCGCGCGCACCAGGCTCCCCTCCTCCACGATGCGCACGAAGATCGCGAACTCGTCCAACCGGTCCATGCATTCTTCCGCTTTTTGTAATTATGAGTTTATCATTCGTGCCGTTATCGCGGCAAACGGCGAGTCCTATCTTGGCGTCAACCAAGGAGGACATGCGGATGTTGAACGGAAGTTGTCTCTGTGGTGCTGTCGCCTACGAAGCCGATGCTCCCGTCGAGCGGATCGTGCACTGCCATTGCCACACCTGCCGCAAAACTCACGGTACCGCTTTCTCGTCGGTTACGGCGGTATCGCGGGACGCGTTCCGTTGGTTGTGCGGCGAGGAAGTGATCGGCGCCATCGAATCGTCTCCCGGCAAATTCCGCCGCTTCTGCAGCAGGTGCGGCTCGCACGTGATGGCCGAGCGCGTGACGCAGCCGGTCGTTCTGTTGCGATTGGGCTGCCTCGACACGGAGATTCGGAACGTACCGCAGGTCCACATCTGGCGATCCGATGCGGCGCCCTGGTACGAACCCAAGATCGGCTTGCCCGAGAAGCAGGAGGGCTTGTGATGGCCTCCGACTCCATGGAATTCCTGCCGTTCCATGCCGACGAGCAGGCGGCGCAGAGGCTGGCCGGGCAGCGGACCGGCCTGGCGCCGATCCGCCCTTTCATGCCGGAGCAGCACCGCGCCTTCTTCTCGCTGCTGCCCTACCTGTTCACGGCGACGCCCGACGCCGCGGGCTGGCCGATGGCGTCGGTGCTGACCGGGGCGCCGGGATTCGTCGCGTCCCCCGATCCCGCCACCCTGGCGATCGATGCCCTGCCGCGCGACGGCGATCCCGCGGAACCTGGCTTTGCGGCCGGTGCCGGGATCGGGCTGCTGGGAATCGATCTCGCGACGCGGCGGCGCAACCGGGCCAACGGCCGGATCGTCGCGCGCGACCGCGGGCTCACGATCCATATCGCCCAGAGCTTCGGAAATTGCCCGCAGTACATCCAGACGCGCGGCGTTGCTCTCGCCGCGAAAGAGGCCGGGCCCGTCGAGAGCCTGTCTGGGCTGGACGAGGCGGCGCGCGATCTCATCGAATCGGCCGACACGTTCTTCGTCGCCAGCCGGTCGCGCGCCGAGCTCGGCGCCGAGGGTGGATTCGACATGTCCCATCGCGGCGGCCGGCCGGGCTTCGTGGGCGCGCGGGGCGACACGCTCGTCATCCCCGACTTCCGCGGCAACCGCTTCTTCAACACGCTGGGCAACCTGCTGGGCGATCCGCGGGCCGGCCTGCTGTTCGTCAACTTCGACACGGGCGAGCTGCTGCAGCTCCAGGGGGCCGTTACCATCGACTGGCAGCCTGGCGAGGCGGCTCCCGACGGCGCCGAGCGGCTGTGGCGCGTCGACGTCCAGCGCGCGTGGCGCAGGCCGGCGGCCTTCCCCTATCGCTCGACGTTCGGAAGCTACGCGCCGAGCACGTTGCACACGGGCGTCTGGTAGCGACCGGCCGTCAGGCCGCGGCGGGCCGGAGCCGCGCCACCATGGCCTCGAGCGCGAGCAGGTAGGAATCGACCCCGAAGCCCGCGATCATGCCGACCGCCGCCTCCGAAGTGATCGACCCGAAGCCGCGCTTCTCGATGTTGGTCATGTGGATCTCGATCGCCGGCATCGAAATCGAGCGCAGGCAGTCGCGCAGCGCGTGGCCGGAATGGAGGAAGCCGGCCGGATTGAACAGCAACCCGTCGAACTTCGCGCGGTCGGCCTTGTAGATGGCCGACACCGCCTCGCCCTCGGCGTTGGTGTAGACGATGTCGACCGACACGCCGAGATCCTTGGCCCGGCGCCTGATCGCGGCGTCGAGTTCCTTGGCGGTGGTCGTCCCGTAGAGTTCGGGCTGCCGGCGGCCCAGATACTCCATGTTCGCGCCCTGAATCAGCAGCAGGTTCATCTGGCGGACCTTAGTGCAATTTCGCCGGCGCGCGAACCAGACCCATTCCGCAGGTCAGCGCGGCAGGGTGGAGGCCCCCATCAGGCTTTCGTCAATGGCACGGGCGCACTGGCGACCCTCGCGGATCGCCCAGACGACCAGCGACTGGCCGCGACGCATGTCGCCGGCGGCGAACAGCCTCGGCACCGAGGTCTGGTAGTCCTTCACGTTGGCCGCGACGTTGCCGCGCGGATCGAGCGCGACACCCGCCTGCTCGAGCAGGCCCGGCCGGCGCGGTCCGAGGAAGCCCATGGCCAGCAGCACCAGATCGGCGCGCAGTTCGAAGCTGCTGCCCGCGACCTCCTGCATGCCCATGCGACCGTCGGCGGCCTTCGCCCATTCGACGCGCACGCATTCCAGCGCTTCGATCTTGCCGTTGCTGCCCACCGCCCGCTTGGTCAGCACCGCGAAATCGCGCGCCGCGCCCTCCTCGTGGCTCGACGAGCTGCGCAGCTTGAGCGGCCAGTCCGGCCAGGTCAGCGCCTTGTTCTCACGCACCGGCGGCTGCGGCATGACTTCGAGCTGCGTCACCGAAGCGGCGCCGTGACGGTTCGAGGTGCCGACGCAATCGGAGCCTGTATCGCCGCCGCCGATCACGATGACATGCTTGCCCTTGGCACTGAGCGTGCCGCGCGGCGCGGCGCGCGCCTCGTCGTCACCGGCATTGCGCTTGTTCTGCTGGGTGAGGAATTCCATCGCGAAGTGGATGCCGTTCAGCTCGCGGCCCGGCACCTCGAGATCGCGCGGCAGTTCGGCGCCGCCGGTCAGCGCGACGGCGTCATAGCCTTCCAGCAGCGACTTGATCGACAGGGTGGCGCCGACCTCGACGCCGGTGCGGAACTCGACGCCCTCGGCCTCCATCTGCCGCATGCGCCGGTCGATATGGTGCTTTTCCATCTTGAAGTCGGGGATGCCGTAGCGCAGCAGACCGCCGACACGGTCGGCCTTCTCGAACAGGGTGACCGAATGGCCGGCGCGTGCGAGTTGCTGGGCGCAGGACAGTCCCGCCGGTCCCGAGCCCACGACGGCGACGCGCTTGCCCGTCTTGTGGGGGGGCACGAGCGGCTGGATCCAGCCCTCCTGCCAGCCGCGGTCGATGATCGCGCACTCGATCGACTTGATGGTCACCGGGTTGTCGTCGATGTTCAGCGTGCACGACGCCTCGCAGGGCGCGGGGCAGATGCGACCGGTGAACTCCGGGAAGTTGTTGGTCGAGTGCAGGACCTCGAGGGCATCTTTCCAGCGGTCGCGGCGCACCAGCTCGTTGAACTGCGGGATGATGTTATTGACCGGGCATCCGTTGTGACAATACGGGATGCCGCAATCCATGCAGCGTGCGCCCTGCCGCGACACCTCGGCCGGGGCCATCGGCAGGACGAATTCCTTGTAGTTCTTTAGGCGCTGCTCGACCGGTTCGTAGGACCGGTCCTTGCGCTCGATCTCGAGGAAGCCCGTGGCTAGGCCCATGTCAGTAACTCCAGCTCAAACCTTTGCAGATGATCGCGAGTGCTCGGGATGACGGCCAGACGCCGTCACTCCGCCGCGACGGCCTTCGCCGCCGCCCGCTCGCGCGCGCGCAGGAGGGCCTGCTTGTAGTCGCGCGGCATCACCTTCACGAAGCTCTGCAGCGCATTGTCCCAATCCTCCAGGAGCGCACGCGCCTGCGCGCTGCCGGTGTGGAGATGATGGCGCTCGACCAGGATGCGCAGGCGTTCGGCATCGAAGCGCAGCACGTCGCCCATCCCGTTGTCCTCGACGTCGGTCGCGCGCTGGCGCGGACGCCCGTCCTCATCGCCGTCGGCCGACGCCGGACCGACCTTCTCCAGATCGACCATCGCCGGGTTGCACAGCTCCTTGAAGCGGGCCCGCGGATCGTAGACGTAGGCGACGCCGCCGGACATGCCGGCCGCGAAGTTGCGCCCGGTGTCTCCCAGCACGACCACCACGCCGCCGGTCATGTACTCGCAGCCATGGTCGCCGGTGCCCTCGACGACGCAGACCGCGCCCGAGTTGCGCACGGCGAAGCGCTCGCCCGCCACGCCCTCGAAGTAGGCCTCGCCGCCGATGGCGCCGTAGAGCACGGTGTTGCCGACGATGATGTTCTTCAGCGGATCGCGCGCGCAGTCCCTGGGCTGGCGCACGACGACACGGCCACCCGACAGGCCCTTGCCGACATAGTCGTTGCCGTCGCCCGACAGTTCGAGCGACACGCCGCGCGCCAGGAAGGCGCCGAAGCTCTGGCCCGCGGTTCCCCTGAGGCGCACGGAGATCGTGTCCTCCGGCAGTCCGGCATGGCCGTAGCGCCGCGCCACCTCGCCCGACAGCATGGCGCCGACGGTGCGGTTGACGTTGGTGACCGGCAGCTCGATCTGCACCGGCTCGCCCTTCTCGAGCGCCGGCTGCGCCGCCTCGATCAGCTTGTGGTCCAGCGCCTTGTCGAGACCGTGGTCCTGGCGCTCGACGTTCCAGATCGCCACGCCCTCGCGCGCTGGCGCCTGGTGCAGCAGCTTCGAGAGGTCGACGCCGCCCGCCTTCCAGTGGTCGATCGCCTTGCGCATGTCGAGCCGGTCGACCCGGCCGATCATCTCGTTCAACGTGCGGAAGCCCAGCCGCGCCATGATCTCGCGCAGTTCCTCGGCGACGAAGAAGAAGTAGTTGATCACGTGCTCGGGCTGGCCGGTGAAGCGCTTGCGCAGCACCGGATCCTGCGTCGCCACGCCCACCGGACAGGTGTTGAGGTGGCACTTGCGCATCATGATGCAGCCGGCCGCGATCAGCGGCGCGGTGGCGAAGCCGAACTCGTCGGCGCCCAGCAGCGCGCCGATGGCCACGTCACGACCGGTCCGGAGGCCGCCGTCGACCTGCACGGCGATGCGGCCGCGCAGCCCGTTCAGCACCAGCGTCTGCTGCGTCTCGGCCAGTCCGATCTCCCACGGCGAGCCCGCATGGGTGAGCGAGGTGAGCGGCGAGGCGCCCGTGCCGCCCTCGTACCCCGAGATCGTGACATGGTCGGCGCGCGCCTTGCTGACGCCGGCGGCGACCGTGCCGACCCCGACCTCGGAGACGAGCTTCACGGAGACCCGCGCCGCCGTGTTCACGTTCTTCAGATCGTGGATGAGCTGCGCCAGATCCTCGATCGAATAGATGTCGTGGTGCGGCGGCGGCGAGATCAGGCCGACGCCGGCCGTCGAGCGGCGGACGCGGGCGATGTTCTCGTCGACCTTGTGGCCGGGCAGCTGCCCGCCCTCGCCGGGCTTGGCGCCCTGCGCCATCTTGATCTGGATGTCGTCGGCATTGACCAGATATTCGGCCGTGACGCCGAACCGGCCCGACGCGACCTGCTTGATGGCCGAGCGCATCGAATCGCCGTTGGCCAGCGGCTTGAAGCGATCCGCCTCCTCGCCGCCCTCGCCGGTGTTCGACTTGCCGCCGATCCGGTTCATGGCGATGGCGAGCGTGGTGTGGGCCTCGCGGCTGATCGAGCCGAAGCTCATCGCGCCGGTGGCGAAACGCTTCACGATGCTGGCGGCGGACTCGACTTCCTCGACCGGAATCGGCTGCTCCGCCCACTTGAGCTGCATCAGGCCGCGGATGGTCAGCAGCCGTTCGCTCTGCTCGTTGATCGAGGTCGCGAAGGCCTTGTAGTCGTCCGACGAGTTGCCGCGGACCGCGTGCTGCAGGCGCGACACGCTCTCGGGCGTCCAGGCATGCTCCTCGCCGCGCAGGCGGAAGGCATAGTCGCCGCCGACGTCGAGCATGGTGCGATAGACGGGATTGTCGCCATAGGCGTTGCGGTGACGGCGCACCGTCTCCTCGGCGATCTCCTGCCAGCCCGCGCCCTCGATCGTGGTGGCGGTGCCGGTGAAGTACTTCTCGACGAAGCCCGAATGCAGGCCGACCGCGTCGAAGATCTGCGCGCCGCAATAGGACTGGTAGGTCGAGATGCCCATCTTGGACATGACCTTGAGCAGGCCCTTGCCGATCGCCTTGATGAAGTTCTTCTGAACCTCATAGGGCTTGAGCGGCAAGCCGTTCTGGACGCGCAGCGCCTCCAGCGTCTCGAAGGCGAGGTAGGGATTCACCGCCTCGGCGCCATAGCCCGCCAGGCAGCAGAAGTGATGGACCTCCCGCGCCTCGCCGGTCTCGACCACGAGGCCGGTCTGGGTTCGCAGGCCGCGGCGGATCAGGCTGTGATGCACGGCGGCGGTGGCCAGCAGCGCCGGGATCGGCACGCGCTCGGCCGACACCGCGCGATCCGACAGGATCAGGATGTTGCGGTCGGCCAGCACATGGTCGGTCGCCTCGGCGCAGACGCGGTCCAGCGCTTCTTCCAGGCCGGCCGCACCCTCGGAGGCGAGCCAGGTCGTGTCGATGGTGGCGGTGCGGAACGAGCCGTCGAGCAGATCCTCGATCGAGCGGATCTTCTCCAGCTCGGCATTGGTCAACACCGGCTGGGCCACTTCGAGGCGCTTGTGCATGCCGGCATGGCGGCCGAGCAGGTTCGGGCGCGGGCCGATCATCGAAACCAGCGACATCACCAGCTCCTCGCGGATCGGGTCGATCGGCGGGTTGGTGACCTGGGCGAAGTTCTGCTTGAAGTAGTTGTAGAGCAGCTTCGGCTTCTTGGAGAGCACGGCGATGGGCGTGTCGGTGCCCATCGAACCGATCGGATCGTCGGCGACGCTGGCCATCGGCTCGAGGAAGAACTGGATGTCCTCCTGCGTGTAGCCGAAGGCCTGCTGGCGATCGAGCAGGGTCGAGGGATCGTTCGACGCCACCGGCGAGGGCGCGTCGGGGATCTCCGACAGCTCCTCGAGCTTGTGCTGAGTCTCCCGCAGCCATTCCTCGTAGGGCTCGGCCTCGGCCAGGGTCCGCTTCAGCTCCTCGTCCTCGACGATGCGGCCCTGTTCGAGGTCGATCAGCAGCATCTTGCCGGGCTGCAGGCGCCACTTGCGCACGATCTTCTCGTCAGGAATCGGCAGGACGCCGGACTCCGACGACATCACCACCAGATCGTCGTCGGTGATGAGGAAACGCGCCGGACGCAGGCCGTTGCGGTCGAGGGTCGCGCCGATCTGGCGGCCGTCGGTGAAAGCGATCGAGGCCGGGCCGTCCCACGGCTCCATGAGGGCGGCGTGATACTCGTAGAAGGCCTTGCGGCTGCCATCCATCAGCGGATTGCCGGCCCAGGCCTCCGGGATCAGCATCATCATCGCGTGGCTCAGCGAGTAGCCGCCGGCGACCAGCAGTTCGAGCGCATTGTCGAGGCAGGCCGTGTCCGACTGGCCGTGCGGGATGATCGGCCACATCTTGTCGAGGTCGGCGCCGATCAGGTCGGATTCCATCGTGCGCCGGCGGGCGTACATCCAGTTGACGTTGCCGCGCACCGTGTTGATCTCGCCGTTATGGGCGATGAACCGGTAGGGATGCGCCAGCTTCCACGACGGGAAGGTGTTCGTGGAGAATCTCTGATGAACCAGGCAAAGCGCTGATTCACAAAGAGGATTTCTCAGATCCTCATAGAAACTCTCAACCTGGTGTGCGAGCAGCAGGCCCTTGTAGACCACGGTGCGCGACGAGAAGGACGGCATGTAGAGCCCCGACAGGCCCGGCAGCTTGTGCTTCTTCTCGAGGTCGGCCAGCGGGTTCTGCGTCTGCTTGCGGATCGCCAGCACCTTGCGTTCGAATGCGTCCTGGTCGGCGACCTTCGCCCCCCGGCCGACGATCGCCATGCGGATGACCGGCATCGATTCGATGACCGCCTTGCCGAGCCCCGTCAGGTCGGTCGGCACATCGCGCCAGCCCACCAGCTTCTGCTTTTCCACTTTAATGAAATGCTCGAAGCGCTTGATTGCAAACGCTCTTGCCTTCTCATCCGGCGGCAGGAAGCACATCGCCACGGCATAGTGCCCGGGCGCCGGCAGGTCGACGCCTTCCTTGCGCGCCCAGTCGCGCAGCAGCGCGTCCGGGATCTGGATCATGGCGCCCGCGCCGTCGCCCATCAGCGGATCGGCGCCGACGGCGCCGCGATGGTCGAGATTGACCAGGATCTGCAGGCCCTGGCGCACGATAGCGTGCGTCCTCCGGCCCTTGATGTCGGCCACGAAGCCCACGCCGCACGAATCGTGTTCGTTGCGTGGGTCGTACAGTCCCTGCTTCTCAGGCAATCCCATGATCTATCCTGCTGGCGCGCGAGCTGGCCCAGCATCCCCCCGGATGCGTTTGCTTATCGGCGCATTATTAGCCCGGCCGCCCCTGCAAACGAAAGCCCTCGTTACGCCACAAATGCCGGCGTGAGGAACTTACTCTATGTACTTGAAATCCAAGGATATTGCCGTCGGAGTGCTGACGACCTCGATGTCGCCGGTCCGCAGCATCGACGCCAGCGTGATGCGCAGGGCGGGCGCGAACGTGATTTCCTCGCTGTTGGAGACCGGATGGCGGTCCGCCAGACCCTCGAGCGTTCGCCGGTACTTCAAGACCCTGAAGCGGCATCCGCTCAAGTCGAGGGTGCCGGCTTCGAGCACTTCCAGGGTCATCCTGGCCGCCATCCTGGGTCTTCCGTCGGCGCTCTTCATGTCGGCGCTGTAGCTAACGGGCTGGCCGCGCGTGAGATGGACCGTCGGCTCGATCGAATAGGTCCATTTGCGCGGATCGTTTGGCTCCGTCGAATAGAGTGCCTCCACCGGGAACAGGGAACTGGCGCCGCGGGTCCTGAGATAGAGGACCGGCGAATCGACGGTGTAGATCGTGACCTCCCCGCCCCTCCGCAACACCTGCATCTGCTGGAGCCGCGTCGTAGGCGCCTCACCCGCCCGCCGAGTGGTGACTTCGGAGGTAATGGCAAAGGGAATGCCGGTGTCTGTGAGGGCCGCGCAATCGAGTGCGAACAGGCTTCCCGGCCACGAAGCGATGGCCATCAAGATCGGCAGGAGCACGAACCGGCGCATGTGCCGCATCCTAGCCGTCCTTCTCCATGCATTGAAGACATCGCGGCCATGGCCTAATTTGCCCGCTGCACGTGGGCAGCGTTCATTGCCCGGGGGAGAGGCTGAGCTGATGTCGGAACGTTCGATCGGTTGCTGGACGACCCTGCTCGCGGCTCCCCTGCTGGCTGCTGCCCTGAGTGCCTGCACCGGGCCCGGTGCGAGCCAGGCCTATACCGGCCCCGGCTGGTACCTTGAAAAGTCCTACATCATCGTCGGCGGCGGCCCCAAGGTGTTCGGCGGCCCCTTCACCTACGAGAAGTGCGAGGAAGAGCGCATCAAGATGGGACCGATCACCTCGCCCGAGATGCTGTGCGTGAATCATCCCGGCCCGCCGAAGAAGTACGGCCTGTACTGACCGTCGGCGCGACCGTTAACCGATTGCCATCAGACTGGCATTGCCGCCCGCGGCGGCGGTGTTGACGCTGACTGACACCTCGTCGAACAGGAGCGCGCGCGGATAGGGCGCGACATGGACCGGGACGATGCGCCCCGGCCGGTCGGCGATGCGCCGGGTGAGGCCCAGGAGCTCGCCTTCGCTTCCGGCGAACAGGACCGCCGCAATGTTCTCGGCTTCGTCCGAGGCGACGCGATTGCCCGTCGCGCGAACGAGATCGCGCTGGGCCTCGCGTTCCGCCGGATCGGCCGCAACGCACAGGACGGCGCCCTTCGGCCGGAGCGCGTAGCTGTTGCGCTCGCCGACTGGGCCGGCGAGCTCGCCCGGCGCGACTTCGGCGGCCGGCCCGCTTGCCAGCAGGCGGTGCACGTAGAGCGGCCCGCCCGCCTTCGGCCCCGTGCCCGAGAGCCCATGGCCGCCGAACGGTTGCACGCCGACGACGGCGCCGATCATGTTGCGATTGACGTACTGGTTGCCGGCGGCACTCGTTGCCGTCGCGCGCTCGATGGTCTCGTCGATGCGGCTGTGCACGCCGAAGGTCAGGCCGAAGCCGGTCGCGTTGACCGCACGGATCACCTCCTCCATCTCCTCGCGCCGATAGCGCAGGACGTGAAGCACCGGCCCGAAGACCTCGCCCGGCAGGTCGGAGAGAGCGCCAACCTCGATCAGGGTCGGCGGCACGAAGGTCCCCCGCGCCGCTTCGTCGGGAAGCGGCACCTGGTGGACGCGATGGCCGGCCCCGCGCATGCGCTCGACATGGTCGAGCAGGCGCTTCTGCGCCTCGGCCGAGATGACGGGGCCGACATCGACGGACAGGCGGTCGGGACTGCCGATCCCCAGCTCCGCCATCGCGCCCTGCAGCATTGGCAAGACCTTGCCCGCGATGTCATCCTGCAGGCAGAGGACGCGCAGCGCCGAGCAGCGCTGGCCGGCCGAATCGAAAGCCGACGTGAGCGCGTCGATCACGAGTTGCTCGGGCAGCGCCGACGAATCCGCTACCAGCGCGTTCTGCCCGCCGGTCTCGGCGATCAGCGGCACCGGCCTGCCCTCGGCGCCAAGGCGTCGCGCCAGGGTGCGGTTGATCGATTGCGCCGCCTCGGTCGAGCCGGTGAAGACCACGCCCGCCACGGTCGCGTTGGCCACCAGCCGCTTGCCGATCTCGCCATCGCCCGGCAGGAACTGCAGCACGGCGTGCGGCACGCCGGCCTCGTGCAGCATGTCCACTGCGAGGGCCGCGATCAGCGGCGTTTCTTCCGCCGGCTTGGCGATCACGGCATTGCCCGCCGCCAGAGCGCCCGCGACCTGTCCGGTGAAGATCGAGAGCGGAAAGTTCCATGGGCTGATACAGGCGACGACGCCGAGCGGCCGGTGGGTCGCGTTGTCGAATCCCTCGACGCAATTCGCATAATAGCGCAGGAAATCGACCGCTTCGCGGACCTCCCCCACCGCATTGCCCAGCGTCTTGCCGGCCTCGCGTACGATCGGCCCCAGCAGCTTTTCCATGCGGGCTTCCAGGAGATCGGCCGCCCGGCGCAGGATCGCCGCGCGCTCGGCCGGCGGCGCCGACCATGGCACGGCCTTCGCGCCAGCTTCATCCACCAGGTCCGGGGTGGCGTCGACGACGATGCCCACGACATCGCCGCTGTCCGCGGGATTGCGCACCTCTCGCGCGGTGCCGTCGCGCGGACCGTCCGTCAGGACCGGCGTTGCGCGCATCAGGGTCGAGGCACCGGCAACCAGTTCCCGCGCCAGCGAAGCGAGCACGCTTTCGTTGACCAGATCGAGGCCGCGCGAATTGGCCCGCGTCGGCCCGAACAGGTCGCGCGGCAACACGATGAGCGGATGCGGCGCGCCGACTGCGGAGACGCTGCGGGCGCGTTCGACCGGATCGGCCAGCAGCCTGTCGATGGCCAGGTCGGGATCGGCGACCTGATTAACGAAGGAAGTGTTGGCACCGTTCTCCAGCAGGCGGCGCACCAGATAGGCGAGCAACGTCTCGTGCGTGCCGACGGGCGCATAGATGCGACACGGCCGGTTGAGCTTTTCGCGCCCGACCACCTCCTCGTAGAGCGGCTCGCCCATGCCATGCAGGCACTGGAATTCGTACTGCCCGGCATAGAAATTCTCGCCGGCCATGGCGTGGATCGACGCCAACGTCAGCGCATTGTGCGTGGCGAATTGCGGGAAGGCCGCGTCCGGCGCCGCCAGCAGCTTGCGGGCGCAGGCGAGATAGGAGACGTCGGTGTGGATCTTGCGCGTGAAGACCGGGAAATCCTCCAGCCCGTCGACCTGCGCGCGCTTGATCTCGCTGTCCCAGTAGGCGCCCTTGACCAGCCGGATCATCAGCCGGTGCCGGCTGCGGCGGCCGAGATCGATCAGATGGTCGATCACGAAGGCCGCACGTTTCTTGTAGGCCTGGACCACGAAGCCGATGCCGTTCCAGCCTTCCAGCGCGGGCTCGAAGCAGAGCCGCTCGAGCAGGTCGAGGGAGAGTTCGAGCCGGTCGGCCTCCTCCGCATCGATGTTCACGCCGATATCGTAGCGGCGCGCCAGCACCGCGAGATCGCGCAGGCGCGGATAGAGTTCGGCATGGACGCGCTCGGCTTGCGAACGGCTGTAGCGCGGATGCAGCGCCGAGAGTTTCAGCGAGATGCCGGCGCCCTCATAGATGCCGCGCCCGGCCGAGGCGCGGCCGATGGCATGGATCGCCCGCTCGTAGGCCTGGCGGTAGTGCTCGGCCTGCGCCGCGGTGATCGCCGCCTCGCCCAGCATGTCATAGGAATAGCGAAAGCCCTCTTCCTCGAAGCGGCGGCCGTTGGCCAACGCCTCCTCGATCGTCTGGCCGGCGACGAACTGCTCGCCCATCAGGCGCATCGCGATGTTCACGCCGCCGCGGATCAGCGGCTCGCCACCCCGGGCGATCAGCCGCGTGAGCGCGGCCGACAGGCTGTTCTCGCTGCTGGTCGCCGTAAGCCGGCCGGTCAGCATCAGACCCCAGGTCGCGGCGTTCACGAACAGCGACGGGCTGCGTCCGAGATGGGCGTGCCAGTCGCCGCCGCCGATCTTGTCGCGGATCAGCGCGTCGCGCGTCTCGTCGTCGGGAATGCGCAGCAGCGCCTCCGCGAGGCACATCAGCGCCACGCCCTCCTGGCTGGACAGTGCATATTCGTGGATCAGCCCCTCGACGCCGCCCGACGGCACCTTTGCCCGCAACGCTTCGACCAGCTGCCGCGCCAGCGCACGGGCCTTGGCCGTCGCGGACGGGCTCAGGGTCGCGAGATCGAGCAGCGGCGGGATGCACTCGGGCTCGGGCCGGCGATAGGCGGCCGTGATGGCGGCCCGCAACGGCGGCAGCGGTCGCAGCGAGCGGGCGAAGCTTTCGAACGGCGCGGTCATGTTCCGCCTATTTGTAGGACGACACCTCGATCAGGTTGCCGTCGGGATCGCGGCAATAGACCGAGACGATCGTGCCCATCGCGCCACTCTTCTCGCTCGGACCTTCTTCGATCTCCACGCCACAACTCCGGAAATGATCGGCCACCGCCTGCGGCGTCGACTGCGTCAGGAAACACAGATCGTCGCTGCCCGGTGCCACGGTCTTGCCCGTGAACCATTGCTTCTGTGTGGCGGTCTCAGGGCGGAGGTTGATCTTCTGGTGGCCGAAGTGCATCGACGTGACGCGATGCCCGGGCCGTGGCTCGGTGATCTTGCGCGTCATGCCCAGCACGCGCTCGTACCAGGCGGCGGCGACCTCTACGTCGCGCACGTTGACGACGATATGATCCAGGGCTTCGACGACGACAGACATTGCACGACCTCAAGCGTAAGAAACCCAGAGTGAACCCGCCCCTTCATTCCGTCTATCCACCCGCGCCGTGACAAGATCGATGGAGCATCTTCCCGTCGACGAGGCGCTGCCGCGTCTCAAGGCCGCGCTGGTGGCCGGCAACGCCGCCGTGCTGGTGGCGCCGCCGGGCGCCGGCAAGACGACGCGCGTGCCGCTGGCGCTGCTCGATGCGCCCTGGCTCGGCGACCGCAAGATCGTGATGCAGGAGCCGCGACGGCTGGCCGCGCGCGCCGCCGCCCGGCGCATGGCCGCGACGCTGGGCGAGTCGGTCGGCGAGACCGTGGGCTATCGCGTGCGGTTCGACAGCAAGGTCGGGCCGCGCACCCGCATCGAAGTGGTGACCGACGGCCTGTTCCTGCGCCTGCTGCAGGAGGATCCCTCGCTCGAGTCAGTGGCCTGCGTCATCTTCGATGAGCTGCACGAGCGCGGACTGGACACCGATCTTTCATTCGCCCTGGTGCGCGAGGCGCAGAGCGCGCTGCGCGAGGACCTGCGCGTCGTGGCCATGTCGGCGACGCTCGACCCCGGCCCGGTGTCGGCGCGGCTCGGCGGCGCACCGGTGATCGAGAGTGCGGGCCGCATGTTCCCGGTCGACACGCGCTATCTCGATCGCGAGTCCGCCGGCCGTATCGAGGACAGCGTTGCTGCCGCCGTGCGCCGCGCGCTCGCCGAGGAAAGCGGCAGCGCCCTCGTCTTCCTGCCGGGCGTCGGCGAGATCCGCCGTGTCGAGGAACGGCTGCAGGGCATCGGCCCGAATGTCGACGTGGCGCCGCTCTATGGCGACCTGTCGCCCGCCGACCAGGACCGCGCCATCGCGCCCTCGCCGCCGGGCCGGCGCAAAATCGTGCTGGCGACCTCGATCGCCGAGACCAGCCTCACCATCGAGGGCGTGCGCATCGTGATCGACAGCGGCCAGATGCGCGTGCCGAAATTCTCGCCGCGCTCGGGCATGACGCGGCTCGAAACCGTGCGCGTCAGCCAGGCATCGGCCGATCAGCGCAGGGGCCGCGCCGGCCGCCTCGAGCCCGGCATCTGCTATCGCCTGTGGCCGGAGCAGTCACAGCGCGGGCTGCTGCCCTTCACACCACCCGAGATCCTCGACGCCGACCTGGCACCGCTGGCGCTGGAGCTGGCCGCCTGGGGCACCAGCGATGCCGCGAGCCTGCCATGGCTGACGCCGCCGCCCGCTGCTGCGCTCGCCACGGCGCGCGCGCTGCTGGCCGATCTCGGCGCGATCGACGGCGCCGGCGCGATCACCGCGCATGGCCGCGCCATGGTCCGCCTCGGCCAGCATCCGCGCATCGCGCATCTCGTGCTGAAGGGCCGCGAACTGGGTCAAGGCAAGGTTGCCGCCCTGCTGGCCGCGATCCTGGGCGAACGCGATTTCCTGCGCCTGCCGCCGGGCCAGCGCGACGCCGACCTCCGCCACCGGGTCGACATCGCGCTGAGCGGCCGGCGCGACGGCACGCTGCGCCCCATCCAGGAGGCAGCGCGGCGCCTGATGCCGCGCGGCGGCGGCGACGAACGCGCCGAGGTCGCCATGACGGGACCGCTGCTGGCGCTCGCCTATCCCGACCGGATCGCGCGTCGCCGCCCCGGCACCGCCGGGCGCTATCTCCTGTCGGGCGGCCGCGGTGCCGCGCTGCCCGAAGGCGATCCGATGGCCAACGAGGAGTTCCTGGTGGTCGCCGATCTCGACGGCTCGGCGCAGGAATCGCGCATCTTCCTCGCGGCGCCGATCACCGTCGCAGAGATCGAAGACCTCTACGCCGACCGCATCATCGACGAGCAGCTCGTGCAGTGGAGCGCGCGCGACGGCGCGGTGCTGGCGCGGCGGCGTCGCCGGCTGGGCGCACTCGCGCTCGAGGACAAGCCGCTCGGCCGGCCCGATCCCGACAAGGTCCAGGCCGCCATGCTCGACGGCGTGCGGCAACTTGGGCTCGGTGCCCTGCCCTGGAGCGACGACCTCGTGCGCTGGCGCGAGCGCATCGGCTTCCTGCGCCGCCATGCCGGCGAGGACTGGCCCGATCTTTCGGACACGGCCTTGCTCGCGTCGCTGCCCGACTGGCTCGGCCCCTCGCTCGATGGCGTGTCGCGCAAGGATCATCTCGCCCGCATCGATCTCGCCGCCGCACTCAAGGCGTTGGTGCCATGGGAAAAGCAGCGCGAGGTCGAGCGACTGGTGCCGACGCACGTCGAGGTGCCGAGCGGATCGCGGGTGGCGATCGACTATGCCAACCCCGATGAGCCGACGCTCTCCGTGCGCCTGCAGGAGATGTTCGGGCTCACCGAGACGCCACGCATCGCCGGCGGCAAGGTGCCGCTCACCATCCACCTGCTCTCCCCGGCGCGCCGGCCAGTCCAGGTAACGCGCGATCTCGCGAGCTTCTGGGCCAATGGTTACAAGGCCGTGAAATCCGAACTCAAGGGCCGCTACCCGCGCCACTACTGGCCCGACGATCCGCTGGTTGCCGAGCCCACGGCAAGGGCGCGGCCTCGACCGCGGTAAGTTCTACCGTGTCTCGATCAGCCGCGACAGCAGGCGGCGCATCAGCGGCATCAGGAACAGCATGGTCGGAAAGGCGACCATCCAGGAGGCCATCCACGATTCCATCCAGCGGGCGGTCATACCCGGTTCGAATCCGATCGCCCGGATCGTGGCGATGCCGGAGACGATGAAGGTCATGACGAAGGTCAGCGCCAACGGCATGGCGATGTGCATCGTTCGGGCGGGGAGTTTCTTCACGGCGGGCCGGACAATATGGTACGGGCTTGGACCTCGTCCATCCCCGTTGCGGAAGCCCTCCTCCCATGTCCCTCGCCCTCCCGTTCCAGACCGCCAAGCAGCTCGCCGCTGCGGTCCGGAAGAAGAAGATCGGCTGCCTCGAACTGCTCGACCTCTACCTGAAGCGGGTCGAGGCCTATAATCCCGAACTCAACGCCATCATCGCGACCGACATCGAGGGCGCCCGCAAGCGTGCCAAGGCGGCGGACCGCGCGGTGAAGGCCGGCAAGAAGCTCGGGCCGCTGCACGGCGTGCCGATGACGATCAAGGAATCGTTCGACGTCGCGGGTTTGCCCACCACCTGGGGCGATCCCGCCTTCAAGGACACGGTCGCGACGCAGAATTCGCTGGTCACGCAGCGCATGATGGATGCCGGCGTCACGCTGTTCGGCAAGACCAACGTGCCGCTGAACCTCGCCGACTGGCAGAGCTACAATGAGGTCTACGGCTCGACCAACAATCCCTGGGATCTCGGCCGGACGCCCGGCGGGTCCTCGGGCGGTTCGGGCGCGGCGCTGGCCGCCGGCCTCACCGGTATCGAGGCCGGCAGCGACATCGGCGCCTCGATCCGCAACCCCGCCCATTATTGCGGCGTGTGGGGCCACAAGCCGAGTTGGGGCGTCGTCTCGCCGAAGGGCCATGCGCTCGCGGGCGCCGTCGCCTATGGCGATATCGGCGTGGTCGGTCCGCTGGCCCGTGGCGCGGAGGATCTCGAGATCGCGCTCACGGCGATGGCCGGTCCCGACGCGATCGATGGCCGCGGCTGGACACTCACTTTGCCGCGTTCGAAGAAGACCAAGCTGCGCGACTTCAAGGTGGCGGTGCTGCTCACCGACCCGAACGCGGAGGTCGACGATTCGGTTCAGGAGCAGATCTCCAAGCTCGCCTCGTTCCTGGCCAAGAACAAGGTCAAGGTGAACGACAAGGCGCGGCCGGAGATCGACACGGTCGAGCTGAACGACGTCTACATCCGGCTGCTGCGCGCGGCGACGTCGGGCCGCATGAGTGACGCTGTCCACGAGCAGGCCGTCAAGGACGCGGCCAGCCTGCCCGCCTCCGACATGAGCTACTTCGCGCAGATGCAGCGGGGCAACTCGCTGTCGCATCGTGCCTGGCTGGGGCTGAACGAGAAGCGCCACAGGATGCGGCTCGCCTGGGATGCGTTCTTCCAGGACTACGACCTGATGCTGTGCCCGGTCGCCGTGACCGCGGCCTTCCCGCACGACCAGGCGGGCCTGCGCCACAAGCGCACGATCGTCGTGAACAACAAGCAGGTGCCGGTGGTCGACCAGATCTTCTGGGCGGGCTACTCGGGCGTCACCTGGCTGCCCTCGACCGCCGCCCCGATCGGCCAGAGCAAGGAAGGCCTGCCGATCGGCGTGCAGATCATCGGCCGGCAGTATGGCGACTACGAGTGCATCCAGTTCGCCAAGCTGCTCGAGAAGGAATATCGCGGCTTCGTGCCGCCGCCGGCCTATAGCTGAGCTCAGGAGCCAGAATGTCCAAGGATATCGACCTCAAGAAGCACATTCGCTCGATCCCCGACTTCCCCAAGCCGGGCATCCTCTTCTACGACATCTCGACTTTGCTGGCGCACGCCAAGGCCTGGCATACGGCCATCGAGCGGCTGGCCGATCTGATCCGGCCGCACAAGCCCGACATGCTGGCGGGAATCGAATCGCGCGGCTTTCTGCTGGCCGCGCCGCTCGCCCTCGCGCTCGGCACCGGCTTCGTGATGATGCGCAAGCAGGGCAAGCTGCCCGGCACCACGGTGCGCCACACCTATGCGCTGGAATACGGCACCGACACGATCGAAATCCAGCAGGATGCCGTGCACAAGGGCGCGCGGGTCGTGCTGGTCGACGATCTGCTGGCAACCGGCGGCACCATGTCCGCCGCCGTGAACCTGCTCGAGACCGTCGGCGCCGTCGTGCCCGCGACCGCCGTCATCATCGAGCTCACCTTCCTCGAAGGCCGCAAGAGACTGACACCGCCGGTCGAAACGCTGCTGCAGTACGACAGCTAGAGACCTCATCCTGAGGAGCCGCGCAGAGCGCGGCGTCTCGAAGGATGGGTAACAGACGTGGTGCTCGTTCCCACCCTTCGAGACGCGGTCCTGCGGACCGCTCCTCAGGGTGAGGCATTGTTGTCCGACATGCTTTCCGCCTCGTCGCCAAACCCGCTACGATGCCGGCCGGAGGAAATGCATGTTCTCAGTGTCCGAGTGCTTCTCTGAAACCTATGCCGAGGCGCGTGCGAAGTTCTGCGGCGCCGCCGCCGAAGCCGGCGGCGCGCTGCGTTCCTGGTTGAACCCGAAGGCGCGCGGCCCCAACGGCGAGAGGCTGTTCCTCGACACGTCGCGCTTCGGGCCGGCCGACGCCGCGAACATGCTGGTGCTGATTGCCGGCACGCACGGGGTCGAGGGCCATTGCGGCTCGGGCGCCGAGATCGCGTGGATGCGCTCGGGTGGGCCGGCGAAGCTGCCGCCCGGCACCGGTGCGCTGCTGATCCATGCGCTCAACCCCTATGGCTTCGCGTGGACGCGCCGCGTCACCGAGGACAATGTCGATCTCAATCGCAACTTCGTCGATCACGACAAGGGCTATCCGAAGAACGACGGCTATCTCGAGATCGCTGACGCCGTCCTGCCGGCCGAGTGGAACGAGGCGAGCGCCGCCGAGACCGAACGCGTGTTCGGCGCCTTCGCGCAGAAGCACGGCGCCTTCGGCCTGCAGAGCGCGATCAGCGGCGGCCAGTATACGCACCCCGACGGGATCTTCTTCGGCGGCACAGCGCCCAGCTGGAGCAACCGCACGATCCGCGCCATCGCGCGCGAGGAACTCTCGCAGGCCAGGCGCGTCGGTATCATCGATTTTCATACCGGCCTCGGCCCGTTCGGCCATGGCGAGCTGATTTGCGCGGTGTCGCCCGCCGCCAAGTCGTTCGGCCGGGCCAAGGCCTGGTATGGCGACGAGATGACCTCGCCGGAAGGCGGCACCTCGACCTCGGCGGTGGTGGTCGGCGTCATGACCGACGCCTTCCCGCAGGAGCTGCCCGATGCCGAGGTGACGCCGGTGGCGCTGGAATACGGCACCTACACGGTGCCGGAGGTGCTGAACGCGGTGCGCGCCGACAACTGGCTGCATCATCGTGGCGACCTCGGCTCGGCGCAGGGCCACGCCCTGAAGGCGGACATGAAAGAGCGCTTCTTCCCGGCCGGCGACAAATGGCGGGAGATGGTGTGGGCACGCGCCGACCAGACCATCGGCTGGGCGCTGAAGGGAATGTCCGGGGGATGAGCCTCGCCGTGCCGAGCGAGGATACCGCCCGGCTGCGTCTGCAGAAGGTGTTGCAGCAGACCCCGCTGTTCGCCGACCTCGCCCCCGAAGCCCTGGCCGCCGTCGAGCACCAGCTCACCTTGCTGGTCCTGCCCGGCGGCGCGCCGTTGTTCCGCCAGGGCGAACCGGCCGACGCCGTCTATGTCGTGACGAGCGGTTCGCTTGGGGTGTTTCGGCATTACGAAGCCGGCGATTCCCGGGAACCCGTGCTGATCGCCGAGATTCCGCCGGGCAATCTCGTCGGCGAGATGTCGCTGCTGTCGCAGGGCAAGCGTACGCGTAGCGTGGCGGCGCTGCGCGACAGCGAGGTCTGGCGGCTGCCTCAGACCAGCTTCCACGCCCTCACCTCCAACCATCCCGAGGTTTTGCCGGCGCTGATGCGCAGCGTCGTGGCGCGCAATGCGCAGGATTCGGCCGGTGCCCGCCGCCAGCCGCGCACCTTCGCGTTGCTGCCGAGCGGCCCCGACGTTCCCTCGGCGCGCTTCGCGGTGATGCTGGCCAATGCGCTCGGCCGCATCGGCACCCAGGTGCAGATGCTGGGATCGGAATCGCTCGAGCAGGAGCCCGAATGGTTCGCGCGCTGCGAGATGGAATCGTCGTTCGTGCTCTACCGCGCCGATCCGACCCTGACACCCTGGACCGAACTCTGCCTGCGCCAGGCTGATTGCCTGGTCGTGATGCGCAACGCCGACAACGACGCCCCGACCCGGGTGCCCTTCGAGATCGAGACGGCCCAGAGCGGCGCGGTGTTCCACCGGCGCCGTGAGCTGGTGCTGCTGCACGAAGGTCACGATCCGAAAGCGGGCTCGACCGCGCCGCTGCTGGCGGGCGGCCTCTACGGCAACCACCATCACGTGCGGCTCGACATCCATGCCGACATCGACCGGCTGGCCCGCACCCTGACCGGTCATGCCGTGGGCGTCGTCATGGCCGGCGGCGGCGCGCGCGCCTTCACCCATATCGGCGTGGTCAAGGCGCTGCGCGAGTGCGGCGTGCCGATCGACCTGGTAGGCGGCACCAGCATGGGCGCCATTGTCGCGGCCGGCGTCGCCTCGCGCTGGAACGACCAGGAACTCGACGCGCGCTTCCGCCGCGCCTTCGTCGACAACAATCCTCTCAGCGATTACACGGTTCCGCTGATCTCGCTGTTCGGCGGCCGCCGGGTCACGCGCCTGCTGCGCATGGCGTTCGGCGAGAAGGACATCGAGGATCTGATCCTTCCCTATTACTGCATGACCGCGAACCTCACGACCTCCCGGGCCGACATCCATACGGTCGGGCGGCTGTGGCGATGGCTGCGCGCGTCGGTGTCGATTCCCGGCGTGATGCCGCCCTTCAACGAAGCCGGCGAAGTCCATGTCGATGGCGGGGTCATCGACAATTTCCCGGTGCGCGCGATGCAGCGGCTGGGTCGCGGCCTCACCATCGGCGTCGACATCGACACCGGCGGCGCGCTGTCCGCTGGCGAGGGCGTCATGGAGCCCTGGTCGGCGTGGCAGTTCTTCCGGCGCCTGGTCTGGAAGCGCAACGAGATGCTGCCCATCCCCTCGATCGTGCGCATCCTGCTGCGCTCGGCGCTGGTCGCCAGCACTTCGCGCGCGGCCGAGGATCGCGCCGCTGCGGATCTGCTGATCGTGCCGCCGATGACCCATATCGATCTGCTCGACTGGACGAGCTTCGACGCGGCGATCGAACTCGGCTACCGCACGACGATGGAAGGTCTCGAAAAGGCCCGCACCCTGCCAGTCGGCGTGCGTCTCTTCGTGTCGTGAGGGCACCCGGCAAGGAAAGGAAACCCCATGGCGGATGAGTCGACGGCACGGCAGATCGAGACCCTGAAGCAGCTCAATCACCACTACGTGCGCTCGGTCGGCGAAGCCGACGTCGAGTGGTTCGAGCGGCACCTGTCGGACGATTTCCACAATACAAATCCCGACGGTACCCTGATCGAGCGCGCCGCCTTCCTGGCCCAGATCGGCCGCGGCTCGGCGGTGAAGGACCTGCGCGAGCACGACGTGAAGATCCGACTGCTGGGCTCCTTCGCCATCATTCATGCCCGCACGAGCTACACCAGGCCCGACGGCAGCACGGGCGCCGGCTGGTACACCGACGACTGGCAGCTGCGGCCGGAGGGCTGGCGCTGCGTCTCGGCCCACGTCAGCCGCTCCTGAAAGCGCCCCCACCATGTCGCTGAACAGGGCTGCGGACACATCGCCGGCCGCCTGGCGCGTCGTCTTCGCGTGCTTCGTGACGGCCGTGTTCGCCTGGGGCTTCGGCTTCTATGCCCACGGCATCTATCTGGTCGAACTGCAGCGCGCCCGCGGCTGGTCGACGGGCTTCATCTCGTCGGTCGTGACCGCGCACTATCTGCTGGGTGCCCTGCTGTTGCCGCGCATCGCCGAAGCGATCGGCCGCTTTGGCCCGCGCACCGTGTTCCTGGCCGGCCTGTCGACCACCACCGCAGCTCTCATGCTGCTGCCGTCGGTCACCGAGCCGTGGCAGCTGGTCGTGCTCTACATCGTCATGGCGCCGGGCTGGAACGCCACCAGCGTGGCGCCGATCGCCGCCACCGTCGGCCAGTGGTTCGACCGCAAGCGCGGCCTCGCGCTCAATCTCGCGCTGAGCGGCGCCACCCTCGCCGGTCTGGTCGTCACGCCGGTGCTGCTGGCAGCCATTCCCGCGCTGGGTTTCGCGACGGCCGAGCGGCTGCTGGTGGCCCTCGGCATCGTCCTGGCCGCGGGTACCGTCGCGTTGTTCGTTCGCAGGGGGCCCCTCTCGCCCAAGCCGACGACGGTGCGGCTCCATCGGCTGGCCCCCCTGCGGGAGTGGCATTTCTGGAGCATCGCCGCGCCGTTCGCCCTCGTGCTGACGTCGCAGGTCGGCTTCCTTACCCATCTCGTGCCGTTGGTGACCTCCCGTGCGGCCGCCAGCGGACTGGCGATCGACCCCGCCCTTGCGGTGGGCATCAATGCCGTGACGGCGCTGGCCGGCCGTATCGTATTGGGGCTGGTCATCGACCGCCTCGAGCCGCGCCGCGCCTCGGCGATCTGCTTCCTGGTGCAGGCCGGCGCCATCGCGGTACTGGAATTCGTCGAGACACCGCTTGCAGTCTACGGCGCCTGTGCCGCCTATGGCCTCGCCGTCGGCAACATCATCACCCTGTCGCCGATGATCGTGCAGCGCGAATTCACAGCCGATCGTTTCCCCGCGATCGTCGCCCTCTCCACGGCGGTCATGCAGACCCTCTACGCCTTCGGGCCCGGCCTGCTGGGTGTCCTCCGCGACGCCTCCGGTGGGTACGGCGTGCCGCTGGCAGTCTGCATGGGGCTCAACCTCGCGGCGTCCGCCCTGATCCTGATGCGCGGGCGGCGACCGGCCTAGGCCAGGAACTTCAGCCCGTTCACCACCTTGTCGACGACCTTGCGCGGCCCATGCACGCCGATGCCGACAAAATCCATAGCATCGACCGGAGCGGCGGCGACGGCCGCGCGATTGTCGGCGTCGTTGGTCGTGGTGAACATCGGCTCGATGTAGATCGCGGGCACCAGCTCGCGCGACAGCGCCCGCTGGTGCGTCCGCCGAAGCTCGTCCAGCGTCGCGCCATAGACGAACACCGGCTCGCGGATCAGGGCCGTGTAGGCCCGTCCGCTGCCGTCGCGATAAGGCTCACCCATCATATGGGCATGGGTGCCGGCGAGGCCGCCCGCCAGGAAAGCAGCGACATTGGCCACCTGCCAGGCGGCCAGTTCCTTGCGCAGCACCAGGGCTGTCTTGGTTTCGTAGATCATGCCGCCGATATGAGGCATGGTGCCCCTATCGTCTTGAACGTTCGTGCATGACCCTCGACCAGATTCGCCTCGACCGACCGGCCTCCGGCCTGCAGCGCCTCGAAGGGCGGTTCGGCGGCCATGCCTACGACCTGCACCGGCACGAGACCTACGGGATCGGCCTCACCCTCTATGGCGTGCAGCAGTTCCACTATCGCGGCAGCCTGCGGGCCAGCCGGGCGCGGCAGGTCCTGGTGCTGCATCCCGACGAGGCGCATGACGGCCATGCCGGCGAGGGCCGCGCCTTCGCCTATCGCATGCTCTATCTCGATCCGGCTGCGATCTCCCAGGCGCTCGGCGGCACGAGCCCGCCCCATGTCGCGGAGGCGGTCGGGCACGATCCCGAAACGGCGAGGGTCATCGAAGAGGCCTTTGTCGACTTCCCGCAGCCTCTGGAGCCGCTGGCGATCGACGCCACGATCGGCCGCCTCGCCGATCTCCTGGCGCGGCGGGGCGACGGCGGCCCCCGCCGGGGACGTGGCAGCGTCGCCCTCCGCGCCGTGCGGCTGGCCCGCGATTTCCTGGTGACCGAATCCCATCGTGTCGTGGGCTCGGACGAGCTGGAGAGGGTGAGCGGGCTCGACCGCTTCACCCTTGCCCGTCACTTCCGCTCGGTCTTCGGCACCTCGCCCCATCGTTACCAGGTCGGCCGGCGCCTGATGCGCGCGCAGGCCCTGATCGTCGAGGGCAGCCCCCTGTCCGACGCCGCGGCCGCCGCGGGCTTCGCCGACCAGAGCCATCTCACACGGCATTTCTCCGCCCGGTTCGGCGTCACGCCGGGCCGTTGGGCCGCCCTGTCGCGACGCAGCTAGAGCGGAAAGCGGCCGTCGGCGTCCAGCGTGTCGGCCGCCCACCAGCCGCGGCGCAGGCCCGCCAATGTTCCCGCCAGCAGGCGCCGGACGGGTGGGGTCAGGCAGGCCCGGTGCAGGAGGAGGTCGCGCGGGATCGCGAGCAGATCGTGATGCGACTGGAAGAACGGCGTCAGCAGGTGGCTGGCGGTTCCGTAGAACCGATTGGACGGTCCCCGCCGCGCGGCGAACCGCTCCATCGCCTGGGGCACGTCGCCGGCCTCGGCCAGGCTGCGGGCCAGCGCATGGGCGTCGAGCAGGCCGAGATTGGCGCCCTGACCGAGCTGCGGGCTGGTCCCGTGCGCGGCATCGCCGATGAACAGGACCGGCCCGTCGTTCCAGCGTGGCAGGGAGACGTGTCGGTAGGTTGCGCGCGCGAAATCGCCGGCGTCGAATGCGCGTTCGATGATCGGGACCGCGTCCGGCCAGAGCGCCAGCGCCTCGTGCCGCACCGCCTCGAGATCGAGGGCCCGGTCGACTTCAAGCGCGGGCGTGGGCAGGCTCCAGAACATCGTGAGCCTGTCGGATGCGACCGGGAGGACGCCCATCATCGACGACGTGCCGGCAAAGCGCTGCCGCAGCAGGCCTATTGCACCGAACGCATGGGTATCCGGTACAGTCGTCCAGAGGCAGCCCCACGGGTAAATGGGTGCCCGGCCCCGCGGGAAGACGCGGGGCCTCAGTGCGGAATTCGCTCCGTCCGCGACCACCAGGAGATCGAAGGGGCCGTGCCGGCGGGCCTTGCGGTCGAGGGCAACAGCCCGGGCGCCCTCGCGCTCGACGTCCACGATTTCGACGCCGGCGACCAGCCGGGCACCCGCGCCGAGGGCCCGGCTGTGCAACAGGTCGAACAGGGGCGAACGGCCAATACCCAGCGCGAACGCCGCCGGATGCAGGTCGCCATAGGCGAGGTCTATGACCCGGACACCCCACTGGTTTTCGCCCACGATCCCGTCGATCCGCGCGCCTGCGGCGACCGCCTCCTGCTCGAGCCCGAGGGCGCGCAGGACCGAAAGGCCGGTGGGCTGCAGCAACAGCCCGGCGCCCACCGCTTGCGGCTGCTCGAAGCGTTCCAGCAGAGTGACGACATGTCCGGCATCGGCCAGGAAGCCTGCTGCGGCTTGGCCAGCGATGCCGCAGCCCACGATACCGATCTCAAGAGACCCCAACGCGCTCCACCCTCATAGCCTCTGTACCCCATACAACGAAAAAGGGTGGCCCGCAGGCCACCCCTCGATCCGTTGTTTCGTCGAGCGGCGCTCAGAGGCCGCCGTTCACGACGAGGCACTGGCCGCTGACATAATCGCTATCGGGGCTGCAGAAAAGATAAACCGAACCGGCCGCTTCCTCCGGCAGGCCGCCGCGGCCCAGCGGAATCATCTGGTTCAGCGCGGCGAGGCGACCGCCCTGGACACCGATCTTGACGGTGCGGCCCTGGACCTCGATCTCGCCCGACTCGCCCTGGGCCAGCGGCTTGGTGAGGCGCGTCTGGATATAGCCGAAGGCCACGGCGTTCACCGTGACGTCGTAGCGGCCGAATTCCTTCGCCAGGGTCTTGGTCAGGCCGACGATGCCCGCCTTGCCCGCGGAATAATTGGACTGGCCGGCATTGCCGTTGACGCCCGAGGTCGAGGAGATGTTCACGACCTTGCGCACGATGCGCTTGCCCTCGGCCCGTTCCTTCTCGACGGCGTCCTTGAAGTGCTGCTGGAAGGCCCGGAGGATGCGGAACGGCGCCGTCAGGTGGACGTCGAGGATGGCGTACCACTGCTCGTCGGTCATCTTCTGGATGACCGAGTCCCAAGTGTAGCCGGCATTGTTCACGACCACGTGACAGTCGCCGAACGCATCGACGGCCGCCTTCACGATGCGATCGCCGAAGTCGGGCTTGGAGACGTCACCGTTGCAGGCCACCGCCTTGCCGCCCGCCTTGACGATCTCGGCGACGGTCTCTTCCGCCGGCGCGTCGTCGATGTCGTTGATCACGACGCTGGCGCCGTCGCGCACCAGGCGCAGCGCGATCTCCTTGCCGATGCCGCGTCCCGAACCGGTGACGATCGCCACCTTACCATCCATCTGACCCATGTCTGCCTCCTGTTCTTGCATGGGAGCGCGCCACTCCAGGGGCGCGCTCCTCCTGGTCCTAGTTGAGCGCGACCGTGGCGGTGCCCTGAAGCGTGTCCTGGCCGTTCTGGTTGGTGCACTTCACCTCGAGATCGACCAGCGTCTCGCCGTCCTTCTCGCGCTTGCCCGTGACCTTGCCCGACACGGTGATGACGTCGCCCACCCAGGTGATCGAGGTGAAGCGGGTGCCGAGGCCGCGGACCTGCTTCTGCGGCACCCAGGAGGTGACCAGGCGGCCGAGGAAGGCCATCGACAGCATGCCGTGGGCGAACACGTCCTTGAAACCGAACTTCTTGGCGAAGTCGAGATCGACGTGGATCGGGTTGTGGTCGCCCGAGCCGCCGCAATAGAGGGCGAGCTGGTGGCGGCTGATCGGCGGCAGCACCAGCGGCTTGAGTTCGTCGCCGATCTTCACGTCGGCAAATTTCGGAGCGGTCGCAGTTGCCATGAGTGCCTCCCTTACTTCTTCGCCGCGTCGGGGTTGCGCACGACGGTGACGCCGCGGCCCTTGGCCAGCAGCTTGCCCGCCTGATCCTTCATCTCCATCTCCTGGACGACGAACCACAGGGCGCCGCCCTTCTTGTCGTAGATGTCGACGACCTTCTCCTGGCAGGTGACGACGTCGCCCACCACGACCGGCGCGTAGTATTCGAAGTGCTGCTCGCCGTGCAGGATCAATCCGATATCGACGTTGAGCAGGCGCAGCAGCCCGCCCTTGTTGGGATCGTCGGCCTGCAGGGCACGCAGGAAGGTGAGCGGCGCGGTGATGCCGCGATAGCCCGCGGCCTTCGCTGCGGCTTCGTCGGAATAGATCGGGTCTTCCTCGCCGATGGCCTTGCAGAACAGCTTGATCTTGCCCGCCTCGACGGTGGCGGTGAACGGCTCGAATTCGTGGCCGATGAGCTTCTTGTCGAGCTCCATGGATGCCTCCTCCTCAAACGCGAAAATAAAACGCCCTCGCCTTGCACGGAGAGGGCGCCAAGCGCTCGCTGTCATCCCGAGCGCAGCAAGGGACCTTTACCTCGAGCGAAAGGTCCCTCGGCTGCGCCTCGGGATGACAAGATGCGAATTACTCGTAGCGGCCGACGATGGCCACGCTGGCGATGTTCTCGCGCGGTGCGCCGCCGAGATTGTGCGTCATGCCGATGCGCGGGTCCTTGAGCTGGCGGGCGCCGGCCTTGCCCTGGATCTGCAGGTACATCTCGTACAGCATGCGCAGGCCCGAGGCGCCGATCGGATGACCGAAGCACTTGAGGCCGCCGTCGATCTGGCAGGGGATCTTGCCGTCGGCGTCGTAGAAGCCGTCGAGCACGTCCTTCCAGCCCTTGCCGGTCTCGGAGATGTGGAGGTCTTCCATGGTCACCAGCTCGGTGACCGAGAAGCAGTCATGGACCTCGAACATCGACACTTCGTCGCGCGGGCTCTTGATGCCGGCCTCTTCGTAGGCCTTCTTCGAGGCGATGCGGGTCGTGTGGAAGTAGCTGCCATCCCAGGAATTGTGGCCCGACTCGGAGCCGTTCGAGACCGAAAGCTGCAGCGCCTTGACGCTGACGATGTCCTTCTTGCCGAGCGCCTTGGCGATCTCCGGCGTCGTCACGATGGCTGCGGCCGCGCCGTCCGACACGCCGCAGCAGTCGAACAGGCCGAGCGGCGAGGCGATCATCGGCGCGTTGAGGATGGTGTCCATCTCGACGGCCTTCTGCAGATGGGCCTTCGGGTTCTTGGCGCCGTTCTGGTGGCTCTTCCACGAGACGTGGCCGATCGCCTTCTTGAGGTCTTCGCCGGAAACGCCGTGCGCGGTCATGTAGGCGGTGGCGAGCTGGGCGAAGTTGCCCGGCGCGGTGCCATTGGCGTTCCACAGGACCTGCAGCGGGCCGCCGCGGCCGCCGGGAAGGCCGCCGTAGCCGGTGTCCTTGAGCTTCTCGACGCCCAGCGCCAGCGCGAAGTCGGCGGCGCCGGAGGCGACCGCGTAGCAGGCGCCGCGGAACGCCTCGGTGCCCGACGCGCACATGTTCTCGACGTGCGTCACGGGAATGTTCGGCAGGCGCAGCGTCATCGACAGCGGAATGCCGGACTTGCCGACATGAACCTCGTCGATGGCGGTCGAGAACCAGGCCGCCTGGAGCTGGTTCTGGTCGATGCCCGCGTCCTTCAGGCATTCCTTGTAGGCTTCGAGCATCAGCTCCTCGGCGCCGCTGTCCCAGCGTTCGCCGAACTTCGAGCAGCCCATGCCGAGAATAGCGACCTTGTCCTTGATACCACGAGCCATTGCAGGTCTCCTTGGTGGTGAGGTTGAACTCTTGAAACTAACGAAACTCTTGACCCGGGAAGGCGATACGAGCCGACAGGCTCAAACCGGAGTCGCCTTCCAGAAGTAACGCTTGAAGCCACCGCGCATCTGGTCGTTGTCGCGCATGCGGAAGGTCATGCGCATCTTGGCGCCGACCTTCACCTGATCCTTGTCGCTGTCCGTGAAGTCGGCCATGAACCGCCCGCCCTCGGGGAAGGTGATCATGCCGTAATACGCCGGCGGGTCCGGCGAATAGGTGAGCGAGTCGGCGGTGAACGACATCACCGAACATTCCAGTCCGGCCATCGCATAGGGTTCCTGGCTGTCCATCGCATGGCAGTTCGGATTGACGCAGACCTGGCTGCGCGGGAACTGCACGGTGCCGCACACCTTGCACTTGCCGCCGACCAGCCCGTAGATCATGTCGCGCTTGCGCCACAGGACCGACAGCGCTGTCTTCTTGTCGAACTCCGCGCGCATGCCCTTGTCGATCGGCAGCATCTCGTTGAAGGCGAGGAACTTCATGTAGTTCTTCTCTTCCTTCCGGCGCGCCATCCAGCCCGACAGGCCCTTGCGCGCGGGAAGCTTGTCCTTCTCGGCCGTGACCTCGAACACCAGGACGTCGACGCCCTGGCCGAAAGCCACGACCATGATCTTGTCGCCCGCCTTGGCGCCTTCGAGCGCGTCGACCAGCATGACCAGCGCATGGGCAGCACCCGTGTCGCCGAGCGTCGCGCCGAGCAGGTCGCGCACCGCGCCCTCGCCGATGCCCACCATCTTGGCCATCTGCTTCGGCACCGCCGGCATCGGGCTCGGCATGATGAAGTGCGTGATGTCCGAGCCGTTGAGCTTGCAGGCGGCAAGAGCGGCCTTGATCGCCGGCGGCACGATCTTCGAGTAGCCCTCGTCGCGGATCCAGCGCTCTTCCCAGCCATAGTCGAAGTCCGACTCGTCGCCACGGAAGTGATCGACGAAATCCATCGACACCGAATGATGACCGACCAGCCTGGCGATCACGTTCTCGGTGCCGCACAGCAGCGCCGCAGCGCCATCGCCGTAGTTCAGCTCGTTCGACGAGGCAACGCGGGCCATGCGCTTGTCGGCGGCGGCGACCAGCGTCGGGGCGCCTTCCTTCGACGCGTTGAGGCCGGCGATGAGCGCCGAGGTCCCGGCCTTGAGCGAGCCGCCGATGTCGGTGGCCGAGAGGTTCTGCTCGACGTTCAGCGCCGTGCCGATCACACCGGCATTCTGGCGATCCTTGAACGGATGCGTCGTCGAGGCGAAGTAGATGTTACGGACATCCTCGGCCTTGTGGCTGGTCAGGCAGTCGCGCGACGCCTCGACCGCCATCGTGATCGAATCCTCGTCCCAGTTGGCCATCGAGCGTTCGCCCTTGGCGAGGCCGCGCAGGCCGGCGGCGAACCACTTGTTCGCATCGTAGACGGCCTGACGGTTGAGACGCAGGCGCGGCACATAGGCGCCATAGGCGACGATTCCGACCATCGTTCTTCTTCCTCCACCTGGTCCGACCGCAGTCGGTTCATGAACGAGCGTTTATGCCGTCGCTCTTAGCGCGCTCGCCCTTTTCGGGCGAGCCGGTTTTCTCCGTCGCAGCGCATGGCGCGAAATTATCTTCCGGTCTGCGGAACGCCGCCGCTGGGCGGCATCTCGCGAACGAGGTTGCGATAGCCGGCGCCTTCAGGGATGTGCAGGAACTTCTTGCCGTCCCGCTCTTCGACCCAGGGCTGGACGGTGACGATCTTGCGCGCGCCGGCCGCCGCGATCGCGCCCGCGACCGTCTTGCCCTCCGCCAGCAGTTCGAGGTTCTTGGTCGTGGCATGGACGAGCGTCCGCTTGCCGGCCTTGGCCTCCTCGATCGCTTCCTGAGGTCCGATCCAGACCGAGTCCGTCGACTCCGACCCGTCGTGCAGGGCGATCTGATCCTCCGGCGCCTCGGCCAGGAAGAACCAGGTGTCGAAGCGTTTCGGCACGAAGGTCGGCGTGATCCAGTGCGCGTAGGGTGTCATCAGCTCCGTCGCGATCTCCAGGTCCTCGGCCTCGACCATGTCGACGATGCTGGCCTCGTCCTTGGCGAGCTTGGCGCGCCAGCGCTCTTCGATCCCCTTGAGGTCCGCCGCCCCGATCAGCGCCCGCTGGCCGCGCTTGCGGGCCAGCAGGACGCCGCATTCCTCGAAGGCCTCGCGCACGCCGGCGACCCGGAACTTGAGTTCGGCATCGTCGATCTTGTCGGCGCCGCCGCAGCGCGCCCGCAGCGACGGGGCGCCGTCAGCCTCCTCCAGCTTGCCGCCGGGAAACACGAGTGCGCCGGAGAAGGAATCGATCTGGTGATGACGCACCACCATGAACACTTCCAGCGGCGATGCGGCGTCGCCCGGCTGCGACGGACGCAGCAGCAGCACGGTGGTGGCGGGCCGCGGCGCGGCGCCCTCTTTCTTGGGTTCGGTCATCTTTTCCTGCATTCCTGTGACACTGAAGTTTCCCATACAACCAGCGACAGTGCCATTGGGCGGGTGTATCCTGACATTGTCCATTCCGCTCTGAAGGAGCATCGCCATGACAATGTCCTCCAACACCCCGCTTCCTCCCAATCTCGCGGAAGGCCTCAAGGTCCTGCGCGCCAAGTGGGGATGGATCGTGGCCCTGGGCGTCGTGTTCCTGATCGCTGGCTTCATTGCGCTCGGCAGTGCCGTCGCCGCAACCGCCTCGGCCGTCATGATCGTCGGCATCATGATGATCATGGGCGGCGTCGCGGAAATCGTCGCGGCCTTCAGCGTCAAGGGCTGGGGCAAGTTCGCCGTCTGGATGCTGCTCGGCCTGCTCTATGTCGGCGCCGGCGTCATCGCCATCGGCAACCCCTTCGCGGCGGCCACCATCCTGACGCTGATGCTGGGCGCGGCGCTCGTGGCCGGCGGCGTGCTGCGCATCTTCCTAGCCTTCAGCATGAAGTCGGCCGGCAAGCCGTGGGGCTGGGTCGTCGTGTCCGGTCTCGTGACCCTGCTGCTGGGCGCCATGATCATCGCCCAGTGGCCGGCCTCGAGCTTCTTCGTGCTGGGCATCTTCCTCGGCATCGACCTGATCTTCATCGGCTCGGGCTGGGTGACGATGGGCCTGGCGCTGAAGAACCGCCCCGTCGCCTGAGGCCTACTTCCGGGTCGGATCCTCGGCGACCTGCACCAGCAGCTTGCCGAAGTTCCGGCCCTTCAGGAGGCCGATGAAGGCCTCGGGCGCGTTCTCGATGCCCTTCACGACATCCTCGCGGTACTTGATCCTGCCGGCCTTCACGAGCGGCGGCACTTCCTTCCAGAAATCGGCCATCTGGCCGAAGTGATCGGAGACGATGAACCCGGTCACGGTGGCGCGCTTGATCAGCAGCAGGCGCCAGTCGGGACCGGGGCTCATCTGCATCTCGTTGTATTGCGAGATCAGGCCACAGAGCGGCACCCGCGCGAAGTCGTTGAGCTGAGGCACGACCGCCGCCTGCACCGCCCCGCCCACGTTCTCGAAATAGACGTCGATGCCCTTGGGCGCCGCGGCCCGCAGCTCCTTGAACAGGTTGCCGCCGGCGGCGCGATAGTCGACGCAGGCGTCGAAGCCCAGCTCGTTCACGACGTAGTCGCACTTCTCCTTGCCCCCGGCGATGCCGACCGCGCGGCAGCCCTTGATCTTCGCGAGCTGGCCGACCACCGAGCCGACGGCACCGGACGCCGCCGACACCACGACGGTCTCGCCCGCCTTGGGCTTGCCGATCTCCATCAGGCCCCACCACGCCGTCATGCCCGGCATGCCGAGCACCGACAGCGCGGTCGAGAGCGGCGCGGCGTCGGGATCGAGCTTCATCGACATGTCGCCGGTCGAGACGGCGTAGCTCTGCCAGCCGGCATACTCGACGACATAATCGCCTTCGTTGAAACGCGGGTTCCTCGACTTCACCACCTGGCCCACCGTGCCGCCGACCATCGCGTCCCCGAGATTGACGTTCGAGGCGTAGCCCTTGGCCTCGGCCATGCGGCCGCGCATGTAAGGATCGAGCGACAGCCAGATCGTGCGCGACAGATACTCGCCGTCCTTGGGTTCGGGGATCGCCTGGTCGACGACCTCGAAATTGGCGGGCGTCGGCTCGCCCTGCGGGCGGGACTTCAGCAGCACGCGACGATTGGTGGCCATGGAATCCTCCGTTGATTTGCGGCACGGTATCATGCCGATGAAAGCTCGCGAAACGCTGCGCCTCCTCCTCGCCCTGCTCCTTCTGCTATGGAGTGGCGCCGTGACCGCCCAAACTCTCACCGCCGAGGAACGCGCCCTGATCGATGCGACGCAACGCAACGACGTCGAGACCGCGCGCCGGCTGATCGCCGCGGGGACCAGCGTCGACGCCCAGGACGAGAAGCGCGACAGCGCCTTCCTGCTGGCCGGCGCCGAGGGGTGGCTGGAAATCCTGAAGCTCACGCTGAAGGCCGGCGCCGACCTCAAGAGCACCAACCGCTACGGCGGGACGGCGCTGATCCCGGCCTGCCATCACGGCCATGTCGAGACGGTGCGTGAACTGCTGAAGACCGCGATCGACGTGAACCATGTGAACCGGCTCGGCTGGACCGCCCTGCTCGAGGTCGTGATCCTGGGCGACGGCGGCCCGGCCTATATCGAAATCGCGCGCCTGCTGGTCGAGCACGGCGCCAACGTCAATCTTCCCGACAACCAGGGCGTCACGCCGCTCGGTCACGCAAGACAGCGCGGCCAGCGCGAGATCGCTTCGATCCTGGAGGCCGCCGGCGCGCGCTGAATGGTCAAGTCCCGTACCTACGTCTGTCTTCCCGGTGCCTGGATGGGCGCCTGGTCCTGGAAATTCGTCATCGAGCGCCTGACGGCCGAGGGCCATGACGCCCGCGCCCTGCCCTTTTGCGGCATCGGCGAGCGCGCGGCGGAACTGTCGCCCGAGCTCGACAACGACGTGTTCCTGGCCGAGACGATCGCGACGATTGAGAAGGAGGACCTGCGCGACATCGTGCTGGTCGGCCACAGTTTCGGCAGCCTGATCGCCACCCTCGTCACCGATCGTATCCCCGAACGGATCGGCCATCTCGTCATCATCGACGGTGGCATCGCGACCGATGGCCAGTCGATCTTCGGCCGCATCCCGCCCGAGATCGTGGCCAAGCGAAAGAAGTTGATAAAAGTCGTGAACGACACCGAGGTGCTGCCCTTCGCGCCGGTCGGCAGCCTGATCATCGACGATCCCGAGCTGGCCGCCTGGACGCACAGCCATCTCACGCCGCATCCCGTCGCCTGCTACACCAAGCCGATCACGCTCCACAATCCCGCCGGAAACGGCCGGCCGATGACCTACATCGCCTGCACCAAGCCGCGCTATCCGGTGTCGGCCGGCATGCACGAGAAGGTCCAGGCGATGCCGCACGTCCGCTACCGCTCGATCGAGGCCGGCCACAACTGCATCATCTCGGCACCGGACCTGGTGGCTGCTGAGTTGCTGGCGATCCCGCGGTGAGTTGAAAAGACGCTCGTCAGAACGGCTCCTTGTAGGGGCGCAGGTCGATCTCGTGCGTCCAGGCGCTGCGGTGCTGGCGGTGCAGGTGCCAGTAGCTGTCGGCGATCGCATCGATGTTCAGCAGGCCGTCCGGCCCGGCCTTCTCGACACGGTCGGGCATGCGCGAGAGCAGCCGTTCGCCCTCGATGCCACCGTCGATGATGGCGTGCGCGACATGGATGCCCTGCGGCCCGAACTCGCGCGCCATCGACTGCACCATCAACCGGAGACCGCCCTTGGTCGCATTGAAGGCGGCGAAGCGCGGCCGGCCGCGCAGCGAGCCCGAGGCACCGGTGAAGATCACGGTGCCGCGGCCGAGCGGCGCCAGCCGGCGCATGGCTTCCCGGCCGAACAGGAAGCCGGCGAAGCAGCCGACCCGCCAGGAGTCCTCGAAATGCTGCGCCGTCATCTCGCGGAAATCGACGGCGGCGTTGTTGCCCATGTTGAAGACCAGCAGGTCGGCCGGCGCGCCGTCGGCGTCGTCAGCCATCGCCTTGTCGAACAGCGCGACGACCTGGTCTTCCTTCGTGCCGTCGACCACCACCGCCGTCGCCGAGCCGCCGGCCTCGCGGATGCCCTGCACGACCTTTTCGATCTTGGCTCCGGTACGACCGGCCACCAGCACGTGATAGCCCTCTTTCGCAAAGCGGCGGCTCGCGGCCGCGCCCAGGCCGCGCTCGGCGCCCACGCCCAGCACCACCGCCTTCGTCTTCTTCGCCATGTTCGCTCCTCGCAACGCCGTTGCACGGAACTTGCGGTGCCTAAGGCCCCTTCGCTACGGTCGATCGCATGAAATTAGCTCCATACCCCATGATCGATCTCGACCTCACGGCGCCGCTGGACCGGCATCGCGCCACCGTGCTGCCCGACTGGATCGACTGGAACGGCCACATGAACGTGGGCTACTACGTCGTGGCGTTCGACAAGGCGACCGACACGCTCTGCCAGCAATTCGCCTGCGGCTGGGAATATACGCGCGACAAGATCGGCATGACCTTCGTGCTCGAAGCGCACGTGACCTACGATCGCGAGGTCAAGGAAGGCGACGAGCTGCGCATCACCACGCAGATCCTCGACCACGACGCCAAGCGCATCCACTACATCCACATGATGTATCATGCGACGGAAGGCTATCTCGCCGCCACCAACGAACTCATGCTGATGAACATCGACTATCAGACCCGCCGCTCGGCCCCGTGGCCCGACTTCGCCATGGAGCGCATCGAGAAGCTCGCCGCGGCCCACGCCGCCCTCCCCCGCCCGGCCCAGGCCGGCCGCCTCATCGGAATCAAGAAGAAGTAACAGCGTCCATGCTTCAGTCCCTGCCGTACGAACTTCCCGAACTGATCACCCGCGCTCCGCTCGACACCCACCGCTCCACCGTCCTTCCGGAATGGGTCGACTGGAACGGCCACATGAACGTGGCCTTCTATGTCACCGCCTTCGACCAGGCCTCCGGAGCGTTCATGCGCAACATGGGATTGGGCCGCCGCTACGTCGACGGCAAGCTCGGCATGACCTTCGTGCTGGAGACCCACGTCACCTACGACCGCGAGCTGCGCGAGGGTGCGCCGCTGCGCTTCACCACCCAGCTGCTCGCGCGCGACGCCAAGAAGGTCCATCTCTTCCATGAGATGTACCATGCCGAGCAGGATTATCTGGCGGCGACCAATGAGACCATCCTGATGAACATCAACTACGAGACGCGACGTTCCGGCCCCTGGCCGGTGCCGGTGACCGAGCGCCTCGACGCACTTTGGGAGACCCACAAGGTCCTGCCCAAGCCGGCCAAGGCCGGCCGCGTCATGGGGCTCACCAAGCGATGACGGTTGGCGAGGTGATCCCGGCCTCACCTCGCCTGCCCCTCCGAAGTTGCGCTTAAACGAAATAACCGAAATAACCGAAACAGTCGAAACGAACCTGACCGGGCGGAAATGCGGTAGCTGGATACCGCAGAGATCGCGCATGGACCCCGAAGGACCGTCTCGAGGGATGCGCAGCAGACGTAGTGCTCGTGCCCGCCCTTCGAGACGCGCTCCTGCGGACCGCTCATCAGGGCGAGGTTCGAGGTCTGATTCGGTCGCGCTCGGAGTCTCTACTTGCCCGCAAGCTTCGACAGGGCCTCGCCGCTGAGGCGGTAGGGCAGCCAGTTGCGGATCCAGCGATAGCCCAAGCGCTCGTAGAAGCCGCGCGCTGGGTTCCAGTCGAGCACGTTGAGGTCGATGCGCTTGTAGCCCTTGGCTTCGCATTCGCGGGCAAGCCCCTGCATCAGGGCGCGGGCGACACCACCGCGACGTTCCTCCGGCACCACCCAGATGTCCTCGATGAAGATGCCCCGTGCCGCGGTCCAGACGGAATAGTTGAACGTGTAGAGGACGAAGCCCACCGGCGTGGAACCGCGCTTCGCGATCAGGGCGGCGAATTGCGGGTTTTCGCCGAAGCCGTCGCGTGCCAGCGTCTCGGGCGTCGAGCCGACGGCGTCCGGCTCGTCCTCGTAGGTCGCGAGATCGACCGAGAAACGATGCAGCGTGTCGACGTCCGCGACCGTGGCCGGCCGCACGACGAGCTCTTGAAGATCAGACGGCAAGATATCCTCCATCGACCGGCAGGACGGCGCCGGTGATGTAGCTCGCCGCCTCCGAACAGAGGAACACCACCGGCCCGGCCAGCTCCTCGGGCTGGCCCACGCGCTTCATCGGCACATGGGCGAGGAAGCCGTCCAGCTTCTTCGGATCGGCGCGAGTCACCTCCGTCATCGCGGTGGCGATGATGCCCGGCGCCAGCGCGTTCACCCGAACGCCGTCGGGTGCCAACTCGGTCGCGAGCGCCCGCGTGAACTGGGCCAGGGCGCCTTTCGACACTGGATAGACGCCGCTGCCGGCAGGCGCGACGAACGAGTTGATCGAGGCAATGTTCACGATGCTGCCCTTGGTGTGCTTGAGCTGCTCCACGAAGGCCATGGTGACATTGAACGGTCCCTGGACGTTCACCTCCATCGTACGTTCCCAGCGCGCCCGGCCGTCCGGTTCGGTCAGGCCGCCGCGCAGGAAGATGCCGGCATTGTTCACCAGGATGCTGATCGGGCCGACCAGCAGCGAGACGTCCTGCGCCAGCTTCGTGCAGCTCTCCGCATCGGTGACGTCGAGCGCATGGCCGCGCGCCTCGCCACCCGCCTTGACGATGCTGTCGGCGATGGAGCGCGCCGCTTCGAGATCGACGTCGGTGACGATGACGCGTGCCCCTGCCGCGGCGAGACCGCGCGCGATGGCGGCGCCGTTGCCGCGGCCCGCACCGGTGACCAGCGCTAGCCGGCCGGTGAGCGTGTCCTTCATGTCTCCTCCATCGTCTCGCGCGCGGCCCTCAGCGCCTCGCGCAGCACCGCCTCGTCGCCCACATGGTTCGCCAGCAGGAGGATCAGCCGCGCGTCGAAGGCGCGGCACTGTTCGTCATCGAGCCCGCGATGCGCATCGACGATGGCGTTGTAGACATCGTCGGGCCGCGCGAGGTTTAGCGTACGGCGCAGGGCGCCGGTCGTGATCTCGGCCATCGCGATCTCCTTCAGCCGTTGCCCGTGGCCCGCCTGAACGAAGCCGCGATCGCCGCCGCGTCGAAGTGGCGCCAGCGCGCCGCGACATAGCGGTCCGGCCGAATCAGGTAGGTGGTGCCGGGCTGCGCATCGTAGCGCTGGCGGGCGAGCCCGTCGCCCGCAATGCGCACGCAGGTCACCCCGGGCAGCAGATCGGCGGTCGGCACCTCCGCCTCGCCGAAGGTCAGAACCGTGAAGTCCGGACCCAGTCGATCGAGCAGCCAGCCGCTGCCGTCCCGCCCCACCGGCGCGTCGAGCATCGCCCGGCCGGGCCCCGGTCCACGGACCCAGTCGGTATCGCCGTCCGGCGTGTCGAGCGGCGAATCCGGCTGCGCGGTCGGCACCGAGAGCCGGCCGCTGTTGATCAGCGAGCGGGCAAAGGGAAAATCGCGCGCCAGCGCGAGCGTGGCGTCGCGGAAGGCGCGCGAGGCGGTGAACTTGGGCGTGATGAAGTCGGTGCTGCGCGTCGAGTTCAGGATGTTCTCCTGCGCCGCCGCGCGCCGTTCGCTGCAGTAGCTGTCGAGCAGCGACACCGGCGCCGTCCTGCCCAGCACCATCGCCAGCTTCCAGGCGAGATTGTCGACATCGGCGATGGCAGCGTTGCCGCCGCGCGCGCCGAATGGCGAGACGACGTGCGCGGCATCGCCGGCGAAGATCACCCGGCCGTGGACGAAGCGCTCCATCATGCGGCAGGTGAAGGTATAGACGCTGGTCCACTCATGCTCCCAGCGCGCCTCGGGACCGAACATCTGGCGCAGGCGCCGGTCGATGTTCTCCGGCTTCTTCTCTTCCTCAGGGTCGGCATCGGGACCGAGCTGGAAATCGACGCGCAGTACGTTGTCGGCCTGGCGGTGCAGCAGCACGGAATTGGTCGGATGGAACGGCGGGTAGAACCAGAAGCGCCGTTCCTTGGGCAGCTCGCTCAGCAGCCGGATGTCGGAGATCAGGAAGCGGTCGTGGAAGACCTCGCCGGGATAGGGCAGGTCCATCAGGTGCCGCACCGTGCTGCGCACGCCGTCGCAGGCGACCAGCCACTCGGCGTCGAGCGCGTAGCGCCCGTCCGGCGTCTCGACCTCAACCGCAACGCCATCAGCGGCCGGCGTTACGGCAACGACCTTGTTGCGGAACCGCATCTCGACCAGGGGCTCGGCGAGGCAGCGTTCGAAGAGATACTCCTCCACATAGTACTGCTGCAGGTTCACGAAGGCCGGGAACTTGTGGCCGGGTTCGGGCTGCAGGTTGAAGCGGAAGACCGGCTTGTCGTGGAGATAGAGCTCGCCCTGTTCCCAGGTGATGCCCTTTTCGACCATGCGGCTCGCGACGCCGAAGCGATCCCAGGTTTCGAGACTGTGCTTGGCCTGGCAGATCGAGCGGCTGCCGAGGCTCACCGTATCGTCCTCGTCGAGCACGACCGACGGCACGCCACGCCGGGCGAGCGCCAAGGCCAGCGTCGGCCCGGCCATGCCGGCGCCGACGATCACGACCGGCCGGCGCGCGCTCCGACCGTCGAGTTCAGACGGCTTCCGGTACTCGTAGTGTCGATAGGTGTAGGAGCTCATGGGAGCGCGCCACGGAAAGCAGCGTCACTCGGCCTTTTCCAGCGCCGCCCACATCTCGATGTCGCGTTCGGCGGTCCAGATGCGCGGATGGTCGAGGCCCTTGGCCTCGTCGTAGGCGCGGCTGACGTCGAACGGCATGCAGTGCTCGAAGATGACCCAGTTGCCGTAGCGCGGCTGCAGTGCGGCCATCGCCTTGTCGTAGGCTACCTTCAGCGAGTCGCCGGCCTCGGCGCTCTTCTCCACGACCTTGTAGAGGTCGCTGAGGAACGCCTGGGTTCCGGCGATGCCCTCCTCGACCGCGCCCTCGCCGATCAGCGCGTCGCCGCGGCCCGGCACCAGCGCCTCGGCCTTGAGGTCGCGAAGCTTCTGCAGGGTCGCCGGCCAGTCCTTGTAGTGCGCATCGCCGCAATAGGGCGTGGCGCCATATTCGACGAGATCGCCGCTGAACAGGGTGCGCTCCTCCGGGAGCCAGACGATCGTGTCGCCCTTGGTATGGCCGCGGCCGGCATGGATGATGTCGACCTGCAGCTTGCCCAGCCACAGGGTCATGCGGTCCGAAAAGGTGATGGTGGGCCAGGTCAGGCCCGGAATCGTTTCCGCCGCCTGGAACAGGCGCGGGAAGCGCTGAAGCTCCGACTTGTAGTCCTGCGCGCCACGCTCGACGATCATGTCACGCGTCGCTTCGCTGCAGATGATGTGCTCGGGACTGTAGCCGCTGGCGCCCAGCACGCGCACGGCATGATAGTGCGACAGCACCACGTACTTGATCGGCTTGTCGGTGACGGTGCGGATCCGCTCGATCACCTGCTCCGCCATCTTCGGCGTCGCCTGCGCATCGATCACCATGACCGAGTCGTCGCCGATCACGATGCCGGTATTGGGGTCGCCCTCTGCGGTGAAGGCATAGGCGTGTTCGGACAGACGGCTGAAGGTGATCTTCTTGTCCGTCATATCCGCCTGCGAGGCGAACGCCTTGGCCATCGATGTCTCCCCCGTTGTCGCTTGACCGGAACCTATGCAGCGGGCGGGGCCGGAGTCAAAGCGTGGCTATTCACAGGCGGGTCAGTCGCTGCCGTATTTGTGATAGGTCGAGCGATCGCCGGTGCGAACGCTCACATCGAACGCGTCGCCGTCGCGCTCCATGCGGAGCTTCACCACGGAGCCGGCCGGGCCGATCGCCCAGAGCTTGCGATAGAAGTCGCCGACATCGTCGAGGACCTCGCCGTTCAGCGCATGCAGGATGTCGCCGCGTTGCAGGCCCGCGCGGTCGGCGGGACCGCCGTCGGAAATGCCACCGACCACGAGCTGGCCCATATGCTCGACCGTGTAGAGGCCCAGCCAAGGGCGCGGCGGCGTCGACAAGCGGCCCGTGGAGACCAGCTCCTCGAAAATCGGCTTCAGCCGGTTGATCGGCACGTACATGTTGCCGGGAAAGGCTGGCGAACCCGGGCCCAGCGCCTCCTGCACCAGCAGCGAGCCGACCCCGAGAAGCGCGCCGTCCTGGCCGATCAGGGCCGAGCCGCCCCACAGCGGATAGGCCGGCACGGTGAAGATGGCGCTGTCGAGCAGATACTCCCAGTAGCCTGCGAACTCGCGCCGACCGGCGATCTTGACCTTGAGCGCCGCCTTTTCGCCGCCCAGGCCCGCGACATAGGCCTCGCCCCGCAGAATGAGAGAATCGGAGTCGCCGAACGGCATCGGCTTCAGCGGGACCGCACTCTCGGTCCGCACGAGGCCGAAGCCGCTCTCATAGTCGTAGCCGACGATGTGCGCGGCTGTCTCGTTGCCCTCGATATCGGTGATCGTCACCGTGTCGGCTTCCATGATGAGATAGCCGATGGTGAGGACGAGGCCCGCATCGTCGACCACGATGCCGTGACCTTCACGCTCCGTGCCCAAAGTCTGGGCGGAGCGGCGACTTTCCGGAATGGTGGTCCTGACGCCGACCACGGCAGCCAGCGCCGCCGCGACCGCAGGCGGCAGGTTCGAGCCGCCGCCGGGGGTGCGGGCAACCACACCCTCATCGCCGGGGGGAGGCCAATGGCCCGCCCCGTTTGCGGAACCGTTCAACCCTCGGGCCATCCGCTCACCTCCGCCGCGCACCACGCGCGTCCACAGTCTCAAAGATAGGCGTCCGCCATCGCGATTGCTATATGACGGTTCATGGCGCCCTCCGCCGATCCGTTCGAAATCACCGATGACCCCGTTCCGGCCGATCCCGTGCCGGCGCGGCGGGCCGTCACGTCCACCGCCCATCTCGAAGGTCTGAACGACGAGCAGCGCCAGGCGGTCACCCATGCCGGCGGCCCTTTGCTGGTCCTGGCCGGCGCCGGCACCGGCAAGACCCGCGTGCTCACCACCCGCATCGCCCATCTGCTGCTCACCGGCCAGGCCCGGACATCGCAGGTCCTGGCGGTCACCTTCACCAACAAGGCGGCCCGCGAAATGCTCGACCGCGTGGCGAAGCTGATCGGCGGCGCGGCGGATGGGATGTGGCTGGGCACCTTCCACGCGATCGGTGTGCGCGTGCTGCGCCGGCATGCCGAGCTGATCGGGCTGAAGAGCAATTTCACCATCCTCGACACGGACGACCAGACGCGGCTGATCAAGCAGCTGCTGCAGGCCGAGGGGATCGACGACAAGAAATGGCCGGCGCGGATCCTGTCCGGGATCATCCAGCGCTGGAAGGATCGGGCGCTGACGCCGGACAAGGTGTCGGGCGCCGAGGCCGGCGACTTCGCCAACGGCAAGGCCGCCGACATCTACCGCCAGTATCAGGAGCGCCTCGCCGAGGTGAACGCCGTCGATTTCGGCGACCTGGTGATGCACTGCGTGACCCTCTGGCAGAAGCACCCCGATATCCTGGCGATCTACCACGGCCGCTTCCGCCACATCCTGGTCGACGAATACCAGGACACCAACGTCGCCCAGTATCTCTGGCTGAGGCTGCTGGCGCAGGGCACGCAAAACGTCTGCTGCGTCGGCGACGACGACCAGTCGATCTATGGCTGGCGCGGTGCCGAGGTGGGCAACATCCTGCGCTTCGAGAAGGATTTCCCCGGCGCCACCATCGTCCGGCTTGAGCGCAACTACCGTTCGACGCCGCACATTCTGGCCGCCGCCTCGCACCTGATCTCCCATAACGAGGGACGCCTCGGGAAGACGCTGTGGACCGACACCAAGGAAGGCGAGCGCATCTCGCTGCGCGGCGTCTGGGACGGCGACGAGGAAGCGCGCACCATCGGCGAGGAGATCGAGGCGCTGCAGCGCGACAAGCACAAGCTCGCGCAGATCGCGATCCTGGTGCGCGCCGGCTTCCAGACCCGCGAGTTCGAGGAACGCTTCATCACCATGGGCCTGCCCTATCGCGTGATCGGTGGGCCGCGCTTCTACGAGCGGCAGGAGATCCGCGACGCGCTGGCCTATTGCCGCGTCATCATCCAGCACGACGACGACCTGGCCTTCGAGCGCATCTACAACACGCCGCGCCGCGGCCTCGGCGAATCGGCCCTGCGCACTCTGCGGCTGATCCAGCGCACGCAGAAGATCTCGCTGTTCGAGGCGACGCGGCGGGCGCTCGAGACCGACGAGCTGAAAGCGCGCCCGCGCAAGTCGCTGGGAGACCTGATCCGCAATTTCGAGCGCTGGCGGGCGATGCTCGACGGCATGAGCCATGTCGAGGTGGTCGAAACCATGCTCGACGAATCCGGCTACACCGACATGCTGCGCCTCGACCGCTCGCCCGAGGCGGAAGGCCGGCTGGAGAACCTGAAAGAGCTCGTCAACGCCCTGCAGGAATTCGATTCGCTGCAGGCGTTCATGGAACATGTGGCGCTGCTCACCGACATGGCATCGCGCGACGACACCGACATGGTGAGCGTGATGACCCTGCATGCCGCCAAGGGGCTCGAATTCGACACGGTCTTCCTGCCGGGCTGGGAGGAAGGCCTGTTCCCCAACCAGCGCGCGCTCGACGACAAGGGCCAGGCCGGCCTCGAGGAGGAGCGCCGACTGGCCTATGTCGGCCTGACGCGGGCGCGCAAGCGGGCCTATGTCTCCTTTGCCGCCAACCGCCGCGTGTTCAACCAGTGGCAGGCCGCCATCCCGTCGCGCTTCCTGCGCGAATTGCCGCCCGCCCAGCTGGCGCAGAGCAGCGATGCCGGCCTCTACGCCACCTATTCGGCGGGTCACCATGGTGGCCTGCGCGACCAGGCCAGCGGCTTCGAGTATGAGAGCCTGGGCGTTCCCGGCCGCCGCGGCCGCTATCGCGACGAGACGATCGACGATCGACGCGCGACGGAGGGCGACCGGGTCGATCTCAGCATCGGCCAGCGCGTTTTCCACCAGAAATTCGGCTACGGCCTCATCGTCGCCGTCGACGGTAACAAACTCGACATAGAATTCGAAAAAGCCGGCCCCAAGAAGGTGCTCGACAGTTTCATCGAAGCCGCCTGACCAAGAACCGCAGGAGAGAAACCCCATGTTCCGCCGCTCCGCCCTTGCCCTCGGCTCCGCCCTGGGCGTCGTGCTCGCCTCCGGCGCCGGCTTCGCGCAGACCGGCAAGGTGACCGTGGTCACGTCCTTCTCCAAGGACGTCACCGACCCGATCAAGAAGGCTTTCGAGAAGGCCGTGCCGGGCGCCACGCTGGAAGTGCAGAACCGCAATACCAATGCCGGCGTGAAGTTCATCGAGGAGACCAAGGGCAACAATCAGGTCGATCTCTTCTGGGCCTCCGCGCCCGACGCCTTCGAGGTGCTGAAGGGCAAGAAGCTGCTCAGCCCGTACAAGCCCAAGGCCACCGGCATCGCCGAGAAGGTCGGCTCCTATCCGGTCAACGACAAGGACGGCTTCTATTCCGGCTTCGCGGCCTCGGGCTATGGCATCATGTGGAACGAGCGCTACGTGAAGGCCAACAAGCTGCCGACACCCAAGGAGTGGCAGGACCTGGCGCAGGCGCCCTACTTCGACCATGTGTCGATCTCGGCGCCGTCGCGCTCGGGCACGACGCATCTCACAATCGAGACGATCCTGCAGGGCGAAGGCTGGGACAAGGGTTGGCGCACGACCAAGGACATCGCCGGCAACCTGCGCACCGTCACCGATCGCTCGTTCGGCGTGCCGGAGGCCGTGAACTCGGGCCAGGTCGGCTACGGCATCGTGATCGATTTCTTCGCCTTCTCCTCGCAGGGTGCGGGCTTCCCGGTGAAGTTCGTCTATCCGTCGGTGACGACCTTGGTGCCGGCCAACGTCGCCGTCGTCGCCAACGCGCCGAACAAGGCGGGCGCCGAGGCCTTCATCGAGTTCCTGCTCTCGCCCGCGGGCCAGGAAGTCCTGCTCGAGCCGACGATCCGCCGCCTGCCGGTGCGTCCCGAGACGTATGCCAAAGCGCCGGCCGACTACCCCAATCCCTTCAAGGACAAGAACCTCCAAGGCCTGCTCACTTTCAACGCCGAGCTGTCGGAAGGCCGCACGGCGGCCGTCGACACGCTGTTCGACCAGCTCATTACCTTCCAGCTCGAGCCGCTGAAGGCCGTCACCAAGGTGCTGCACGAGGTCGATGCGGCGCTGAAGAAAAAGGACAACGCTCAGGCGCGCGCGCTGGCCAAGGAAGCGCGCGACCTGATCGCCGCCATGCCGATCACCGCGGCGCAGGCCGCCTCGCCCGAGATCAGGGCGGCCTTCACCGGCGGTAAGGAGAAGTCTGCGCGCCAGGCCGAGCTGGAACAGCAATGGGCCGCCTTCGCGAAGGAGAAGTACGCTGCCGCCAAGGCCAAGGCCGACGAGGCGCTGAAGCTGGCGCGCTAGTGCGTCGGATATGATTCAAGGGTCCTTCGCTGCGCTCAGGATGACAATTTTTCTGTGCCTAGCGCAGTGCGTTGATGCAAAAAACGCTGTCATCCTGAGCGCAGCGAAGGACCTTTCTTTCGTTGATGGTCGAAGCGAATGACTTCGATTCGCTCTCCCGGGCAGATCGCACTGGCGCTGGCCATCGCGCTGTTCCTCGGCATCTTCCTGATCGTGCCGGTGGCGACCGTGGTCTATGTCGCCTTCACCGAGAAGGGCGGCGGCGGGCTCACGCTCGTGAATTTCCTCGACTTCGGGCGCACCGACCTGTTCGTGCGGTCGTTCTGGAACTCGGTCTACGTGTCGGGAATGACCGTTGTCTGGGCCTCGGCGCTCGCGCTTCCCCTCGCCTATCTGACGACTCGCTTCGAGTTCCGCGGCGCCATGCTGGTGCAGACGCTGGGCTTCCTGCCGCTGATCATGCCGCCCTTCGTCGGCGCGGTGGCGATGCAGTTGCTGTTCGGCCGCAACGGCTCGGTGAACCTGCTGCTCGATGAATGGTTCGACTTCAAGATCGGCTTCATGGAAGGGCTGAACGGCGTCATCTTCCTGCAGGCGATCCACTACTTCCCGTTCATCCTGGTCAACCTCTCGGCGGCGCTGCGCAACATCGACCGCAGCATGGAGGAGGCCGCGCAGAACCTGGGTTCGCACGGGCTGCGCCTGTTCCGCCGCATCGCCCTGCCGCTGGCCCTGCCCGGCTACATCGCCGGCGCCAGCCTCGTGTTTGTGAAGGTGTTCGACGATGTAGCGACGCCGCTGCTGCTCAACGTCAAGGAGATGCTGGCGCCGCAGGCCTATCTGCGCATCACCTCGATCGGCATCGACGATCCGATGGGCTACGTGATCTCGGTCGTGCTGATCCTCGTTGCGGTGGCGACCATGTGGGCCACCGCGCTGGTCATGAAGGGCAAGGACTACGCCACGACCCAGCGCGGCGGCGGTGGCCTGGCCCGGCGTAAACTGAAGCCGCGCGAGCAGGCGCTGGCCTACGCCGTCGTGATCCTGATCCTGGCGCTGGTGCTGGCGCCGCATGTCGGGTTGGTGCTGCTGTCCTTCGCCACGGTCTGGTCGTTCAGCCCCCTGCCCGACGGCTACACGCTTGCCCACTATACGCGCGTGCTGGGCGACAGCTCGGTCTACATCAAGAACACGCTGCTCTATGCCGGTCTCGCCGCCACCATCGACGTCGTGATCGGGGGCGCCATCGCCTATCTCGTCCTGCGCACGCGCCTACCGGGACGGCAGTGGCTCGACTGGGCCGCCAGCACCGCGCTCGCGGTGCCCGGCGTCGTGCTGGGCATCGGCTATCTGCGCGCCTTCTATGGTGTGAGCCTGCCCGACGGCACGCCGCTCGCCACCCTCTGGATCATGATCGTGCTGGCCATCGCCATCCGCCGCCTGCCCTACGCGCTGCGCGCGGCCTATGCGGCCCTGCAGCAGATCTCGGTGTCGCTCGAGGAAGCGGCGGAGAATCTCGGCGCCACCAAGGCGCGCACGGTGCGACGGGTCGTGATCCCGCTGATGACCGGCGGTCTGCTGGCAGGTTTTGTCACCAGCTTCGCCACGGCCGCCGTCGAATTGTCGGCCGTGCTGATCCTGGTGCAGTCCAACTCTGACGCCCCTCTGGCCTACGGGCTCTACGTGCTGATGCAGACGCCGGCGGGACGCGGCGCCGGCGCCGCCCTCGGCGTGATCGCCGTGCTCATCGTCGCGGTCTGCATGGGACTGTCGCAACTCGCGGTCGATCGCTCGCAACGGGCCCGGGGCATGGATATATGACGAACATGACCCTGTCGAAGCCGGCTCGTGCCGTGGGGATCGAGATTACGGGCGTCAATCTCTCATATGGCGCGACCCACGTACTGAAGGATGTCGCCCTGTCGATCCGGCCCGGCGAATTCTTCGCGTTCCTCGGCCCCTCGGGCTGCGGCAAGACCACCCTGCTGCGCCTGATCGCAGGCTTCGCCCAGGCGCAGACCGGCAAGGTGCTGCTCGATGGCCAAGATGTGGCTCCGCTGCCGCCGTGGAAACGCGACGTCGGCATGGTGTTCCAGAGCTATGCGCTGTGGCCGCACATGACGGTGGCCAAGAACGTGGCCTTCGGGCTCGAGGAGCGGCGCCTGCCGCGCGCCGAGATCGACCGACGGGTTTCGCAGGCGCTCGACCTGGTCGGCCTGTCGGCCTTTGCCGAGCGCCGGCCGGCGCAGCTGTCGGGCGGGCAGCAGCAGCGCGTGGCGGTGGCGCGCACCATCGCCATCGAGCCCAAGGTGCTGCTGCTCGACGAGCCGCTGTCCAACCTCGACGCCAAGATGCGGGTCAGCGTGCGCCGCGAGCTGCGCGCGCTGCAGCAGCGCCTCGGTCTCACCACGATTTTCGTGACCCACGACCAGGAGGAGGCCAACACGATCTGCGACCGGATCGCCGTGCTGGATGCGGGCAAGGTCCAGCAGGTCGGCACACCGATGGAACTCTACGAGAACCCGGCCAATCTGTTCGTCGCCAATTTCCTGGGTTCGGCCAACATCCTCGACGAGCGGTGCGGCCTGTCGATCCCCGCCGGCAAGCGCCTGGTCTTTCGCCCGCAGCACGCCGCGCTGACGTCCCCCGAAGGCGCCGCCCTGCGCGGGCCGGTCACGCATCGCGAATTCCTGGGTGCCACCGTCCGCTATGCCGTGCGCATCGGCGACGGCGAGGTGCTGATCGAGACGCCGTTCCAGTCCGGCAGTGAATTGCGCGACGTGGGCGATCAGGTCGGCGTGGACTTGCCCCCCCAACGCATGCTCTTCCTTCCGGCATGAACAAGGTACGCAAGGCCGGCTTCGTCGCGCCGGCGGCGCAGCGCGCCGATTGGGAAATCCTTCTGGAAGAGCGGCTGGGCGAGGAAGGCTTCATCGTCGCGAGCTGTGAGGTATCGCGTGACGGGCCGTGGCGAATCGACATTTTCGGCGAGGGCGACGAGGCGCTGGTCGAGGCGGCTATCGAGGCCGCGGCCCGAGCCCTCGGGCTCGACGTGCCCCGCTGGGCCTGGGAAGAGCTGCCCGACATCGACTGGGTGGCCGAAAATCAGCGCTCCTTCCGGCCCTTCGCCGTCGGCCCCTTCTGGGTACACCCCTCGCATGTGACCGACGGGCGGCCCGAAGGGCTGCTGCCGTTGCGCATCGATGCCGGCCTGGCCTTCGGCACCGGCACGCACGCCACGACGCGCGGCTGTCTCGAAATGCTGGCGACCCTAGACCCGGCGGAGACGGTCAATGCCGTGGACGTGGGCTGCGGCAGTGGCATTCTCGCCATCGCCATGGCGAAGCTGTGGAAGCGGCCGGTGACCGGTGGCGACAACGATGCCGAGGCGGTCGAGGTCGCTCAGGAGAACGCAGCGCTGAACGGCGTCGCCGAGCTCTGCTCCTTCTTCGTCTCCCCAGGACTGCAGGCCAAAGAACTCTCGGCCCGCGCCCCCTATGACCTGATCGTGGCGAACATCCTGGCGGCGCCGTTGCTCGATCTCGCGGCGGAATTCGGCGCGGCGGTGCGTCCCGGCGGGCGCGTGCTGCTGAGCGGCCTGCTGGTCGAGCAGGCGGCCGGCATTCTGGCCGGATACGAAAAAGAAGGCTTCACCTTCGAGCGCCGTGTCGATCTCGAGACCGGCGGCGCCTGGTGGCGCAGCCTGGTTTTACGCCGCAGCTGAGGGCAAAACGAAAGGGCCGGCTTCCGCCGGCCCTCTTACGCTTACGCTACGCTACTCAACAGTCGACTACGCCGCGCGGCGCAGATTCTGGTTCGCCGCAGCGATCCGCTCTCCCGCACCTTCGAATTGCGGGGTGACGCCCTCGGCGGCCTCGCGGATGGCAAAGTTGATGTCGGCCCGGCAGAGGCCGAGGTCGGACAGTTCGCGGTCGCTCATGCGGTGGAGCTGGGCCTCGGCGGCGCGCAGCTTGAGGTCGGCTTTGATCCCGCCGACGGCGCGCTCATAGCGGCGGCCGAGCCACAGGATCGCGTCACCCAGCGCGTTCGCCAGCCATTCGGCACGCGCGTAACGGGCGCGCAGCTCGAGCAGACGGCGATCATCGATGGTGAAGCTGATCTTGGAAGTCGCGTTTCCCCCCGCCGGCGCAGTTTCGCTGGTCAGATCCTCAAAGGTCCGAATCGGCTGGGTCATCATGTGTCTCTCCTTATGTTGTGCAGCGCGATAGTCGATGCTGCACTGCACCCAGCAAATATAGAGCCTTGAGTTCCAACAATAAGTGCGGACTCTGAAGGTTCGATATGCACTGGGCGCATGGCGACGCACTCGCAAGCATTTCGCATCTGCGAACGAAATATTATTGCTTGGTTTGATTGCCCCCTCCGCCACGCGTAGGGTCGCCTCCATCATGACGACCGCTCCAGACGTAATCGCCCTCCTCCGCCGCCGAGGCCGCAGCACCGACCCCGCTTCGCTCGCCGACTTGATGCGCGGAGTCGCCGCTGCGCCCGAAAGCCTGTCAGGGCCGGAGTGGGTCGAGTTGGTCGATCCGGCCGCTGATGCCGAATTGACCACCGCCTTGTCCAAGTGGCGGGCAGAGCTGGCGGCCGCCGACGACGGGCTGCAGGCGAGCCCGGCGCCGGCCGCACGCCTGGCCGATCTGCGCGCCGAGCTGAGGCGCCGCGGGCTGGACGGTTTCGTCGTGCCCCGTGCGGACGAGCATCAGGGCGAATACGTGCCGCGCCGCTCCCAGCGCCTGGGCTGGCTGACGGGATTCAGCGGCTCGGCCGGCCTCGCGATCGTGCTGGCGGACTGCGCGGCCATCTTCGTCGACGGCCGATACACCCTGGCCGTGCGCGACCAAGTCGACGTCGCCGCCTTCGTGCCCCACCAGATTCCCGAGCAGTCGGCCGAACAGTGGATCGCGGACAACCTGCCCAAGGGCGGCCAGCTGGGCTTCGATCCGTGGCTGCAGACGGTCGACGGCTACGATCGCTTCGCCCGCGCCTGCCAGCGGGCGGGTGGCAGCTTCGTTGCCGTGCAGTCCAACCCGGTGGATGCGGTGTGGCGCGAACGGCCGCCGGCACCGCTCGCGCCCGTGCTTCCCCATCCCGTGGAATTCGCCGGCGAGACCAGCGAGAGCAAGCGCGCCCGCATCGCCGCCATCCTGGCCGGCCGGAGCGCCGACGTGGCGCTGATCACCGCGCCCGATTCGATCGCCTGGCTGCTCAACGTGCGCGGCGGCGACGTCCCGCGCACGCCGTTCGCCCTGGGCTTCGCGCTGATCCACAGCGACGGACATGTCGATCTCTACATGGACCGCCGCAAGATCCCCGACCGTACCGTTTCCTGGCTGGGCAATGCCGTGACCCTGGCGCCGCCCGACGAGCTGGGCGGCGCGCTCGACCTGCTGGGCAAGCTCGGAAAGCGCGTCCTGGTCGAGACCTCGACGGCGCCCTATTGGGCGGCGACCCGACTGCAGGGTGCGGGCGCGACCCTGGTCCGCGACGCCGATCCGATCGCCCTGCCCAAGGCCTGCAAGAACGCGGTCGAGCTGGAAGGCATCCGCACCGCCCATCGCCGCGACGGCGCCGCCGTCAGCCGCTTCCTGGGTTGGCTCGACCACGAATCTAGGACCGGGCGCCTGCGCGAGATCGAGGTGTCCGACCGGCTCCAGGCGCTGCGCGAAGAGACCGGCAAGCTGCGCGACCTCAGCTTCGACACGATCTCGGGCGCCGGCGCCAACGGCGCCATCGTCCATTACCGGGCCTCCGAAGCGACCGAGCGCCGTCTCGAACCCGGCAGCCTCTATCTCGTGGACTCGGGCGGGCAGTATCGTGACGGCACGACCGACATCACCCGCACCGTCGCCGTCGGCACGCCCTCGCCCGAGATGCGCGACCGTTTCACGCGCGTCCTCAAGGGCCATATCGCGCTCGCGGGCGCGCGCTTCCCCGCGGGCACCACCGGCTCGCAGCTCGACGTGCTGGCACGCCATGCGCTGTGGCAGGTCGGCCTCGACTATGACCACGGCACGGGTCACGGGGTCGGCGCCTATCTCTCGGTGCACGAGGGACCGCACCGCATCTCCAAGATGCCGAATTCAGTCGCTCTGCAGCCCGGCATGATCGTCAGCAATGAGCCCGGCTACTACAAGACCGGCGCCTACGGCATCCGAATCGAGAATCTGGTGGCCGTGAAAGAGGCCGAGATCGAGGGCGCCGACCGCCGTTACCTCGAATTCGAGACGCTGACCCTGGCGCCCATCGACCTCACCTGCGTCGAGCCCGGGCTGCTGACCGAGACCGAGCGGCAGTGGCTCAACGACTATCATCGGCGAGTGCGGGACACCGTCGGCCCCACCGTTGACGATGCAACCCGCGCCTGGCTCGAGCAGGCGACCCACCCGATCTGACGCCGGCCACGCGAAACGGCACTCGAAGCCTGCGCCGGCCCACCTGCTGGTGGCCGAATGCAAAGTCCAGGATCACTTCGGGTGCGAGCGCCCCTAGGGCGAGACGCCCCCTGAGGAACGCCGCACGTACTAAGCCCGGCGGGCCGCGACTCTATTCCAGATGAACAGCACGACCATCGCGCCCAGGGTGGCCGCGATAAAGCCCGCACCTTGGTCCGCCCGGTACCATCCGACCGCCTGGCCAATGAAGGTGGCGACGAAGGCGCCGGCGATGCCGAGCAGGGTCGTGAGCAGGAAACCTGCGGGCTTGTTCAGTGCCGAGGAGACCAGCCGCGCAATGATACCGGCCACGAAGCCAATGACGACGATCCAGAGCATCGGGGCCTCAGATCGCTTTGTCGATTTCGCCGGAGGACGGCAGGCGGCCAGCCGGCGTCAATTCGTTGACGGCGTTGGGAAGTTCGTCGGCCAAGCCTCTCAGCAGATCCTCGCGCGACAATCCCGTCTTTTCCATCAGAAAGGCGATCTGATCCTCCGAGAGAACCTCGCTCAGCTCCTCTGCCGCGACCTGCTTGTTCTGGCCCGTGCTCACCCAGGATTCGGCGACGTCTGTCTTGCCGGCGCCCTGGAACTGCTTGAGGAGATCGCCCAGCCCGCCGCTCAGGCCGCTCGCCCCTAACCCGCGTGCCAGCGGACTGTTTCCCATCCCCAGCCAGTCGAGAATATCGCCCAGGCCTACACCCGCACCGGTGGGCGCCTCGCCGGGCTTGCCCGGCGGGCCCGGCGGAATTGCAGACGCTGAGAACCCTTTGACGGCCTTGTAAGCGAGCAGGCCGAGCAAGGCCATCGTGATCGGCGACATTCCACCCGCACCGCTGCTGCCGCCTCGCGGGCCGTTGCGCATTCCGGTCAAAACGTCGAGCAGGCCCATCGCGATCTCCGCACCGTAGGAATGGTGCGCCAACAACGTCCAAACGGGCATGACGTCGCCTTGGAGCGTTTCCGTAGGGACCGAATTGCTCCGCGTTGTTTTCGCCTCACTAACGCGCCATACCATCGCGATTGCAACACTTGGTCCAACTGCGACCACATCTCCAGACGACATCCGAAGCGCGTCACGGTCAGTCACAGTCCTCGACCGTTGTTTTGTTGGAAATTCCTCCACCTCTCCGCAAGTGTCGAGGCCCCCGACAGCAGCGACGCTCCGGCGCCGAGGTAGTTTGGGCTGTGGGTTGTGTTGAGCGCGCGCGCAGTCTCCAAGAAACCCGTGTTGCCATAGCCGACTGCCGCCACCTGGTGGCCGTAGGCCTCGCGCGCGGCGCCGGCACGCAATGTGAGGGCGTCAACCTCGCCCACAGCCGCCGTGTCACCTAGTATGTCGGTCGGACTACCTTCAAGGTCGGTGCCCTGGGCAACGAGCCGGGCGGTCTGCGCTCCGACCCGCTGCTGGGTGCGTCGGCGGCTGCTTTCTGCGGCGGTCCGCCCCTGCTGGAAGGCGTCGTCAGCGCGCCGCTTCATCAGCTCCTGGTTCTGGAATGCCACCTGCGACTGATAGACGGCCTGGGCGCCCGCGGCAGCGTCGGCCTGCTGCCGAGCCTGCTGCTGCTGCAACTGGCCTGCGATTCCCGCGGCCGTGCTGGCGGCCGAAAGGCCAAGCGAGATGATGGCGGCGGTGCTCATGCCTGACATGTTGCTGCTTCCCTTCTTGTCATGAGTTTGTCGAACTCGTCGGTAAATTCGCGCTCGGCGGCATCGACATCGGGTGCGTCCGTCGCAAAGATCATCGTGAGGTGCGTGTCGGTCAATGCAACGAAGGCCTGCTTGCGGCCCGCACCGGCCGGCACGACGTTGTAGCCGCGCAGTTCGAGGGGCCCGCCCTCGACGTGGACGATGGCGTCGCCCTGCACGATCAGCAGCGTCGGAATCTTGATCAGCACGCCCGTGATCATGACGCCGGCCGGCACTGTGATGGTGCGCGCGTAGACACCGGCATGAAAGACATGATCGGTGCAGATGGCGACTTGCGGTAGCGCCGACGCGAGGCATTCGAGCCGCCGCACTCTGTCGATCGCGGTCGCGCTCATCGGCGCAATCTGGGGGCGCGACGGCGCGACTTCAGCCATCGCTCACCTTCTTGAAGAAGACGCGATTGGTCTCTGTATAGCCGACGCGCGGCAGCACCTTAAACAGGTTCCCCTCGAACGGCGCGCTGACCAGCAGGCCGGGCGAGCCGAGCCGGCGCGCCAGGTCCTCGGCCGCACGCAGGAGCTTCAGCCCGGCGCCTGTGCCGCGATGGGCAAGGGCGACAAAGAAGCTCTCGCTCACCGCGACGGCGACACCATAGTGCGGCAGCACAGGCACCAGCAGGGTGAGGAAGCCTATGAGCCGTCCGTCGTGAATGGCGCTCAGCACCCGCAGCAACCCGCGCGCCTCGAGTTCACGATAGCTGTCCATCCTGGCGGCCGGCACCGGCATGCCCGCGATCGACGATTCGGCGGCATATTCGACCAGCAGGGCCGCGAGGCCTGGGTCATGCTCCAGTTCGGCGACGCTGCTCATCTGCACGTTCATGCCGCCTCCTTGATCACGCGGCGGAACAGGCCGTGCGCCAGTCCGAATGGCGGGCCAATTTCGAAGCCGAGCCAGCGCAGCCAGCGGATCGCCGCAGCGTACCGCGCATCGACGACATTGCGCAGCGCGTCGAATAGGGTGAGCCAGTGTGCGACCAGACGGCGACTTTCGACCATGAACGCTCGCCGATGCGCAGTCACGAGGTCCGAGCCGAGCAGCCACGGTACGCCGGTGGAGCCGATGAGGCAAAGTGGCGAGACGCCGGCCATGCAGATGATCCGGCCAGCATCATCGCGCGCCGTCCACGCCTGACGCGCAGAGGCGAGCCCTTGGAGAAGGCCATAGGCAGATCCCTCGACCGGATCGACGGGCCCCAGCAACGCCAACACTTCCGCCCGATCCTCTAGGCGCAACACCGATGCCAATTCGCGAGCGTCCGCAGCCATGGCTGGCAGTATCATGGTCATCGACAACACCCCCATGCAGCAACAGGCTTATATCTCGCGCTATTCAGGGTGAGCTTGGCTACCAACTCGTTCGCCCGAGTGAGGAGTTGCAACGGCGCATAGCGGTGCGGTTCTGAAGAGGCCGCACATGGCGATCCCGCTTTGGTTGCCGAGACATGAGTGGAGTACACAATCATCACCAGCCCCGTTCCGCAGCGAGCTTGTATTTCCAACTCGCGAGGTTGGCCGGGGTCGTCATGTTGCCCGTCGTCTTGACGATTACAGCATGGTTAAGGAGTACGGGAATGCTGATTGTGTTGCGTGTCGCATGAGGAATGATTGCTGACGAGTTGGTGCTGCCGGCAAAGACACTGTTTATTAGAACGTCGCCAATCGAGTAGCCTAGATCGGCCGTAGTGCAGCTGATCACGTACTTGGTAAAATAGAGCGACGGCTCAGCCCCGACGTTACAGTTCGCCGTAAGCCCGGCATTGCTAAGCGTCGGCGTCCAGCCGGAGTCGTAAAGGCCATTATACGCGTAGGCCACTGTCGAGAGGACAGCGGAGGTGCCAGTCGCCGCCTCCCCCACCATGACGAGATTCACTTGGGGGGCGCTCGTGCCGGTACCGAGATAGCCGCGCATTTCGGCAATGTTGAAGGTGAACTGGCCACTCGCGACGGACGGCGTGCCGCCGAATTGGTAGATCGGCGGCAGGAGCGTGCTGCCGGTGGTCAGGATGCCGCCGGCAACGGTCACGTAGAGGAAATTCGGCGTCGCGGCAGCGCGATTGGCGGCGAGGCCCGTCCAGGTGAGAGAGCCGGTGGTGACACCGATCGTGTCGACCGGAGCGCCCGTGGCCGCCGACCAGCCGGCCGCCGCCGTCGCGACCAGCGGATAGGTTGGCGAGATATTGGTCGTCTGCAGCGTGAGCGTGCCCGTCGTGGCGGGCAGGAAGTTCGGCAGGCCGCCCCCGGTGACGGGACCGGCGCTCACTGTCTGGCGGCGGCCCGAGAAGACCGGATAGGCCGGTGTCTGCCAGGCCGCGTCGGCACCGCTGATGCCCAGGAATTGGCCCGATGTGCCGCGCGGCAAGCGCTTGTAGCTGCTGCCGTCGCGAGTCAGCAGGTCGCCCGGCATCGTCAGCTTGTCGATGTCGCCGCGAAACGCCTGCAGCGACTGGATCAGCGCATAATTGCTCTGCTCCGTGGCCGGGTTGCTGATGCTGCCGACGGCGGCGCGTCCGACGATCTCGGCGAGCTGCTGCATCGCCATGTAGATTTCGTCGAAGCGGCGTTCAACGACCTCGGGGTAGTAACCGCCCTGGTTCGAGAGCACCGTCGTCTGCGCATAGGGCACCGTGCGCACGATGGTGAGCTTCGTGCCGGTGGCGAGAGCAGTCCCTGCGAGCGGGTAGATGACCGAGCCACCGCCCAGCGTGCCGATCCCCGTGGCGGCATAGAGCGACGGGGACAAGGTCGTCTCGACGCCGGCGGCGTCGGTGGTGATCACCGAGAGATGCGCGTCGCTCAGGATCGGGAAGCCGTACGGAAAGACGGTGGCGATGCCGTTTCCGGCATGAGTCACCTTCCGGTCGGTATTCGTGAGGGCCATGGCTCAGGCTCCGGTTTCGAGGCGGGGGATGATGGCAAGCAAGGTCGCGGGCAGCGGGTGGGTCTGGCGCACGAAGACCCGGCCGGCTGCGTTCCAGTCCGGATCGATCAGCACGCGCTCGTCGCCCGTCGTCAGCAGCGTCGGGTATCCCGGCTGCTCGCCGGTGCGCTCCTTGATCTCGACGAGATGGTCCGAGTCCGGACCGGCGCTCAGCCCGCGCGTGTCCTTCACTCTCAGCACCACCTCATTTACCACCTTCCGCCGGCCCTGAAGGGTCGGCGGCCCGGCTTCGAGGTCCAGTGTCTCGACGTCGCACACGTAAGGAAGGCCCGCGAGGATCGAGCCCGATGCCCGCGGCAAGAGGATCGTGCCGTTGGTCACCGTTGCATTGGGTTGCACCGATCCGTCGGCCAGCACGGCGAGCTCGCGTCCCTCGAGGTGCCAGAGTCCGCCCAACGCGCGCGAGGCCAGCGCCCAATCCTCCGTCGGGCGATCCTGCAAGCTGGCATGCGGCGCGATGTCGAGCGTGGCGCCGGCATGACTCGCATCGATGTACGACACGACCGTCACGGTCACCTGGTTCTGGCCGTTGCGCAGGATGTAGCTGGCGCCGACCGACGCGGCGCTGAATGGCGCATGGCCCGTGGCCGTGAGCGTCACGCCCTCGCCCGCGCCATAGCCCGTCCCTGCGATCGCGAGCGTGCGACCCGCTTCACGGTTCCAGCCGTCATGGCGGATACCGCTATCGACGCACCAGGCGGCCTGCACGTCGCGGAAGCCGCGGCTTGCCATGCGCTCGACGAAGCGTTTCGTCTCGCCGCCGACGATGCGCTTGACCGACAGGTAAAGCACCGTCTCGTCCGCCTCCTGCACGGCGGCGACACTCTCGGCCCGCCCGTCGGTGACGTGCCGCGACCAGGCGTAGACGTCGTGCTCCTTGAGGTAGGTGAAGGCCAGCAGCACGCCGTCGGACCGCACGCACCAGACGATGCCGTGCGGATCTCGCGCATAGGCCCACTCCTCGATGCCATGGGTCTCGAACAGGTGTCCGGCGAGGATCGACACGTTGCGACCGGCCCAGCTGTCGGAGCCGAAATCATAGGCGACGTCGCGCACCTTCTTGGCGGAGGCGGTTACATAGAGAGCCGCACTCTCGGTGGCGATCGGCGGGATTTCCGAGACGCCCTCATAGCTCTGCGGCTTCACCGCGCAATTGGCCGGCGTCATCACATCGGCCTGCGCGCCCGCCCAGGCCTTCCACACCGCGCCCGAGGTCCAGACCAGCAGCACGTTGAGGCTGAGCAGGTGGCGGATCTCGTTCACCTCCCGGCTGGCGATGGTGCGGGTGATGGCGTCGCTGTCCTTCGACGGCGAGCTTGTGTTCATGTTGTTGAACGCCGCCGAGGCCGACGAATAGAGCGTCTGCGGCTTCTGGTTGGTTCGCGCGTACCACTGCCGGCCCTCGTGATAGGTCGAGCAGCCGGGATACTTGTCGGCGGCATCGAAGGGGTTCTTGCCCTCCGGCGGCGTGTCCGACGTGTCCGGCGCCACCGTCGTATCGGTAAAGCCCGTGGCACCGTTCCCTGCCCGGCCGATGAAGCCATAGACGCCGTTCTTGCCCTTGTAGACGTTGTAGGAGTTCGCGCCGGCGGCATTCGTCCAGGTGATCTTCGACGTCTGCGTCGTCGAGCTGACGGAGGCCGACGCGACCGATTCCTCGCCCGTGTCCTCGCTCACAGCCGTCACGACATAGTCGAAGCCAGCCCCGGCCGAAGTCGAGGCGAGCGCCGTCGGCGGCTGCTGTGTCGGAGCATAGGTGATCGTGGCGAGCGACCATGAGGCATGGCCGGTGCGGGTGAGATTGCGCGGCGCATGCGACGGGTGCGTCAGCGTCATCGTGTCGGCGCTCTGCACGTACTTCAGCCGCGGCAGATCGGCCTCGGGATAGGGCGTAGCGACCGTGTAGAGCCGGGCCACCGTGCCGCCTGAAGTCCAGGTCCCATAGCCGGACGTGTCGATCCCCAGGGCAAAGGTCGAGCCGCCCATCACCGTCACCGTGAAGCGCCGGCGATTGAGTTCGCGCATACCCTCGATCCCGTCCAGCCAGATAGCATCGCCGCTCGACAGGCCGTGCGGCGCGGCGGTCGTCACGATGCCGGGGCTGGCACGCGTGATGCCGGCAATGGCGATCCCGGCCTCGAGCACGTAGCCGCCCTCCTTCACGACCCGCATCTTGCGGTCACCGAATTCCAGCACGTAGGTCTGTTGCGTGTTGAAGCTGAACGGGATCAGCCGGCTGCGCACCGCCGCATCGCAGGTGTCTCCCACGAAGGCCGTTCCGGCGCGCGTGCTGACGCCGCCGAAGGGATGGACGAACCAGTTGAGACACGTCGCGAGGCCGACCTGGTACTTGGCCAGGTCAACCCGCCCCTGCAGCGCCGGCGCCAGTTCGCCCGCGGCGAAGCTCGGTAGAAGGATCGGCATCGTCATGGCGCGCTCCCGTCGAAGCCGCGCACCGCGAGGCTTTGCGCCCTCCAGTCCGCGTCACCGACGATCACGCCCTCGTTGGCGCTGTCGGCCATGGCGCGCTCGATACGATCTTGGGCGCGCCGGGCCAGACGCTCGGCGAGGTCAGACTTCTGCGTGATCGCGAGCGCGATCGAGGCCGCGAGACAGTCGACGAAGGCCAGGATGAAGCCGGGCGTGAACCGGGCCGGATCGACGACCCGCTGCGCAAACACCGCCGTCACCCGGTCCTCGTTGCAGTAGAGGAAAGTGCTGCTCCCGTTCGAGGCGATCTCGAAGCCATTGGCGGGCTCTCCCGACCGCCAGTTCGAGGCGCCGAAATCGAGCCGCCGCATCCGCAGGCAGTCCGACGGATAGGCGTAGCTGGCAGACCAGCGCGCCGGCGGGGTGCCCGAAGCGGCAAGCGCCTGAGTCACGCGGTTGAAGTTCCAGTCGACCAGCGACTGCAGTTCGTCGCGCACCGGGGCATACCAGATATTGATCTGGCGGGCCTCGGTGCTGTTCTCGGTCAGGTCGGCGATGGTGGCGCGGGTGCCAAGCCGGCTGAGCGCCATGTTGCCGATGTCGGTGTCGGCCGGCATCTAGCGCCCTCCCCCCGTCACGACGGCCTTCTCGAGGGCTGCCGACTTCTGCGCCGAGCCCGAGCTGGACCCGACCCAGTAGGCGACGATGTCGCCGAACTTGGCGCCCAGCGTGCCCAGCAGGATGTAGGCGATCTCGCGCGAGGCGGCAGGGATTTCCTGGCGGACGACGAACCACAGCGCAGCCATGAAAGCCGCCGTGACCAGCAGGCTGACCGCGACCGCGCCCCAGGCGATCGACGAACCGGCCCGTGCGAGCTCGACGGTCTGACTTCGGGCACTCGCGACGTCGGCGAGCTCCGCCTGCAGCATGTCGAATTCCTGCCGGCGGGCATCGGCCTCGGCCTGGATCACCGCCATCCTGAACTCCAGCGCGAGATTGGGATCGGCCGCAATGGCGCGCTCTATACCGGCGGTATCGGACGCGCCCAGAATCTCCTGGGCAATGCCGGAAACCTTGGCGACGGCCCCACCCGTCCTGTCGCCCATGATCCATGAAGCGACGGTCGGCGCGAGGCCGAGCAGCAAGGGCAGGAAAGGCATCAGGCAGACTCCTGCGAAAGGAAAAGAGTGCGTTCGGCCGCACGGCGGATGACGAGACCCGGCAGGGGACCGTCGGCGCCGCGGTTCCAGCGCTTGAACTGTTCGGCCGCGCCGGCCGCATCGCCGGCATTGAGCAGACGCAACAGCGTCGAGTTGCCGAATGCCGACGCCCCTACATTGAAGACGAAGCTCGCAAGCGCATCGAACTGGCACTGCGAAAGCGGCACATCGACCAAGTGGCGCACCGCACGCTCCGCCGCGCCGAGATCCTCGCGCAGCCATGCCGTTGCCTGCTCTTCGTCACACGTATCGCCGGGACGCACGCGGCGCGTATGGCCGTAGCCGATGGTCCACGGCTCGCCGGTCGACCGGTTTCCCGGATCGGGGTAGGCGACGGTTTCCAGACCTTCAGAAGCCTTGATCAGCGCGAGGCCGGCGTCGGACGTGACCAGCAGGGAATTGGCGGCGTGACTCATGGCGTCCTCGTCGTGGGAACAGGTGACCAAAGGCGCTGCCAGAGGCCGTCGATCTTCACGTCCTGCGCATCGTTGCGGCGGTCGATTGTGTCGAGCCGCTGGCCGTGGGCGTTGAATCGGCTCTCGGTCGCGCCCTGCATGGCGGCCACCTGGGCCTGCAGGGTGCGAACGGCGGCCGCAGTTTCGTCCAGCGTGGCGAGCGTTCGCTGGGACAAGAGCACGAGCAGCGCCAGGCCGCCGCCGACCAGCCAGCGATAGGCCTGCACGCCGAAGCCGGTCTTGCCACTAGCGCCGCTGCCATTAGGGAGTTCGGTGTTGCTCATGCGTCGGCCTGCATGCTCGCCGCTGGAAACGCGTGATCGCCGCTGTCGAGCCGCGGGAACCCGGAAAGGACCTCCCGATGCACCATGTGCGCGGGATCGGTCAGCACATCGAGGCCAAGGACAAAAGTGCCGCCCTGCCGCTCGATCGGATTGAGGGCGGCAGCCTGCGTCGAGATCGAGGGACCACGCACATCGTCGGCCTGCTCGGCCGTCAGGAGAATGAACGTCGCCATCAGATCTGCGCTCCCACGGAACTGGCCCATGCCTGGACGTTGTTGTACTGGGCCAGCTCCTGCGCGTCGGACAGGGCGGCCCCGGCGGCGAGGAAGCCGACCTGTGTTGCGCGGAAGAGCGCGGGCGATCCGCTGTTGTTCACCGCATTCACGAAGATCGGCAGAACCGGCAGGCTCGTTCCCAGCGCCAAAGCATCCACGGATCGAACCTGGCTGATCGCGTTCTTGAAGCCGACCTGATCGCTGACCAGCGGTCCCCGCCGCGCACTTACGATCATTCCAACGCTCGGCAGCGAAACGGAGAATGTGGCCGCCGTTCCATTGGCCGCCATGGAGGCGCCCGCCGACCGGATGCTCAAGGCGCGGTTGGCGGTGCTGTTGACGCCAGCGGTGCAACCGCTGCCGCCAACGTACGTCCGTTCGTAGGCAACGAGGCGGACGCTGTCGGGCATCATGGCAACGGCGTGCAGAGAGGGATTGAAGCCGGTGTCGACGTAGCTGGTGCTGCCGTCTCCGGCATAGCCACGGTCGGGCGTGAAGGTGGGCGAGTTGACTGCGGTCCCGAGGCGGCGCTGCTTCAGGGACGTGAGCGCCTGGGCTGCGTTCTCCGCCCACAAACCCCAGTAGTCGTCCGTCAGCGCCCAGGTGCCGGCTGCCTTCTCGCTGAACACGAACTGGTCGACCACGATCAGTCGCGCCAGGGAGACGAAGCCACCATTGGCGAGGACGGCGTCCCGCCACGACAACACGTCGGCGTCGAAGGCGCGGGATCCATCGGCGCGCATCCTGTTCAGAACGGTGATGGGCATGCTCAGCCCCCGACGTACACGGTGAGCTTCTGGCCACTGGCGCCAAACTGGGTCATGGCGCTCTGCGCCTCCTTTCCCGTGATCTGCACCGTGTCGCCGCCCGACAAGGGTATGCCGCCGTCCAGGGCGCAAATACCGCCGGTCGGATCGATCGCCGCATCGGCGTTGGTCCGCGCGCTGCTGACGATGACGATACGCCGGGTTGCGTCGGCCGAGACCAGCTCGGCCGAGGCACCGGACATGGTGATGCTCGACTTCACCAGCGCCGTCGCCGTCAGGTTGGTCAGCACGACCGGCAGCGGGCTTGCCTCAGAGACGGGCACGGCGCTGCGCCGGACGGCTGACTGGTAGGCGATGTCTTGAGCCATGGATTGTTCTCCTCTGGGTGGTGGGACCGGTCTGAAGACCGGCCCCTCTGCCTTCACCCGGCGTCGATCACTGGACGAGGACGACCTGGTCGCCGGGCCGGGCCGCCTTGACCGGGGCGCCATCGCCACGGCCGGCCAGCGGATCGCCGAAGATCGGCGCCTCGCCGGCACTGCGGCGGCGCGGCGCATCGAACGGCACGAGAGAGAGGCCCGGAGGGCCGGACCACAGGATGCGGGCACCGATCGGATGGAGCTGGACGCCGTCGTAGAAGGGATTGTCGACGACGACGTACTCTGCCGCCTTCTCGGTTCTGTCGTGCTTGTCGTTCTTGTTGGCCATGACGATGCCTCCGCTCAGACGGTGAAGCCCGACGCGTAGGCCCGGCTGGCCTGACGGTCGTGGGCGAGGAACGCGGTGAACTTCCCGGCCGTCAGCGGACCGGTGGCCACTGTGTAGTTGGTGCGGAGGAAGCGCTCGGCATCGAGCGGCACCTTCACGCGCAGCACTTCCGTGCCCATGGTCAGCGCCGCCTTGGCCATCGCGCCCGAACTGGCGAGCACGAAGGTCGAGGAGAAGCCGGCATTGTCGTCAGTCTCCAGCGTGAAGGTGACTGTCGCGGCGCCGGCGGCGGTGACCGTCTCGGTGACGAGGATCACCAACTCCAGCGGCTCGCCATTGCCCATGTCGCGGGCCGCGCCGAGATCGACGATGTCGGTCGACGCAGCGGTCGTCGTGACCGCCTGGTCGGTACCGAAGGTGTTGAGCTTGTCGTACATCATGATGTCTCTGTCCTTTCCTGCCCTGCCGCCTACGACACGGTCGCTTCGGCCAGCGTGATCTGGTCGCACTTGCGGATCGGGATGCCGCCGAAGCTGTCGAACAGCCGGCCATCGCTCTCGTCGAGCGTGCGGCGGATGTTGGTGTTGTTGGTCGTGTTGGAGACCGCAGCGCCGAGATTGCGCTGGATGTCCAGCCACTGCTTCACCGTGCGGTTCATGTACCAGGCGGGCCGGCACATCCTGATGTTGGGGATCTTATTCATCGCCCGCATCATCAGCTTGACGAGGTCAGCCGGCGTGGCCCCTGCGAGGTCCGACACGTCGATGTTGCCGATGCGCACGACGTAGCGCCAATCGCGCACCGTCAGGCCCGCGTCCCACTTGTAGTGAGTGCGATAGCCCTGGTAGCGGTTGCCCGCCGCGTCGAGCAGCGTCTGCTCGCCCAGATCCTTCATCGACAGGCCGGCCTTGCTGCCCTTGGGGAAGATGCCGTGCACGGTGAGGTCGCCCCAGCCGACGAGCCAGATCGACGTATTGTCGGAACCGACGCCGCCGCCCGAGATGAAGTTGTTGGCGGTCTGCGACGTCGCCGTGGACGTCGTGTTGTAACGCGGCGCGAACCCCATGAAGCGCTCGGGATTGGTCGCTGTATTGCCGTAGAACAGCACACCGGCCAGCTGCTGCGTCAGCCCCTCAAGGAAGGCGCGGTCCTCGGAAAGGCGATAGGCCGCTGTGTTGCCGTTGAGGTCGGCCAGCGCCTTGTCGATCTCCGAATAGGTCTCGAGCATGCCGCAGGAGTCGGTGATCTGCGTGCTCGTGCTCTTGGTCGGCACGATGCCCTCGTTGAAGCGGCGCCAGGTGCCGGTCGGCAGCGAGGTCTGCACGCTGGTGCGGTGGCCGGTCGGCAGATTGCCCTCGTTCCACACCATGTCGTCGGTGATCTCGTTCATCTGCGACAGCAGGCCGATCACCTGCGCGATGCTGCCATTGGGATCGATGACCTTGGACCAGTCGGCCAGGGTCGGATTAGTCACGGAAAGCGTTGCCATGGAGCTTGGTTCCTAGTTGTGCTGGGAGTTGGGATAGAGGGACTTGGGGTCCAGCGCGCCGCTGCTGCGGCCGGCATTGCCGGCCACGAACGCGTCGTCCTTGATGGTATTGGCCACCTTCACCATCCCGCGGATGAGCCCAGGATGGTTGGTGAAGCCCAGGCTTTCGAGGTAGTTGATCGTCTGACGGTCGAAGACCTGCGCGAGCGCGTTGCGGGCACTGCCCAGCGCCTCGGGCGAGAACTCCTTCTCGGACGTCGCGCGCCAGTCGGCCGTCTGCTTGCTCCACGAGGCCACGGAGTGCTCGTTGACGGCCCGCGCGATCTCCTTGTCGCGGTTGACGGTGTAGTCGATCAGCTTCTGCGCTGTTTCCGGCGCGATCTTCTCCCTGTCGAATAGTTTTACCGCTTCGGCGAACACCGGATCGTCGACGCGGTAGCCCTCCGGCAGCGTGAGCCCAGAATAGTCGACAGAGACCTCGGCACCCGCTTCCGCACCGCCGTCCGCTTCGGCGCCAGGCTTCACATCGGTGGTCGCCTCGCTCGCCGGCGCGGCTTGCGTACGCCCCACTTCGACGCGAGCCGCATCGAGCCACTCGGTGCTGACGCCTTGCTCCGTCGCCCCCCGTACTTGTGTCATCGTCGTGTCGAGTACGTCAGCCATCGTTCTGCTCCTCTGCGGCCATGGCGGCGAATTCAGTTTCGATCTCGTTGAGGCGAGACTCGCTGCTCATCTGCTCGGTCAGGTCCGGCGCATGCCGTTCGAGCTCGCTCAAAAGCTCGATGCCGATGCTGCGGCGGCCTGCCATGTAGTCCTGGTGGCGCTGGGCCTCGGGGCCACCCGGCACGTAGCCGTCGCTCCGCAGGTCGCAGAGGCCTAAAAGCCCGTGCACGAAGCGGCGGCCCTGTTCGCTGCCCATCACCGCGCAGAGATCATCGGCGACGCGATCCTGCGCGATCCGCTCGAGCTGTTCGGCCTGGCGGACCTGCCGCGCATCATTGGGATCGTGCATCTTCAAACTCCCAGCACGGCTTGAAGAGCATTGCGGCCACCGCCGACCTCGGTCTCGCTCAACGTCTTCGCGCCCTGGGCAGCAGTGCTGGCCATCTGCATCGCCTGCGCGGCCAGGGCCTGCTGCGCCCGCTCAGCGCGCAGCTTGGCCACCACGTCGTCGGCAAGTGTGATGGCGGCCGGGGCGCCCAGCTTGTCGGCATAAACGTCGATGCTCTCGTCGGCGTTCAGCTTGTCGAGCACCTCGGGCCGCGTGGCGGCGATGCTGCCGGCGAAGGCCCACAGGCGCTCCACCGAGCCGAGATCGGCCGCCTTCTGGGCCTGAGCCAGGATCGAGATCAGCTCGACGTCGAGCGGATAGCCGTGCAGTTCGGCCGGCAGCTCGGGGAACAGCCCGTGCTCGGCCATGATGGCGAAGGTGCGTTGGACCAGCGGCTGCAGCAGGTCGTCGTGCAGGTTCTCGAGCACTGGCCCCAGCATCTGCATCTTCTCCTCACGGCGGGCGCTGATCTCGAGCTGGCTGCGCGGCTGCACCCCGTCCATGTCCGAGATCATCAGGAAGAGGTCCGCGAAGAAGGCGGACTTGATGGTCGCCTGGGTGCGCGAGACGAGACGCTCGACCTCGGCGATGGCGCCGGGAGCCGTCTGGTAGAGCGGCCACATCCCCGCTCCCCTCTCCTGAGTGGTGAAGTAGTTGATGGCGCCCGGGAGCACCGACGAAGCCGAGCCGCGCAGGCTGACATGCGCACCCATCGGCGGGTTGACATGCTTGTCGACCGCGTTGTGCTCGCGCTTCTTCAGGATCTGCAGCGACTTCACGTCAGGGAGGGCGTCGTGGCCGGGTCCTTTCGAGTAGGCGTCGTTGCCGATCGGCGACCAGCGTGGCGTCAGCGCCGGGAACTGCGAATAGCCGCCGCTATGAATGAACTCGCCCTCGGCCTGGCCACCGCCCTCACGCCAGTAGACCGAACGGAACTTCTTGCCCGCCGAGTCGAGCCGGCCCTTTTCATAGCCGTCGTTGGGCTCGATCATGTGCAAAATGGCGATCTCGGTGTCGGCATCGGCGCCGCGCGCCCGCTCGGAGATTTCGGCGATGCCGTGTCCGGGCCAGCGCGCCTCGATCTGCCGGTAGGAGTACATGAAGCGCCGCGCCAAGGTGTCGACGCGGCCGCGCCAGTCGAGACCCAGCCAGTATTCGCCGGTCGACAGGGTGTAGAGCCGGATCACGTCATCGCGGTCGAACTCGACGATCGCGCAGCCGGTGCCGAACTGGCCCAGCTCCTCGTAGATCAGCGGCAGCGCCGAATAGAGATTGCCGGCGTTGAACACCATGCGCATGCGCTCGGCGCACTCGTCGAGCCAGACCTTCACCGGCGCCAGCGACGCCACACGGCGGTCGGGAATCGACAGCCGGAACCACGGCCGCGCTGGCGAGGTGACGCCCGACATCAGTCCGGCCACCAGGGTGCGTAGCGCGAAGAGCGCCGTCGGATCGAGGATGGCGGCATTGCTCTGCGCGCCGCGACCGCCCTGGTTGGGCAACGAGAAGAACTGGCCGCGTCGCGGATTGACGAAGCGCGACAGTTCACGCCAGCCAGGTTCCCACGACTGGCGCTGGCGCTTCAGGACGCCCAGGCGGGAATCGATGTGGCGGCGCAGGGCGGCATCGTGGGCCATCGCTCAGGTCCCCAGCATCGTCTTGCCGCGCGCGGCGGTGGTCGATGCGGCGCCGCTGACGCCCAGCCCACCGGTCGTGATCGTAGAGGCATAACCTGCCATCGCGGCCGCGCGCTTCTTCTGCGCATCCCGCGCCTCGCGCACCGACGGATCGACCATCGACGGGGCGGGTACGGGTGCCGGCGGCAGAGCCGGCGGCGACATCGGAGGAAAAGCGGCCTGGCCGCCACCAAAAATACCCAAGGGCGTCTCTCCTGTGAGAAGCGAGCCCCTGAGTTACTGATGAACCGGATTCTGGAGATGCAAGCGGGAATCTTGAGAAAGAATGGACTTTATGCAGACCCACGATCGAGCGGGTGGAAAGCGGTTGGCGCTTACCCAAGCCCGCGCTTTGACGATAGCTTTTCTTCCGAGTGAGTTAGGAATCCAGAACGATGTCGCTTGTAAAACGTGGTCCTGTTTCCTTGGTCGAGCAGCAGCCGGTAGATATTTGCCGCACGCCCCACGGATCCGTTCTCGTCGATTTCGGCAAAGTCGCCTTCGGAAATCTGTCGGTGAAATGGCCGCCCGGTTTCGACGGAAAAGCGGTCCTGCACTTCGGCGAGGCATTATCGAATGGGTGCGTCGATCGTGCGCCCCCCGGTACGGTCCGCTACGCGCGAGTTGAAGCGGATGCCGGCAAGGGCAGTGTCGTCGCGCCGCCGCCGGATGCGAAGAATACGAGGCCGGTCGCCGTAGCCACGCCGCCGGAATGGGGCGTGTTGATCCCCTTCCGATGGGTTGAACTCGAGGGGTGGCCCGAAGAGGCCGCTCTCGATCTTGCGCAGACCCGGCGGCGAGCGGCATTTGCGCGAGACTGGAACGACGACGCGTCAGCCTTCACCTGCTCCGATCCATTGCTCACCAAGATCTGGGACTTGTCGCGATATTCCATCAAAGCAACGACTTTTGCCGGTGTCTACGTCGACGGCGATCGGGAACGAATCGCCTATGAGGGAGACGCCTACCTCAATCAGATCAGTCATCAGGCCTGCGACCCCGATCCGACCATTGCCCGTGCGACTTTCGACTATCTCCTGCAGCATCCGACCTGGCCGACCGAATGGGCGCTGCACATGCCATTCATGGCTCATGCAGACTGGATGCATACGGGAGATCGGTCGTGGCTGACTTCGCGCTATGACTCCCTGCTTCCAAAGTTGCTGCCGGAGCGATTGCGCACGGACGGGCTCCTGATGTCGCCCCCGGCCCTGAAGGACCGCGACCTCGTCGATTGGCCAAGAACGGAGCGCGATGGCTACGTCTTCACAGATGTGAACGCGGTCGTTAACGCCTTCTACATTGAGGCGCTCAAGAGGATGTCCGTTCTCGCTGCTGCCATCGGGCGGCAGGAAGAGGCCGGCTCCCTGCGAGCGCGAGCGGCTGCCGCGACGACTGTCTTTCACAGTACGTTCTTGGATGAATCCCGTCGCCTCTTCGTCGATGGCGTTGGAACGGACCACGCTTCGCAACATGCGAACTTCTTCCCGCTCGCGTTCAACCTGGTGCCGGGGCGCTCGCGCAAGGGCGTGCTAGACCACGTTCTCGAACGCGGCATGGCTTGTTCGGTGTATGGAGCGCAGTACTTGCTGGAGGCACTTTTCCTTCATGGTAAGGCCGAAGCCGCGCTTGCCCTGATGACCGCATCAGGTGATCGCAGCTGGCGGCATATGCTGGAGAGCGGGGCGACCATTACATGGGAAGCCTGGGACCACCGCTACAAGCCGAACCTGGACTGGAATCATGCTTGGGGCGCCGCTCCTGCGAACCTGCTCCCGCGCTACGTTGCAGGTGTCCGGGTCGATGGAGCGGGCGGATCGAGGATCGCCGTTCAGCCTGAAACCGGCGGTCTGCGCTATTGTAGCGCCCGCATTCCAACAATGCGTGGCCCTGTGGAGATAGAATGGTCGAAAGACACCACCTTCCGCCTCTGCCTTGCCATGCCGAGCGGAATGGCAGCGAGGCTGATCCTGCCGGCGGCGGGGCGCCATCAGGTGCGGCTAAACGGGCAAACCATTACGCCCCGGCAATGGCGAGGGCGACTTGTGCTGCCTGGTCGTCGAGTCGGTACAATTGAACTGACGGTCGGCTAGCTGCCGCACGCCTTGTCGGGATCGCGACCTTCAGGGGCGGAAGGGCGTGCAAAAGGCCCGCCGCTCCCTCGGGGACGAGGGGAACGGCGGGCCTTGGACACCGTGTCGGCCGATCGCGCGGTCGCCCAGGATGCCTCCCCGTCGCCTCTGCGGGCGACTGGCGGCGACCATGCCAATGCACTCTGTGTGAGTCCAGCGATTAAAGATCCCCGTACGGGTCGTAGTCGGACTGGGTCGCGGCGGCGGCGCCGACTCTCGTATCGCCCCCCGCCTCGAACTGCGTCTCCTCCGGCAGGTCCGCCACCGGATAGGCAAAGGTGAGCGCCAGCCCGTCGGCATTGTCGGGCGAGGACAGGCCACGCTTCTTCATGTCCTCCTTTTTCTCGAGCCGCAGCGCGTTGTGCAGGTCGAAGCCATATTCGCGCCCCGTCAGCTCGGCCTTCAGCTCGGGATCGTCAGGGATGGCGCCGGTCTTCAGCCAGGCGCGCATCGAGGCCCACATCTCCGCCGCTTTGTTGGCGGTGAGCGGCATGCCGTCGCCCAATGTATAGCGGTCGGCACGGCTGCCGAAATTGACGCCGACGACCAGGTGGCCCGCCAGCATCTGGCGCACGCGGTCGACCACGCCAGCACCGATGCCGCCCTCATCGATGAACACTGCGGCCGCGCGATGCCGCAGCGCCTGCTCCGCCACCTTGCCCGAGAGCACCATGAGATCGTTGACGCGCAGCTTGATCGCGGGCACCGAGCGCGCGTCGCGGCCGCGGCGAAACCAGATGGTGCTCTGGTCGTCGCCGCCTCGCGCGCAATCGACTCCCATGACAAGCGGCTGGCACAGATGACTCGCGGCAGGCCGTATCGCCGCCTCCTCGACCGTCTCGCCGTCGATGAACTGCATGGCCCCTCCCCTAGGAAATTCGCCCTTCACGCGGACACGGAAGAAATCGCTGTCGTCGCCATAGTCCGCAGCCCAGCGCGTGATCTCGTCCTTGTCGGTGAGGGAGACCTTGCGACCGTCGACCTGGTGTCGTTGCCAACGATGGCGGAATCGGCCGAAGCATTCACGGAAGCGGCCGGTGTTGCGCGTCGGGTTGCCGGTGGCAAGCCACAGGATCTCGGTGTCGCGGTCGGTCAGCGCGCCTTCGATGGTTTCCCAGACTGGATCAGGAATGGCGGAGGCCTCGTCGAAGGCCACGAACAGGCGGCGCCCTTGGTTATGCAGACCGGCGAACGCCTCGGTGGCACGCAGGCTCCACGGCACGGCGTCGATGCGCCAGGTCCGCTCGTGGGCCGGCTCGCTGCTGGCGATGGCCGTAGCGGAAATGTCGAACCAGTCGACGCAGACGGCGAGCCGGAGCCACTTGGTGAGTTCGGGCCAGGTCTTGGTCTTGAGCTGCGTCGCCGTATTGGCGGTCACGATTCCGCGCGTGTCGCGGAAGGTTGCGAGCGCCCAGACGATGATCCACGCCACCAGCGCCGACTTGCCGACGCCGTGTCCCGAGGCGACGGCGACGCGAACCGCGTCGGAAACGCTGCCGAGCGAGCGGCCGATATGCTGCAGCACCTCGCGCTGCCAGGCTTCGGGCCCTGCGTCCCTCTCCAGCACGGTTCCCGCCTCGCCCCAGGGGAATGCGAAGAGGACGAAACCGAGCGGATCATGCGCATAAGTCCCGACCTCAACGCCGAGCGGGTCGAGGACAGGCGAAGGCGGAAGCTGCGAAAGGTCGGCCACGTTCGAGTTGCTGACGAGCCGGACATCGCAAGAGCAAGGAAAAACGCCTCGTGGGTATCCGACTGGCAAGAATAAAGCGGCGCGATGCCAACGCGCCGCCTGTCGTTAGTCCCGTCGGTGACTCGGGGTCAGAGCGGCGGCCTGCCGTCGATATCCTCAAGGTACTCAGTCTCGGGCTCGTAGGTCATGTCGCCGATGGCGGCGCCGATGCTGCTCATCGTCTCATCGACGTCCTCGCTCGGCAGGTCATATTTGCTCGCGAGCCGATCCAGCACCGAGCGGATCTCGGCCTCCGCGTCGAGCCTGTCACGACGGAGCAGATCGAGCTGATCTCGCGGCGTGGCAGGAGAGCCGAAATACTGGGCGATGTCTTCCAGAAGTGTCCGGGCCGTTTCCATTTTGATCCTCCTTCCCTTTGGAGAGTCAATGCTCGAGCGCTGTGTTTGTTGCGTGACCGCGCGTCCCATCCCGCCCGAACTGTCACACCGAACGTCAGACCAACGAAAAAGGGGCCCGACAAGCGGGCCCCTTTCTTTCGTTAAGATAAAAGATCAACCCGGCCAGTTGGCGCGCATGCGATCGATCTCGGTCTGGCTGGGCCGGTACGCAGGGGCCTTCGGATCGAAGTTCTTCCAGCCGGCGGCCCGATACTCGGCACCCCGAGCCACCGGATCGATCGGGCTGGACGCTGCGAGGATGGACTCAATTCGGGCTGCATCGCCGTCAGGAACGCGCGCCGTGACCAGCGTGCCGCCGCGACGGACCGCTTCGGAGTAGACCTCCGCATGCTCCTTGTCCGTGCCCGCTTCAACCATCGCGCCGACGATCCCACCGGCGGCAGCGCCCCCGGCGGCAACAGCGGCGGTCGAGGCGAGCCAACCGGCGGCCACGACCGGGCCGAGTCCCGGAATCGCCAGCAAACCGAGACCGGCGAGCAGCCCGGCGCCCGCGCCGACCGCTCCGCCGATGCCCGCACCGGCGGCCGCCTTGTTCACGTCATCCACTTCCTCGTACTCGGCGCTCACATACTTGTTGGCGACGATGCTGACGTCGCTGCTCGGCACGCCGGCCTTCTCGACCGCGTCGACGGCGGCACGGGCCTGGGCATAGCTGTCATAAGCTCGGCTAACGGTTTTCATCTCTGAATTCCCTTCGTTCTTTGCAGTTACTGATTCGCCATGACGACATTGCCCTTGTAGTCGACGGCTACTTGGACGGGCTTGCCGGCGTGCTGCGCGGTGGCGCGCCAGATGCCGTCGCCGTCCTTCGTCAGGCCGGTGACGTTATCCATACCCTGGGCGATGATGCGGTCTTTGGCTTGGGCCTCCGTGAAGGAGTTCGATCCCTTGAGCGGCGCACCGGCGTCGACCGCCTTGACCTTGTAGGCGTCCGCCTTGCAGGCGTTCATGAACTCGGTCTGCGTGATCGTGCCTTCGGTGGCGACAGTCATGCCGGCGACGCGCATGAACGACATGTAGCGGATCGCCTCGCCGCCCGAGACGTTGCCATCGGTGTTGGCGTCGGCCTTCTTCCACATTTCCTGGCACTCGGCGTCGGTGGCTGCGAAGGCCGGGGCGCCGGCAACAATGACAGCGGCGGCCGCGAGGGCGAACATCTTCTTCATTTCCATTCCTCTCAATTGGGAGCTGAGCATTTCAGCCGCCTCTACAACGGGCCGATGGCGAATGGTTCCGGCCGCGCCCGGAATGTCGGGGCAACTTCAAGGCGCCCGGGAACGTTGTATTCCATTCCTCAGCCCGGAGATTCCCATGACCAAGACCGAACAGTTGATGCAGGAACGTGATGACCTTCAGGCGAAGATCGCCAGCGCGCGGGAGTCCGATGGCGCATCGGAACGCGAGGCGTCCGATCTTAAGATGATGGAACAGGAGCTGCTCGCGCTTGAGCAGCGTATTTCTCGCGCCGAGAGCAGCCCGTCGCCCGAGAGCCGCGACAAAGGCAAGCCCCTGTCGGCGGACGACAAGCTCGAGAAGAAGCTCGACGCGGCCTTGAAGGATAGCTTCCCGGGCAGCGATCCCGTTTCGTTCATCGAGGCCGCGCCGGTGAAGCCCAACGACGAGCATCAAAAGACCAATCGCCGCTAACTGACCAAAAGCGGATGGAAGGCCGGGTCTCCTCGACCCGGCCTTTTTCCTAAAGGAAAGGCTTTCCGCCGGTGACGGCGATCGTCGCGCCTGAAGTATAGCGGGACCGCGGATCCGCGAGCATGACGTAGACTGTAGCGAGCTCCCCAGGCTGTGCCGCCCGCTTCATTGGCACATTGATTCCAGAATTTGCGCCCGTCTCTGGCGGCATCGTCGACGGGATGAGCGGCGTCGATTCCAGTCCGGGAGCGACGGCATTGACCCTGATACCGGCCTTGGCCAGAGCTGCGCCAGCCCTCCCGTAAAATTGTGGATTGCTCCTTTGGGGGTCGCATGGGGGAGCAGTGTGGGGTTCGGTACGTCGTAGCTGATCGAGGCCGTATTGATGATGGCGCCGCCCTTTGGCATGTGGGGACACGGCCACTCTGGCCATCCAGAACATTGCGTGTACGTTCGTCCGGAACGTCGCTTCCCACTCCTCGTTGGTGATCTCGTCAAGCGACTTGAACGTCGCCTGATGGCAGCATTGTTCACCAGGATGTTGCGGCCGCCAAGTTCCGCGATGGCTCGATCGACGAGCGCACGACAACGCGAAGAGTCCGGTATGTCCCCAGCGGTCCGCACGGCCTTTTCGATCCACCGCGCCGTCTCCTCAGCATCCTCATGCTCGCTGAGATACGAGATGAGAACATCGGCGCCCTTCAAGCGCAAACGCGATCACCACTGCGCGGCCGCTTCCCGAATCCCCGCCCGTGATCGGGACGCGAGTATCCGGTTGCAGCGTGTAGAAGCCTACTGGCCCATCACCGGTTCGCTCTGGGAGAGCTTGTGACCCGTGAACGAACGGGTCTGCGGCGGCGGCAGTTTTCCGGCCTCCTTGAACTTGGCCAGCAGCTGGGCCTTGCGGGCCTTCAGCCGGTCCCCGAGATCGTTCAGGTCGACGCCGGCATCGCGGGCCTCGGCAAACAGGCCCTCGGACCGCATTTCCTCTTCCTTCACGTGATGCTTGATCAGCTCCGACAGAACCTTGACCTTGGCATCGTAGAACTCGTGCGAGGGCGAGCCCTGCAGCAGCTCGGCAATCAGCACTTTGGCGCCGTCATGCTCGACATAGGCTTCGTCGAGCAGCTCTCCGTCCTCGATCTTGCCTTTGCAGGCGGGATAGAAGATCTCTTCCTCGATGGTCGAATGAACCATCAGCTCAGTGCAGATCTGCGTCACCAGAGCCTTCTTGCGATCCTCGGTGCGAGCCTTCTCAAAGGACTCGAACAGTCCCTCGACTTTGCGATGGTCGGCCTTGAGCAGCGCGACCGCGTTCTCGTTCGTAGCCATAATGAAATCCTCTCGATCGTGTGTGAAGCGTTCAGTTCGGGGCCAGGTTCGACACACGCCGCGGGAACCGATGCTGCGCAAGATTGTCGAGCATCGCGGTGGAGAGCTTGTTGTCGCCAATCACCACCCCTTCCGCATCGACGATCCCGAGCCGTTCGAACAGCGCGCGTGCATCTCCCGCCGCGATGATCGGCTTGCCGTGCCGGAAGGCCTCGTCGATGAAGCGCTGCGCCATCGGCATGGCCATCAGTCCCTCTGCTACGCCAGGCGGGATGAGCACGGCATCGTAGATCACCGACGGCGCATTCGGAGCGGCGCGGTTGACAGCCAGCGGCTTGGTCGCGGCGTCGATCACGGCGCCAGCAGTCGGCCCGATCAGCTCGGGCACCTGGCCGGCCTTGGTGAGGTCGGCGATCAGCGCCTTGACGAGGGCGGAGTCGATTCCATCACCGACCAGGATCGCGATCTTGCGGCCCCGGACCATCGGCGGCGCCTTGTCCATGGACAGGGCCGGTGAGCGAAGCTCGGCAGCCTTGGGATTGAGCGGTCCGGATGGCGTCGGGGCCGAGGGAGTTGGCGCCTCGGGCGTACCGGCCGGCGCGACCTCGATGCCGGTCGCACCGGAAACCATGTCGGCGAGCTGCGGTGAGATGTTGCACAGCAGCTCGTTCATGACGCGGTTCCGCACGCCCTGGTCCACGACCATGTTGAGCTCGAACGCGAAGGCGGCCGCGATGTGGTCCTTCTCCCAGTCGCTCATGCTATTCCAGAACATCGTGGCCTGGCTGAAATGGTCGTTGAAGCTTTCGCTTCGCTGGCGAAGCTTGGCGCCGGCCTCCTGCACCGCGACAGAGCGGAACGCTGCTGCGGCTGTCGGCGAATGCATCGGGCAACCGCCGCCCAGGCTGTTGGGAAAGTAGGCGACCTTGCCGGGGTTGATCGTGTGGCGCCCGAACCCGTCGCGCTGGTTGTTGTCGACCGGCCGCAGCGAACGGTTGATCGGCAGCTCATGGAAGTTGGGACCCACACGGCGAAGCTGAGTGTCGATGTAGGAGAACAGACGGCCCTGAAGCAGCGGATCGTTGGAGAAGTCGATGCCCGGAACGACGTGGCCGGTGTGAAAGGCCACCTGCTCGGTCTCGGAAAAGTAATTGTCCGGATTTCGGTTCAGCGTAAGCTTGCCGACCCTGCGGATGGGCACCAGCTCCTCGGGAATGATCTTGGTCGGATCCAGGAGGTCGAAGTCGAACTTGTGCTCGTCGGCCGGCTCCACGATCTGAAGGCCAAGCTCCCATTCCGGATAGTCACCCCGCTCGATGGATTCGAAAAGGTCACGCCGCTGGAAGTCCGGGTCGCGCCCGCACAGAAGGTGGGATTCGTCCCACACCATCGAGCACACGCCCTTGAGTGGCTTCCAGTGGAACTTCACGAAGCGCCAGCCGCCCTCGGCGTCGACAAGGCGGAAGGTGTGAACGCCGAAGCCCTCCATGGTGGCCAAGGTGCGCGGCAGGGCGCGGTCGCTCATTACCCACGTCAACATGTGGGCGCTCTCCGGCGTCAGCGACACGAAATCCCAGAATGTATCGTGCGCCGAGGCAGCCTGCGGAATCTCGTTGTTGGGTTCGGGCTTCACCGCATGGATCAGGTCCGGAAACTTGTTGGCGTCCTGGATGAAGAAAACCGGCATGTTATTGCCGACCAGATCCCACACGCCCTCCTGCGTGTAGAACTTCACCGCGAAGCCGCGCACGTCGCGCGGCGTGTCCGCCGACCCGCGCGAGCCCGCCACCGTCGAGAAGCGAACGAAGACCGGCGTCTGGACGTCGGGGTCGCGAAAGAGCTGCGCACAAGACAGCTCGGACAGGTCTTCATAGACCTGAAACACACCGTGCGCCGCGGTACCGCGTGCATGCACAACCCGTTCCGGAATGCGCTCGTGGTCGAAATGCGTGATCTTCTCACGCATAAGAATGTCCTCGAGAAGCGTCGGGCCGCGGACGCCAGCCTTCAGTGAGTTCTGATCGTCGCTGACTGCGACGCCTTGGTTGGTCGTGAGCACGCTGCCCGGCGGCATCGTGTCGGGTTGGATCGAGCTGGTCTTGGCCGTTTCCTGCCGCCGCGCGTTCGGCTTGTCGAGGGGTGTGTCCTGCCCCGCCGTGCGCGGAGAGGGAGGCGCCATCGTCGGCGATACAGGCTTTTTGGCCATTTGGAATTCCGTTCGGTTATGCGTGGACAGCCCGCCTGCAACGGGTGCTACCGGGAACGGTTGCGCTAGCGGCGGTCGATTCCCCCCGCATTGGGCTTCAGTGCTGCCGAGTCGCTGAACACGACCATGAAGAGCTCGCGAAAGAGCTTCGACACGTTCGGGTCGGCGGGCGTTGCCGCCGGCGTTGTCGCGGTCGTCATCGACATTGCCATGTCGTTCCGACAGTAGACGGCAAAGAGATTCAAGATTCCGGGACGGCCCGGCTTGAGGCGGGTCTTGCCCCGGCAGACGCTGTCGCCGTTCAGGTCATTGGCGGCATTGGACACCAGCACCAGACGATAGTCCGGGCGCGGTTCCTCGAGCGGCGCGTCATAGGTGAAGGAGAGCGCGGGCCTGGGCTTGGCAGCCTGCATGACCGGCAGTAGACCGGCGGCGGTCTGCTCGGGCGTCAAGGCCGGGAACGGATTGCCGGGCAAGACGACGCGGAAGGGCTTGCCGTCGGTAGCGGTCCAGAACTCCAGGAAGTCGTATTGGACCGCATAGTATGTGCCGCCGATCGTGGCAGCGCCGGCAGTTGGGATGGAAAGCGCGGCGGCCGCGGCCGTGGCGAGCGCCGTCAGGGAACGGATCATCGATCGCATCGTGTCCTCGCATGAGAGAGAGGACGAGCCTCTACGCTCCCGCGACCGCAAGGTCGGTCTGCCGCCATACCCAGGAGGACGTGTACATCTTCGCGCGCCCGATGATCCACTTCTGAAGGCCAGGCGTAAGGCGGCGTCCCGGACCCGAGCGCCAGCTAGATGTCGCCCCAGCGCAGGGATTGTTCGGCGGCGCTGCGTTCGCGCTCCCGACGCCGGCGCCCGGCATAACGGTTGTCGGTTTCGCCACCCACCGATACCAGGCGCTCGTGGGCTTTGGCCGTGAGCGTAAAGACGCGCCGACTCGCCCATTCCCGCGTCTCCTGCCCGTCCGTCGCCACCTCGACAAGCGCGGCGACCCGGTTTCGATCCTGGGTGTCTCCGAAAGCGCAGAGCACGACGCTAGCATTGCCTGCACGCGACGTCGTCACGGAATGACTGCCGCGCAACTTCAGCTTCGTGCATACTCGACTCATCAGATTGACGCCCTCGCGCAGGCGCTGCGAATCGAACGGGTCACTGGCGATCCTGCCGCCGAAGAAGGACGGGGCGAGTTCGGCGACGAGCAGATGGGCCTTGCCCGGATCGCAGGCGAGGTTTGGCCACTGGACTTTCGGCAAGGCGGTTCTCCCAGCACCGACAAAGGCACAGGGAAGATGACAGCGCCAGCACCCGCGTGCAGTCCGGCGGCGAACCTATTGCCAGCGACGCAGCAAATCCTCCGTCGTGGTGGCCTCGACCTGCGAGGAAAAGCGAGCGCCGAACGGGTCTACAACAGTGTCGTGTGCGCCATCGCTGGTGCTGCACAGCGCGTCGATGGGAAGCACCACGCGAAAGCCGAGATCGATCGCCTGCATCACGGTCGCGAGGACGCAGACATCCGTCTCGCCTCCCGTCACGACCAGAGTCGTGGTGCCGCGGCGCTTGATCGCTGTCGCAAATCCGGGGCGGCTGAAGGCAGAGTTCGCCGGCTTCTCGATCTGTCGCGCCGGTGGCACGAGACGCGCCAGCGGCCCTACCAGTTCCAGCAAGCCGGAATCCAGCTCGGCGCGCGTCATCTCCGGCCAGCGTTCGTATTAGGACTGCCAAGCCCCCTGTGCGGCCCCGGCCTCTCGGGCGGGGCGAACCGGGTGAAGATCGTGCGTGGGGCATGGCGTTACGAGATCTCGACCACGGCCGGCAGGACGCGCGGCAACCATGGCACCTGCCAGGCGGTCTGGTCGGCGAACAGACGCTGCATGTCAATGCAGAGATGCAGGACCGTGTCTCGTTCCAGCGGAAAGGCAGTGCCCTTCAGTCCTGTCCCCATCGAAGCCGCTGCTCCTCTGCCTCGCGGGACGCAGCCCGGGCGCGCCGACCGGCACCGCGGCCGTCCGGTTGCCCAGCAATGGCGAGCAGCGCGTCATGGGTAGTATTGTCCAGCAGGAAATGGCGCTGGCCGCACCACAGGGAGGCTTCGATTTCGCGCCCGCCCGTCACTTCGCCCAGCCGCACGAAGTCTTCCGACTCCGCTACCACGCACTGGATCATCAGGCTGTTTCCCTCCCGTGACGGCTGCACGGCGAAAGGGCCTTTCAGCTTGAGATGGCTGCAGGTGCGAACGATCAGGTTCGCAGCGAACCGCAGGCGGGCACTATCGAAGGGGTCGTCTTCCCGTCGACCGCCTGCGAAACACGGCGCGAGCTCGCCGACGATCAGAAAGGCAGTGCCGGGAGTGTTGGCGAGATCGGTCCAGGCGAGACGCGGCATCGGCAAGGCTCCTCGCTTATGTGTGGCTAGGGCTCGCTTCGACCAACGTGCGCGAGCGGCGCAACAGGCCTCATTCTGCGACTTGGGCGCCGCTCCGTTGCCGGCGGTGTCTCGCGGCGCTCACGCATCAAACGGTCTATGAGCGACTGGCGGCGTCGAACCTCGCCGAGCGCCCGCAGAGCAGCGACTTCGGAACCCAATCCCATGTGGATGATTTCGGTCGGCAACTTCCACTCCTCACGCTGGCAAGACTGCTGGGCCAAGCCCGAGCTGTTCTGCCAACGGGGCAACACAAGGGCGGTTGCACGAAAGGGAGTGATAAATTCGTGACGCGAACTGTTCCGCGTAACAACCTGAGGGGGCGCAGCGACCCCCGCGTCCCCGTCTCTAACTAGTTGGTGGCGTCGCCCCCGGCCGCTTCCGGACCGGCCGCCTCGGCAACGCCGCTGGCCGGTACGTCCGTCTCTACCGGACGGACGATAGCGCGCAACGCCTCCCGCAACTCGGTGGCCGTCATATCGTCGTGCAGGCCTGGCAGGAGAGCGAGCCCTTCGGGAATGGGGGCGACCAGTTCCGCGGCACGAATGCATTGGAGGCCGGCCTCGTAGCGCCCCTCACGCAGGGCCTCGATGGCAGAGAGCACATGATAAGCCTCTCGCCGGTTCGGATTGCGCTTGAAGCGCTCCAGCACCAGCACGAAACGGTGGATACGCTGGCAAAGAGTGAGACGTGTCGCGTCCGCCAAATCCGTCATGACCTCACCACTATCTCAACAACGGTGAGCATCCAAGCGTTACGATGCATCGTGGTGATATGCGGTCCACCGAATATTCGAAATCGAGCTGAGACCATGCCGATTTGCGCAAGCGTCCAGCCAAGCTCGGAACTGTGCCCAACGATTCCGGCCAATTTTAGGCGACGCACTGCGGCCACTGTACCGTGCAACAGAACGGGCCATGGCGCGTAGTTCCCGACAACAGGTGATGGAGGCATGAATGACAAGAGTAATCACAATCGACGGCATCGACGGCAGCGTCGAAATCAACGAGGACGGTGAACTCGTCTATTCCAAGTCGGGTTTGGAGACGGAGGTCCTGAAACCCGATCAGGCCATAAAGCGCTGGCCCAACGCTGAAAAACAAATCAGGCAGGCCCTCGATAACCTTGAATAGGGCCTGCACCTTGGCGGCGGCGTGCAGAGATGGGCCCGCGCTTCGGGCGCCGGCAATCAGGAACTCCGGCCTCGCGGCCAACCCAATCTCTTTTTCTTTTTCGGCATTGGCGCTGAAGCCGCCACTGCGGGGCTTGCCGGCGGAGGGAGCGCTTTCAGCGCCTCCAAAGCTCCATGTAGCTCCGCGGTCAGAGCGGCTCGCTCGACCTTCAGCTCGTCGTTGCGACGCTTGAGATAGGCGCGCCGGCGCCGGATGACTTTCTGCCTGGCTGAATCTGCGGGGCCATCGAGCTCCCTCTTGAGTTCAGTCCCTTCTGAGTCAAGTCTGGCGAGCTCGGCTTTCACCTCGAGGGCCCTTTCGGTGCAGTAGTACTTCGAAAGCATCAAGCTTCGCGTCCGCTCGTCCGCCATTGCCACCCCTCGTACCGGCACATCAAATCGACCACACGCCCGGTCAGCTCAGCCTACCGACGCGGACCCGATACCGCCACGGCCTCTTGTGGGAAAAAGCCCAATTCTCGCAAACAAGTTATGCGTTTCCGGTGCGACGGCAACCACGGCCGTCGACCAGAACTCGCATTTTAGGTCGCCGGCAACGCAAAACAGTCGCCGGGCGCAGTGGTGCTTCGCCGCGCCGTCGATTTCATTCCGCTCAGCGTCCTCGGGCCGACTTGGCCTTGAGTTCCTCGAGTTGCTGGCGGGCGCCAGCGATCATGCAGGAGAGATCGGCCGTCAGCATCACCATGTCGAAGCCGCGCTTGACGGCGCCGGCCGCAAAGGGTGCCGCCGCGCAGTGCATGACGCACTTGATGCCGGCCTTGTGGGCGGCCTCGCGAATCTTGTCGCAGGTCGCCATGTGCAGCGGATCGGGATTGTCGCCGCGCGGCGGCAGGCCCAGGGCGAACGAGAGGTCCGCCGGGCCGATATAGACCGCATCGAGCCCGGGCGTCGCGCAGATCGCCTCGAGATTCTCCAGCCCTTCCTTGGTCTCGATCATCGCCATGACGATGATCTCGTCATTGGCTTTTGCGACGTAATCGGCGCCGCCATAGTGCACGGCGCGCACCGGTCCCGAGGACCGCATGCCCACGGGCGGATACCGGCAGGCAGCCACCGCCTTGGCGGCTTCCTCGGCATTGTTCACCAGCGGCACGATGATGCCGTAGGCGCCGAGGTCCAGCGCCTTCATGATGGCGGCCGGCTCGTTCCACGCCACGCGCACGACCGGCACGGTATCAGTCTGTGAGATCGCCTGCAGCATCGGCGCCACGTCCTTCATCTCCGACAGCCCATGCTGCAGGTCGACGCACAGGGCGTCGAAACCCTGCCGCGCCATGACCTCGGCGGTGAAGGTGTTCGGAACCGAGAGCCAACCCAGTGTCGCGCATTTCCCCGCGGCCCAGATTTCCTTGATCTTGTTCTTTCGCATGGCCGGACCTTTCATTCGTCGCTCGTGTCTCAAAGCACCGGCATTGGGCACGAACAGGCAGCCTGCATCAAGGCTTCAGAACCGCTGCGCGGTAGCCTTGTTCAGGCTACGCCGGCGAGGTGGCGGGAGTCCGGTCTGACCAACATCGTCGCACGCCGTTGACCTCGCGGACTTCGTGTTGTTCACTCCGCACCGTGACGCGTGATCTGCCCTCGCGAATGTTCCGTGTGTTTTGCGCGCTGGCGGTGGCCTTCGTAACGACATTCCATGTCTGTGGCATCGCCACGGCGAGCGCCTACGCGCCAATGGCGGTGCAAGCCCTCGAATCCGATGGCGCATCGCAGGACGAGGCCAGCCTGCCGGGTGAAAAGTGTCATGTCTGCGCCACCGTCTCTCTGCCGGCGTTGACGCAAGCTGCCGAAGCATCACCTGGCGCCATCGCCGTCCGGCAGGCGCCGGTCCGCGGCCTCGTCTCTTTCCAGACCTCCCTCGCCCCGCCTCCTCCCAGAGCCTGATCGCCGCACGTCGTCCGCCTGAAGCCTGAGCGCTTCGGGTCGTTCCCGTTCCTGCGATCGGAGTCTCCATGTCTCCCCGTCTCTGGCTCTGCGCGACGCTTGCCGTCGCCGTGGCGCACCCGTCGATGGCTCAGACGGGCCAGGTGTCGGCACAGCGCGCCGGTGCGCTGTCGCTGCCGCAGGCCCTGCGCACCGTCATTTCCACCAATCCCCGCCTGTCGGTCGCCGACCGCACCATTAACATGGCAGACGGACGGCGCGAGCAGGCGGGCGCCCTGCCCAACCCGACCCTGGGCGTCGAGGTCGACAATTTCGCCTATGGCCAGAACGGCCTCACCAGCGGCGCGGAATACACTTTGCAGATCAGCCAGCTCTTCGAGTTGGGCGGCAAGCGCGATGCCCGCGTCCAGGCCGCGCTCGGCGACTACGACGCCGCCCGTTGGGAGCGCGAGGCGACGCGGCTGGAGCTCTTGTCGGAGACCGCTATCGCCTTCGTCGAGGCGCTGGCTGTGGAGCGCAAGATCGCCCTGCTCGAGCGCCACGCCGCCTCTCTCGAGAGGCTGGTGCCGCAGATGCAGAAGAGGGTCGAGGCCGGCGCCTCCTCATCCGCGGAGGTGTCGCGCACGCAGGCCGCAGCCGGCATGGTGCGGCTCGACCGTGAGCGCGCGCGCACGGCGCTCAACGTCGCGCGGCGTGAACTCGCCGCGCTGATGGGCCTCGACCGGCCGAACTTTACGGCCGTTGCGGGGGATTTCGGGCGCATCTCGCGGCCGGCGCCGCTCGACACCGCCATCAAGGCCATCGAGGACAATCCGCAGCTGATGCGCTGGACAGCGGTGCGCGCCCGCCGAGATGCCGAGCTCCTGTCGGCGCGGCTGAAGCCGCTGCCCGATATCACCGCCGGCATCGCCTGGCGCCACTATGCCGAGAACAGCCAGAACGCGCTTCGCCTCGGCGTCTCGGTCCCGATCAACGTCATCGACCGCAATACCGGAGCCATCCGCGAAGCGCAGGAGGCCGCGCAAAAGACGGGGGCCGAACGGGCGGTCAATCGGCTCAGCCTGATCGCCATCGTCGGCAAGGCGCACGACACGGCTACCGGCGCGCTGGCCCAGGTCGACCTGCTGCGCCGGACGGTCCTGCCGGCGGCGCGGGCCGCCCTGTCGACCGTCGAGGCAGGCTACGGGCAGGGCCGCTACACGCTTCTGGAAATCCTCGACGCCTACCGGACCGTGGCCGACGCCGAGTTGCAGGAACACGAGGCTCTGGCGAGCTTCCATACCTCGATCGCCACCATCGAGGGGCTGACCGGCAGCCCGCTCCAGCTCGCGAGGGCGAAATGATCCGGTTCCTGAAATATCTCGCCATCGCCCTGGTGTGCGCCAGCGTGCTGGCCGCCGCCGGCTGGTACGCCTTCGACCCGCGATTTGCCAAGACGGCGAGCACAGCCAAGGGCGGACATGGTCATGGCGAGGAGAAAGAAGGCGCCCACGGCCACGACGAGGGCGTGAAGCTCTCGGGTGCGCAGGTCGCGGCCGCCGACATCGAACTGCTGCAGGCCGGCCCGCGCGAGCTGCGCGACATGTTGCGTCTCAACGGCATCATCCAGCCCAACCAGGAAACGCTGGTGAAGGTGACGCCGCGCTTCCCCGGCGTAATCCGCAGCATGCGCAAGCGCCTGGGCGACAGGGTAAAGAAGGACGAGGTGCTGGCGACCGTCGAGAGCAACCAGAGCCTGACCAGCTACGAGCTGAAAGCGCCCATTGACGGCACCGTCATCGACCGCGACGGCACGCTGGGCGAATTCGCCTCCGAGGCGAAGCCCCTCTTCACCATCGCCGATCTCTCGACCATGTGGATAGACTTCGCCGTGTTTCGCCGCGACTTCAGCCGCGTGCGCACGGGCGATGCCGTGACCGTCGATGTCGGCGACGGCGGTCCGCCGGTCGGGGCCCGCATCGACTATCTGTCGCCGCTCGGATCGACAGACACGCAGACCTCGATCGCGCGGGCGATCGTGGGGAACGGCGACAACCGGCTGCGGCCGGGCCTGTTCGTCGACGGCAGGGTCGTGCTGTCGGCCAAGCCGGTCGACGTGGCGATCCGCACAAGCGCGCTGCAGACAATGGAAAGCAAGACCGTGGTCTTCGTACGCGAGGGCGACACCTTCGCCGCGCGCGAGGTGGAACTCGGCGCGCGCGACGCCGACTGGGTCGAGGTGCTCTTCGGCGTGCTCGCCGGCGACACCTACGCTGCCAGGAACAGCTTCGTCATCAAGGCCGAGATGGGCAAGGCGGGAGCGGCGCATGAGCATTGAGGGGCCCGTGAAGAAGCGGGAAAGCTCCGTCGCTGCGCTCGGGATGACAGTGCTGGCGCAAAAGACGCAGTTCGGCCGGTGCCAACAAGATTGTCATCCTGAGCGAAGCGAAGGACCTTCGGGACTCCTCGCGGGGTGTGCGCCATGATCGACCGCATCCTCGCCTTCTCGATCCAGAACCGCTGGCTCGTGATCCTCGCCGCCATCGCCGTCGGCGCGCTGGGCGCCTGGAACTTCACGCGCCTGCCGATCGACGCGGTGCCCGACATCACCAACGTGCAGGTGCAGGTCAATACCATTGCGCCGGGCTACTCGCCCCTGGAGGTCGAGCAGCGCATCACCTTTCCGCTGGAAACGGCGATGGGCGGTCTGCCGAAGCTCGACCACACGCGCTCGCTGTCGCGCTATGGGCTCAGCCAGATCACCGTCGTGTTCAAGGACGGCACCGACATCTACTTCGCCCGCCAGCTCGTGAACGAGCGCATCCAGCAGGCGAAGGACAAGCTGCCGCCCGGCGTCGAGACCTCGATGGGGCCCGTCTCGACGGGCCTCGGCGAAATCTACATGTACTCGGTCGAGGCCACGCCCGGTGCGAAGACGCCGGACGGCTCACCCTACTCGGCCACCGAGCTGCGGACGATCCAGGACTGGATCATCAAGCCGCAGCTGCGCACGGTGCCGGGCATCGTCGAGGTCAACACGATCGGCGGGTTCGAACGGCAGTTCCACGTCCTGCCCGAGCCCGCGAAGCTGATGGCGTACCGGCTCACCTTCCGCGACGTGATGGCGGCGCTGGCCACGCACAATGCCAATGTCGGCGCCGGCTACATCGAGCGCAACGGCGAGCAGTATCTCGTGCGCACGCCGGGCCAGGTCGACGACATCGAGGACATCCGGGGCATCGTCGTCGGCTCGCGCGGCGGCGTGCCGATCCGCATCGACGACATTGCCGAGGTCAAGGAAGGCAACGAGCTGCGGACAGGTGCTGCGACGGTCGACGGCAAGGAGGCCGTGATCGGGACCGCCATGCTGCTGATCGGCGAGAACAGCCGGACAGCCGCTCAGCGCGTCGCCGCCCGGCTCACCGAGGTCGAACGCTCCTTGCCCGAAGGCGTCGTGGCGCGCGCCTTCTACGACCGCACCAAGCTGGTGGATGCCACGATCCGGACGGTCGAGAAGAACCTGCTGGAAGGCGCGCTGCTGGTCGTGGTCGTGCTGTTCCTGATCCTCGGCAACTTCCGCGCGGCCTTCGTCACGGCCTGTGTCATCCCGCTGTCGATGCTCTTCACCATCACCGGCATGGTGGAGAACCATATCAGCGCCAACCTGATGAGCCTCGGCGCCATCGACTTCGGCATCATCGTCGACGGCGCGGTGATCGTGGTCGAGAACTGCCTGCGCCTGCTCGCCGAGGAACAGCACCGGCGCGGCCGCGTGCTGAATCGCCAGGAGCGCTTCGCTGCGATCCTCGCGGGCTCGAGCGAGGTCATCAAGCCCAGCCTGTTCGGCACCTTGATCATCGGCGTCGTCTACCTGCCCGTGCTCACGCTCACGGGCGTCGAAGGCAAAATGTTCACGCCCATGGCGCTGACCGTCCTGCTTGCGCTCACGGGCGCCGCGATCGCCTCGATGACCCTGGTGCCGGCGGCAGTGGCGTTGCTGGTCACGGGTAAGGTGGCGGAGAAGGAGAACCTGTTCATGCGCGGCGCGCTCCGCCTCTATGCCCCGGTGCTCGACCAGGCGATCCGGCTGCGCTTCGTCGTGGTCGGACTGGCTCTTCTCCTCGTCGCGGTGAGCGGCGTGGCGGCCTCGCGCATGGGCGGCGAGTTCATCCCCTCGCTCGATGAGGGCGACATCGCCATGCATGCGATGCGCATCCCCGGCACCAGTCTCAGCCAGTCCGTGCAGATGCAGAAGGCGGTCGAGAAGGCGGTGCTCGAATTCCCCGAGGTCCAGGAAGCGGCGGGCAAAATCGGCACGGCCGAGGTCGCCACCGATCCGATGCCGCCCAATGTCGCCGACACCTTCATCCTGTTGAAGCCCCGCAGCCGATGGCCCGACCCGAACCGACCCAAGGCGGACCTGGTGGCTGCGATCGAGAAACGCGTCTCGGATGTGCCGGGCAACAACTACGAATTCACCCAGCCGATCCAGATGCGCTTCAACGAGCTGATCTCCGGCGTGCGCAGCGACCTCGGCATAAAGATCTTCGGCGACGATCTCGACACGCTGCTCGCCCTTGCGAACAAGGTCCAGTCGGTGGTCCAGCGGGTGCCCGGCGCCGCCGACGTGCGCACCGAACAGGTGAGCGGCCTGCCGATGCTGACCGTGAAACCCAGCCGCGCCGCGCTGGCGCGCTACGGCGTCACGCTGTCCGACCTGCAGGAAGTCGTCGAGATCGCGGTCGGGGGCAAGGAAGCCGGCCTGGTCTTTGAGGGTGATCGGCGCTTCGACATCGTGGTCCGCCTGCCCGAGCATCTGCGCGTCGACCTCGACGCGCTCGCCTCCCTGCCCATTCCCGTGCCGCAGGCCGCGGCGACGGCGGGCGATACCGGCCGGCGCGCGATCGTGCAGACCGGCAGCGGTGCGGCCGCGCCCTACGTGCCGCTGTCAGCTGTGGCGACGATCGACACCGCACCCGGTCCCAACCAGATCAGCCGCGAGGACGGCAAGCGCCGGATCGTCGTCAGCGCCAATGTGCGCGACCGCGACCTCGGCTCCTTCGTCGGCGAGGTGCAGCGCCAGGTGACGGAACAGGTGAAGCTGCCGGCCGGCTACTGGATCGGCTGGGGCGGCCAGTTCGAGCAGCTGGTCGGTGCCTCGCAGCGGCTGGCGGTGGTGGTGCCCGTGGCGCTGTTGCTGATCTTCGCCTTGCTCTGCATGAGCCTGGGCTCGATGGGCGACGCGACGCTGGTGTTCAGCGGCGTGCCGCTGGCGCTGACCGGCGGCATCGCGGCGCTCGCGCTGCGCGGGATCCCGCTGTCGATCAGCGCCGGCGTCGGCTTCATCGCCCTGAGCGGCGTCGCCGTGCTGAACGGGCTTGTGATCATCTCGTTCATCCAGCGCCTGCGCGCCGACGGCATGACGGTGGATTCGGCAGTGCGCACCGGCGCGACCAAGCGGCTCCGCCCGGTCCTGATGACGGCGCTGGTCGCCTCGCTGGGCTTCGTGCCGATGGCGCTGGCGACCGGTGCCGGCGCCGAGGTGCAGCGGCCCCTCGCCACCGTGGTCATCGGCGGCATCCTTTCCTCCACCCTCCTCACCCTGGTCGTGCTGCCGGCGCTCTACGCGCTGTTCCATCGCGACCGCATACCCGTTCGACAACAAGGAGAGAGCGCATGAAGAAGATCCTGATCCTGGCCTTTGCCATCCTCTGGGCCGGCGCTGCGGCGGCGCAGCACACTCACGGCAGCACCAAGGGGCCGAACGGCGGCATCGTGCAGGACGTGGCCGGCGTCCATGCCGAGCTGGTCGTGGTGGGCAGCACCGTCACCATCAACATCCTCGACGAGAACAACAAGCCCACGCCGGCCAAGGGCTTCTCCGGCTCGGTCCTGATCGTCTCGGGCGGCGCGCGCGAAACCGTCTCCCTTGCCGCCGCCGGCGAGACATCACTGAAGGGCGAGGCCAAGGCCGACATTCCCACTGGTGCGACGGTCACATTGGTTCTGAAGAATGCTGCCGGCAAATCGGGCCAGGTGAAGTTCTAAGCCTGAATGGACGGGACCACCACGAGATGGCAGCTTAGGCACACGATGCCTCTTCGCGGTGATTCCGCCTTCGCCCCCGACTGGGCGCGCACCTTGGTCGACCCGCAGGCGTTCGCGCACGAGCAGCGCTGCCTTTCCTATGCCTGGACGTTCCTCGGCTTCACGGACGATGTCGAGAAGGACGGCGACTGGTTCCGCGCCTCGCTGGCGACCCGGTCGGTCTTCGTGCAGCGGTTCGGCGCGGCGCTGAAGGGCTTCGAGAATGTCTGCGCCCATCGCTTCTTTCCGCTGCGGACAAAGGACAAGGGCAACGGGCCCATCGTCTGCGGCTTCCATCACTGGCGATACGACCACGACGGTGCCGCCATCGGCATCCCGAAATGCCAGGAGAATTTCGGCACCGTGTCGCGCGCGCTGGGCTCGCGCCTCAATCCCATCGAGATCGCGACCTGCGGCACGCTGGTCTTCGGCCGTTTCCCCGCACCGGTGAAACGCGAGTCGCTCGCGGAATTCCTCGGCCCCGGCTTCCCGATCGTCGCGGCCCTGTCGCGATCGAGGTCGACGCCCCGCACCCTGTCGATGCCCGTTGCGGCCAACTGGAGGCTGAACCTCCATGTCAGCCTCGACGACTATCACACCGTCGCTCTCCATCCGACGACCTTCGGCAAGAGCGGCCATGTGCGGCGCGAAGACATCAGTTACGTCCGGTTCGGTCTCCACAGCGCCTTTCTCAACACCAGCACGCCGGACGCCCTCGCGGAAATGTCCGCCGCCTGCGCCGATGGATCTTTCCGGGCGACGCAGTACTGCATCTTCCAGATCTTGCCGAACCTGATCGTGGCCCTGTTCCGTTCGGACGGCGCGTTCTTCCATTGTTACGTCCAGCAATCGGTTCCCGTGGCGCACGACCGATCGGTCCAGCGGATCCGGGTCCATCCGGCGCCGTTCCAGGCCGATCATGCCTGGCCCGCCCGCCTCATCCGGCCGCTGAGCGATCCCATCCGCAACCGGCTGCTGCCTCATTACGTGCGCCGCGTCGGGCGCGAAGACAATGAAGCCTGCGAGCGCCTGCAAGCGGTCGCGCACCAGATCGAGCGCCCCCCCTACCTAGCCGCCCTCGAGGAACGTATCGGCTGGTTCGAACAATCGTACCGACTGCTTGTCGCGACGGGCGAAGATGTGTTGGGGAGTAGTCGCGAGAGAACCGACGGCCGCTCGGAGGCCGGGATATTCTGAGCTGACGGCCCGAGCTGCCCCACTTTGGTCGCCAGACTGAGCACCACGGCCTCTGCTATGGGCTCAGTCAGAGGCGGTCCGGCCGGTGCGGGCCCGAAACAGGTTGATCTTACGATAGGCTGGATCGCCGGTAACTTCCCGTCCGATCCAGGGCGGTAGCGGGACATCGCAATCGATACGAGTGAGCTCGACCTCGGCCAGCAGGACGTCTGACATGACGCCATCATAGGCGTCGACCTGCCATGTGAAGTCGCGATACGGCACGAAGGATCGGGTCTTGCTCATGACATTGCCGTCGCAATGACGGGTCAGCAATTCCTCCGCATCCGCAAGGGGAATGGGATATTCAAACTCCGCATTCACGCCGGGCGCCTCCCGCGCCTTGATCGTGAGCGTCGCCTGTCCGTCGCAGACGCGCACCCTCACCTTGCGGCCGCCCGTCATGGCCACCAGGCCGTCCACGAGATGCTGCTCGCGAACGACGTTGCCCCGCCAGTCCCCGCTCGTAACGAGAAACTTGCGCTCGATCTCGATTCCCATGCAGGCGGGAAATAGAGCCCTGGCGCCCCGCGCGCAACGCGACAATCTGGGAGCGGCCCGTTCTCTGTCCCTAGGCCGACGCCGGCTGGACAACAATGCGCGGCAGCTTGGCCCCAGCAAGCCCCAATCATCGCCCGCCCCGCCTGCAACCGCGTGTGGACGAGAGCGTTGATAAATCTCGACACCGGGACAAACTGGCCGGGTGCCCGAAGTGAAAGCCTGGAGCCTGGGGTGAACGAGCCGGTGCGAAGCGTCGATCTCACGAACTGCGACCGTGAGCCAATTCATATCCTCGGCGCCATTCAGCCCATCGGCTTCCTGGTTGCGCTGACATCCGACTGGATGATCGCCCGTGTCTCGGCCAACATCGGAGAGCATGTCGGCAGAGAACCAGAAGGTTTGCTCGGCAAGCAGCTAGGCGACCTCTTCACGGGTCACGCTATCCACGACCTCCGCAATCGCACCATCATGTTGCGCGGCGCCGACGCGGTGGAGCGCCTCTTCGACATCGAACTGATTGCGGGACGGCCGCATTTCGACGTCGCGATCCACTTGTCCGAAGGGAACGTGGTGATCGAGGCCGAGCTGTCGTCGGGAGAGCATCGGGAATCGACCAGCGTCGTGCGCTCCATGATCGCCCGCCTGGACCACTGCGCAGATCTGCCGACGTTTTTCCGGGAAGGCGCGCGCCAGGTACGTGGCCTTACCGAGTTCGACCGTGTGATGGTTTATCGCTTCGCTCCTGACGGTTCGGGAGAGGTGGTCGGTGAGGCGGCGAAGCACGGCATCGGCACCTTCCTCGGCCTGCGCTATCCGGCGAGCGACATCCCCCAGCAGGCGCGCGAGCTCTACCAACGCAACCTGTTGCGCGTCATCGCCGACGTGAACGCAAGTTCGGCCCCGATCCTGCCCCAACTCGATCCGGCAGGCCGGCCGCTCGACCTGTCGCTCTCGATGCTGCGCTCGGTGTCGCCGATCCATATCGAGTATCTGCGCAACATGGGCGTTCGCGCCTCCATGTCGATCTCGATCATCGTCGAGGGCAGGCTGTGGGGGCTGTTCGCCTGTCACCACTATTCGCCACGCTGCCCGAGTTTCGAGCGCCGCGCCGTCAGCGAACTCTTCTCGCAGATGTTCTCCATGCGGCTCGAGGCACGCGAGCGGCAGGAGCACGTGGCCTACGAGAAGCGGGCGCGAGACGTCTCGGATCAGCTCCTGGGCGCCATCGCCTCCAACGAAACCCTACTGCAGGATCCCGACTGGCTGGCCGACATACTGATGCGCGCGATCCCGGCCGACGGCATGGGCGTATGGATCGCCGGCTCTTATGCCTTCTCGGGCGTTACCCCGCCCACCGACGAATTCCGGCGCATCATTCGGGCTCTGAATGGCACGGCAGCCGGCAAGGTCTTCGCAACCGACCACATCGGCTCGCTCCTCGATGGCGCCGGCTCGTTCGCCTCGACGGCGGCCGGGTTGCTCGCGATCCCGATCTCACGCTCGCCGCGGGACTATGTCGTGCTGTTCCGCTCCGAACTGGTCCGCGCGGTACGATGGGGAGGAGACCCGCACAAGCCGGTCGAATTCGGGCCGAACGGGCCGCGCCTGACCCCGCGCCAGAGCTTCGAGGAATGGAAGGAATTGGTGCAGGGCAAGTCGCAGCCCTTCAACCCGGCCGAGCTGCGCGTCGCCGAGACGCTGCGGGCGACCCTGATCGAGGTGGTCCTGCGGCTGGCCGACGAGGCGACGGCCGAAAGGCAGCAGGCCAGCGCCCGGCAAGAGCTGCTGATCGCCGAGCTGAACCACCGTGTGCGCAACATTCTGGGCGTCATTCGCGGCCTGATCCGCCAATCGCAGCCGCCCGACGATCCGGCCGGTACGCAGGCGATCCGCGACTTCGTGCGGCTGGTCGACGGCCGGATCCATGCGCTGGCCCGCGCCCACAACCAGATCACCGATGACCATTGGGGACCGGCGCCGATGCAGGCGCTGATCGACGCCGAGACAGCCGCGATCGTGGGCGACAAGGAAAGGCTGATCTCGGAGGGCAAGCCCCTCCTGCTGAAGCCACAGGCCTACTCGACGCTTGCGCTGCTGCTGCACGAACTCGTTACCAATTCGACCAAGTACGGCAGCCTCTCGGTGCCGAGCGGCCGCACGCGGCTCGGCTGGCATCTCGATCCGCGCGGCGACCTGATTCTCGAATGGTCAGAGAGCGACGGCCCGCCGGTGCAGCAGCCCCGCCGCAAGGGTTTCGGCACCACGATCATCGAACGCTCGATCCCCTACGATCTCGGCGGTTCGGCGGAGGTCAGCTACGATCCCAAGGGCATCACCGCTTCCTTCCGGATCCCGGCGCGCCACGTCGTCGAGCCCAAGCCGGGCTTCGCCCAACCCGCCCGCTACAAGCGCTCGACGCCGGACCATCCGCAGGCGCCTCCGGGGCAGGTCTTAAAGGGCCAGTCGGTGCTGCTGGTCGAGGACAGCCTGATCATCGCCCTCGATGCCGAGGACATCCTCTACCGCCTGGGCGCCGACAGCGTCGTGACGGCGGCAACCATCGAGGCGGCGCTCGACGCCATCGAGCATGCCCGCCCCGCTCTCGCTCTGCTCGACATCAACCTGGGCGACCGCAACAGCTTCCCGATCGCCCATCGCTTGCATGATCTCGGCATCCCGCTCTTCTTCGCCACGGGCTACGGCGAGCAGGCGCAGCTGCCGATGGAACATCGCAGCCGCATCGTGGTGCAGAAGCCCTACACGGTCGAAGCGGTCGCGCGGGCCGTGCATGAACTGATGGGCGAGTCGGCGCCCGTGGAGGGGACGACGGGGACGGCACCTGATACAAAGGCTGATGGAAGCTCGCCGACACTCGGATGAAGGCCGGCGCGTCGCCGCCCTCCGGGCCTACGACATTCTCGATACGCCGCGCGAGGAAGAATTCGACGAGGTGGTCCGCGTCGTCAGCGCGATCTGCGGCACGCCGATATCCGTCATCAATCTGATCGACAGTGAGCGGCAGTGGTTCAAGGCCGAGATCGGACTGGGCGTGCGCGAGACTCCGCTGCCGGCCTCGATCTGCGCGCATGCGATCCTGCAACCCGACCTGTTCATCGTTCCCGACACGCTGGCCGACGATCGATTCTCCGACAATCCGTTGGTCACCGGCGATCCCCGCCTGCGCTTCTACGCCGGCGCGTTGCTCGAAACGCCGGAAGGCCTGCCGCTCGGCACCATCTGCGTCCTCGACTACAAGCCGCGCGAACTCGACGAGAACCAGAAGGCCCTGCTGCGCCTGACCGCGCGGCAGATCATGAAAATGCTCGAACTGCGACGGTTGAATGCGGCTGAGCGGACGGCGCGCCGGCGAGCCGAGACGCATGCCGAGGTGACCACGGCACGGCTCGCGCATGCCAACCGTGAGTCGGATCTGCGTGAACAGTTCATCGCCGTGCTGGGGCACGACCTGCGCAACCCGCTAGCTTCGATCCAGGCTGGCGCCCAACTCGTCAAACGCGGCAAGCTCACACTCGACGAGATGTTGCAGCTCACACAGGGCAGCGTCTCGCGAATGTCGGCCCTGATCGACGATGTTCTCGACTTTGCACGGGGCCGACTAGGCGCCGGCATCGACCTTGCGCGAAGCGATGTGCTGCTTACGCCGACCCTGACGCAAGTGGTCGAGGAATTGCGCACCACCGCACCCGACCGGCACTTTGCCACCCGCATCAAGCTGAGTGAGAGCGTCTTCTGCGACCCCGGCCGCATCGGCCAGCTTCTCTCCAACCTGCTGGGCAATGCCGTCGTCCATGGCGCGCCCGGCACGCCGATCGAGGTCGAGGCGCAGGCGAAGGACGGCACGTTGGAACTCAGCGTGCGCAATGCCGGCAATCCGATTCCTGACGCGGCCGTGGCCAAGCTGTTCCAGCCGTTCTTCCGCGGCGAGGCACGCGCAAGCCAGCAGGGTCTTGGCCTCGGCCTCTACATCTGCAGCGAAATCGCCCGCGCCCATGGCGGCACGCTCACCGCCACCTCCACGCCGGAGACGACGACGTTCCTCTTCCGGATGCCGGTCAAGGCGGAGTTCTAGGACTCGGGCGGCGGACATCGCACGATTCCTCTGTATTGCCCCGATTCCTGCACCGCTTGTACAAGGGCCCGCAGCAAGATCAGGGGATTGGGATGGCGGGCGAGAAGGCGGCAAGGGACGAGCGGCGCGGAGACTACGGGTGGTGGATGCCGGTCGCGAGCCGCTGGTCGGACTGCGACGCCTATGGCCACGTCAACAACGCCGTCTATTACAACTGGTTCGACACGTCGCTCACCACCCTCGCCATCGAGCGCGGCATCCTGCGGGCGCCCCGGCAGACCTCGATCGGCCTGTGTATCGCCAGCGGCTGCGAGTTCCTGGCGCCGGTTGACTTTCCCCAGACGGTGGATGTCGGCATCCGTCTCGGCCGCATCGGCAACAGCTCGCTGCGCTACGAACTCGCGATATTCACCCATGATAGCGAGGCGCCGGCCGCCGTCGGCCACTTCGTCCATGTCTATGTCGATGCCGCCACGCGCAAGAGTGTCGCCCTGACCGAGGCGCAGAAGGCGGCAGTGGCGGACCTGCTGGCGGCCTGACGCCGGCCTCCCCGGCGCGCCGGGGCGTCATTCGGCCGCCACGAAGCTTGACGAAGATCAAGGCTCGGGCAGGCGCCTGGCCCGACTGTGCGGACCTGTCTTGGGGAGAGCCCAGTGTCGGTCGAATCGCCGTTCAACTTCTTCCAGGAGTACTGGATCGATGCGTGGCAGCGCTCCGTCCTGACACTGGATACCCTGCGCGAGCGTGGGAACACGTTCGTCGAACGCAGCGCCGAAGACGTACCGCACGTGCTGGGCTTCGCCTCCGAGCCGGTCCTCGACGGCCGCACCCTGCCGCGGCCCGTGAACTATTTCCTCATCAGGATCGTGCCGCCCGAAGGGACGGTCACGGACCCAGCCAAGCCGCCGTTCGTGGTCGTCGACCCGCGGGCCGGGCACGGCCCGGGCATCGGCGGCATGAAGCAGGACAGCGAAATCGGCGTCGCACTGGCCGCCGGCCATGCCACCTACTTCATCGGTTTCCGGCCGGCGCCCGAATCGGAACAGACGATCGAGGATGTGTGCCGGGCAGAGGCGACGTTCCTCGAGGCCGTAGCCGCGCGCCATCCCGAGGCCGAAGGCAAGCCCGTCGTGGTCGCCAACTGCCAAGCCGGCTGGCAGATCATGATGACGGCCGCGATCCGGCCCGACCTGTTCGGGCCGATCCTGCTGGCGGGGTCGCCGCTCTCCTACTGGGCGGGCGTGCATGGGCGCAATCCGATGCGCTACCTGGGCGGGGCGCTGGGGGGGACCTGGCTGACCGCACTGGCGGGCGACCTCGGCAACGGCATCTTCGACGGCGCCTATCTGGTCAGCAATTTCGAATCGCTTAACCCCGCCAACACCTGGTGGGACAAGCCCTACAATCTCTATTCGAAGGTCGACACGGAGACGACGCGCTTCCTCAACTTCGAGACCTGGTGGGGCAGCCCCGTCCTGCTCAATGCCGGCGAGATGCAGTGGATCGCCGACAATCTCTTCGTCGGCAACAAGCTCACCTCGGGCGAAATCAGCACTTCCGACGGCACCCGCGTCGACCTGCGCAACATCCGCTCGCCGATCATCGTTCTGTGTTCCTGGGGCGACAACATCACGCCGCCGCAGCAGGCGCTCGGCTGGATCACCGACCTGTATGGCCACGAGGACGAGATCGTCACTAACGGACAGACCATCGTCTACACGCTGCACCAGACGATTGGGCATCTCGGCATCTTCGTCTCGGGCAAGGTCGCGACCAAGGAGCATGCCGAGTTCGCCTCCTGCATGCAGATGATCGACCTGCTGCCGCCTGGCCTCTACGAGGCGGTGATCTCGGAAGTCGACGGCACCACCGTCAATCCGGGTCTGGTCCATGGCAAGTACCTGTTCCAGCTCGAGGCACGGACGCTCGACGCCATCCGAAAGCTCGGCGGCAACAGCGACGAGGACGACCAGCGCTTCGCGACCGTCGCGCGCGTCTCCGAGATCAACCGCGGCCTCTACAGTACCTTCGCCCAGCCGGTCGTGCGCGCGATGGTCATCCCGCAATCGGCCGAGCTTCTGCGGGCGACCAACGTCCACCGCCTGCGCTTCGCGGCCTTTTCCGACCGCAATCCCGCCATGGCGGCCATCAAGCCGCTGGCAGAGGCCGTGCGCAGCCATCGCGAGCCGGCGGCGTCGGATAATCCGCTGCTCACCCTGGAGAAGGTGACGTCGACCTGGATCTCGAGCTGCCTGGAAGGCTATCGGCTCCTCCGCGACGCGACGACCGAGGCGATGTTTCTCGGCACCTACGGATCCCCGGCCCTGCAGGCGGCGACAGGTCTGGCGGCGGAAGCCGCACCGGCACGCCGGCAGAACGGCAGAGATCTCGCGCGCGAAGCGATCGCCGGGCGCTGGCGTGCCGAGCTGGAGACGCGTTTCGAGAGCGGTGGACTGCCCGAGGCCGTGGTGCGCGCCCTGATGCATGTCCGCCTGCCGCGCCGGACGGTCGACGAGCGCGGCTTCTCCGTGCTTCAGGCCGTGCGCCAGATCCTGCCGGCAAACCGGCGCATCGGCTTCGACGAGCTGAAGGCGTTGTTCCGCGACCAATACCTGCTGCTTCGTCTCGACGAGGAGCGCGCAATCCAGGCCATCCCGAAGCTCCTGCCCGACGACCCGCAGCTCAGGACAGCCGGCTGGCAGGTCATCCAGGACATATTGATGGCTTCCGGCGACCTGACGCCACAGGAGCAAGGGCTCATGCAGCGGTTGGAAACCATGTTCGTTGGCGCACGCAAGCCGCCGCAGGAGAGACAGGATGCCTGACGCCACGCCACCGACCGACGGTCCGCGCGAGAAGTACGACCGTCTCATAGCGGTGGCGCGCGCCCATCCGCCTCTGGTCACGGCCGTGGTCCATCCCTGCGACGAGGTCTCGCTCGAGAGCGCCGTCGAGGCGGCCCGAGGCCGCCTGCTCGCCCCCATCCTGGTCGGCCCTCCGGCCCGCATCCGTGCCGTCGCCGCCAAGGCCTCTCTCGACATTGACGGCTTCGAAATCGTTGGTTCGGCCCACAGTCACGATTCGGCCGCCAAAGCGGTCGAGCTCGTGCGCTGCGGCCGTGCGGAGGCGCTGATGAAGGGCAGCCTCCATACCGATGAACTCATGGGCGCGGTCGTCTCGGGCGCGACCGGCATCCGCACGGCACGGCGCATCAGCCACTGCTTCGTCATGGACGTGCCCCGTCATCAGCAGGCGCTGATCATCTCGGACGCCGCCGTGAATATCGCGCCGACGCTCGAGGACAAGGTCGACATCGTGCAGAACGCCATCGACCTCGCGCACGCGCTGGGCATTGCCGAGCCGCGCGTCGCCATCCTGAGCGCCACCGAGACGGTCAACCCGAAAGTCGGATCGACGATCGAGGCTGCCGCATTGTGTAAGATGGCCGATCGCGGCCAGATCACCGGCGGTGTCCTCGACGGCCCGCTGGCCCTCGACAACGCGATCAGCCTCCAGGCGGCGTCCATCAAGAACATCGTCTCACCGGTCGCTGGACGGGCCGACGTGTTGATCGTCCCCAACCTCGAGGCCGGCAACATGCTGGCCAAGAGCCTCACTTTCCTGGCCGGCGCCGACGCCGCCGGGATTGTGCTGGGCGCGCGCGTGCCGATCATCCTGACCAGCCGCGCCGATTCGCTGACCACGCGGCTCGCCTCGTGTGCCGTCGCCTCCCTGGTGGCGGCCGCACGCCGGGCCAGCGCCGCCACTTCCATCGCGTGAGGACTCCATGACCGAGCAGATCCGGCCCGTCCTGGTGGGCAGGAAGGCTTTGATCGTCGGCGTCGCCAACGACCAATCTATCGCCTATGGCTGCGCCCGCGCCTTTCGCGAAGCCGGCGCCGATCTCGCCATCACCTGGCTGAACGAGAAGGCGCGGCCCCATGTCGAGCCCTTGGCAAGCGAGCTGGGCGCGGAGATAACCGGCCCGCTCGACGTGGCGGTGCCGGGTCAGCTGCAGGCGATATTCGGGCAGATCGCCGACCGCTGGGGCCGGCTCGACATGCTGGTACACTCCATCGCCTTCGCCCCGATGGCCGATCTTCAGGGCGGGCTTCTCGATTGCTCCGCCGAGGGTTTCTCCAAGGCGATGGACGTGTCCTGCCATTCCTTCATCCGGATGGCGCGGCTGGCGGCGCCGCTGATGAAGGACGGCGGAACCATGTTCGCCATGAGCTACCATGGCGCCAACCGGGTCGTGCCGAACTACAACGTCATGGGACCGGTGAAGGCGGCGCTCGAGGCGGCCTGCCGCTACCTCGCCTACGAACTCGGGCCCCGGCACATCCGCGTCCATGCGATCTCCCCCGGCCCGCTCAGGACCCGCGCCGCCTCTGGCCTCAAGGATTTCGAGCTGCTTCTGAACGAGGCCGTGCAGAAATCGCCGCTGGGCGAACTCGTGGACATCATGGATGTCGGCTACACCTGCGCCTTTCTCGCCACACCCTTCGCGCACCGCGTCACCGGCGGCACCGTTTATGTCGACGGCGGCGCGAGCATCGTCGCGTGAGGCTGCTCCGATGAACGAGACCGGATGCATTGCGGTCCTGAACGCCGGCTCCTCCAGCATCAAGTTCGCGCTGTACGATTCCGGTGCGGACGGCGCCCTGCTCTATCGCGGACAGGTCGAGCGCATCGGTGTCGGTCCGCACCTCGAGGTGCGGGACGCCGCGGGCCAAACCGTCGCCGAGCGGAAATGGCAGGACGGCGCGCTCGACCATCACGGCGCGACGGCGGAGATACTGTCGCAGGGCCAGGCGCTGCTCGCCGGCCGCCCGCTCCTCGCCTTTGGCCATCGCGTCGTCCATGGCGGCACGAAGTTCGCCGCGCCGGTGCGCGTCGGCGGGGCGATCGTGTCCGAACTCGAAGCGCTGGTGCCGCTGGCGCCCTTGCACCAGCCGCACAATCTGGCGCCGATCGCAGCGATCCTGGACGCGGCGCCTCACCTACCGCAGATCGCCTGCTTCGACACCGCGTTCCATCGCACCCAGCCGGTGCTCGCGCAGGAGTTCGCCCTGCCGCGCGAACTCACCGCGGACGGCGTGCGACGATACGGCTTCCACGGCCTGTCCTACGATTTCGTGACGAAGCGCCTGTTCGCCACCCAGCCGAAGCTGGCGCAGGGCCGGCTGATCATCGCGCATCTCGGCAACGGCGCCAGCCTTTGCGCCACGAAGGATGGACGCAGTGTCGCCAGCACGATGGGCTTCACCGCGCTGGACGGACTCATGATGGGAACGCGGGCCGGCACGCTCGATCCCGGCGTGCTGCTCTACCTCGCCCAGCAGCGCGGCATGAGCTTCGCGGCGATCGAGGATCTTCTCTATCGCAAATCGGGCCTGCTCGGCGTATCCGGGATCTCCTCCGATATGCGCACCTTGCGCGCCTCCACCGAACCCGCGGCGCGCGAGGCGATAGACCTGTTCGTCTATCGCATCGTGCGCGAGATCGGCTCGCTCGCAGCTGCGCTGGGTGGTGTCGACGGCATCGTGTTCACAGCCGGCATCGGTGAAAACGATGCCGCCACGCGCGCCGAGATCGTCGCGGGCTGCCGATGGCTTGGCGTGACGCTCGACCCGGCGCGCAACCTTGCGGGCGAAGGGCGAATTAGCGCCGACGGTTCAGCTGTCTCTGCCTGGATCGTGCCGACCGACGAGGAACGCATGATCGCGCGCTACACGAGGGCGGCGCTGGCAGATGGCTGAGTGTCACAGTCGTCGATAAGTGGCGTGCAAAATGGAGAAGGGAATGCCTGCGCGGCCGGCGCTGCCGCGTACCATCACCACCCGTTCGTCGATGCGGTAGAACCAGTCGTTGAAGTTCAGCACCATCGACTTGTCGCCGCCGCCGCTCTGCGGCGTGTCGCGCGTATAGCGCCAGTGGAACGCACAGCCCGCCCGCTCGCCCTCTGCTTCTCCGGCGAGCCGCTGTTCCTCGCCAGCATAGCGCCCGGAGTCGAGCTTCGAGATTCTCCAGGCGAGCGTGTCCTGTCGCCCATCGTCGAAGGTCCAGGTCTCCACGAAGCGCAGGATACGCGCCGCTTCGTCCCACGTGCCACGCGCCTTCACGGTGAAGCGCTGCTGCAGGCCGCCGGTCACGCGCTCGACCACGCCCCAGCCTTCGAGGTTGCCGGCGAGATAGGCTTCGGGAAGCAATTCCGGCGAGGTGCCGGCAAAATCGTCGATGTCCATCTGCGCCAACGAGGCAGAGCCGCGGGCGTTCCCCGACCTCAGACTTTCACGCCGGATGTCCGCAATTCCTGCATGAAATCGAATACAATCCGGACCACCGTGCCGGCCTCGAACGTCATTCCACGCAAGGTAGCCGTGGGGACGATCAGGCCATCGCGGCCGGCACGCCGGCACATGCCCTGCCTTATCAACTTTGCGGCGTGGCGCCGAACCGTTTCGTAGGGAAGCCTCATCGAGTTCGAAATCGCCATCATGCTGACCGGCCGCCGATCGGAATCGGGCAGCAGATCCTTATTCGCGCCGGGCACGGTGTTCGTGATGTGCTTCGTGTTGGCGGCTCGAATCGCGGTGAATACCAGTCCGCTCATGAGGTCACCCTTGAAGAAGCCACGCAGTGCTTTCAGGGCCGCAAGGAGAAGACGGATCGAGGCCGCGACGACGACGGCCTGCTCCTTGCTCAGGGTGCGCGACGTGGCGGACGAGCCGGGCGGTTTGTAGTGCCCGATCCTGATGCGCCTGAGTCCATCGAGCATGCGGACGGCCTCCAGATGGATCTTGCGCAACATGGCATTCGTACGCGTGCTCCGTCGAAACGACGGGGCAAGGCATATGCCTCCATCCTCCGCACGGCAGACGCGGCTTCGAACGAGCTTGTGCACTTGCCGCCGAACGGTCTCGAAGGGAATATCGAGCCGGCGCGCCAATTCGCGAATACCGATCGCGTCGGTCCGGCCCGCGGCCCCGAGGGCGTCGCCCAGCATGATCATGAGGATCACGCCGCCCAGTATGTCGTCGTGCATCTGGCCAATCACTTCGAAGCCGCGCAGAAAAAACTCGGTCGATATTCGGCCGATTGTGTAGACCTCGGGATGAGATGCCAGATCACTCGCCCGTCCCGACAGCCTCATGGTTGGGGCCTCACCCTCAAGATGTGTTCGTTCGGCATCCAGCCAACCTCAACTGCTCTTCCATCCGGCGCGCGACCTGCTGACCCATATTGGTGGACAGTCGCCTTGTCGGAACTCCCGCTCTGCCCTTAGCGTATCCGCGTGGGGGAGGCAGGGCGTGAATCTGAGGACCATCTACCGCAGCCTGATCGGGCTCGCTTTTGTTGTTTTCGCGTGCGGCACCGCATTCGGCCAGTATATGCCGACGGGGTCGACGAACATCCCCCTCTCCTATGTCGCCCTGAGCGACAATGAATTCCGCCTCGCCATCAATGTCGGCATCAATGGCGGTCCATTGCAGTCCTATCTGTTCGATACCGGCTCCCCCGGCTTCAATGCAGCCTACAATCCGACCACCTGGAACGGGTTCGGAGGCGGCAGCACGACGACGGCGCCGGCGTCGACCGTGCCCAATGGCAACAACGTCCAGTTCTGCTATGGCACCAGCATCGACGGGGGCTGCCGGGGCTACATGGGCAACATCGTCCAGATCCCGGCGCTCAGCTTCGAGAAGCCGGGTGGCGGCCTCACGACCCTGACGGCCCCCCCAAGCGGGGGCTTCCAGATGACGGCCGTGACCGCGGACAACAGCGTGGGCCAGCGCGTGCCGTGGCTCTTTCCGGGCTATTTCTGCGATACACCCTTCTCCTGTCCCGCCAATCCAAACCCGGTACCTCCCGACGGCCCGCAGTTCTACGGCATCTTTGGCGCTGGCGACTTCACCATGCTGCAGGGCGGCTGCTCGGTCGCAGTGTCCCTCCCGTCCAGCTGTCCTCAAGGCAACCGCACAGCGCCTATCCCGGTCGGCAGCGTGCTTGGCCAGATTTCGGCGACCGGCAGCAACATCGTGGCCCAAGGCTTCGTGGTCGCAGCGAACGGCCAGCGCAACCCGGCCGGCGGCTCCAATCCGCCCAGCGGCGCTGCGACCGTGGTGGTCGGCGGATCCACCGTGCCGGTCACGGCCTGCAATCCGTGCGTTACCGTCGGTCTGACGCCCCAACTCATCGGCCAATTCGCAGCGGTCGGCCTGCCCAGCCAGAATCCAGCTCGTCACGGGCTGGTTCACTGGGCACGAAGCGCCCCGTTCAATTTCGTCAATCCGTATGGGTCCACACCGGGCAACAATGCCACGTGGGAAACCGGCGTCCAATTCGCGGTGTCGTTGACAGGGCCAAGCGGAACGACGACCGCGACCGCTCCCACGCTGCTCGACACCGGCACGCCGAACCTCCTGGTGACCCCAGCGCTCGCCGGCGCGGTCTCCGGGGCGACCTCCATCTCGATGGTTGGCGTGACGCCGGGCACGGCGGCCATCCCCGGACTCGCGGCAAGCGCGGCAAACCTGTCGCCGACCGGCTCCTATTCGGTATCGGCGATACCGTTCAATGCGAATATCCTCGGCCTGCCGTTCTTCATGCAGAACTCGGTAATGTTCGACCTGTCGGACAGGGCGGTCGGCTACACGCCGTTCTTCGTCACCGATGCGCCGCTGGCGACGACGGCCGGGGGTCCGCTAATTGTCAGCGCAGGCAATGTACCGCTCGGCCTGGCGGGCATCATATCGGGCCCCGGTGGCGTAACTGTGGGCAACGGCGGCGCGATCCAGACCAGCGCAACGAACACCTATACCGGCGCGACGACGATCTTCGGCGGCGGCATGCTCTTCGTATCCGGTCCAGGCAGCATCGGGACGTCGAGCGGCGTGATCAACGACGGTGTCTTCGACATCTCGCGCGCCTGGGCCCCGGTCGCGATCGCGTCCCTCACGGGTACGAATAGCGGCCAGGTGAATCTCGGCAGCAACACTCTCATCATCACCAATGGAACGGGCGTGTTTGCCGGCAATCTGGTCGACGGCGGTGCGTACCCGGTCGGCGGTGGCAGCGTGACCATCGCCGGAGGCTCCCAGACACTGGCGGGAACGAACACCTATACCGGCGGAACGCAGGTCAGCGCCGGCACCCTCAACCTCACCGGCTCGATGGTCGGTAGCCTCACGATCGCCCCTGGAGCCTCCTTCAACACGAGCGGCGGCTACTCGGTGGCCAGCAACGCCTTCCTGGACAATGCCGGCACGTTCACGTCGCAGTCAGGCGCCGGCCCGTTCCTCAATCAAGGTCTCTTCCTGAATGCAGGGGCGTTCCAGAGCGGCCTGGTCAACACCGGCACCGCGGTCAACAACGGCACGATCACCGGCGACGTGACCAACTCGGGCACGATGTCAGGCAACGGCACGATCGCCGGCAATTTCGTCAACGGTGGCATGGTCTCGCCGGGTAATTCGATCGGCAGCCTGAGTGTCGCCGGCAGCTACACGCAGGCTGCCGGCAGCTCCTATCTGGTCGAGACCAACGCCCAGGGTCAGAGCGACCTCATCGCCGTGAGCGGCGCCCCGGGCACCGCCACGATCGCGGCGGGGACAAGCGTCCTGGTGGCGCCAGCCTCCACGAGCCCGTATGCGCCCCGCACCACCTACACGATCCTGAATGCCAGCGGCGGCGTCACCGGCACCTATTCGTCGGTCGCCAGCAGCCTGCCGTTCCTCCTGCCGAGTCTGAGCTACGACGCCAACAACGTCTATCTCGCGCTTCAGATCGGCGGCTTCGCCCGCCAGGCCCAGACGCCCAACCAGGCTGCCGTCGGCGCGGCGCTGGATGCCGGCGCCATCGGTGCCACCGGCGACTTCGCCACGGTGCTGGGCGCCTTCTCGACGATGAATGCCCAGCAGGGCGTCGCGGCCATGAACACGATCAGCGGGCAGAACTATTCCGCCTTCTCCTCGGCCGGCATCGCCACCACCCAGATCTTCATGACCAACTTCGCCAACACGGTGGGCGGCACGTCGGGCGGCGGCAACCGCGTGGCGCTGGCCGAGGCCTGCGACGTTGCCTGCGACACGAGCGAGCCGGCGCGCTGGGGCGCCTGGGGCGGCGCGCTGGGCGGCTTCGGCGTCGTCGGCGGCAACGCCAATGCCGGCACGCTCACCTACAATCTCGGCGGCTTCGCCGCCGGCCTCGACCGCCGCGTCACGGACGAGCTGCTGGTCGGCGTCACCGCCGGCTTCACCAGCGGCAGCCAGTGGGTCGGCGGCTTCTCCGGCCGCGGCCTCTCCGACACCTTCCAGGCCGGCCTCTATGCCAGCTACGCCAAGACCGCCGTCTATGTCGACGCTCTGGCGGCCTACGCCTATTCCGACAACCAGATGCAGCGGCAGATCACCATCCCCGGCCTGTCGCGCACCGCCAACGGCCGCACCGGCGCCAACCTGTTCTTCGGCCAGCTCGAGGCGGGCTACCGCTTCGACATCGGCGGACGCGCGGATGCCTACATCACGCCGTTCGCGCGCCTGCAGGGCGCAACGGCCACGCAGAGCGCCTTCAGCGAATCGGGCGCGGGCGCGCTCGACCTCTCGGTCGCCGCGCAGACCACCAACTCGCTGCGCAGCGTGCTCGGCGCCCAGCTCGGCGGCGCCCTGGATCTCGGCTGGCGCGACAAGCTCGCGATGACGGTCAAGCTCGGTTGGGGCCACGAATATGCCGACACGGCGCGGCCCGTCACCGCCTCCTTCGTCGGCGCGCCCGCCTTCGCCTTCACCACCTACGGCGCCGCGCCGCAACGCGACAGCGTCGTGCTGGGCCTCTCCGCCAGTACCGCCATCGCCGACGCCACCTCCCTCTACTTCCGGTACGAAGGCAACATCTCCAGCCAGGATTCCAACCAGGCCCTCACCGCCGGATTCCGCATGACCTGGTAGTCGTACGGACCGCGCCCGGAGCACGTCACCACGACATCACGCGGCCGTCGGTGATCGACCCGATCACCGAGAGCAGTCTGCGCCGAGCGGACTGGCGTTCTTCGGCAAGCCGCAGGATTGACAGCTCGTCCGATCGAACCGGACCGCGTCTCGGGAAAACGACATGAAGCGCTCCCGGCAGCGCGGGCAGCGAAACTCGAAATAGCCGTAGGTACCGATCGCCGCGCCAAGCAGGCACAGGCCCGCGATCCACGGACGTTGCCAGATGAACAGGCTGGCGCAGGCGGCGGCGAGCAGCACCGCGATCATCAGCACACGGGCGCGACGATCCCCCCAGGCCCTGATGCAGCGGGCGCGGTCGCTCACGACGCAGCCCCCTGTTCGGCCCTCGGCAGGCGAAGGCGGACGGCCAGCCCGCCCTGGCGCGCCGTCGCGAAATCGAGACTGCCGCCATAGAGGTCCACCAGTTCTCGCGTGATCGACAGGCCGAACCCAAAGCCCGGCGCGGTTTCGTCGAGCCTCTGTCCGGGCTTCAACAGATGCGGCACCTGTTCGGGCGAAAGGCCCGGCCCATCGTCCTCGATCAGCAACACCACCCATTTCGCCTCGGCAACGGCCCGCACGATCACGGCGGTCGAGGTCCACTTGAAGGCATTGTCGAGCAGGTTGCCCGCGATCTCGTCGAAATCCTGCGGCTCGCAAGCCACGGCCAGCCCGGCTGGAATGTCGGCGCTGAAGGCGATCCCGCGCCCGGCATGAACCTTGGCAAGCACGGCGCCCAGGTCGCCGATCGCAGACGCCAGCAGCGTCTGTGCGCGGGTTGGTCCGGCGAGCGCCGCGGCGCGTGCACGGCCGAGATGGTGGCGGATGCGTCGCTCCATAAGGTCGACGAGTTCGACGAACTTGCCGTCGTTCTTGGCCTCATTTCTGGCCGACAGCGCAACGCTGAGCGTCGCCAACGGCGTCTTCAAGCCGTGCGCAAGGTTTGCCACATGAGCCCGTGCCCGTTCGAGATTGGCGGCATTCTGCTTCAACAGCCCGTTTAGTTCGAAGACCAGTGGCTGCACCTCCGCGGGCTGTTCCTCGGGCACGGTCGCCTGCCGCCCGGCCCTCACGTCGGCGATCGCGCCGCGCAGCCGGTCGAGCGGGCGCAGGCCCAGTCGAACCTGCAGCACGATGGCCAGCAGGAGCGCCGCACCCAGCACGAGCAACGACAGGCCGAGCGTCGTCATCGCCTCGCGCCAAGGCCCCATCACCGCGGTGCGCGGCGCGCTGGCGACGATCTCGACGGGCACGCCGTCGAGCGCGATATGCTGGATCCGATAATGGAGCGCCTCGCCTCCCGGACCGGGACCGTCGGCCGGACGTGGCGGCGGCACCGTCCGCGGCGGTGGCGGCGGCGATCCTGCGCGATGAGGCGGCGGCAGAGGGGGAGGTGAAAGCGGCAGGCCTGCGACGTCGAGCGCATCGCCATCGAGGGCCCGTGACCGCAGCACGTTGCGCGGAGTGCTCACCTGCCAGTACCAGCCGCGGCCCGGCCGGTCGAAGGGCGGGCCATCGGCGCTGCCGTCGAGCGAGAGGTCGCCGGCCGGCGTGACCCGCACCGTCGAGGCCAGGAAGTTGACCTGCGTGTCGAGGCGCTGGTCGATCTGGCCCTGCACGAACCGATGCAGCACGAAGCCGATGACGATGGCGGCGACGACCAGCGCCACGACGATGAACACCGAGGCGCCGAGCAGCAGACGCCGGCCGAGCGACGCGTCGGCCTTCACGGCGGCGGCGCCGCTGTCAGACGATAGCCGCGACCGCGGACGGTCTCGATCGCGTCGCGCCCGATCTTGCGCCGCAGCCGCGCGACGATGACCTCGAGCGAATTGGAATCGGTGCCGACATCGCCCTGATAGACCTTCTCGGTGAGGTCGCCGCGCTCGACCACAATGCCCTTGCGCAGGATCAGGCATTCGAGCACGCGCCATTCCAGCGCCGTGAGCTTCAGCGGCAATCCGTCGAGTTCGAACACGCCGGTCTGGGCGTCGAACGAGACCGCGCCGCACTCGATGCGCGGCGTCGCGTGGCCGGCCGAGCGCCGCACAAGCGCGCGCAGGCGCATGATGAGTTCCTCGACCCGGAAGGGCTTGGTGAGATAGTCGTCGGCGCCAGCCTTGAAGCCGTCCACCTTCTCGGTCCAGCCGTCGCGCGCCGTCAGGATCAGCACGGGCAATTGCCGGCCGGCCTTGCGCCAGGCGCGCAGCACGGTGGCGCCCGGAATCTTGGGCAGGCCGAGATCGAGCACGGCAACGTCATAGGCCTCGGTCTCGCCCATGTGCTGGCCGTCGAGCCCGTCGGCCGCGATGTCGACGGCGAAGTTCTCGGCGCGCAGCGCCCGCGCGATCATCTCGGCAAGCGGCGCGTCGTCTTCGACCAGGAGCACCTTCATGGGATTCCCGCTTCAGGCGTGTGCCTCATGCCGGCTGAAATAGGGCACAGAAGCTGAACGCAGGCTGAACTGCGGGGTTCAGCGTGCATTTAGGGGCGCCTCCTATGTTGACGGCATCGCAACACATACAGGAGGCGATCATGACCACCAACGCCATCGTTCCTTCCCCGTCCCGCAAGCCCCGCGCCAGGGCCCTGGCCGTCGCCGCCGGCGCGCTGCTGTTCGCGGGCGTCAGCGGCATTGCCGGCGCCCAGACCCCACCGCCGCCCCCGGTCGCCGGAATCGCTCCACCCCCGTCCCCGGCCGCGTCTCCCGGACAGCCGCAGGTCGTGATGCTGATCACGCCAATGGCGATCGCCAAGCTGCTGCCGGCCGACGTGGTCGCGGTGAAGGGCAGCGTCGCGGAGATCTACGGCAACAAGTTCATCCTCGAGGATGACAGCGGCCGCATGCTGGTCGATCTCGGGCCGCGCGGCGACGACCGTGCCGTCGTGAACAAGGGCGAGCAGGTCTCGGTGCAGGGCCGCTTCGATCGCGGCTTCATCGCCGCCCAGGTCCTGTCGCGGGCCGACGGCCGCAGCGAGGCCTTCGGCCCGCCGCCGCCCCCGCCTCCCGGACGTGAAGCCGATCGCGGCCCGGGCCGCCGTCCCCCGCCGCCGCCGGTCGCGCCGCGCTGAGCCCTCGTCCGTTGCGGTCCGAACCCGGCGGTTCGGGCCGCGTTCTCCCTCTCCCCTAGTCCCAAGGAGTTGGCAATGCCCGACCAAAAGGTCAGTGTTTCCGGAAAGATCCTTCACGTCTTCTCGCACCGTTTCGTCGTCCAGACGAAGAGTGGCGCCCTCCTGGCCGACCTCACCCCGAAGGGGCTCGACCGGGTCGCGCTCAAGGTCGGCGACACGGTCAAGCTCGACGGCGAAATGAAGCCCTCCGAGCTCAAGGTGTCTCGCGTCGTCGTCGACGGCCGTACCGTGAAGATCGAGCATGGCAAGCCTCATCATCACCACGACGACCTTCATCACGATCACCACCATGGTCCGGCAGACCCGGAAATCGTGCTCCGTGCCGCGCGGGAGGCGGGCTACGAGCCGGCCGCGAAGCCGCGCCGCAAGCCCAAGCACTTCGAGGTGCTGGGCAAGCGCAACGGCCGCTTCTCGGAACTGCACATCGAACTCGACGGGCACATCCGCAAGAGCAAACCGGCGGATCGTGACGAGCCGAAGTGGGAGCTGTTGCGCGCCCACGAATCGCCATGAATCCATGTCGTGTTTCGACAGGTCAGCGTGCGTTGAGGTGTATAGCGTGCCCATGCGAACTGAAGGGGTCGGAGCGATCCGCCTTGCGATGGCGGCTCTTGCATGCGTGGTCGCCCTCGGCGCCTGCGCCCGCGAGATCGGCCAACCGATCGATGCCGGCGCAGTCGAGAAGCTGACGCCGGGCCAATCGACCTATGCCGACGTCGTACGCCAGTTCGGCAAGGCCGTCCGCGTGCGCGGCCATGGCAGCGGCACGGTGGCCCACTGGCACTATCTCAAAGATACGCCCGACGGCACGGAGTATGACAGCCTCAGGATCGTGTTCGACAAGGACGGGCGCATGATCCGCGTCGTCGAGTGGCTCGACAGCGGCGACGAAGAAGAGGAAAGCTGAGGCGCAAACACGTCTTGAGCTTTCCGGAGAACGACATGTCCGCCAAGGATCCCGCCATCAGCCGCTTTCCCGTGCCCGCCCTCGCCGACATGCCGGCCGACATCCGCGCGCGCATCGAGAAGGTGCAGGAAAAGTCCGGCTTCATCCCCAACGTCTTCCTCGTGCTGGCGCATCGCCCTGACGAGTTCCGCGCCTTCTTCGCCTATCACGATGCGCTGATGGACAAGCCCGGCAACCTCAGCAAGGCCGAGCGCGAGATGATCGTCGTCGCGACCTCGAACCTCAACCAGTGCCAGTACTGCGTGATCGCCCATGGCGCGATCCTGCGTATCCGCGCCAAGGACCCGCTGATCGCCGACCAGGTCGCCATCAACTACCGCAAGGCGGACATCTCCCCGCGCCAGAAGGCCATGCTCGACTTCGCCGTGAAGGTGAGCCAGTCGGCCCACCAGGTCGGCGACGACGACATCGAGACCCTGGCGACGCACGGCTTCGACGAGGAAGACGTCTGGGACATCGCCGCCATCGCCGCTTTCTTCGGCTTGTCGAACCGCATGGCCAACGTCACCAGCATGCGCCCGAACGCGGAGTTCTACGCAATGGGCCGCGGCTGAAAGGCGAGCCCGCCTCTCTCGCACTCATTGTCGGTCGACGCGGCGCCCTGTAGGTTCCGGCGGTGTGCGTTCGGGCGCACGCCCTCCGGGAGATCATCAGTCCATGCGTATCAGAGTCAGTATGGGGAAGGCCGCGAGCGCCTTCTGCGCGGCCGTTTCCGTCGTGTTCTTCGCCTCGACCGCGTCGGCGCAGTGGCACGAACAGCAGGGCGGCAAGGTCGGCACCTTTACCATCCTCAAGATCAGCCAGGGCGGCAAGTTCCACCGCTGCGCCGCCAGCAAGGGCAGCGGCGCCAGTATGCTGCGCATCGCCTTCACCGCCGACCGCGAGCATTTCATGAGCGTGCCGGGCGTCGACGGAAGCGGCAAGACGCCGCTCCGGATCCGCTTCGACGGCAAGCCGCCGATCCAGATCGTGCCGAACGCCGCCGACAAGAATCGCGCATCCGTGCCACTCGACTACGCGACGGTGGACCGGTTCATGGCGGCCAAGCGCCTCGAAGTGTCGTTGGCCGGCAACACTTACACCTGGGATTTATCCGGCCAGTCGATGGAGGCCGTCCTCCAGGCCGTCGCCAATTGCACGAGCAACGCCTCGAGCTAGAGATACCGTTCAGTCGAAACCGACGTAGCGCACGAAGGCCTCGGCAGGCGTGCGCTCCGATTTCACGGCGTTGGCCGGGAAGGTCTCGTCGGGATAGCCGAGCGCCACGCAGGTCATGATCGCCTCGTCTTCGGGGATGTTCGCGACCTCGCGCACGATGTCGGAGCGGGCGATACCCTGCCCGTTCACCACGGCGCCGATGCCGCGGTCCCAGGCCGCCAGTACGATGCCGTAGCACAGCGCGCCGAGATCGAAATGGCAGGTCGCGCCGGGATCGAGCACGCGGTCATAGGTGAGCACCAGAGACACCGGCGCGTCGAACTGGCGGAAGCCGCGCAGCACCCAGTCCTGGCGCATCGCCTTGTCGTCGCGCGCGATGCCCATGGCGGCGAACAACTGCTTGGCGACACCGACCTGGCGCTCGCGATGAGCGCCCTCGTAGGGGCCGTGGGTGAAGATGTCCCGCTTCGACGGCTTCCCCGCCACCATTTCCTCCATATTGCGGCGCCGCACCTCGTCGAGCGGCGCGCCGGTCAGGACATGGACGTGCCAGGGCTGGCTGTTCATCGACGACGGCGCGCGCTTGGCGTCCTCGATGATCTCGGCGATCAAAGTCTTCGGAATTGCCTTTTCCTTGAAGCCGCGGGTGCTGCGGCGGCTGTGCACCAGTTCCTGAAAATCCATTTGCTCCTGCGCTCCCTGTCGCGGGCGGAGGATAGCAGCCGTCGCGCACCGGGAAACCGCGAGCGCGGCGCCGGTTCCGTAAGGCGGTCGCCCGCTCAGCGTCGACGCGACACCGCGGCGCCGGATTCGTACCAGCCCTTGCTGGCGTTCACGATCTTCACCACCGACAGCATGACCGGCACTTCGATGAGGACGCCGACCACGGTAGCGAGCGCGGCGCCCGAGGAGAAGCCGAACAGGCTGATGGCGGCCGCCACGGCGAGTTCGAAGAAGTTGCTGGCGCCGATCAGCGCCGAGGGCGCAGCGATGCGATGGTCCTCGCCGGCTGCGCGGTTGAGGAGATAGGCAAGGCCGGAATTGAAGTAGACTTGGATCAGGATCGGCACGGCCAGCAGGGCGATGATCAGCGGCTGCGCGATGATCTGCTCGCCCTGGAAGCCGAACAGCAGGACCAGCGTCGCCAGCAGCGCGACCAGAGACGCGGGCTGCAGCCGCGCCAACAGCCGGTCGAGCCCCGGCTGGCTGCCCTTCGCCAGCACCGCACGGCGCACGAGTTGGGCCAGCACCACCGGCACGAGTATGTAGAGCACGACCGAGAGCAACAGCGTCGGCCACGGCACGACGATCGCGGAAAGGCCAAGCAGCAGCCCGACGATGGGCGCGAAAGCCACCAGCATGATCGTGTCGTTCAGCGCCACCTGGGTCAGCGTAAAGTCGGGCTCGCCGTCTGACAGGTTGCTCCACACGAACACCATCGCGGTGCAGGGCGCGGCCGCGAGCAGGATGAGTCCGGCGATGTAGCTCTCGATCTGGTCGGCCGGCAGCCACGGCCTGAACAGATGGCCGACGAACAGCCATCCCAGCAACGCCATCGAAAAGGGCTTGACTGCCCAGTTGATGAACAGGGTCACCCCGATGCCCCGCCAGTGCCGGCGCACCTCGGCGATGGCGGCGAAGTCCACCTTGATCAGCATCGGGATGATCATCAGCCAGATCAGCACCGCCACCGGCAGGTTGACATGAGCCACTTCCGCCGTGCCGACGGCGTGCAAGAGCGCGGGAAAGAAGTGCCCCAGCGCGATGCCGACGACGATGCAGAGGGCGACCCACAGGGTCAGGTAACGCTCGAATAGGGACATCTGGGCCGTCTCCGGATCGATCTGCCGAGGCTCGCCATCGACTCATGACGGCCAACTGAGTAATACATATGTCACATTATTGGATTATTCGAGAACTATGGAATCGTCTGACGCCGCTGCTGGATTCAGTGCCCTTTCACAGGAAACCCGCCTCAACCTGATGCGGCTCCTGGCGACCCGAGGCGCTTCCGGCATGGCAGCCGGCGAACTCGCCAGCGCCCTGGGGCAGGTGCCCTCGACGCTGTCGTTCCATCTGGCCGCTCTCGAACAATCCGGCCTCGTCCAGTCCACCCGGCAGGGCCGCAGCATTATCTATGCAGTCCGCTTCGCCGGTTTGCGCGCGCTCTTCAGCTTCCTGACCGAGACGTGCTGTGGCGGACGACCGGAGCTCTGTGGCGACCTGGCGCGACTCCTGCCCGAGGATCAACCCGAGGTTCACATGACCCCCGCCTTCAACGTCCTGTTCCTGTGCACGCATAATTCCGCCCGATCGCTCATGGCCGAGGCGATCCTCGAGCAGGTGGGGAAGGGCAAGTTCAATGCCTACTCCGCCGGCTCCGAGCCGGCGGGACAGCCGATGCCGGAGGTGCTGGCCAAGCTCCGCACCTTGGGACACGAGGTCGATAGCTTGCGCTGCAAGTCGTGGGACGAATTCATCGGACCCAACGCCCCGCGCATGGATTTCGTCATCACGCTCTGCGACGTGCTGCAGGGCCAGCAGTGTCCCGACTTCGGCGAGCGGCCCGTCACGGGAGCCTGGCCCCTGCCCGATCCCGCCAAGTTCATGGGATCGGAGGTGGAGCGCGCCACGATGATCAACGAGCTCTACGGCATGATCCGCCGGCGCCTCGAGATCTTCGTCAACCTTCCCTATGCGTCGCTCGACCGGATGGCGCTGAAGAAGCGGCTCGACGAGATCGGCGACTCTGCAAGAGCGCCGGCGTAAGCAGGCAGGACAGGCCATGAAAGTCGGAATCAACGGCATGGGCCGCATGGGACGCCTCGCCCTGCGCGCCGCGTTCGGCGGCATACGGCGCCCGCTAGACGATCCTCGGCGCGACAACCGCCTCGAGGTCATCCATGTCAACGAGATCACGGGCGGCGCGGCCGCGACCGCGCACCTCCTCGAATTCGACAGCATGCACGGCCGCTGGCACACCTCCTTCGAACTCGACGGCGAGCGCGGCCTGGCAGTCGGCGGCACCTATCTGGGCTTCAGCGCCGCCGCCTCGCCCGGAGACGTGGCCTGGGGCGACCTCGGCTGCGAGATGGTGCTCGAATGCACCGGCAAGTTCCTGAAGCCGGAGCAGTTGCAGGCCTATTTCGATCGCGGCGTGAAGAAGGTCATCGTCGCCGCGCCGGTCAAGGATGAGCGGGCGCTCAACCTCGTGCTGGGCGTCAACGACCATCTCTACGAGCCGGCGCGTCATCACCTCCTGACGGCGGCCTCCTGCACCACCAACTGCCTGGCGCCCGTGGTCAAGGTCGTGCACGAATCGATCGGCATCCGGCACGGGCAGATCACGACGATCCATGCCCCGACCAACACCAACGTCGTCGTCGATGCGCCGCACAAGGACTTGCGCCGCGCACGCTCGGCCATGCTGTCGCTGCAGCCGACGACGACCGGCAGCGCCACCGCGATCACGGTCATCTACCCCGAACTCAAGGGCAAGCTGAACGGCCACGCCGTCCGCGCGCCGATTCTCAACGCCAGCCTCACCGACTGCGTGTTCGAACTCGCGCGGTCGACTACCGAAGCCGAAGTCAACGAGCTGTTCCAGATCGCGGCCCGTGGGTCGCTGGCCGGCATCCTGGGCTATGAGACGCGGCCCCTGGTATCGGCGGACTATTGCAACGACACGCGCAGCTCGATCGTCGATGCCCCCAGCACCATGGTGACCGACGGCACGCTGCTCAAGGTCTATGCCTGGTACGACAACGAGGTCGGCTATGTCTGCCGCATGGTCGATCTGGCGAACATGGTGATCGAAGCAGACGCCTGATGGGAACGAAGGCGCGCGACTATCTGATCGTCACGGCATCCTACTGGGGCTTCACCCTGGTCGATGGCGCGCTGCGCATGCTCGTGCTGCTGCACTTCTTCAGGCTCGGCTACTCGCCATTCACGCTCGCCTTCCTGTTCCTGCTCTACGAGTTCGCCGGCATCGTCGCCAATCTCGCGGGCGGCTGGCTCGCCACGCGCTTCGGCATCCCGCGCATGCTGATGACCGGCCAGCTGCTGCAGATCGCCAGCCTGCTCATGCTTTCGGCGCTGGATCCCGCGTGGACCGCCCTCGTCTCCATCGCCTGGGTCGTTGCTGCGCAAGGCATCGCGGGGCTGGCCAAGGACTTCACCAAGACAGCCTCGAAGTCGGCCATCAAGGCGACGGCGGGCGACGGCGCGGGCCGTCTGTTCAAGTGGGTGGCGTGGTTCACCGGCTCGAAGAACGCGATGAAGGGCCTGGGCTTCTTCGTGGGCGGCCTGCTGCTCGAGGCGGTCGGGTTCCGCGCGGCGCTCTGGCTGATGGCTGGGCTGCTGCTCGTCGTCCTCCTCGCAGGATTTCTGCTGTTGCCGCGCGAACTCGGCAAGGCCAAGGCGTCGAAGACCATGCGCGAGCTGTTCGCCAAGTCGGCGGGCGTCAATCTTCTCGCCGCGGCGCGCGTCTTCATGTTCGGGGCCCGCGATGTCTGGTTCGTCGTCGGCCTGCCGGTGTTCCTCTACGCCTCGGGCTGGCGGTTCGTGGAGGTAGGTGCGTTCCTCGCCGCCTGGACGATCGCCTATGGCGGCCTGCAGGCCGTGGCGCCCGCCCTGGTGCCGCGCAGCGTCGATGGGCTCAGCCGCGAAGTGCCGGGGGCGCGCGTCTGGGCGGGTCTGCTGCTTGCCGTGCCGCTGGCGATCGCGCTCGCCTTGAACAGTGGGCTCGACCTGCGCTCCGATCTCGTCGTCGTCGTGGGACTGGCGATCTTCGCCCTGCCCTTCGCCGTCAACTCCTCGCTGCACTCGTACCTGATCCTGGCCTATGCCGGGTCAGAGAAGGCGGCCGAGGATGTGGGCTTCTATTACGCCGCCAATGCCTGCGGCCGCCTCGCCGGCACGCTGCTCTCCGGACTGTTCTACCAGTGGAGCGGCATCGGCTTCTGCCTCGGCGGCTCGGCGGCGATGCTGCTGGCCTGCTGGATCATCACCTTCCTGCTGCCGTCCCAACGGAGCGAAATCCGGACGGTCGGCCGCGTGGCCTGAGCCGGTCGAACAGGCGTCGGCCTTGCGCTGGCGCAAGGCGCGACAGGTGATCTTGTGTCTCCTTCACGACTCGAAGGGCGCCTATGCCCTGAGTGAAGACATGTCAGCCAGTATCCCGCTCGGACTCCTCGCGGCGCCCACGCGCCACCTGTTCTTCACCGGCAAGGGCGGTGTCGGGAAAACGACGCTGGCCTGCGCCACAGCCGTCGCGCTCGCCGATCGTGGGAGATCTGTTCTCCTGATCAGCACCGACCCGGCGTCGAACCTCGACGAGATGTTCGCCACGACGCTGTCCAACGCGCCGCGATCGGTACCCGGCGCACCCGGCCTGTCGGCGATGAACATCGATCCCGAGGCTGCGGCGGAGGCCTATCGGCGGCGCGTCCTGGAGCAGCTCGGGGCGGATGCCACCGCCGCCGACCGTGCCGCCGTGCGCGAGCAGCTCTCCGGCGCCTGCACGACGGAGATCGCCGCCTTCGACGAGTTCGTCGGCCTGCTGGCCACCCGCGCCGAGGCGTTCGATCACGTCGTGTTCGACACCGCGCCCACCGGGCACACGCTGCGCCTGCTCAGCCTGCCCCGGGCCTGGACCGGATTCCTGAAGGGAAACGACAGGGGGGCTTCGTGCCTCGGCCCGCATTCCGGCCTCAAGATGCAGGAGGAAAGATTCCAGGCGGCGCTCGCCACCCTGGGTGACGCCGAGAGCACGACCATCGTCCTGGTCAGTCGCCCCGATCGCGGCGCCATGCGCGAGGCCGCGCGGACCAGCGCCGAGCTTCAGGCGTTAGGGCTCACCAACCAGTACCTGGCGATCAACGGCGTCTTCTCCGCGACAGACCCCGGTGATGCAGTGGCGCGATCGATCGAGACGCTCGGCCGCCAGGTCCTCGACGATCTGCCCGAATCCCTGCGACCGCTGCCGCAGGACCGGATCCCGCTACGGTCTTTCGACATGGTCGGACTGGATGCGCTGCGACGGGTGCTGGGTGGCGAGCCGGAACGTCCCGCCGATGCCGCGGCGGACGACTCGCCGGCGTCGCTTGAGATCCCCGGGTTGGGCCGGCTCGTCGACGAACTCGCATCCGCCGGCCGCGGGCTGATCATGGTCATGGGCAAGGGCGGCGTCGGAAAGACTACCATCGCCGCCGCGCTGGCGGTGGGTCTGGTGAAGCGCGGACACGGCGTTCACCTCAGCACCACCGACCCCGCCGCCCATGTCGCCTCGACGCTCGGAGCGACGATGGACGGCCTGCGGGTCGACCGGATCGATCCGCGTGAGGAAACGCAGCGCTACATCGCCAAGGTCATGGCTTCCCGCACTGCGGATCTCGACGAGGCGGGACTGGCCTTGCTGCGCGAAGACCTCGCTTCGCCCTGCACGGAGGAAGTCGCGGTCTTCCATGCCTTCTCGCGGATCGTGATGGAGGCCCGCAGCGCCTTCGTCGTGCTCGATACCGCGCCGACCGGCCACACGCTGCTGCTGATGGATGCCGCCGGCGCCTACCATCGCGAAATGACACGGAACATCGGCGCCCACGCCCAGGGCCGGGTCGTGACGCCGCTGATGCGGCTGCAGGATCCCGACTACTCGCGCATCATCCTGGTTTCACTCCCGGAAACCACGCCGGTCTCGGAGGCGGCCGCGCTGCAGGAGGATCTGCGTCGGGCGCACATCGAGCCCTACGCATGGGTCATCAATCGAAGTCTGGTGGGAAGCGGCACGCACGATCCGCTGCTCGTCAGGCGTCTGCAGGGCGAGCGCGCGCAGATCGCGAGGGTCCAGCAGGGCCTCGCCCCGCGGCTCTACATGCTCCCCTGGCAAGCGAGTCCGCCCGAAGGGCTCGCGGCCCTGTCCAGCCTGGTCGCCTAGCCACCCAATGGGAAACGGTGTATTTCTATATTTCTAGAAATTCAGTTGACTGCAGCGAACGGAAACCTATCTTCGCCTCATGAAGCTCGACGATGCCGCCGCCCGCCTGGAAGCGCTGGGCAATCCGACCCGGTTGAAGATTTATCGCACCCTGGTGCGAGCTGGCGCCGAAGGCATGCCGGTCGGCCGGCTGCAGGCCAAGCTCGACGCGGCGGCCTCGACCCTGTCCCACCACATCAAGTCGCTCGTGATCGTGGGTCTCGTGACGCAGGTGCGCGAGGGTGCGACGCTGGTCTGCCACGCCAACTACGACGTGATGCACGAACTTGTCGCCTTCCTGGCCGAGGAATGCTGTGCCGACGGCGTCCGCCCCGGCGCAGGGAAAACATGCGTAGCCTAGTGACGATTTTGTTGCGCCTGGTATTTCCACTATTCTAGAAGGATAGGAGACTAACATGCCCGATTCGATCACCCCTGCCAAGAAGACGGTCGCCGTGATCGGCGCCGGTCCCGTGGGCCTCGCCGCGGCAGCGCATCTGCTGGAACGCGGGCTGGAGCCCGTCGTGATCGAGGCCGGTCCCACGGTCGGACACGCGGTCCGACAGTGGAGCCACGTGCAGACCTTCTCGCCCTGGCAATACAACATCGACAAGGCGGCCGACCGCCTGCTGACCGCGGCGGGATGGAACAGGCCGCAGCCCGACCACTATCCGACAGGTGCCGAGCTGGTGGCGCAGTATCTCGAACCGCTGGCCACGCGCACGCCGCTCGCCGATCGGATCCGCACCAGCAGCCGCGTGACCGCCATCGGCCGCGCCGGCTTCGACAAGGTGAAGACCAAGGGCCGCGAGTCGGCGCCGTTCGAGATCCGCTACGAGAATGGCAAGGGCCCCGGCCGTCTGACGGCGGACGCCGTCATCGACGCGAGCGGCACCTGGTTCTCACCCAACCCCGCCGGCGCGAACGGGCTGCGGGCGATCGGCGAGACGGAGGCCCAGGATCGCATTGCCTACGGAATGCCCGACGTGTTGGGCCGCGACCGTGCCCGCTATGCGGGCCGCAGCGTCGCGGTGGTCGGTGGTGGCCATTCGGCCGTCGGGACACTGATCGACCTCGCCCGCCTCAAGGACGAAGACCCGGCAACGGAGATCGTCTGGCTGCTGCGCTCGACCGATCCGGCCAAGTCGTTCGGCGGCGGCGCGGCCGACCAGCTCGCGGTGCGCGGCGCGCTGGGCTCCGCCTTTGCCGCACTTGTCGCCGGCGGAAAGATCCTCAGCGAGGCCGGCTTCGCGGTCGGCCATATCGGCCGCGACGGCGACCGGCTGCGCGTGGCGGCGGGCTCGGCCTGCTGCGGCCGCACCGTGATCGTCGACGAACTCGTTGTGTCGACCGGCTTCCGGCCCGAGCTGGATTTCCTGCGCGAGCTGCGGCTGTCGCTGGACCCCGCGCTGGAATGCGCGCCGGCACTCGCGCCGCTGATCGATCCCAACGAGCATAGCTGCGGCTCCGTTCGCCCCCACGGCGCGCGCGAGCTGGCGCAGCCCGAGGCGGGCTTCTACTTCGCCGGCATGAAATCCTACGGCCGGGCGCCCACCTTCCTGATGATGACGGGCTACGAGCAGGTCCGCTCGATCGCCGCCGAGTTGGCGGGTGACCATGACGCAGCCCGCAAGGTCGAGCTGGTGCTGCCGGAAACCGGTGTCTGCAACGGCCCGGCCGCCTCTGCCGCGCCTGCGGCGTCGGGATGCTGTGCGCCGGCCAAGCCGGCGCCCGCCGCCACCGGCTGTTGCGCCGGCCCCAAAGCCTCATGATGGATCGTCGCCGGCTTTCGACGATCATCGTCCTGGGGACGGCGCAGACGCTGGCCTGGGGCTCGACCTACTATCTCCCGGCGGTGCTCGCCGACGAGATGGCGCGCGACATCGGCATCACGACCAACCTGTTCTTCGGCACCTTCTCCGCGGCGTTGATCATCTCCGCGATGATCGGACCGAAGGTGGGACGGATGATCGATCGGGCCGGCGGCAACGGGGTGCTGTCGGCGTCGAGCCTCCTGTTCGGGGCGGCGCTGGTGCTGCTGTCGCAGGCGCAGTCGTTCCTGCCCTTCGCCGTCGCCTGGACTCTTCTGGGCATCGGCATGGGGCTCGGCCTGTACGACGCCGCCTTCGGTGCCCTGGGTCGCCTCTACGGCAAGGATGCGCGCGGCGCGATCACCGGCATCACCCTGCTGGCAGGATTCGCCAGCACCGTCGCCTGGCCGCTCACCGCCTGGGGCGCAGCCGGAATCGGCTGGCGCGAGACCTGCCTGTTGTGGGCCGCCGCGCATATCGTGATCGGCCTTCCCTGCAATTCCCTGCTGCTGCCGCGCCCGACCGATCTCGCCGCCACCCTGAAGGCAGTCGACGAGCCGGTGCCGTTCGATCGCACGATGGTGCTGCTGGCCGTCGCCTTCTCGGGCGCCTGGATCGTCTCGTCGGGGATGGCGGCGCACTTCCCACGCATCATGGAAGCCGCCGGTGCCACGCCGACGCAGGCGATCGCGGCCGGCGCCCTGATCGGCCCGGCCCAGGTGGCGGCACGCATGCTGGAGGCCGGGCCGCTGAGACACCTCCATCCGCTGACCTCGGGCCGACTCGCCACCACGACGCATCCGCTGGGCAGCGCAATCCTGCTCAGCCTGGGCGGCGGTGTCGCGGCCAGCGTCTTCGCGGTGCTGCACGGCATGGGCAACGGCGTCATCACCATCGCGCGGGGCACGGTGCCCCTCGCGCTCTACGGACCCAAGAGCTACGGCTATCGGCTGGGGTTGCTGGGTGCGCCGTCGCGCTTCCTGTCGGCCGGGGCACCCTTCGTCTTCGCTCTCCTGATCGACTGGCTTGGCGCCGGAGTCCTGATCATCTCCTCCGCGCTCTGCCTCATGGCCTTCGCCGCGCTCTGGATGATCCCGGTACCGCAACCGACGGCGAGCCATGCCGACTGAGGGGCCAACCCGGACGACGAGCGGCGCCCGTCTGGTCGCGATCGTCTGCGCAGCGCAGATCTTCGTGCAGATCGGCGCCGGCTTCTGGCCCGCGCTGTTGCCGCAGATGATGCAACGCTGGAGTCTGTCGAACAGCGAGGCGGGCTGGATCACGGCGATCTTCTTCGGCGCCTACATGGTCGCGGTCCCGGTCCTGGTCACGCTCACCGACCGGATCGACGGCAAGAGGGTCTATCTTTTCGGCGTCGCCTGCACCGTCGCCGGCCACCTGATGTTCGGCCTGTTCGCCGACGGCTTCTGGTCAGCCTTCTTCACGCGCGCGTTGGCCGGGATCGGCTGGGCAGGCACCTACATGACCGGCCTCAAGCTGCTGGCCGATCAGGTCGATTCCAAACTCATGTCGCGCGCCGTCACCGGGCATGCGGCCAGCATCGGCATCTCCGGGGCGGTCTCCTACCTGCTGGGCGACGTGCTGGCCGATCAGTTCGGCTGGCGCTGGACTTTCGTCTTCGCCTCCGTCACTGCCGCCACCGCCTGGACGATGGTGGCGCTGTCGGTGCCTCCGAAGACGCCGGCGCCGCGCACCAAGGCGCAGGGCGCGCTGTTCGACTTCCGCCCCGTCGTCCGCAATACCTCGGCCTTCGCCTATTCGGTCGTCTACTGCGTCCATACGCTGGAAATGAGTGCACTGCGCGGCTGGGGCGTGGCGTTCCTGGCCTTCGTCGCGGGCAGCACCGGCGTCACCGAAGGCACGCTGTCGCCCGCGCTGGTGGTCACGGTGATGGCGCTGCTCGGCACCTTCGCCAGCGTGCTGGGCAACGAGGCCTCGATCCGCTTCGGCCGCCGCCGCCTCGTCGCGACGGCGATGATCCTGTCGATCGGCTTCGCCGCGATCCTGGGCTTCGCCGGATCGACCGGCTACTGGCTGGCGGTGTTCCTGGTGATCGCCTACGGCGTCGTCGTCTGGCTCGATTCCTCGTCGGTCACGGCGGGCGCAGCCGGCAATGCCGAGCCGGCGCGGCGCGGCGCCACCTTGGCCGTGCACTCGACGCTGGGTTACGCGGGCGGCTTCGTCGGCCCGCTGGTCGTCGGCTGGACCCTCGACCTCGCGGGCGGCATGTCGCCGATGGCCTGGGGCCTCGCCTTCCTCGCCGTTGCCGTCCTCATGCTGATCGCGCTCGCGGCTTTCCTGATCATGAGGCCCGCCAATCTGGCGGGGGAGCATGGTCGGTAGTGCACCCAGCTCGTTGACTCCCCGACCCACCTCTCGGTAGCATCTCTCCGCCTGCTGCAACCGGGGGCGGCGTTGGGGGAGTGCATGAATCGGAGATCGTTCTTCGCGCTCGGAGGCGCGTGCATGGTATGCGGCTGTGCCGGGGCGGTCCATCAGCTGCCGCAGGTCAGCGACAACCATCTCAGCCTGGCGCAGAGCGAGGTGCAGGGTGCCGGTGGCCCACCGGCGCGTCGCGCGCTGACCGACGCCGAGGTCGACGACATCATGCGCTCGGCCCTTGCCCGCATCCGCCCGACGGCAGAACAGACGTGCCGCGAGATGAACGTGGGCGTATGTAACTGGCAGGTGACCGCATCGGGAAATCGCTCGATCAACGCCGGCGCCGGCGCCAACGGGTCGATCTTCATCAACCGCGGGGTCGTCGAGTATGCCGCGAACGAGGAAGAAGTCTGCCTCGTCTTCGCGCACGAGATGGGCCACCAGGCCGCGAACCACCTCGCGACGAACAAGCGCAACACGATGACCGGCGCCCTGATCGGCGCCATCCTGCTGGGCGCTGCCGGCGCCGCGGCCTCCTACAGAAGCCCCTATGCCGGCCAGATCACGCGCTCGGCGATGGACACGGGCGCCCAGGTTGGCGGCGCGATCGGTCGCATCTCCTATTCCAAGGAGCAGGAGCGTGAGGCAGACTATCTCGCGGCCGTGGTCCTCTACCGCTCGAACGTAGACCTCGACCAGGCGCGCGGGCTGCTGGTCACCATGGCACGAGCGTCAGGCCGCAAGGACACCGGCCTCCTCGACACCCATCCGGCCGGTCCCGAGCGCCTCGCGGCATGGGACCGCGCCGTCGCCGAGATTCGCGCCGCCAGGGGCGCGCTGCCGGCTCGGGCGTAAGCACTCTCTTTCGAGAGATTCACGCGCAGGGAGCATTTAGCAGCCTCGCGCGTTGAAACCCGATGCACGCATTTCTGTCGGTTACCCGGCTCCTCTCGATTTGGGAGCGCCTCCGGGGCAGCTTCTGGTTTCTGCCCAGCCTCATGGCAGCCGGCGCGGTGATCCTTTCCTTCGCGGCGGTCCAACTTGACGCAGCGATGGAGGCCGATGCCTACGGACGCTTCGAGTTCATCTATCTCTTCGGGCCGGAGGGTGCGCGCGCCATCCTGTCGGCGGTGGCGACCTCCATGATCACGGTCGCCGGCCTCACATTTTCGATCACCATGCTGACGCTGCAACTCGCCTCTTCTCAATTCGGCCCGCGCCTGCTGCGCAACTTCATGCGCGACCGCGGCAATCAGCTGGTTCTCGGCACTTTCATCAGCACCTTCGTCTATTGCCTGCTCGTCCTGCGCACCGTGAAAGGCGTCGAGGGGTCGAGCTTCGTGCCGCATCTGGCGGTCGCGATCGGTGTCGTGCTCGCTGTCGCCGGTCTCGCCGTACTGATCTACTTCATCCATCACACCGCCAGTTCGATCCGTATCGAGACGCTGCTCGCATCCCTGGCGGACGAAACCGCTGCCACGATCGATCGCCTGTTCCCGGAGCGGCTGGGGGATGAGCAACCGGAAACGGACGTGCAACCACCGGATTTTCGCCCGGGTTTGATCGTCTGGCCTCAGACGAGTGGCTACGTCCAATCCGTTGATAGCGCCGCGCTGCTTCGCCTGGCCACCGAAGAGGACCTGATCATCAGCGTGGTGGCAAAGCCTGGTAAATTCGTGACCGAACGGGATCCGCTGCTGCGGATTGTCGCGACAAATGCCACCGGCGAAGACAAACTCGACGCCCTGCGCTCGACCGTCATCGTCGGAATCGAACGCACGCCCTATCAGGACCTCGACTTCTCGATCCGGCGCGTCGTGGAGATCGCCCAGCGCGCCCTCTCCCCCGGCATCAACGACCCGACGACTGCGCTCTATTGCATCGACCGGTTACGCGAGGCGCTTGTCAGGCTGGCCGAGCGCAGGACTCCCTCGAGCTACCGACATGACGATGATGGCCGGTTGCGCATTGTGGCCGAGCCGGTCTCGTTCGAGGCGGTTGCGGTCGGCGCGTTTGGTGCCGTGGCACTCTATGCGGGAACAGATTCCGACGTGCTGAACGGGCTCGCGTCGGCACTCGACGCGGTGATCGCCGCTGCGGAAGGCAAGGACCGCGCGCGGCTTTTGGGACTGCGCCGGTCTCTGCGACAACGCGTCTGCGACGAATCGTGAACGCACTCGGGCCCTTCGATGTCGCGGCGGCGGTGGTCGTGTGTGCAGCCGTGTTCGGATACGTCAATCACCGCTTCATCGGGCTCCGCCAGACGACCGGCCTGACCATCATGGGTGCCCTGGCTTCGCTGGCCATTGTCGCTGTAAACGCCCTGTGGCCCGAACTCTCTCACGCACGCGAACTCGTCGAAAGCATCAAGTCGATCGACTTCCACGCAACGGTCATGGACGGACTCCTGTCGTTCCTCCTGTTCGCTGGCGCCCTGCACATCGACCTCCAGACGATGAGGCGCTCGGCCTGGGCGATCGGCCTCATCACCGTCTGCGGCGTGCTGGCGTCAACCGCCCTGATAGGCGGCGCGGCCTGGCTGGCGCTCGGCTTGGCCGGCCTGGGCCTGCCGCTGATCTGGTGCCTGGTCTTCGGCGCGCTCATTAGCCCGACCGACCCGGTCGCCGTCCTCGGCATCCTGAAGTCGGCTAAGGTCCCAGCCGCCCTGGAAGCGACCGTGGCCGGCGAGAGCCTGTTCAACGACGGGGTCGGCATCGTGCTGTTCACCCTGCTTCTGGGCATGGCGACGGGGGCGGAAGAAGTGAGCGCGGCGGGAGCCGGCCGGCTATTCGCCATAGAGGCCCTGGGCGGCGCGGTACTCGGTTTCAGCGCCGGCTGGATGGCCTTCCTCGCCTTGCGGTCGATCAACGACCACAATCTCGAGGTACTCATCACCCTCGCTCTGGTGATGGGCGGCTATGCGCTGGCACATAGTCTCGGCGTCAACGGCCCAATCGCCATGGCGGTCGCCGGGCTCATCATTGGCAATCACGGCCGGCGGCTCGCCATGAGTGAAAACACGCGCGACCACGTGAACAAGTTCTGGTCGCTGATCGACGAAACCTTGAACGCCGTGCTGTTTCTCCTCATCGGCATCGAAGTCATCGTCATTCTGGAGGATTGGCGCCTCCTGCTCGTCGGCGTAGTGGCTGTCCCTTTGACGCTCGCCGCACGGGCAATCTCCGTGGGCTTTCCCATGCTGGCCCTGAAGCGCGGGAAAAGCCTGCCGCCCGGGTCCTATTCGATCCTGGTGGTCGGCGGCGTACGCGGCGGCATCTCGATCGCGCTCGCGCTCGCATTGCCCGGCGGGCCTGAAAAACACGTGATCGTACTCGCCACCTATGTCGTCGTGATGTTCTCGGTGGTCGTACAGGCCTCGATCGTCGGGGCAACCGCGCGCCGGCTCTTCGCACCCTAGGTCGACGGGCCCCGCGAAGGCAACGCCACACCCTCCTGGCAACCGGAAGGGTGCTCACCGCTGTAGATGCACGATTCCGGCGGCGTGCGCGGGGTCGCGACCAGCGCGACGCCAACATAGGCGACAACGACGAACGCCACTCCCAAGGGCGACCAGCGGAGAATCCTGCCCCCGACCGGCGAGTCCCCTAGGGCGCGCCCGAAGGCAGCGGCCATGATCAACGCCGCCCCAGCCGCCGCGATCAGCAGCGCATTGCCCCACACGCTCGCCGTCGGCCACATCCACTTACCTCCTGTCGTTTATTCGACCTGCGCTTTCACGATGTTAACGACGCCACCCGGCCTCGGTTCAACCGCCACTATCGCGCTTCACCCCTCATTCAAGCGACACGCCGCCCTCGTTCGACGACTCCTGAATGACGCTTAACGAGCCGTCATTTTCCAATACCACTGCTCGTATGCCTCGAACGTCGGCCTTCCCACTAGAGCGCACCGCCGACAGCACTTCGCTCTGTGTAATACGTTGCCGACGCATCGCCTCGCTCAGAAACTCACCGCGATGAAACAGCAGTGTCGGTTCGGATTTGACGGCCTTCTCGAACGGTCGCCATCGGACGGAACTCCAGGTCAGGATATATTGCAGCAGAATCAATAGGCCGAATGCCACCGCACCCTCGGCCAGAGTGATCGACTTGTCGAGCAGAACGGATGCCAGCGTCGAGCCGAGGGCCACCGTTACAACGAGATCGAACGCATTCAATTTGGTCAGGGTTCGCTTGCCCGACAGTCTCAGAAAGACAATCAGCGCCGCATAGGCGAGCGTTCCGACCGCAACGACTCGTCCCAAGTCCGCCCAATCGGAAAAAAACACCGGACAGCCTCCGTTTTCTCTCACAGCCGCATTCAAGCGGGGACGCTGTATGCGCCGTTTCGCGAGGTCACCGACCCCGCGTCGTCGTCTCCGGCTTCAGGAGATTGTCGCCGGAGCCGGTAGAGGGCAGACCGCGCGCCTGCGCCCTCAGGGTCCCGGCATCGCTGGACAGTCCCGCTTCCGCTTGTGTTGACACCGCGTCGCTCGGCTCGACGGGATGCGTGCCGCCCGAAACGGGCGCGTCTGCACCCGGCGGCTTCGAACCGACAATAACGACCGGAACATTCTGCGGAAATATCACCTCGCGGGCTTCGTCCGGCATGGTGACTCCCCTCATCTGGAAAGCGCGCTTCACGAGTCGAATGATCGAAGAGCGCACTTTCAGATTGTTGTGTTCGCTGCCGTTGAACCAGAAGTAGATCTTCATGTCGACCGTCGCTTTGCCGAGAGCGTCGGCAAGGACGAGCGGCTCGGGCTCCCGCAGGACGGCCGGATGCCGCGCCATGACCGCAAGCGCGATTTCCTGGACCTTGTCTATGGCGTCATCGTAGCCGACCCCTATCGTGAACTCCTCGCGCCTGTTCGGGCTCGCGGTGAAGTTGCGAATGGACTCCTTGTACATCGTGGCGTTGGGAACCTGCACGATGTTGCCGTCTAAAGTCATGAGGATCGTGGCCCGCACATTCAGCTGCTGCACATAGCCGGTCTCGCCGGCGACTTCGATCAGGTCGCCCGTCTCGAACGGGCGCTGCATGCTGAGGAAAACGCTGGCGAGGAAGTTCTCGGTGATGTTGCGAAAGGCAATGCCCAGCGCCAGACCGACGATTCCGGTGCCGCCGACGATCGTCAACGCGAGTTGAGTGAGCCCGGACACTCGAAGCACGATGTATAGACCCGCCAGAAGGACGAACGCACCGATTGTCCAGGCGAATACACCGCGCATAAGCCGCGATCGCACGCGGTGTTTCAGTAGGTGGCGAGTAGCCCGCACCACCAACCAACTCGTTAGCATCGAGAAAGCGAGGACGACGACGCCGAGGAAGAAGAATGGAAGCGCCAGTAGAAAGTCCTGGCGCAGTTGCGCCAGCCCATCACTTGCAGACCCGAAATCCCAGGCGGAAGGGGGCCTGAGGGTCATGCGATTCGCAACGGCGACGACCCCCTGCGTATTGCGGGCGAGATTTCCGGCCCACTGCCGCACCTCGGCCGTCTCGGCTTCGCCGCTGAGGAACACGACGCCGTCCCTTACCGCAACTTCAAATGAGGGAAACCAGCCTGTAGCCTCAAGAATGTCCAAAAGGCGTCGTCGGATTTCATCGTCGCGCGCCGCGGGCAGCACGTCGACTTTGCCCGGGGCACCAATCGTCCCGTCAGTCGATTCCGCCGTTCCGAACGGCTGCGCTTCAGCGGTATCGGCGGAGACGCAAGCGACGCAGGTCAACACTCCGTAGAAGAGAAGGGCGAGCACGCGCCTCATACTCGCCTCCCCGGTGTCCCACCCGTCAAGGCGGATTGATCGCTGAGCAGTTCAGCAGGCGACGATCCACCAACGGCAAATGATCAGAAAAGGACCTCGCCTGCCATGAGGCCAAGCACGAGCAGGACCACGAAAATCACCACTGCAATTCCAAAAAGCCATTTCGCGATAGTTGCGGTACCGGCTGCAATATTCGTGAATCCAAAGAATCCCGCGACCAGTGACACGAGAAGGAAGACGAGCGCCAATTTGAGCATGAGCAAATCCTCGATTGCGAGTAAACGCGCCGTCGCGCCCTCGGCCTTGTTGTCGGCGGCAGGAAGCGGGCGCGAAGCGCGGAGCAACAACCCCGCGCTTCGCAGTTCCTTAGTTCTTGACCGGCTTCATGGACGTAGCGTCCGCAGCCTTGCCGGCATCCGGGCCCGGCTTGTCGACTTCGCCCAGATTGAAGGGCGCCGCTTTCTTCAAGTCATCCTTGTTCGTATTCACGACCAGGCGGAAAGATCCGTCGCGCTGTTCACTGAGCACGATCGATGCCGGCGAGATGGCAACGTCGCGCTCACCCATCCCGAGAAAGCCACCGACGCTGACCACGACGGCTTTGATCGTCTTGCCGTTGTCGATGACAAGATCGCTGACTTCGCCGATATTCTCGTCCTTGAGATTGTATACGTTCGTGCCCATCAACTTGGACGCCCGCACATCGGCAGGATTGGCCGTGTACAGGGTCATGACGAGCGCAGAGCTATCGACGCGCTGCAGTCCCGGCTTCGTCGCGGTACCACCGGACGTGCCGACCGGAGCGGTCGACGGCGTCGTCGAGGGCGTAGTAGAGGGGCTCGCCGTCTGAGCAACGGCCAAGGTCGTCATACCGATCAGGGCGCAACCGGTCGTAAGCAGCAGCTTCTTCATAATCGCCTCCTTGTTGTTGTGTGTGAAGGGAATGCGCCGCAGCGCGCATGGTTGCCTCGCCAATGAGTTCTCCCTCCGAATGGCGCCGTGCCGTCGTCGATCAATAGCGGTACGTCGCAGCCAGGCCAGTCGGCAGCGCCATACGCTCGGCGGGAACCACAAGTACTGTTCCGCCCATCCTCGTCACCAGCTCACCGAGATCGTCGAGCATGTCGTCGACGTCCGGAGAATCCAGCTGAGCTTTCTGGATCCGGCCTGTCGCGACGTCGAGACGACCCGCAATCTCGCGGCCCGCCTCGACCATCAGGGTCGCGACGCGGCCGGCTACGGCGGCCTCCGCGACCTCGGCGAGCACGTCGCTGCCAGTGCCGCGTGCCTTTGCCTGCTCGAACTCGCCGTGAAGCGCCTCGAGGCGGGCCTGATATTGAGGCTCGACGACCTGCCAGGCGTGCTCGCGCAGCTGGTCGGCCGACAGAGACTCCGGATTGAGACGAATGCCCTCTGCGACGAGGAGCGGGTTTTGGCTGACCTCGTGGAAGCGATGATGATGCTCCGGCAGCGCCGCCAGGATCAGCGGCAGGCCCGACGGCCGGGAATAGTGCTCCAGCACCGCGCGGTCGACGGCGCGGAAGTACCGGTCAGCCTCATTGTCAGCCTCGGTGCCCTTTCCTCCCAATCCGTGCCGCCGCGGCATGCCCCCTCCGCCACCGTCGCCTTCCGACGATGCTTCGGCACTCGTTTCGCCGATCGTGCCGGGAACCGGCTTTGACATGTCGATCTCGTCAAGCGAACGCCGGTTACCTTCGAAGAGCCGGATCCCGTGCAGGCTGAGGCTGAGCACATGATAGCGATCGGCGGTCTGAAGAAACCGTCGCAGGGGCTTGGTGTGAAAACTGTCTGCGACGACAACAAGTTCGTCGACCGGCTGCGAAAACCTCAGCGCCCGGAAAAATCCCGGCGCGCCGACGACCGCCAATCCCTCCAGCGCGTGATTCCAGAACTCCGCGTCCTGGGCGAGCGCATGAAACGGCTCCAGGAGTTCCTGGGATTCGGCGGCCGGATACTTCTGATGAAGGGACGCTTCCAGCTCCTTGAGGAGATTGCGGAAGCGGATCGGGTCTTCCTGGTTCTCGGGATGTCGGCGGTGTGTTGGCTGATAGAGCGAAAGACAGGGACCGTTCTCGATCGCTGAAAGAGCCTTGAGCACCTCGCTGGTAAGCGTGGTGATTTCTCGCCCATCGGCTGGCGTGGTTGTCATGTGCGTTCTTCCCTTGGGACAGAGGGCGGTGCTGCGGCGACTCCGGCCGCATAGTCATTGGAAGAAAAGGCGGGTCTTGAATAAGCAAGTTGCGTTGATGGCGAACCCGACCTTGGTCCCCGAACGTGGCGAGGGATGCAGGGTTGCGCGGCCGCTAAGTCTCGTTTGAGGCCGAATAAAATTTGGCAACCTTTGCGCCACGACCGCTTTGCATATCGACTGAAATGCAGGATGGGCGCCATGACCGATCAGCCGGAACACACCGACTACGACGGCAGCGCCGGCGGCTGGGGGTCGCTGCGGGGTATCGTGGAGACGATCGGCCGCGAAATGTCATCCGTGGGCGCGCTCGACACGTTGCGCCAGCAGAACAAGACCGGCGGCTTCATGTGCACGAGCTGTGCGTGGGGCAAGCCGAAACATCCGCACGCCTTTGAATTCTGCGAAAATGGCGCCAAGGCGACCCTCTGGGAGCTGACCACGCACCGCTGCACGCCCGACTTCTTCGCCAGTCACACCGTGAGCGAGCTGCGGAGCTGGACCGACCACGATCTCGAGCAGCAGGGCCGCCTCACCCACCCGCTGCGCTACGACGCCACCAGCGACCGCTACGTGCCCTGCACCTGGCAGGACGCATTCGCCGCGATCGGCACGGCGCTGAAGGCCAGCGAACCGAAGAGGACGGTGTTCTACGCCTCCGGCCGCGCCTCGCTGGAGACCTCATATCTCTATGCCCTGTTCGCGCGGCTGTACGGCCACAACAATCTGCCCGACAGCTCGAACATGTGTCACGAGACGACGTCGGTGGCCCTCAACGAGCTGATCGGGTCGCCGGTCGGGACCTGCGTGCTGGACGATTTCGAGAAGTGCGATGCGATGTTCTTCTTCGGCCAGAACACCGGCACCAACAGCCCGCGCTTTCTCCACCCGCTGCAGAAGGCGGTCGAGCGCGGCTGCAAGGTCGTGACCTTCAATCCGATTCGTGAGAAGGGCCTCACCTCCTTCATCAATCCGCAGCGCCCGCTGCAGATGCTGACGGGCCAGGAAACGCCGATCAGCTGCCAGTATCTGCAGCCCCGCGCCGGCGGCGACATCGCCGCGATCATGGGGCTCTGCAAGTTCGTGCTGGCCGAGGACGAGCGACAGGGCGGGAGCGTGATCGACCATGCCTTCATCGCCCAGCACTGCACGGGCTTCGAGGCCTTCCATGCCAGGGCCGATGCGACGTCGTGGGAACGGATCGAACAGGAATCGGGCCTCAGCCGTGCCGACATCGAGGAGGCCGGCCGTGTCTATGTCGGGGCGGAGCGCGTAATCGGCGTCTACGGCATGGGCCTTACCCAGCATGTCCACGGCTTCGAGAACATCGCCATGCTGGTCAACCTGCTGCTGATGCGCGGCCATATCGGGCGCGAGGGCGCGGGCATCTGTCCGGTGCGCGGCCATTCCAACGTCCAGGGCCAGCGCACGGTGGGCATTGCCGAAAAGCCGGAACTGGTGCCGCTCGACAAGCTTGCGGCAATGTTCGACTTCGACCCGCCGCGCAGCGAGGGCATGAACACCGTCGCCGTTTGCGAGGGACTCCTCGCCGGCGAGGTCCAGGCTTTCATCGGGCTGGGCGGAAACTTCCTGCGCGCCATTCCCGACCAGACGCGCATCGAGCCGGCCTGGGAGCGGATGCAGCTCACCGTGCAGATCGCCACCAAGCTGAACCGCAGCCATCTTTTCAACGGGCGTGTCGCCTATCTGCTGCCCTGCCTGGGTCGCAGCGAGGAGGACATGCAGGCGAGCGGTCCGCAGACGGTGACGATCGAGGACAGCTTCAGCCACATCCATGGCTCGCTCGGCCATCGCACGCCAGCCAGCGAGCATCTCCTGTCCGAGATGGCGATCGTCACAGGCATCGCCAAGGAAACCCTGGCGCCCCATCCGCGGCTGCGCTGGGACGACTGGACGGCCAACTATGCGCTGGTGCGCGACCTGATCGCCGAGACCTATCCCGAAGAGTTCTACGACATGAACGAGCGCATGTTCGAGCCGGGCGGCTTCTATCGCGGCAACCCGGCGCGCGAGCGCGACTGGAAGACCGAGAGCGGCCGCGCGCAGTTCACGGCGCCGCAGATGCTGGCGGCCACCGACGTCGAGGACGCGCCCGGCCGCTACCGCCTGATCACACTGCGCTCGAACGACCAGTTCAACACGACCATCTATGGCTACAGCGACCGGCTGCGCGGCATCGAGGGCACGCGAGACGTCGTGCTGATGAATGGCGCGGACATCGAACGCGCCGGCCTTGCCGCCGGACAGCGCGTCTCTCTCGTGGGCGATGCCGATGACGGCCATGTCCGTCGAATCGACGGGTTGGAAGTCATCGCGTTCGATCTGCCGGACGGCACCATCGCGGGCTACTATCCTGAACTCAATCCGCTGATCGCCTTGAAGCACCACGATCGGAAATCGAAGACCCCGGCTGTGAAGGCCGTTCCCGTGCGGATCGAGGCGGCTTAAGCCGACATGGACCACACTGGCAAGGATCCCGTTGGAGAGGTCATCGCCCGGTCTGCACCGGAAACGCTGGCCGCCAAGGCGCAGCAGGACTGGCCGCGCATGGCGGTGCTTGCCGTGCTCGCGGGTGCCTTCATCGCCTTCGGATCGGTGATCTCGCTGGTCGCCCAGTCCGGCCTGGGCGAAGGGCCGGCGACGGGCCCTGTGCGGCTCCTCTCGGGCGTGGCCTTCTCGGTCGGCCTCATCCTCGTGATGATCGCGGGCGCCGAACTCTTCACCGGCAATACGATGATGGTGCTGCCGACCGTCACGGGCGAGCTGCCCGTCAGCCGGATGGCCGGGGCCTGGATGGTCGTCTGGATCGGCAATCTTGCCGGCAGCGTCCTCGTCGCCCTGCTGTTCGCGGCCAGCGGCGGCCTCGAGGGCGGCATAGGCGATACCGCATCGAGCGTGGCCAGGGACAAGCTCGGCAAGACGGCGATGGAAATCTTCTGCTCGGGCATCCTCGCAAACGCCCTCGTCTGTCTCGCAGTGTGGATGTCGATGAACGCCAACACCCTGCCGGCAAAGATCTTGGCGATCGTCGGTCCGATCATGCTGTTCGTCGCAGCCGGCCTCGAGCATTCGGTCGCGAACATGTCGCTGATCCCGATGGGATGGCTGAGCGGCATGCCGGGTGGCGTCGACTGGTCAGCCGGCCTTCTCAATCTCCTGTTCAGCACGGCGGGCAACATCGTCGGCGGCACCCTGCTCGCCCTCGCGCTGGCCTATGGGCACGACGCGCTGAAGCGGTAGGCTCCGTGAAGGCCCAACCCACATATCGGGACGACGGAATGGTGGATGCGGCGCTATCGCCGGGAACTCCGGCCCGCCAGTTGCGTTCCGACTGAACTCCCTTTTTTCTTGGCGGACGGCCTCGCAGGACCATGACCAGTTATTGCGGCGCCCCTCCTCTTCCCTACGACTGGTTCGAGCGCTGGAACTTCGACCCGGCATTGCTGGTGGCGCTCACGGCCGCAGCGGCGGTGGCAATGCGCTCGCGGCATCCGCGCCTCGGGCTGGCCACGGTCGGCGTGCTCGCGGTGGCGTTCGTGTCGCCGCTCTGCGCCCTCACCGTGGCGCTGTTCTCTGCGCGCGCGGTGCATCACGTGCTGCTGGTAGCCGTTGCCGCACCACTGGCGGCACTGGCCCTTCCCAGCCGTGGTTCGCACTATCTCGGCCTCGCCTTCGTGGCCTCGACCGCAACGCTTTGGGCCTGGCACCTGCCGGCACTCTATGATCGCGCGCTGGGCGACACGGCGATCTACTGGCTCATGCAGCTCAGCCTGCTGGGCAGCGCGATCTGGTTCTGGCGCTCGTTGTTCGCCTCACCGCCGGTGACGGCCTCGATGGTCGCGATCTTCGCCATGGCGCAGATGGGCATGCTGGGCGCGCTGCTCACCTTCTCGCGCGTCCCGCTCTATGCTAGCCATGCCGCGTCGACGCTCCCCTGGGGCCTCGAGCAGGTTGCCGACCAGCAGCTCGCCGGCCTCGTGATGTGGGTGCCGGGCGTCATCCCCTATGCGCTGGCGACGGCGCTGATCGCGCGCCGGGTCTGGGTGCGGGCCGCCGGAACGGCATGATCGCGGCGCTTAAATTCCTCCACATCGCCGCCTTGTCGATCTGGTGCGCCGGTCTAGTCGGCCTGCCGCTCTTGCTTGCGCGCCATAATCGGGGAGACGACCAGCATCAATATTCCAGGCGCCGGCGGGTGACGCACGTAGCGTATGTCGGCGTGGTAACGCCGGCCGCCGTGATCGCGATCGCGCTCGGAACGGCGCTGATCTTCCTCCGCGAGGTCTTCGTGCCCTGGATGTTCGTTAAGCTGGCGCTCGTCGGCCTGCTGGTCCTGGCCCATGCCTGGCTGGGCCATGTCACCCTGCAAGTCGGCGAGCGGCAGGGCGACTACACCACACCGCATCCCGCGCCACTGCTCGTGGTCTCAGGCCTCACGATGCTGGGGATCCTGATCCTGGTGCTCGGCAAGCCTTTCGTTGGCGACGGAATCGTCCCGGCGTGGCTGCTCTCGCCGCAAGGTCACCTCTTGCCCGTGGACGAGGTGCCGAGGTGATAGTCGAACACCAGCTTGCCGCCGTGCCAACCAGTGATGGCGGTGAATCCCGCCGCCAGCAGCGAGAGCAGCACGCCCCATGGCAGCACGGCCTGCTCATAACCGGCGAGGCGGTAACCCCAGTTGGCGCCGAGGATGGAGAGCAGCATCACGGCGAGAACGAAGTGCGTCCAGCTCGCGGCGCGCGCCCGGATGCCCGGCACCAGCAGCAGCTCGACCGTGCCCGCCAGTCCGGCCGCGACGCCGAGGAGGAAGGCCATGCCGCTGGCCCACAGGGCGGCGCGTGCCCAGAAGGCATCGCCCGTCCACCAGTAGAAACCGTCGGCACCCAATGTGCACATGGTCAGCGCGATCGGAAAGGCGACCAGCATCGCATGGATCGGGTGGCCGGCGACGGCGATGCGCGATTCGGTCCGGTGGAAATGGGACTGCGCCTCGATCGGATCGACCCGGGCCTCTGCCTCGCCCGGCGGGGATCCTTCGGAAACAATAACCATCGGTCCCTTCTCCCTCCGCTGGGTGCAGCGCTGGTAACGATGGCTGTCGGCGGTTGTTCCGGACCGCTGTCGACGCTCGACGCGGCGGGGCCGGCAGCGGCGCGCGTGGCCGGCTTCTGGTGGGCGATGCTGGCCGGCGCGACGGTGCTCAGCCTGCTCGTCTTCGTTCTGCTGCTGCTGGCCTTCCTGCGCCGCGGCAGCGAGGGCCGCACCAGCCCGACCCTGTGGATCGGGGGGCTGGGAGTCGCCATGCCCATCGTCGTGCTGCTGGCGCTGGTGGGATACGCGCTGATGCTGGGCGAACGCATCATTGCGCCCGGTCTCTCCGGCCCGGTCGTCATCGATGCGACAGGCCGGCAATGGTCCTGGGAGTTCAGCCATCGCACCGCCGATGGCATCCAGGTGACGCACAACGAGCTGCACATGCCCGCCGGCCAGACGGTCGTGCTGCGCATCGCGGCCGTCGACGTGATCCACAGTTTCTGGGTGCCGAGGCTCGCCGGAAAGATGGATGCCATCCCAGGCCATGTGAATGTGCTGCGCATACAGGCCGCCGAGCCGGGCGTCTACGAAGGCCAGTGCGCCGAGTTCTGCGGCAGCGGACATTCCGGCCATCTGTTCCGCGTGATCGCCCATGACGAAGCGGGCTGGGCCGCCTTCCAGCGGGGAGAGACGCGATGAACGCGCTGCGTCGCCACAGAGCGCTCGAGGCCATCTGGGGCGCGCCGAAGGGCTGGCGCGGCACCGCCGTGTCGGTCAACCACTCCGACATCGGCAAGCGATTCGTGGTCGCAGCCTTCGTCTTCTTCGCGATCGGCGGCGTGCTGGCGATGATGATCCGTGCGCAGCTCGCGACGCCGGGCAGCGCCTTCGTCGGGCCCGACATCTATAACCAGCTGTTCACGATGCATGGCAGCATCATGATGTTCCTGTTCGCCATCCCGATGTTCGAAGGGCTGGCGCTCTACATGCTGCCGAAGATGCTGGGCAGCCGCGACATGGCCTTCCCCCGCCTCTCCGCCTATGGCTGGTGGTGCTACCTGTTCGGCGGCACGATCCTGATTGCGTCGATGGTGTTCGGCGTAGCGCCAGACGGCGGATGGTTCATGTATACGCCGCTCTCCTCCAAGGCCTTCACGCCGGGGATCAATGCCGACGTCTGGCTGCTCGGCATCACCTTCGTTGAGATCTCGGCCATCTCGGCCGCCATCGAGATCACCGTCTCGGTCCTGAAGCTGCGCGCGCCGGGCATGCGGCTCGACCGCATGCCGCTTTTCGCCTGGTATCTGCTGATCACCGCGCTGATGATGATCGTGGCCTTTCCGCCGCTGATCCTGGGCTCCATCCTGCTCGAAGTCGAACGCGCCTTCGACTGGCCGTTCTTCGATCCGGCGCGCGGTGGCAGTCCGTTGCTATGGCAGCACCTGTTCTGGCTGTTCGGCCATCCCGAGGTCTACATCATCTTCCTGCCCGCGGCGGGCGTGATCTCGACGGTCCTGCCGGTCCTCGCGCGCACCCGCATCTTGGGCTACGGCTGGATCGTTGCGGCGCTACTCTCGCTGGCCTTCCTCAGCTTCGGCCTGTGGGTGCATCACATGTTCACCACCGGCATCCCGCACATGGCGCTGGGCTTCTTCTCGGCCGCCTCGGCTCTAGTGGCACTGCCGACGGCGGTGCAGGTCTTCGCCTGGATCGGAACGTTGTGGAACGGCCGGCCGGAGCTCAAGCTGCCCATGCTCTACCTGCTGGGCTTCTTCGTGATCTTCGTGATCGGCGGCATGACCGGCGTGATGCTGGCGATGGTGCCCTTCGACCTCCAGGCGCATGACACCCACTTCGTGGTCGCGCATCTGCATTACGTGCTGATCGGTGGCTTCATCTTTCCCATGCTCGCCGGCGCCTACTACTGGCTGCCACATTTCACCGGCCGAACGCGTGACGACCTGCTGGGCAAGGCCTCGTTCTGGCTGATCTTCACAGGCTTCAACTTGACCTTCTTCATGATGCACCTGACCGGCCTGCTGGGCATGCGGCGGCGCGTGCACACCTATCCCGAAGAAGCAGGATGGACGCTGTTGAACCTGGTCTCATCGGTCGGCAGCTTCGTGATGGCCTTCGGCTTCGCCCTGTTCGCCATCGACGTCGCCCTGCACATCTGGTTCGCGCGGCGCCGACGCCGCAATCCGTGGACCGCCGGCACGCTCGAATGGGCGATGCCGATTCCGACGCCCGCCTACAATATCGCGAGCCTTCCCCCGGTCGCCGATCGCGAGCCGCTGGCCGACGCCCCCGCTCTCGCGGCGTCGCTGGCGCGCGGCGAGGGCTATCTCAGCGAACCGCGCCACGGCTGGCGGGAGACGATGGCGGTGGAGACGACGACCGGTGCGATCGATCACGTCGTCGTGCTGCCCGGAAACACGCGCCTGCCGATCGTCACGGCCGTGGTGACGGGATGCTTCTTCCTCTGCCTGCTGGCCGGCCAGTACTGGCTGTCGCTGGTGCCTGTGGCCGGCGTCGTGGCGCTCGGCCTGCGCTGGGCCTGGGTGCTCGACTGGCGTCGGGACATCGGCCCGCTGCCGATCGGCCGCGGCGAGGCCGCGCCGATCCACCGCGAGGCCGCGGGCGCGCCCGGCTGGTGGGGTAGCGTGTTCCTGCTGGTGGCCGACGGCACGGCCCTGGCCTCGCTGCTGTTCGGCTACGCCTTCCTTTGGGTCATCGCGCCGAACTGGCCGCCGCCGGAGCGCGTCGACGGCGGTCTCTTGCCCGGTCTCGTCGCGGCCGTGGCGGCGGCGGCAGGCAGCCTGTTCGCCCGCCGCAGCGTCGCCGCGAGCGCCGACGGTGCGCTGGCCCCGGCCGGACGCGCGGCGCTTGCCGGCGTGGCGGCGCAGCTGGTCGCGCTCGTCGCGCTGGCTACGCTCGGCGTCTCGGCGCTGCCCGCGCCGCAGGAGCATGCCTATGCCGCCTGCAGCTGGGCGCTGCTCGCCTATTCCCTGCTGCACACCGTTGTTGCTCTTCTCTGCATGGGCTTCGCGCGCGCCCGCATCGCGGCCGGCCACGTCTCGCCCCATCGCACGCTCGATCTCCGCGTCGCGCGTCTGTTCAGTGACTATTCAGCGGTGACACTGGCGATCGTGCTCGTCTGCCTCCTCGCCCCCTCGGTGCTGTCGTGAGGATGCTCGCGCGCATCAGTGCTGCCCTCCTCGTGTGGGCCTTCGGCTTCTCTGTGCTCTATGCCCTGCAGGGTGCGGGCTGCGCCTATGGCTGGCAGGAGATCCATCTGTTTGGCGCCTCTCTGCTGCGCTGGGCCCTGGTCGTGACCTGGGTGATGCTGGTCGCAGCAGGCCTCGCCCTGCTCCCGCTCGCCCGGTCGGCGGCTTCAGACTTTGAGCGGCGCGTCACGCTTGCGACGACCCTCGCCGGCGCCGGGGCCATGCTGGTCACCGGTTCGCCGGTGGCGCTTAGTTCTATTTGCACCTGAGGACAGGCGCGCAGCGCTCAGTCCTCGTCGATATCGCCTTCGGTTTGTCTGAGGGAAATGGCATCGGCGAAGCGCTTGGCGACGGCGTGCAGTCCCGCTTCCTCGGCGGCTCGAAGGCCCTCGCGGTTGGCGTCGAGGCGAGCGAAGTCCTCCGGCGGAGCGGCGGCCAGCGCCTTCTCGATCAGGTCGATGGCTTCGCGGTACTTCTTCTGGCCGCGCAAGGCGGCGGCGACCCTGGTGGCGTCCTGCAGGCTGCTCATGAACTCCAGCTCCCTCCCGATGCGAGAGGAGATCAACGGGCAGGACGAAGCGAAGTTGCGCGTGCCCGACGCCCCAACGCGAGAGCCGCCCACCCGGCCATGGCCGCGACGCCGAGAAGCAGGACGTCCATGCCCCCGACGCCCCAGAGAGGGGGCTCGGCAAGGCTGCGGAGGAGATGGTCGCCCGTGGTGATCCAGTTCAGCAGCACCGCGATGAACGCGAGGGTCGAGATCGCCCCGCACTGCTCGATCCAAACCCGGCACGGCCGCAGCCCGGCATGCGCGAAGGTGGCTACCCAGACGAGATAGAAGCTCCACATTTCGAGCGACGCCCGGCCCTCGCCCAGGAAGACCATGCCCAGCGGCAGCAGCCGGTTGGCCACAAAGAAGGCGAGCGTGGCAATGACGATCCCGCTCACCGAGCCCACGGTGATCGCCTCGACGAGGCGCACGCCGCGCGGGCCTAGGCCACCGTCCCTCTTCTTCCGCGACTCCAGCCAGAACAGGTAGCCGGTGGCGATCACCGCGCAGCCGGCGAGGCCCAGGACGAAATAGACCCAGCGCAGGGTCCAGTGGCGGAACTGGATCAGATGCAGCCCGGCGATGAAGCGTTGTGTCGCCAAAACCGGCTGCGGCGCGATGCGCTGGTGCAGCAGTGCCCCGGTGGTCGCGTCGAAATAGGCGATGTCGGAACGGCCGGCCACGCGATCCTCGCCATGGCGGGCCACCTGCACCACGGCGGCGGCATCGCCGGGATGGCGGACGAACAGGTAGCGCGGCGTCTCACCCTCCCAGAGACGGCTCGCCTCCATCGTGATGGCGTCGAGCGAGGCGAGCGCGCCGGGCCGACCGAGCCTCGGCCTGTCGTAATTGCCGTAGGCCTCGCGGGCGAAGGCCCGGCCCTCGTCGCCATAGGCGAACTGGATCGTGCCGGGGAAGTACACCCCAAAGAAAATGATCACGCCCGACAGGGTGATCATGAGATGAAACGGCAGGCCGAGCACGCCGGTCACGTTGTGCAGGTCGAGCACCAGCCGGCGCGGCTGTTTGTCGGCCCGGAAGGTGAAGAAGTCGGTGAAGATCTTGCGGTGGATCACCACGCCCGAGACGCAGAGTAGCAGCATCGCCATCCCCGCCATGCCGACGATCCAGTAGCCCAGCCGGACATGCAGCATGTAGTGGAAGGGATAGAGGAAGCCCGTGCCCGCCCATGTTCCGGGATCGGGCAGCGCGGCGCCGGTGGCGGGATCGAACAGCCGCACGAGCTGGCGCGTCCCCTCGCGCCACGTGACCTGCAGTACCGGAGCACGTTCCGTCGGAAGCTGCGCGAACCACGAGCTTGCCTTGGCTACAGCGGCCGCCTCATAGGAAGCACGCAGCGCCTCGACGGCTGCGGCCTCGCCGGTCGGCGCGAGCCGGGTCATCGGCGCCATCCAGCGGTCGATCTCGCGATCGAATACCGACAGCGTTCCCATCCAGAAGATCGCGAACAGCAATCCGCCCAGCACCACCCCGGCCCAGGTGTGCAGCCAGCCCATCGAGGCGCGAAAGCCCGTGCCCATGTCGGCGAGCGTGCAGTCAGCCCTAGAAATCCGCCGTCAGGGCGAGCCGGAAAGTGCGGGGCGTGCCGACGTTGAGGCGCGTGGTGGACGACACCATCGACCAGTAGTTGGTGTCGAGCAGGTTCTCGACGTTGAAGCGGATCACCACCGGCTTGCCGGTCGGGCTCTTCGCGTCCGCGATCACGTAACGGGCGCCGACGTCGAACCGCACCCAGTCCGGAATGCTCTGCCGCGGATTGGTCAGGCCGACATACTGCGTGCCGGTGTAGATGACCCTCCCGTCGAGCGTCAGGCCGCGGACGAACGGCGTGTCCCATTCGCCCGCCAGGTTGACCTGCACGTTGGGCGCGCCGGCGGCCTGCCAGCCATCGTTCACGCCGCCCGCCGTGCTGACCAGGATCGCCTCCTGGAACATTGCGCCGCCCAGCAGCCGCACGCCCTCCGTCGGCGTGCCGAACACGTTGAACTCGATGCCGCGATTGCGCTGCAGGCCGTTCTGCGTGAGCGTGTTGGTCGCGGCGTTGGCGATGGCGCTCGGCTGGCTGATCTGGAAGGCGCTGAGCGTCGTGGTGAACTTGCCCCAGTCGATCTTGGTACCGAACTCGAACTGGGTCGACTGATAGGGCGGGAAGACCTGGCCGGCATTGACGAAGGTCGGGCCGACGACCGTGCCCGGCTGCAGGCCCTGGATGAAGTTGCCGTAGAACGAGACCTCCTTCCACGGGCGCACGACCAGCGCCACCGAAGGGCTGATCGCGTCCTGCAGGTAGGCCGAGGTGAGAGCGCCGATCGCAAGATTGAAGTTCTCGCCCATGATCTGCTGGTAGCGCGCGCCGACGGTGAGTTGGACGCGCTTCTGCGCGAAGGAAAGCGTGTCAGCGACGGCGAAGCTGTTGAGCTGCAGCGTGCTCGACTTGCGGGGCGACTGGGCCGTGATGTTGGGACGCGCGACGACGTTCGGCGTGTAGATGTTAGAGGCGTAGGCGGTGCCGATGCCGCGGCCGAAGCCGTACACCTGCTGGTAGCGCGTCGCGCTCACGGCAAAGGTGTGCCCGACGGGACCGGTCTGTGCCTCGCCGCGCAGGCCGATCTCGCTCGTCCATTTCGTCTCGTATGACGTATTGTTGAGCGGCGTCTGCGTACTGTTGCCGTTGAGCCCCGTGACGATCGGATCTCCCGACCACAGCGAGTTCCATCGATTGTCGTGCGCGCCGATGGCGCCATAGAGAGTCACGCCGGGCCAAACATCGACTTCGGCCCGCAGCGCACCGAACAGGTCCTGCGAATAGGTTTTGCTCCACGGCAGAATGAAGTTGTTGTTGAGGTCGGGCACGCCCGGCACCGGTGCGCCGGCAGCCACGCTGACATAGCCGACACCGCCGCTGATGTACTGGGACTGGTAGCCGCCATCCAGGGACAGACGGAAGCCGTCGCCGCGATAGTCGATGCCGATCGTCCCGAGCCCCAACTCCTCGGCGTTCCACATCACCGCCGTCTGGCCGGCGCGATAGGCGCCGTTCAGGCGCACGCCCAGCTCCTTCTCGGGGCCGAAGCGCCGGCCGACATCGACGGCGCCGCCGAACTGCGCGGCCGAACTGTAGGCGGCCGTGACGCGGTTCATCGGCTCGTCGTGGGCGCGCTTCGGGACCACGTTGATCGTGCCGCCGATCGCGCCGCTGGGCGACATGCCGTTCAGCATCGCGCTCGGCCCCTTGAGCACTTCGATGCGTTCGGCCAGCTCGACGCCGATCGAATAGGTCGGAAGCAGGCCGTAGAGTCCACCATAGGCGATGTCCATGCTCTCGACCGTGAAGCCGCGGATCATCATGTTCTGCGCGCCGTTGTTGCCGGTCGGCCGCACGATGCGGACCGACGGATCGTCGATGAGGACGTCGCGAATGGTCTGCGCCTGCTGATCCTGCGCCTTCTGCGCGGTGTAGCTCGTCTGGTTGAACGGCGTTTCCATGACGTCGCGATTGCCGAGCAGACCGAGCTGGCCGCCCGTCGCCACCTGCCCGCCGGCATAGGCGGGCGGGATGTTGTCGATCATCGCCTGCGACGGAACCGCGAAGACGCCCTGCACCTGGACGGGATCGAGCTGAAGCGTCGAGGGATCGAGCGGGGCCTGGCCGACGCGCTGCAGCGCGATGGTCGTGCCGCCGAGCAGACTGTAGGTGAGTCCGGTGCCGGCGAGCAGACGCTGCATCGCCTCGTCGACACTCATCGCCCCCTGCACCCCCTGGGTCGAGAGACCGCGCACGAGCGCGGCGTCGGCGGAAATCTGGCGGCCGGACTGCTGGCCGAACAGCGGCAGTGCGCTGGCCAGCGACTGCGGTCCGATGTTGAAGCTGCGTTGTGCCGGCGCCTGGACGGTTTGCACATCGGGCGATTGCGCGACAGCGGGGGGCGCGCCCGCCGCCAGTGCCATCGTGATCGCGGACGTACCCATCATCGCCGTGACGCCCAGAGAACCCAAACGCTTGTCCATCGCCCCAACATCTCCCCGCAGAGCAGGAACATCGGACGCTGACCATCGACGTGCGATGGAGGGCAGCGCATTCGTTCCTTCACTGGGGCAACGAGCGGCTCGCGGACTTTTCTAAGAAAATCGTTCGAGCGCGTGACCTGTCGTCACGAGGCGGACACGACCAGCAGCCAGGGGGTCACACGGCGCACCTTCGCGCCATGCACGCGCGCCATGCCGCGCAATGCATCCTCAGGGTCGGCGAGATTGTAGGCGCCGGTGATGCGGCGCTCGGCGAGCCTGCCGTCGGTCAGCACGATCGTGCCGGCGAAGTAGCGACGCAGCTGATCGATCGCGTCTCCGAGGCGAGTCTCCTGGGCATAGAGCTGACCCTGGCGCCAGGCGGCGACCAGCTCGGGCTGCTCGCTGCCCCGCGTCGTGAGGCCGTCGTTCGCGACCCGCACGAACTGACCGGCGACGAGCTTCGCGGCACTCTCGAGGGGCGCGCCGGCCGCGGCGACGGCGACGATGCCCTGCTCCACCGACACGGCGACATCGTCGCTGCCGAGGCGGACGTCGAACCGCGTGCCCAGCACCGTCGCCTCGACGTCCCGCGCCGTCACCCGGAAGGGTCGCGCGGGATCCGGCCGCACCTGGAAGAAGGCCTCGCCCGAAAGAAGCTGCACGCGGCGCCCCGGCTGGTCGTCGGCCATGGCGACGGCGATGGCGCTGGCCGGCGCCAGGGTCACGCGGCTGCCGTCGGGCAGATCGACCTGGCGCAGCTCGGCAGTCCCGGTCGCGTGATCGGCGCGCAATTGCAGGAGCATCGCAGGCCCCGCCCACAGAGCAAGACAGGCCGCCGCCGCGAGTGCCAGCGCGGGCATCGCCCAGCGGCGAGCGGCGGTCCGCGGCCTCGTTGACAGGATCTGCGCACCGGCCCGCGTCGTCGTTGCGACGGCGCCGGCCTCGCGCGCGGCGGGCAGCAGGGCGGCCATCTCGGAAAAGCGGCGCATCGAGACCCAGGCGGATTCGTTCTGGGGCCGGGCCCTCAGCCACTCCTCGAAGCGGCGACGCAGTTCGGCGTCGTCCGGCTCCTCCTGCAGGAGGATCAGCCAGTCGGTGGCTTCGTTCGAGGCCCGTTCGGCGTCGGCATCCGTCACGCGCTCCATCCCTCCCGATACGGAAACCTGCCCCGCATACTGCCAACGCCCGGTATGTCCGGTTTTCTAATGATTTATGCGAAGCGGCGGAATTATTTCCAGCCCAGCCGCTTCTTGCAGTGCCCGATCGCGTCCGATACCAGCTTGTGCGCCAGCGGCAGGGATATGCCGAGGCGCTCGGCGATCTCGCGAAGCTTGCAGCCCTCCAGCCTGTGCATCTCGAAGGCGCGGCGCGTGCGCGCCGGTAGCTCGGCCAGCGCCTGCTCCAGCAGACGGAGTTCGTCGCGGTAGAGCGTCAGCATCTCTGGCGTGGCCGCGACGCCGGGCGTCGTCACCGCCTCGGCGAGGCCGTTCGCCAGCGCCTCGGTCTCGCGCGCGCTGCGGCGGCGGCCGTCGAGCGCCAGATTGCGAACGATTCGGTAGAGGTACCCCAGCGGTTCGTCGAGGAAGCGCTGGCGCGCCACTTCGTCGAAGCGCAACCAAGCTTCCTGCACGAGCTCCTCCGCCTGGGTGCGCGATCCCACGATGCCGGTCGCATAGTCGACCAGCGAGCCACGATGCTCGACATACAGGGTGGTGGTTTCGGGCGGCACGCCCCGGACGATATTGTAATTGCGAATGCTTCGCAATTACGAAGAATACGCTATTGCACGGGCTGGAGCTTGAACAGGCAGGCGTAGTCGCGATTGTAGACCTGCAGGTCGCGGCCCCTGGCGTTGCCGGTGAGATCGACAGTGAAGGTCCTGCGTCCGACGGGGATGGCAATCGTTTTTGCAATCGAACCGTCCGCCGATACCGGCACCAGGAAGGGATCCGCTTCGCCCGCCTTGACCGACAGGTCGTTGCCTGCGTCCGCGAACGCGAAGAACAGTTTCGAGACGTCGGCCTGCCGACACAGCAGCGGCGATTCTGAAGCGAGGATGGGCATCGCCCGCCAAGACTCGGCAAGAGCTGCTGTCGAGGTCGCGACGACGCCGATGGTGACGGCGACGAAAAGCTTGTGCAGGACGGCCTCCACGGAGTGCGAGTTCGAAATGGTGACTGTTCAACCCGGAGGGACGCCCGGAGTTGCACCTATCGAGCGTTTGTCCTCACGAAGCATGCGTGCAAACAACGCGTCCGGCGCAGGCAACTCGGAGCGGTGGTCCGCAGTTACCATTGCCTCGCTTCAGAGCCTGAAGCACCTTCCACCCACAACGAAGCGGCACGGGCCGCCGGAGCCGAGCTAAGCGGGCGAGCGACTTCGCGATCCCATCAGATCAATTCGTTCCAAGAGTACCCTTCGGTAGCGTACAGAAAGTATCCCCCAATGTTGTTCTCCCTGGATCCCCGTCCCGACATGTTCGAAGCGTTGCGTCTGACGCGCGCGGGCAAACTCGCCGAAGCGATGACCGTCCTGCGGGGAGGATCGGCGGAGACATCGCCGGCACTGAGCCCCGCTCAACGCGCCCACGAAGGGGGATTGCCCGTTTCCATCATCGATCTCGTGCCCCCGGACGAGCCGACGGGTGCCTGGACCCACCGGCCTGCGGTGGCGAGCAGCGCGAAGCCGACAAGGACATCGTCCTTCGAGTATCACACCGTCGCCAACGCGGACGGCAGTCGCCGCTTCAAGCTCTACATCCCCGCGGGCTACGACGGACAGCCGCTCCCCCTGATCGTCATGCTTCACGGCTGCACCCAATCCCCCGAGGACTTTGCCGCCGGCACCCGCATGAACGAACTCGCCGACGACCACATGTTCCTCGTCGCCTATCCCGAGCAGCCCAACTCGGCAAACCCGAACAAGTGCTGGAACTGGTTCAAGGTGGGCGACCAGATCCGCGACCTGGGCGAACCGCAACTGATCGCCGAAGTCACACGGCAGATCCTGCGCGACCATGCCGTCGACGAAGACCGTGTCTATGTCGCGGGTCTCTCCGCCGGCGGCGCGGCGGCAGCGATCATGGGCACCACCTATCCCGATCTCTACGCCGCGGTCGGCATCCATTCGGGCCTGGCCTGCGGCGCTGCGCGCGACATGCATGCCGCCTTCTCGGCCATGCGGCAGGGCGCTCCGGCGGCACGGCTTGCGGTCCGGACCGGTCCCGTGGTCCCGACGATCGTTTTCCATGGTGATCGCGACACGACGGTCAATCCGATCAATGGCGACCAGGCCAGCGAACAGGCATCGGGTGGATCGGGCGCGGGGACGCGAGTTTCCCGGGGAGCCACTGCGACCGGCATCGCCTTCACGCGCACCATCCGTCTCGACGCGCAGGAGCGTGCGATCGGCGAGCAGTGGGTGCTGGAGGGGCTGGGACATGCCTGGTCCGGCGGCAGCGCCGCCGGATCCTTCACCGATCCGCGCGGGCCCGATGCCAGCCGCGAATTCGTGCGCTTCTTTCTCGAGCACAGGCTTTCCGCGCGAACTGCATCGGCTGTCAGCCCCGCGCTTCCTGCCAGTGCGGATAGGTGACATAGGCCGTCAAGGCGCCCTGCTCGTGCGAGAGGATGATAACCGCTTCGCCCCGGGGCATGTAGATGAACTCGCCCGGGCCGGCCGTAACGGTGCTGCTGCGACTCGTGACGGAGATCCGCCCCTCGAGGATCAGCATGACGTCGTCGACCGCCATGGTCTCTTCGAGACGCTGGTTGGGGCCATACCGGCCATAGCCGATCGTGATCGGACCGCCATGGCGCTGGTCGATCACGTTGCCCGCGTAGATGTCGCCCTGTTGTCCCGGCGAGCGTTCGAGCGACGCGTCGCCCAGTCCGAATTTTCGAACTTTCATGAACGGCCTTTAAGGATTTAGCGGCGGCGATCGCCCTTGTCGCCCTGGCCGGGCTTGGACACGGTCTTGGCCTTGCGACGGCGATCGGCGGTCAGCGAGCGGCCCACGTCCTCGACTTCCTTGAAGGAGGTGCCGCGGGCATTGCGGCGCACGAACAGCTTGTTGGTGCCGGTATCAATGAGTTCGCGCTTGGCCGCGGTCTTGCGTTCCGTCTTCTTCCTGGCGACTTTCTTCGTCACGACTTTCTTCTTGGCGGCGACCTTCTTCCTGGCGACCTTTTTCTTCGCCGCCTTCTTCGCGACCTTCTTCTTCGCAGCCATCGCGTGCTCCTCCATGAACGTGCGCCGTTGAACGTTTCCGGATTGTGAAAGTTGCAGCCCGTGTCTCCATGGCATTGGGATTGCATTGGATGGCCGGGCGTGGTCTACGCACCCGCTCACTCGCATGGACCCGGTGAAACTCCGGGTGGCTATTCCGGCCGCCGATCCGCCGGGCAACTCTCGCAGGGAACGCTCCACACGCCCTCTTCGCCCGCAGGCGAGGAAGCTCGCGGCCCCCTGTGCCTGTTCAGCGATCTCCAATGTCCAACAGCTTCAAGTCTCAATGGTTCGGGAGCCTCGGCCAGGCGCGCCGCGATTTCCTCGCGGGCCTGGTCGTGGCCCTCGCCCTCATCCCGGAAGCCATCGGCTTCTCGATCATCGCCGGCGTCGATCCCAGGGTCGGCCTGTGGGCCTCGGTCGCGATCGCCATCGTCATCTCCCTGTTGGGCGGACGGCCGGGCATGATCTCGGCAGCCACCGCCGCGGTCGCCGTCGTGGTCACGCCGCTGGTGCGCGACCACGGCGTCGATTACCTGTTTGCCGCCACCATCCTGATGGGCCTGATCCAGATTGTGGCGGGCTTACTGCGCCTCGACCTGCTGATGCAGTTCGTCTCGCGCTCGGTGATCACCGGCTTCGTCAATGCGCTGGCCATCCTGATCTTCATGGCGCAGATCCCGCAGCTGGTCGGCGTGTCGTGGCACACCTATGCGATGATCGCCGCCGGCCTCGCCATCATCTACCTGCTGCCGCGCCTCACCACCCTCGTCCCCTCGCCGCTCGTGGCCATCGTCGTGCTGGCGGCGGTCAGCATCGGCTTTGGCCTGCCGGTTCATACGGTGGGCGACATGGGCAAGCTGCCCGAGGCGCTGCCGAGCCTCGCCTTGCCGCAGGTGCCGCTCACCTGGGAAACGCTGCAGATCATCCTGCCCTATTCGCTCACCATGGCAGCGGTCGGCCTGCTCGAATCGATGCTGACGGCGCAGATCGTCGACGACATGACGGATACCGATAGCGACAAGCGCCGCGAGTGCCTCGGCCAGGGCGGTGCCAACATCGCCGCCGCCCTCGTCGGCGGGATGGGCGGTTGCGCGATGATTGGCCAGTCCGTGATCAATGTAACGTCGGGCGGGCGCACGCGCCTCTCGACCTTCGTCGCGGGCGCCGCACTGCTGTTCCTCCTCGCGGTCCTGGGGTCACTGGTCGGCCGCATCCCGATGCCGGCGTTGGTCGCCGTCATGATCATGGTGTCGATCGGCACCTTCAGTTGGAACTCGATCCCCAATCTGCGTCGTCATCCGCCGACCTCGAGCGTGGTGATGATCGTGACGGTCTGTGTCGTCGTCTTCACCCGTGACCTGGCCCAGGGCGTGCTGGCGGGTGTGCTGCTCTCCGGCATCTTCTTCGCGGGCAAGGTCCGCCGCATGTTCGCAGTCGAACGCAGCGATAGCGGCGGCACGGTCACCTATCGCATCAGCGGTGAGATCTTCTTTGCCTCCGTCGACCGCTTCACTCGCGCCTTCCGGTCCGAGCCGGGGCGCGCCGTGACCATCGACGTGTCATCGGCGCATTTCTGGGACATTTCCGGTGTCGGCGCGCTCGACAAGATCGTTGCCCGCCTGCGCCGGGACGGCTCGGAGGTGAAGGTCATCGGCTACAACGAGGCCAGCGCCGACCTCATCGACCGCTTCGCCCTGCACGACAAGACCGGCGTCGAGCTGGGGGTCGTGCCGCACTAACGGCGCCGACGGGGAGGTTTGTATCGACGCGGCGGTATGAAGTACCCTGCGCGCCTCGGAGCGAGGAGGCGCAATGTCGGGCAGTCACGACCATGAGCACGGGCACGAGGATCAACATGACCACGAACACGGCTCCGAGCTTTCGGAGATGCAGCTTCGCGTCCGCGCCCTCGAAACCATCCTGACCGAGAAGGGCTATGTCGATCCGGCCGCGCTCGATTCGATCATCGAGACCTACGAGACGAAGATCGGGCCGCATATCGGCGCGCAGGTCGTGGCTCGGGCCTGGGTCGATGCGGACTTCAAGGCGGCACTGATTGCCGATGCCAGCAAGGCGATCGCCCGGCTGGGTCTCCAGCAGAAGGTCGGCGACCACCTGATCGCCGTGGAGAATACGCCCACCTCGCACAACATGATCGTCTGCACCCTGTGCTCCTGCTACCCGTGGGACCTGCTGGGCCTGCCGCCGGCCTGGTACAAGTCGGCGCCCTACCGCGCCCGCACGATCAAGGAGCCGCGCAAGGTGTTGGCCGATTTCGGCGTGACCCTTCCCGACGAGACGACCGTGCGCGTGTGGGACTCGACGGCGGAGACGCGGTTCATCGTTCTGCCGATGCGACCCGCCGCGACCGAGGGCTGGTCCGAGGAGAAGCTCGCCGCCCTCGTCACCCGCGATTCGATGATCGGCACGGGGTTCCCGAAGGCCGCGAACGAGGCCGCGTCATGAACGGCGTGCACGACATGGGCGGTATGGACGGCTTCGGCAAGGTCGCGCCCGACCCGCACGAGGTGCCCTTTCACGCCGACTGGCAGGCCCGCGCCTTCGCGCTCAACCGGGTCATGGGCTCGGCCGGCGAATGGAACATCGATGTCGGCCGCTACTGGATCGAGACGCTGCCGCCCGCGGTCTATCTCTCCTCGTCCTACTACAGGAAATGGTTCCTCCGGCTCGAACGGCTCTGCCTCGACCGAGGGCTCGTGTCGGAAGCCGAACTGGCGAGCGGCCATTCGAACGAACCGGGCCGGCCGCTGAAGCGCAAGCCGCTGTCGGGGCCGCAGGCCGGCGCCGCCGTGGGCCGGCCCAACCACGACCAACCGCCCCCCGCACCCGCCCTGTTCGCGGTCGGACAGAAGGTGCGCGCGCGCAACATCCATCCCCGCTCCCACACGCGTCTGCCGCGCTTCGCGCGCGGCCGCCTGGGCACGATCGAGCGTATCCAGGGCTGCCACACCTTTCCCGATGCGGTGGTCGAGTCCGGCGTCGCGCGCGGCGAATGGCTCTACACGGTGGTGTTCGACAGCCGGGAACTGTGGGGCCCCGACGCGGAGGCGGGCAGCACCGTCTCCATCGAGGCGTTCGAACCTTATCTGGAGCCGGCATGATGTCATCGGATTCAGTTTCGGTCCGCGCGGTCCTGGAGACGGTGCCCGGCATTCCCTGCGAGGGCGAAGCGCCGGTCTTTGCCGAACCGTGGCAGGCCCAGGCTTTCGCGATCGCGCTCAGCCTGCAGCAGCGCGGCGTCTTCACCTGGAATGAATGGGCCGGCGAACTCGGTACCCAGATCGAGGCCGCCATCGCCCGGGGCGATCCCGACGACGGCACGACCTACTACAGCCACTGGCTCACTGCGCTGGAACGGCTGGTCGCACGCAAGGGCATCGCCTCGCCCGAAATCATCGATCGCTACGTTCGCGCTTGGTAGCATGCCGCGGATCACACACCGCATGGCCAGACGATCGACCTCAGGCCCGACGATTTCCGGACAGACTGAAGGCGCAGTGAGCAGGGATTGGGCAGATGGTGATCAAACGGAGTTCATGACGGGAGAGATTTGTTCACCCTCAACACTCACCAGGCTTGTCCCGCGCCTCCTGCGGGTGAATCTCGATGGGGCGATACACAAAGTCGGGATGCAGGTGCAAAAAGTTTAAAGATACTTTGGTTACATACGGCACGGCCTTGTGTGGCCTGGCGAGATATTCCCCCAAAGTGGTAGAATCAGCGGCATCCAAGGGTCGACCTAAGTCTTTGAGTAGTAGTCAGGATGGCACGAATTGCGCTAGATCACGTCCGAGGCATGGCGATGGCAACACGCTTTCGGTATCGCGGACTGTGAGACTGATCGACGGCAAAGATCCATCTGGCGAAGTGCCTCTCTTTGCGCTTTTCAGTGCAAGCTTAATAGGTTGTTATGAGATCGGGGGCTACGGTGAGTAAAGAGGAAGAGGTCGAACTCGGGAAGCAACTGATCGGAGAACTCCGACAGTCGTTTGCTCGCGGCGATTGGGATGAGACGACGCGCACCTACGAGCAGATCGCAGGCATGAAGACGGACCGCGCCGTTCGGCTCGAGGCGACGTGCCTGGCGGTTCGCGCTCTTGTCGCGATCCAGCAACGTTCGGCCGCCCGCCACCTGCTCAAGATCGTCGCCAAGGCCGAATACAAGAAGCCGGCGCACTATGAATTCTTGGCGCGTGCATATCTGGACCTGAAGCAATACAAGGGTGCAGCCGATGCCTGTAACCGCGCCGAAGAACTGCGCCTCGCAGAAATGAAGTGAAATGAAGAAGCCCCGCCGTTTCCGTGTCGGACGACTGTTCAAGCGGAAGTCTGATGACAAAGCACCCTCCAAGCTTTCGTCCGTATCGGCGTCCGGCGAAAAGCCTTTCGAGCCCGTTCAACAAAATCAAGTGGAGATGAAGATGACCGACCAGCCTACGAAGAAGCCTGATACTGACATTGCCGCGCTGCGTGCAGAGGTCGAGTTTCTTGAGCTGCAAGTGCGCAAGCTGCAGGCGCGTGAGTACCTTCAGAACTATAGAGTCAAGCGGGCTGAAGCTCGGAAAGGCTGATCTCGCTACCGAAGAAGATCGCGCCGCCAGCATACGGCTGGCGGCGTGGCCATGACAGACTCTCCTTATCGTCTCGACGACCTGCCAGCTTCCGCATTGACCGCACTCCGCCGGGCACGCAACGCCCCACACAGACGCTGCGTTCTACGTCAATGAAGGGGATAGTCGGCGAAAGGCTCACCCGACCGGCCGCGACGGTGCTTACCCTCTCGGCCTGAACTTCAAACTCACCAGCTACATGTCGCGGCACTTCGGCGGTCTCTTCGCGCACACTCCCTATGTGCTGCGCCAGGCAACAGCCGCGCGGTCGAAGCGGCGCGGGCGGGTATGATGCGTCTCCACACCCATTACGACGGGGTCGACCTCGTCGATCCCTTGCACACGGTCTGGACCCGCGGCACCACGACCTTCGTCCTGACGCGTGAGGCGCCGCCCCTGCGGACCGTTCCCGGCGAGGCGCGCGACGCGGTGCAGGCAGAGATCGAACGGGCCTATCGTCGCCCGCCGAACGATCCACGCCCGCCACCCCGCTAGAAAAAGCCCCGCCGTTCGACCGGCGGGGCTTCGGGAGGATCTACAGCAGCCTTGCCTACAGCAGTTCCTTGCGAGCCATCTCGGCGCGCGAAGCGCCAATGGCGGTCTTCACGTCCTTCTGCTCTTCCGGCGGCGGCAGCACCGCCTTCATGCCGAGCGAGGCGATCGCCAGTTCGCGGCACCATCCCTTGGAGTGGTAGAGGTGCTCATCCTCCTCGTCCTCGACCTCGTCGAGCGCCGCCTGGATCGCCTTCTTCTCGGCGCCGCGAGCCGCCTCGGCATAGAGGGTCAGCAGCTCCCAGTTCGAGTGGTCCTTGGTCTCGGCGTGGACCACGCACTCGCAGGCCACGATCTCCGCCGCTTCCGGCGGCGCCGTGCCCTTGGCGAGCTTCATCGCGGCCACGAGCGAGCCAGCGATGTGCCGCACGACCTCGCGGCCGGGCGTCTCAGCGGGCGGGACGCCCAAGTCCGACATCAGCGTCGTCACGATCTCGACGTGCCGCGTCGTCTGCTCAAGATACTTCGTCCACTCCTCCTTCAGTTCGTCGTTGAGCACGCAGGTCAGGGCCGTTTCATAGACCTTGACCCCGCCCAACTCGGTTTCGAGCATCTGCTGCAGAAGTTCGTTGCGCTGTTCGATGTTCATCTGACGCCTCCATCCTGGCTTATGGCGGCGTAATGGCTCAGGCGTCCCGACGTTGCATGGTAGAGGCGATGGACCTCAGGACACCCGCGTCATCGACTTGAACAGCGCCGCGGCCTGCTCCTCCAGCGACATGCGCTGCAGCCGCGACTTCGCCTCGACGACCGGGTCTTGCCGCGGCACGGCCATCTCGTTCGGCGGGGCGGGGTCGCGCGGCGCGGCGGCCCCCTGCTTCAGCAGCTGCCGCAGCGTCCGCTCGTCGGCGACCAGGCTGCGCGCGCTCGACCAGCCGGGTACGCCCACCACCGGCTCGGCGCCGATCTCCTGCGCGAGCGCGTCCGCGAGGGCAGCGGACTCGAACACGCATTCGATGATCGTGGGGCCGGTCGCGAAGGAGCGTCGCAGGGCGAACCGCTCGGAATCCAGCTTCGCGCGGATCAGTCGGAGCACGCGCTTCTCCGCCGTCAGTGCCGCCGGTGACGCGGCGTCGGCCGTCGCGAGACGGATGCGAACGCCGTGCGGCTCCGGCACGACCTGGAAGAAGGCCGACCAGTCGAGCCGCCGGCCGTGGCTGCCGCTCATGGGCAGCCCCTCACCGAACGGTATGTGGATACAGGTGATGATATGGATGGTACGGGCCCGCGCATCCTTCCCCCTTTTTGAGCCGACCGGGAAAACGCGAACCCGCACAAAAGGTTGCGGTCGGATCAGACCGCCCGCAGGTGACGCGGCACGCGTGCCGCGCGCAGCGCCTCTTCCAGGCTCTCCCGCTCGCGCCGCCAGCGCCCGGCTTCACGATCGGCCTTCGCGTCCAGCGCCGCCCGCGCCTTTTCGATCTCCGCGACGAGGGCCTCGTGGCGCGCCTCGGCCTTTTCGAGCCCCGCCGTCGCGGCGGCAAGAGCGCGCTCCCGCCGCGCCGCTTCCGTGCGACGGTCGGCGGCCTCCTGCCGCTCCTGCCGTTCGCGCCGCGCGCGTTCCCGCTCGAAGGCCCGCGCGGCGGCGCGCTCCTCCTTGCGGTTCGGCGGTTGTTCGGCGACGGGCTTGCGTTGCGGGCGGGCGGGCTTGCGCTGGGCAGGTCCGGGCGTCTTCGCAGCCCGGCCCTCGAACGGCGCCTCCGACGCCTCGGCCTCCTCGCGGAAGGGCTGATCGGTGCCGACCGGCCGCCGCAACACGAGGCCGGGCTGCGCCATCGTGGCCTTCACGATCGCCGGATCGTCGGTCTGCTGCGCAAAGCCCTGGTTAAACAGATTGGCCCCGGCACCCCAGGCTTCGAGCGCCGCCTTCATCGACGGCGCCGACACCGCGAGATCGAAGAAGCCCGCCGAGGTCGTGAACGCCTTGAGCTTCCGCGCCATCCTTGCGCTCCCTCCCGAAGCCGCAGAAACGCTTCGGGGTCGCCGCCGGTTGCCCGTGAGGTACCATGTTACCGGCGCCGCGAGGTGCGACATCCGTTTCGACTGTTTCGTTTATTTCGTTTATTTCGTTTGTTGCCTGGGCAGTACGAGAATGGCTTGAAACCCGAGATGACTCGCAACATATGAAGTTTCATGAGAAGAGACAGCCGACTGTCGGGCGTGCTGCACGTCCTGCTGCACATGGCGGAGCATCCGGTTCCGATGACGTCCGAGATGCTGGCGCGCGCCATGGGCACCAATCCGGTGGTGATCCGCCGCCTCATGGCCGGCCTGCGCGAGCGCGGCTTCGTTCAGTCCGAGAAAGGCCATGGCGGCGGCTGGACGATCGCCTGCGATCTCCGCGCCGTCACCCTGCTCGACGTTTACGAGGCGCTCGGCCGGCCTGCGCTGCTGGCCATGGGCAACCGCACCGAGGCGCCCGGCTGCCTCGTCGAGCAGGCGGTGAACGCCGCCCTCGGCGACGCCTTCGACGAGGCCGAAGCGCTGCTGCTGCACCGCTTCGGGGCTCTTACCCTCGCGGCGCTGAGCGCCGACTTTCACAAGCGCCTCGCCAAACGCGGCGGGTCGACCGACCTGGAGAAAAACCATGCAGCATGACGCCGTCATCGTCGGAGGCGCCTTCGCCGGGCTCGCCGCCGCCACCTACCTCGCCCGCGCCCGCCGCCGCGTGTGCGTGATCGATGCCGGCCAGCCGCGCAACCGCTTCGCCGCGGCCTCGCATGGTTTCCTGGGGTCGGACGGCAGCGAGCCTTCGGCGATCCTCGCCCGGGCGCGGTCGCAGCTCGCGGCCTATCCCGGCGTAACCTTGGTCGAGGGCGAGGCCGCCACGGCCAGCGTCCGGGGCGACGGGTTCACCGTCGCGCTGGCCAGCGGCGAGGAGATCGCGGCCCACAAGGCGATCCTCGCCTTCGGGCTGCGCGACACGCTGGAGCCGATCCCGGGTCTGGCGGAACGCTGGGGCCGGACGGTGCTGCATTGTCCCTACTGCCACGGTTTCGAATTCAGCGACCGGCCGCTCGGGGTGCTGTTTCGCACCCCCCTGTCGGTGCACCAGGCCTGCCTGGTCGCGGAATGGGGGCCGACGACCCTGTTCATGAACGGCGCGGACCTCGCGCCCGAAAGTGCGGAAATGCTCGCGCGACATGGTGTGTCGGTCGAACGCGGCAGGTTGCAGCGCCTGGTCGGCGAGGGAAGCGCCCTGTCCGGCGTGGCGTTCGCGGATGGCCACGTGCGTGAGCTCGCCGCGCTCTACGTCGCGCCGCACTCCTGCCTGGCCAGCCCGATCGCCGAACAGCTCGGTGTCGCAATCGACGAGGGGCCGGTGGGTCCCATCGTCCGCACGGACGGCGACAGGATGACGAGCGTGCCCGGCCTCTATGCCGCCGGAGACATCGCACGCGCACCACACAGCGTGAGCTGGGCGGTGGCCGACGGTGTCACCGCCGGCACGTCCCTCCACCGCGCGCTCGTGTTCGGCGGATGAACACGCCTCCCGCCCTTCACCGACCCGGCCATGATCGCGGACTATGTCGCGGCCATGCCGCGCAAGGTGCCCGGCTTCGCCGACCTGCATCGCATGGCCATGCTCCTGCTGGCGGAGCGCGCGCCCGCGGCGGCGGACATGCTGGTCGTGGGCGCCGGCGGCGGCCTCGAACTGAAGGCCTTCGCCGGGGCGCAGCCGGACTGGCGTCTCGTCGGCGTCGATCCTTCGGCCGCAATGCTCGACCTGGCGCGCCGCGTACTGGGGCCGCTGGGCGCGCGCGTCGATCTCCGGCAGGGCTTCGTCGACAGCGCGCCGCTGGTCGTGGCGCATCACAGTGTGTCGAACGGCGGCGAGGCGACCACGTGGCTCGCGCGATCGGCGGCCTTCGCGGGCGGACCGGGCGCCGACGTCCAACGCGCACGCCTCTGGGCCGAGAAGATGGCGGAGCACTTGCCGCTGCTGTCCGCCGACGACGAGGTGGCGGTCCAGCGCGAAGCGGGTTTCTCCGGCGCCGCCCTCTTCTACGCCGGCTTCTCGTTCCGAGGCTGGATCTCACGCGCCTGATTCCGCGCCTCACCCTCCCGGCGTGTTGCTCGCGTTCAGGAGCTGCGAGACCGCGGTGATGACCTGCGACGCAGCGAAGGGCTTGGGAACCAGGATGCTGTTGGGCACGCCGAGTGAGGGCCAGTCGTTGCTCTCGGAGCCGGTCATGTAGACCACCGGCATCTCGGGCTTCAGCTCGCGCGCGTGCCGCGCCACATCCCAGCCGGTGGTACTGGATCCGAGCTTGATGTCGGTGACGAGGGCGCGCACCTCCTCGCCATGTTCGTCGAGCGCGGCCAGGGCCTCTTTTGCGGTCGCGGCCAGCAGCACCTCGTAGCCGCCATCCTCGAACGAATCCTTCAACACCTCGCCGATTTCCGTTTGATCCTCGGCGATCAGCACAAGCACCGATGTCTTTTTCACGCTCACCCCCCAAGCCGCGATCCGGAGATGCCCCGGACTCCTTTGGCTTCTCGAACGAGGCAGGAGAACGACTGGCACGCAGTGTTAGTTCCCGTACAGACGGAGCAGGCGGCCTAAACGCCGCACCCCTGTTCCCGCGGTCAACTGATGATCGGAAACGTGACCGCCGTCGACGTACCTTTCTTCGAACTCTCCGTCAGCACCTGGCCGCCGATCTGCCGGGCCAGCGAGTCGATGAGCTTGAGACCGGAGCCGCTGGACGGCCGGTGTTCGAACCCACGGCCGTCGTCGGCGATGGTCAGCCGGCCCTCGCCGAAGCCGATGCCCGCCTGGAGCCTGACCACGATGCGGCCGCCCTTCTCGGCGAAGGCATGCTTGGCACTGTTGGTCGCCGCCTCGTTGAGGATCAGTCCAAGCGGTACGGCGCGCTCGATCGAGAGTTCGATCTCGTCGGCCTCGATCTCGATCGCGACGTTTTCCACCTGCTGCTCGATCGAGGCGCACAGGGCGCGCAGATAGCCCGCGACGTCGACCGCCTGGGCATCCTGGCGCGGCGCCAGCTGGTCGTGCGCCAGCGAAATGGCGTTGATGCGGTTGGCGATGTGATCGAGGGCACGCAGCCCCTCGCCCTCCTTGAAGCGCCGCTTCTGCAGGCTGATGGACGCCAGGATGAGCTGGAAGTTGTTCTTCACCCGGTGCTGAAGCTCGCGCAGCAGCACCTCCCGCCGCTGCGCCTCCGCCGCGGCCTCGGCCAGCGCCGCCGCCTCGCCGCGGGCCGTGGTATGGTTGCGGACGGTGGATGCGATGATCGCCGCCGCAGCGATCATGAACTCCACCGTGTCGGTGGTGAAATCGCGCAGCGTCGTGCTGTCGACTTCGAGCACGCCCCACGCGGCCCCTTCGGTGAGAATCGGCACGTTCGCCAGGGAGACGATGCCATGCTCCTTCAGCACTTCGGAAACGACGAAGTCCGGTGTTTTCGCGAAATCGGCTATGCAGACCGGCTCGGCCGTCCGGTAGGCGCGGCCCGGCGGCGAGCGCAGATCGGACGAGAAGGTCGCCGAACGGACCAGGCCTTCCTTCCATCCGGTCCCGGCCACCATCAACAGATCGGCGGTCGTCGGACGGTAACGCAGCACCTTGACGTGGTGAATCTCGACGGCCCGCCCGACCTGGACGACCGCATGGTCGAGAAAGCGCTCTGGTGTCGAGTCGTGGCCCGCGAGCCGCCCCAGCTCGACCAGGATGCGGACATGGCGGCGGAGTTTCTCGACATCGGCCGCGACGACGGCGGGTGGTGACTGATCGGACATGGGTCCTGAACGCCCGCCGGTCGTAAAGGTGCCCCCAACCGTGGTTCCTCGAGAGATCCTTCCGGGGTTCCAGGGCTTCGCGATTTTTTTCGGACGCCCCTTGAAGCCAAAAACGGGAATTCTAGATCGATCCGTTGCCGGTTCCTGGGAACCGGTCTCGCAGAATCGGCCGCCTTCCGGGGGCCGGGTCGCAACCATCGCTCAACGGAGGATGCTTCATGCGCAACACCATCGATTTCGCCCCATTCTATCGCGGCACCGTCGGCTTCGACCGGGTCTTCGACCTGCTCGACTCGGTCGCCAGTCGCTCCGGGGCCAACGGATACCCGCCCTACGACATCGAGAAGACCGGCGACGATTCCTACCGGATCGTCATGGCGGTGGCGGGCTTCACCGAGGCCGAGCTCAACGTCGTGCAGAAGGAGAACGAGCTGCTGATCGCCGGCAAGTCGGCCGGCGGCGACGACAAGCGCGAGTATCTCTATCGCGGCATCGCCTCGCGCGACTTCGAGCGCACCTTCCAGCTTGCCGACCATGTCCGGGTCGTGGGCGCACGCCTGGCCAACGGTCTTCTCACCGTCGACCTGCGCCGCGAGGTGCCGGAGGAGAAGAAGCCGCGCGTGATCGCCGTAGAAAAGGTCGAACCGCGCGCTTCGATCTCCCGACAGTAGCGTCCGCTCCTTCCATCGTTTCGTTCAACAGGAGGACAGGCATGACTGGTTCAGCTGCTTCCACGAACACCCATTGGAAGCCCGTTCACTCGCACACCCAGGCGGCTCCGCCGCCTCACCTCGCGGCCGACACGCCCCGTGGGCGCATCCTCGTCGTCGAAGACCAGGCGGTGGTGGCGCTCGACCTGCAACGCACCCTGCGCGAGGCCGGCTATCGCGTCGTCGGGCCGGCCACCAGCCTGCCGGCCGTCGAGGGATTGCTGGCCCGCAGCAGGATCGACGGCGCCATCGTCGATGCCGATGCCGGCCGGCTGGCCTTCGTCCTGGCGGACCGGCTGGCCGATGCAAGCGTCCCGGTGCTGTTCCTGGCCGACGGCACCAACCCGCTGCCCGCCCGGCACGCCGGCGCGCCGGTCCTCGACAAACCCTTCTCCAGGCCGCGCCTGCTCGAAGCGCTGGCGTCCGTCATGGCCGCCCCGCGCCTGACGGACGAGGAGCTGCCCTACGCGGTCTCGCCCCCGCCCATGAGCTGGCCGCGCGTCTTTCCGCAACTCTGACGTTTGGGCGTGAAGGGCGGGTCGGCCGAAGCCCAAGGCACGCGCTGACCAACGGGACCCGACCGGCGGGGCACACGCCGGTCGGAGGTCTCCCGCTCCCGCTCACCGGCACGCCGCCTTATCGCGTCGGATCAGGATCCGGGAAACAACATGTGCATTGTCCCCCGTGGTCTCGATCTCCGGGTCCGCCAGCATGCGGAGGGAACGATCGATGGATGCCAGGGAACTCGCGGAAAAATTTCAGGCCAAGATGGGCGCGGCGGCCAGCGAGCGGAATCGTCAGTCGGGTCTTGCCTCCGAATTCATCGACAAGCGAAGCGCGGATGTCGAGTACTGCAAGACCGCCATGGAAAACAACGTCCTGCCGTTCCTCGCGGAGCTGCAGGAGTGTCTCGGGCCCGACCAGTTCGCCTACTCCCACCAGATCGACATGCAGGATCACCGCGCGGTCGGCGTGTCGTTCATCATCGGCGATGGCGGCACCACCAGCATCTCTACCGCGCTGGGCAACGTCGTCGTGACGCGCACCGGCGACGGCGGCACCGCCAAGGGCGTGGCCTACGTCTACCGCCCCGATGCCGAGCCCTTCATGTCGAACTCCGGCGACCTCACGCGCGACAAGATCGCGAAGCTGATCGAAATGGTGATCGACAATACATAGTTGCGTGTCCTTCGCCGCGCCTTCACACGAATTGTTGCTCTCCTTGCAGCACGCTCGACGTTTCGAGGCTTGTCTAAACCTAAGAATTCCGACCTATGATGCAGCGTCGACAGACACATGGGAGGAACAAGGATGACCGACGAACGGACGCAACGTCTCGCGCACTCGCGTCACTACTGCGCCGACCGCCTCGTCGAAGTGAAGGACGAGATCGCCCGCTTCCAGGACGAGAGCCTCGCCCTGAAGGCTAAGTTGGAAACCGGTGCCGACGAAGCCGCGGTGAGCCTGATCCGCCGCCGCCGGCGTTTCCTGGGGCGCCGTCTCGAAGAATTGAAGGCCGAACGGTCGGCGCTCGCCACGGAGCTGGAGGCGTCCACGCTGCAGTTGAGCACGCCCGCGAAAATGGCCGAGGCGACGGGCCTGCGTCCGTAGCCGACTATCGAGGCCGCGGCGTACGCGGCTTCTTCGGCTCGAGCGCGGAGGTCCAGTCGACGCCTTCCATCGTCTTGAGGAGCGTCTTGGCCGACGGGGGCGACGCGCCGTCCTCGCCCAGCCAGGTGTGCCAGGCCTCGTCGTCGAGGATCGCGGGCATGCGCGGATCCTCCTCGCCGTGTTTGATGGTTCGCCGGATGAGATCGTTCGCCGGCACGGTCGCCATCACGCAGAAGAGCAGCGGAGCCGGCTGGCCCTCGATCGCGTAGCGCCGCCACACAAAGGCGAAACCGCGCGGCTGCCCGTCCTGCGGATCGATCGTCCATTGCCGCGTCTCGCTGCGGCCCGACGGCTTCACCACCTCCTCGCCCTCGTTGAAGGTACGGAAGACCACGATGCCGCGCTGGCCGGCGTGGAAGGGGGTGCGGAACGGCTCCTTGGCGTCGATCGACTCCGACCGCGCATGGATCGGCCGCGGCCGGCGCCAGTCCTTCGGATCGGGAAAGCCCCAGCGCATCGGCACGACGCGGCGAGCCCGGGCCTCGGCGTCCCACACGATCACCGGCACCGCGGCGCCGACGCGGTAGGTGACGATGGCGTCCTCGCCGCCCTCGCTTCCGCCGCTCTCCCCGGCCTCGCCGCCGGCACTTTCCGTCAGCGAGCGGGAGAAGGCGACGACCTCGCGCCACGAGGCCTGGGCCGTGAACTTGCCGCACATGGGCGAAGGTTAGCACCGCCGGCGCGGGCCACGCCACGATAGCCCGAATGCCGCAATCCGCAGGCCCCCAGACTATTCACAGGCCGCGCGGAATGACCATTAATCTTTACAAAACAATGGCTTAGGCCTCAATTTTTACTGTGGCAAAATTACAACATTTGTTGGACGTACCGCCCCCGGTCGGCCATTATCCCCGAGGCCGCAGGCCGCCACCTTTGGTTCCACACGGAGAAAAGATAATGGCGTTGAAAGCCGGTCACCTGATCCCCTCTCGCTCCCGCCTCCTCTCCCGGGCCACCGCCTGGTCGGTGGCGATGCTGGCCGCCGCGGCCCTGATCGGAACGACCGGTGTCGCTTCCCCCGCGATGGCCCAGGCCAAGGTTCCGGCAAAGTCCAAGCTCAAGCCCGCCGCCAAGACCGTGAAGGCGGCCCCGACCGATCCGAGCGACCGGATGGCGGACGAGCTGAACGCCAAGTGGCAGCAGCAGAACGGCGCCTTCTCCGGCTTCAATGCCGCGGCGCCCGCCGCTGCCGCCGGCGCAGCCGCCGCGACGGTGACCCCGGCCGCCTTCTCGACCGGCCCCGCCGCCCCGGCGACCACCAGCCCCGGCAACAGCGAATGGGGCGACCGCCTGGTGTCGCGCGCGATGAACTATCTCGGCACGCCCTATCGCTACGGCGGCACCTCGCCCAAGACCGGCTTCGACTGCAGCGGCTTCGTCTACTATCTCTACGGCGCGGTCTTCGGGCAGCAGATCCCGCGCATGCCGCACGACATGGTGCGCGAGGCCACGCCGGTGGCGCGCGGCGACCTGCAGAAGGGCGACCTCGTGATGTTCGGCTATCGCGGCACCATCACCCATGTCGGCATCTACAGCGGCAACGGCCAGTTCGTGCACGCCACGCATCGCGGCTCGCCGGTCATGGTGACCTCGCTCGACGCCGACTACTACAACACCCGCTACCTCAAGGCGGTCCGGCTCACGCCGCAGTAAGCTGCGAAACGCCCGGCCGGCGAAGGATTGTCCGGCGGGCGAACCGATGGAATAGTCCGCGACACTATTCGATCGCACCGTCGGATCCGCCCTCTCGCATGCACGTCGACCTCGAAATCGATCACGACCGGCGACGGGTCGTCGCCCGCGCGCAGGGCGCGTTGCAGCTCCCCGACATCACCGGCTACTTCGCGCGGCTCGTCTTCGAGAAGACCATCGGCTACGCGAAGATCTTCGACGGACGCGAGGCCTGGCTCGACCTGGCGGATCATCACATCGGGCTCCTGAAGGGTCACGTGCGCGCGATGGGCAGCCGCGGACCGCGCGGGCCGGTGGCGATCGTGGCGACGACGCCGCGGGGCATCGAGGGCGCCCGTCTCTTCATGGAGATGCCTGCCGCCGACCGAACGGCGCAGTTGTTCGATTCGATGGACGCGGCACGGAACTGGCTCGGCTCCCAGTTCGAGGCGCCGGCCGAGCCCGCACCCGCGCTCAGCCGCCTCGTCGCACCTCCCCTCCTCACCGCCTCGGGTGCACGCGAACGCGCCGCGAAGGCGCGTCGGCTGGCCTGGGAGATGTCGACGATCGAGGATCGCGACCGGCTGCTCGACTATGCGGGGGAACTCGACGAGCGGGCGGCGCTGCTCGAGGGAAGCATCGCTAGGTCAGCATGAGCGCCTTGCGCACGCGCTCGGCGACCTCGGGTGAAAACTCGAATTCCTGCTGGGAGGCCCAGCCCACGTAGCGGCGGACCGGCTTCGCGCCCAGCACTTCGGTTAGGCGCAGGGCGTCGTTCTCCTCCTCGAAGGCCGCCTGCACCAGCAGGCGCCCTCGGTCGCGTGCGACGCGGATCGCCCAATCCCCTTTCATCCGCAGCGCCACGATGAGGCGCGCCAGCAGCTTCCGCCGTTCGACCCGGTCGGGCCCGTGCTCGCCGGTCACGAGATGGCAGGCGGGATGCCAGCGCGTGAGTCGCTCCCACGGCACCGGCTTGCCGCCGGAAGATCCCCGGGCAACCGTTCGCGCTTTCGCTCCCGCCCTGACTGCCGCCATGCCCCGCTTCCCTCGCCCATTACATCTTGACCGACGCTTTGTGGATCGCCGCGATCGAACGCTCAAGGGCGGCGTCGAATTCGGGATCGCTCATCGTGACCTTCAGCCCCTCGGTCAAGGCGCGCGAGAAACTCGCGATCATGCCCGGCGTCGCGGCGAGACGGCGGCAGGCCTCGTCCCGCGAATAGCCGCCCGACAAAGCGAGCAGCCGCGCGACACCCCGGTGCTCCAGCAGCTCAACGTACAGGTCGGGATCGCTGGGCAGGGTCAGCTTGAGGATGACCTGCTCGTCTTCCGGAAGATCGTCGAGGCGACGCCGCAGTTCCGCGCGAAGCATCGTTTCGGCGGCCTGCTTGTCGGGACTGTCGATCAGCACCTCGGGCTCGACGATCGGCATCAGCCCGTGGCGCGCGATCCGCGCCGCGATCTCGAACTGCTGGTCGACCGCTGCCGCGATGCCGTTGCGCGACGCCTGCCGGATCGTCGAGCGCATCTTGGTGCCGAAGACGCCGAGCCGCGACGCCGCCGCGAGGCGCGGCCCAAGACCGGACATCTCCTTCATCAGGCTGACGCCGTCCTTCTCCGGCTGCAGCCCCTCGTCCACCTTGAGGAAGGGAACGACGCCGCGGCCCCACAGAAATGAAGGCACCGGCACGCCATCCACCGCACCGTGCATCGTGCGCTCGAAGAGGATGGCGCCCAACACGCGCTCGCCGGTGAACGAGGGCGCGGTCATGATCCGCACGCGCATTTCGTGCATCAGCGCGAACATCTGCGTCTCATTCGCAAATGCATCCGCGGCAATGCCGTATTGGGCCAACGCCTTGGGCGTCGAGCCGCCGCTCTGGTCGAGCGCGGCAAAGAAGCCGGCACCGCCGATGATCCGCTCGCGCATCTCCTCGCGCATGTTCGTAACGTCGTTGATCTGATTGTTTTTCATCGCCGCGCAACGCACGCGCCACCGACGGGCTTCATCGCGATGAAATTTCTCAAGCGGTCGTTGCGCGCCCGTCACGAGATGGTCACTATTCGGTGAGGGAAGACACTAAGAGGAAACCGATAGTAGCGCTTGGACGTAGCGATGGTTGCGGGGCTGTTCAGCAGCTCTGCTCTTCAACCCGGGGGGTGGTACATGTTCAGTATCGGGTTCGAACATCTGAAGCAGCTCATGATGGACAGCCTGCCCGATTGCGGGCTCGTCCTCCTCGACACCGAGGGGAAGGTGTTGAGCTGGAACGAAGGCGCTAAAGGACTGCTGGGCTACGAGGAGGCCGACGCCGTCGGTCAACCCTTTGCCCGCATCGTCCCTTCTGAAACCCTCGACCCGGCCGGCGCACCGCCGGCCCTGGCCAAGGCCCGGCGGCATGGCCGCCACGAGGAGATCTGCCAGCGCACGCGCAGCGACGGCACCGGCCTGGCATTGCGCGAGGTCGTGATCCCGCTGCGCGATCCGCAGCACAATCTGGTGGCCTTCGGCCTCATGATGCAGTCGCTCGCCGCACACGGCCCGAGCGCGAGCACCAGCACGAGGGCGGCGCATGCCGCGCCGAACCCGTCCCGCCGGAAAGCCCGGGTGCTGGTCGTCGATGACGAGGACATCGTTCGCGCCGTTACGTCGAACATGCTGGACGACCTCGGCTACGAGGTGTTCGAGGCTGCCAGCGGCGCCGAGGCGCTCGACATCCTCACCCGCGACGAAAGCATCGACCTGCTCTTCGCCGACGTGATCATGCCCGGCATGGGCGGCCGCGAACTCGCCGAAAAGGCGCAGGCGATCCGGCCCGACCTCAAGCTGGTCTTTGCCTCCGGCTACTTCCCGCACGCGTTGCGGGAGAAGGGCAATCTCGCCCCCGGCACCGACGTGCTGGTGAAACCCTATCGACGGCGCGACCTCGCCCGCGTGATGAGCCGGGTCCTCGCCGAAGACGTGCCCGATCTGGAGCAAAGCTCCTGGTCGCGCGCGCCCGTCCCGCCGTCCCGCGATTACGCCGGGGCCGGCCATGCGTGGCTCTGACCTCCTGCTCGCAGCCTGGCTCACCGTCTCGCTGCTGGGTGCCGTGGTCGTGCCGCGCGCGGAGGCCATGACCTTCTCGACGGTGACGCGGGCCGACGGGCTTCGGATCGTGCTGGCCGAAGGAGCGGTGGCCGACGGCGATGCGCAGCGGCTGAGGGTGGCGCTGCGCTCAGCCGATCGCGACCCTGCAGGCTTCAAGGTGCTGGCGCTCGACAGTCCCGGCGGTGCCATCGTCGAGGCCTTCGCCATGGTCGACGTCATGGACCGGGAGAAGGTCGCGACGGTCGTACAGCCGGGCGCAACCTGCGCTTCGGCCTGCGCGCAGGTCCTGTTCCTGTCGGGCGGACACCGCACGATCGAGGGCGACGGCCGGCTCGGCCTGCACACCTGCCATACGGCCGGCGACCGGACGCGCTCGGTCGCCTGCAACGAGCTGATCGCGCAGAACGCGATGGCCCGCGGGACACCCTACGGATCGATCATGGTGTTCCTGCACCTGACGGGGCCGGCACAGATGAGATGGGTGGGAAGCGAAGAGGCCCACTATCTCGGCTTCACCCGGAAGCCGCCGGCGGCCGACCCGTCGCGAGACCTGCAGGTCCGGGCCAGCCTATGACCCTCCGTGCCCTCGCCGTCGTCACGCTTGCGTCAGCGGGGGATCACCTGCGGGTCACAACCGGGTGAAACCCCATAGCCGCTGCAAACCACCGTCTCCCGCCCGTCGTAAAAGAGGCGCAAGGGCCGTCACCGCCCCCTGCTTTCCTCGACTTGTCGGAGCGACGCATTGGATACCCAGCTTCATGCCCACCTGAAACAACTCCTGGTCGACCGCCTGCCGGATTGCGCGCTGGTCGTCCTCGACACCGACGGCAAGGTGCTGAGCTGGAATGCCGGCGCGCAGGGGCTCCTGGGCTACCTGGAAACCGAGGCAGTGGGCCAGCCCTTCTCTCGGATCGTTCCGGCCGAGACGCTCGACCCGGCCGGGGCGCCGCCGTCTCTCGAGATTGCGCGACGGAACGGCCGGCACGAGGCGATCTGTGAACGCGTCCACAGCAACGGCACCGGACTCGCGTTGCGCGAAGTCGTGATCCCGCTGCACGATTCGAAGCAGAATCTCGTGGCCTTCGGCCTGATGATGCAATCGCTCGAGGCCGCGCGAGCCGCCGCTGCACCGCCTGCCGTGTTCGAGCGGCGAAAGACGGGCAAGGTCCTGCTGGTCGATGACGACGACACCGTCCGCGTGACGGCGAAGCACCAACTGGAGGATCTGGGCTTCGAGGTGCTGGCCGCGGCGAGCGGCGACGAAGCGCTCGACTTGTTGTCCTGCGACCGCACCATCGACGTGCTCTTCACCGACGTCATCATGCCCGGCATGGACGGCGGCGAACTGGCCGAGCAGGCGCGCCTGATCCAGCCCGACCTGAGAATAGTGTTCGCGTCGGGCTATCTGGGCGACGCGCTGGTGAACAAGGGCAACATCGCCTCGACGTCCCACCTGCTGGCCAAGCCCTATCGTCGGCGCGATCTCGCTTCGATGATGAGAAAGATCCTGGCGGAAGAGGTGCATGGCTCGCACCACCGCCCGATGTCCGGCCCGTGATCGCATTCACTGGCGCGACCCGTCTCGTCGACGCGAGCTGCGCGTTGCAGCATCCACGGCCGGGCAGCGATTGCCACGAGCCCGGCGGACGGCGCATGGTGGCGCCGCGCCGCGGGCAGCGGCAGGAGGAGAGCGACGTTGAGGACCTTGGGCAACATACTCTGGCACATCCCGTTCCTGGGCTTCCTCACCGCGGCCTTCTACTGGCTGCTCGGCCTGCTGCTCACCCTGCTGGTCGTGACCGCGCCTCTGGGGCTCGGACTGATGGAGTTCGGCAAGTTCCTGCTGGCGCCGTTCGGCAACGAGATGGTGAGCAAATCGGACCTCGACATGCCGCAGAACCCTCTGTGGCGCGCCTACTCGACCCTGGTGATGCTGGTCTACCTGCCGTTCGGCGTGGTGTTCGTGATCCTGAACGCGATCCAGGTCTTCGCGCTGTGCTTCTCGATCGTCGGCATCCCCGTCGCCCTGGTGATCGCCAAGTCGCTGGGCACGGTGCTCAACCCCGTGAACAAGGTCTGCGTGCCCTCGGCAGTGGCCGAGGAGATGGCGCGCCGCTACGCCCGCGCCGAGATCGACCGCCGGCGCGGCTGATGTCGATCCGAGATCAGGGCTCGTTCAGCAGCAAACGTTGTCGGGCACGGGCGCGGGCACCCGCGCGCTCGTGAGCTCGTCGGCCCTCTCATTGGCAAGTTCCTCGGCCAGTCGCTTCGCGGCATAGGCGCGCTGCGCCGCGTCGAGCCGGCCGCTCGCCAGCTGCTTCGTCAGGTTCTCGATATTCTTCCGGCGGATGAAGTCCTGCATGGCCATGCGCCCCTCCGGGGTTGGACTACCGGCTTCATTGGACGCGCGAATGCTGGCGCTGGCAAGCGCCGCGAGCTGCTCCCCCGCTCTGAGTGTCCTGCGCATGGCGTTCCGTGCGGGCGTGATCGGAACCCTGCCCGCGCGGTCGGCGCCGACGGATCAGGCGCCGAAGGCGACGCCCAGCGTGGCGATGAGGCCGCCGATGAACACGAGATAGGCGAAGGTCGCGAAGAGAAGCTGGCGGGAACTATCGTCCATGGCGGCGATCCGGAAACGTTGCTGGGTCCTGGCGGGCGAACGGCGCGCGGTCCGCACGCGTTCCGTCGACGGGCAGCGCACGCCGTCGATCGCCGGCGAGCGTGTCATGGCGGCCACACGACAATGGCGAAAGGTCCCTCACGCCGCTTGCGCTGGTGCGCATGAAGGTCGGCCTGTCTGAATACAGACGGCGGCGTCAACGGCCTTGCCAACGCCCCGCCCGGCGGGAACCATGCAACGTCGCCGGCCGTCGCCTGTTGGCAGGCCCCGCAGCTTTTCCGTGGAGGTTCGCATGTCGATGAAACTGCCGCTCATGGCGTTGTTCCTGGTCCTGGCCGGCTGCAGCGGCAGCGCCGGCACCGGCAATACAGGTGGCAACGCCGGCGCCACCGGGGCGGCGTCGGAGCGCTACATGGGCACGCGGTCCAACGTCAACGCGACCTGGAGCGGCGCCACCAGCTCCTCGACCATGCTCGAGCAGCGCATCAAGGAGGACTCGGCGCGCGGCGCCGCCAGCGGCGGCGGCGACACGAAGTACTGAGCCTCGCACTGAATCAGAACCGTCGTCCTCCCCGTCTCGGGGGAGGTGCCCCGTAGGGGCGGAGGGGGTCATGACGCCATCGCCCTCGTAAGACGAGGGGAAGGCAATGAACTACCAACCCGGCAGGTAGGCGCGCAGGTACTGGACGAGGCGGATTTCGGGGAAGCCGACGAAGGCGCGGCGGCCGAGCGGGCATTCGGGAAGACCGGTCGTGTCCTTGATCTCGACGAGGGCCTGGGCGCTCCAGCTCTTGTGGCCGCGGCTGAGGCTCGCCAGATCGTCGCCGCCGATGCGCAAGGAGGCGCCGCGGGTCAGCACGACCGTCCCGACATGGCTGCGCGAATCGCCCTCCAGCAGCACGGTGGCCGGCATGCCTTCCTGCAGCAGCGCGGCCAGCGTCTCGATCACCGGCACGTCGACCAGCAGCACCTTGCAGTCGATCCACGAGAACAGCTTCTCGCCCTGCCGCACGGTGGCGCCGTCGCTCACCGGCGCCGACCACAGGGTCATGAACGGCGGAATGCGGATGCTCGCGGTCGACAGCGCCTCGAGGTTGCGGCGCTCGTCGACCAGGATGGCGCGCGCGGTATTGAGTTCTTCCTGCGCGTCCGACAGCGCGCGGTTGGCGCGGGCCGCCTCGAGGTTGATCTCGTCGAGGCTGCGCCACGACCATTCCGGCTCCTTGGCATCGGCCTGCAGGTAGACGCCCTCGCCCGCCAGCCGGCGGCGTTCGCGCACGCGGGCCAGCGCATTCTCCATCTGGGTCATCGACACCTGCAGCTCACGATGGAGGGAGGTGGCCACGTCCTCGTCGGCCTGCGACCCCGTACCGGTCGCGCGCAGCGAGCGCCGGCGCTGCGCCGAGGCGTCGGCCAGCACCACCCGCTCCTTCAGGAGCGCGAGCCGCTTGTCGAGATCCTGGATATCGATGTCGAGGTCGCGCCGGAAGCCGTCGGCATAGCGCGCCCGGCGCTCCGACCATTCCTTGGCGAGCAGGGTCACCCTCTCCTGGTAGAGCCGGAGCTGGACCAGCCGGGCCTCGGCGCGGCGCTCGTTGCCCTCGGCGCGGATCACGCCGCTGCGGTCGACGCTGCGATTGACGATGGTGGTGACGTCACCCCGCGCGCCGACCTGCTGGCCGATGCGCGTGTCGAAGCCTTCGAGCGTGCCGCCGATCGGCGCGGTGGCGAGGCTGAGCCACGAGGTCACCGCGGCATCGCGATCGAGCATGATGTAGAGCGGCTGGAACACCGCGACGCAGATGGGGATGAGGCCGAGCCCGACCACGAGCGCGATCCGGCTCTTGCGCCCGAAGCGCTGCGCCAGCGGGCGGCGCGCCGCGCCCGGCCCCGATGCCGCCACCACCGCGGGCGACTCCTCGACCGGCACCATAGCCTCGTCGCGCAGGCCGGCGTTCTGCAGCATGCGGGCGGTGATGATGCGCAGGAGGTGGATGCCGAGCTGCGGGCTCTGCAGCAGGGCCGCCAGCACCGCCTTCTTGCTCAAGGCCATGACGATGCCGTTGGTGCGCGCGATGGCGGTCGCGGTGCGCCGGCCCGAGGCGGAGAACAGCGCGATCTCGCCGAAGAAGGCGCCGGGCCCGATCGTCTGCTGGACCTCGGGCAGGAAGACCTCGCCTTCCAGCACGTAGAACAGCTCCTCCGCGAGGTCGCCCGACGAGAACAGCACCTCGTTGGCCCGCACCACCCGCTTCCTCATGAACGGCAGGATCGCCGCCGCCGAGAATTCGTGGCTGGAGGCGCGCTCGACCTGCGCGCCCAGCTCGCGGATCTGCATGAGCCGCAGCAGGTTCAGCGGCAGCAGCGCCGAGTGCAGCATCAGGATCGGCGTCAGCCCGTCGATCGCGGCGTAGGTGATGAAGGCCAGGTTGCTGGCGACCGCCACGATGCGCAGCGGCAGCATGGTGCGCATGTAGAAGGTGGCGAAGACCAGGACGGACGCGATGTAGCCGAAAATCTCGCCGCCGTTCATTTGCCCCGCTGCACCCTGCTCCCGCCACGCCTTCCTATGGCGCATCCCGCGAGGGGCAACAATTGCGCAGTGTGTGCGACTTCGAACGCAGGGCGAGGGCCGAGGCCGCCGACATGCGGTGAATAGGCAGCTTATTCTCCGCAGATTGCGCGGCGAAAATTGCCCTTGCGGCGAACAGAGGCCATAATCGCCGCATAGAAAGCGGAGATTATGGCCGAGTACATTCACCAGCACCCGGACTGGCCCCGCTTCACCTGGCGGCAGGATGAACTCGCCACGCTGCTGGCGCGTGTCCGCCATCGCCAGGGCCGCCTCATCGGCCAGATGCTGGGGCTTGGCTTCCGGCTCCGGGAAGAGGCCGTGCTGCACACACTGACCGAGGACGTCCTCAAGTCGAGCGAGATCGAAGGCGAGGTGCTCGACAAGGATCAGGTCCGGTCCTCGATCGCGCGACGCCTCGGCCTCGACATCGGGGCGCTCGCCCCCACCGACCGGCATGTCGAGGGCGTCGTCGAAATGATGCTCGACGCCACGCAGAATTTCGACGCGCCGCTGACCGCCGCGCGCCTGTTCGGCTGGCATGCCTCTCTCTTCCCGACCGGATACAGTGGCATCAGCCGGATCGATGTCGGCCGGTGGCGTGGCGACGGCAGCGGCCCGATGCAGGTCGTCTCGGGTCCCATCGGCCGCGAGCGCGTCCACTACGAGGCGCCGGCAGCGCCGCGCCTCGACGCCGAGATGCACTCCTTCCTCGACTGGTTCGACGCGCCCCACGACGGCGACCCGGTCATCAAGGCGGCCGTCGCGCATCTCTGGTTCGTCACCATCCACCCGTTCGACGACGGCAACGGCCGCATCGCGCGCGCCGTCGCCGACATGGCGCTGGCGCGCTCCGAACAGAGCCCGCAGCGCTTCTACAGCATGTCCGCCCAGATCCGTCTGGAACGGAACGCCTACTACGACCAGCTGGAAGCCACGCAGAAAGGCTCGCTCGACATCACCGGCTGGATCCGCTGGTTCCTCGAATGCCTCGAGCGCGCCTTCGAGGGCGCCGACCGGGTTCTCGCCAAGGTCCTCGCAAAGGCCGCGTTCTGGCGCAAACACGCCGACGCCGCGTTCAACCCGCGCCAGCACGACATGCTCAACCGGTTGCTGGACGGTTTCACCGGCAAGCTGACATCGAGCAAATGGGCCAAGATCGAAAAATGCTCGTCCGACACGGCGCTGCGCGACATCACCGATCTGGTGTCACGGGGGATCCTGGAGCGCGAGGATGCGGGTGGCAGGAGTACGAGTTACCGGCTGGCGGGGTGAGCAAACGACGTCCGAAGCCACAGCCTGCACCGTTACACGCCCGACTGCGCCGCGAGATCACTGGCTCCCACACCGTCGTCGATAACGGCAGGATCCTGCCACTTTGAGGAGAGCTAACATTAGCGAGAGAGAATATTCTCAACTCGCAGCGCGTTGAGGCGGCTTTCGCTCGCAATCGCCGCGAGCGCGGTATTTGTATTACTTGCAACCGTCTGCCCATTCTTTGCGACACTGACGTTTGCAAGCAGTTGCTTCACTGCATCTACCATAGCAGACCGCCGAATCTCCTTAAAACCTTGCACCAGATCGGTATGATCAAACTGCAAGAGCCGTTCATCGTCTCCAGGAACACGCCTATAGCTGCCAATCGAATCCAGCACCTCAGCGGGAGATCGCAAAGATGCGGAAAACGACGCCGCTTTGTCAGCGAACGCCTTCTTTAGCTTTTCATCCTTGACTACGTCGAACGGATGACTGGGCGTTAACGTAAAGAATTCGACACCACCAGAATGATGGTCAACGTAGTACGAAATTAGCTCATCGGCTTGCGCATCATACCGCAACCCTCTCAAGAGCCGGATGCTGCTGTCGAAATTTGATGGCGTGACGAAGTCCACTGCACCCTTGATACTTGAGACAAACGCAGAAACTAGGGCGTCGCCATCATCATCAAAACTTCCATGAAATATATCCCATGCTGAATGGTAGGCCCGTTGAGCGTCACTATCCCTTAGCTGTTCTTCGAACTTGTCTGCCAGCGCAGCAATCACAGCATCGTCAAAATATCCATCCTGAACACCTTTCAGGAGGCTCAAATCGAACTCTGTCAGATCATTAGAGCCGAGTTCCTCCAAGAGCTGATGCCATTCCTCGATCTGCGGTGTACTAGCGACCGCCTCTTTTCGCACCATTACTGCAATGCGCTTCTCGGATCTTTTCGACAGGAAGGAAAGACTTGGGGCGTCATCTGGACAGAAGTGGATCCAAGTAAGCAAAACCAAAGTCCGCAGCGCCTGATCGACCACGCGCTCGTCCTTTTCCCTCAGGACTGGCGCTATTCGTTCGGTGACCTTTTTGACCCGCATTAGGACACGAATATTTGTCAGTTTAACCAGCGTGCAAAGCTCATGAAGGCGTTTCTCGATCTTGCTTTCTTGGCTGAAAATAATATCTGCGCACTCGCTCGGTGTTGGCGCAAACAGCACCGAGACATCGACAACTTTCTCCAAGTACCGATCGAATGCCGTCTTCGCATCACCTAGCTTTTCTGCGTTTAGGATGAGAACGCACTTGCATCGTCGCTGCTCTTTGAGAAAGGACAGCAGCCCAAGCACCTCTTCAATTGCAAGCTTGTCTCCTTTGCGCTCAACGTCATCGACTACAACCACTTGATCGCGGACCAGCCAAAATGTCGTGTAACGAACAAGGTCCCCCGCCGCCTTTCCGCCTAACCGCTCCAACAGAGCTGAAAGAAGCTTTTGACCGCCACTCAAAGCCGATTTGTTGAGCGCCGAGACGATTTTCTGCTTTTCCCGCAAGGTAATTGGCGCTGATGCTAGGAAAGACTCCATTGGCTCAAGGTTCTCGAATATTGATTGCTTTAGCTCGTCGACAGTGTTCACACCGAACAGGGAACAGTAAGAGTAGAATTTCCATGGCGTGACCGACGTCTTCCCAATCTCTTTCGCAAACTTATTCCACGCATAGGTTTTGCCGGCCCCCCAAGCTCCCTTTACGCAAAGAATTTCCGGGTCAGGAGATTCCAGGAATCTCTTGATTTCAGGCTGTACTAGACCGGCGCTCATGCTCAACGACCTCGTCTCGTCCCGCTCACCGTGCAAATATCCATTAACTGTCAACCGATTCAAGTTCTGCCAACATCACGGTCGGAGCGTGTGTCGCATTAGCAGATCCGCGCAGTATGTAGTCGGCAATTCGGACTAACCTCCTTCTGCGACGCCAACGGCCTAATCGTCGCCTGACTTCCCCGACACCCCCACTCGCGCCGCCGACCGATCGCGCCCCCTCACCCCCGCCACAGCCACCGCCACCGTCGCCGCCGCCATCACCCCCGTGATCGCGAGCAGGGCGGTCGGCAGCGACGCGGCCGTCAGGAGCGCGCTGGCGAGGATGACGCCGCAGGCGTTGGCGGTGCGCATCAGGGCGAAGACTTCGGGGCGGCGATGCGGCGGCGCCAGCGTGTCGAGGATCAGCGAGTAGTGGGTCGCCAGCGGCGCCAGCACGAGGCCGACCAGCACGGCGCCCACCAGGGTCGCGGCCACCGAGAGGCCGGCCGCCACCAGCGCCGAGCCGGCGCACATGACGATCAGCTGCGCCAACACGATCCGGCGCGACGGCCGCCGGTTGCGCACGCTGACCCAGATCCCGCCTGCCACCGAGGCGAGGCAGAGCGGCACCGTGAACAGGATCGCCAGCGCCGGCTCGTAGCCGAAGGACAGCGCCAGCGCGACGGCGCCGATTTCGACGGCGGCCACGGTCGCACCGCCGGCCATCGTGCAGGCGAGCCACAGCAGGATCGGCGGGCTCAGGATCGCGGTTCGGTCGCGCGGTGTGTCTTCGGGCGCGGAGGCCGGGCCGAGGTTGGGGATCAGCAGCGCCGGCAGCGCGCCCACGGCCGCCATCGCCACGATGCCGAACACCGGCGAGACCGAGCCGAGGCCGGAGGCCACCACCGGCGCGGCGACGAAGGTGAGTTCGTTGAGCGTGGCCGCAATCCCCAGCGCCCGCGCCATCCCCGAGACCGGCGCGACCTGGTTGAGGACGGCGCGCAGGGTGCCGGCGGCGGCGCCGTTCACCAGGCCGGCGGCGGCGGCGAGCGCGATCAGTCCCGGCAGCGACAGGCCGAAGGCCGCGCCCAGCGCGATCGCCACCAGGGCGGCGGTGCGGGCGGCCAGCAGCAGCTTCAGGAAAGTGGCCATCGGCAGCGCCCGGCCGAGCCGCGTCAACGGCAGCGCGCCCGCCACCTGGGCGAGCGTCATGGCCAGGATCATGGCGGCGCCGCCGCTCGCGTCACCGCCCAGCCCGACGGCCAGCAGCGCGAAGGCGACCGGCGCGGCGGCCTGCGGGAAGCCCAGCGTCGCCGACGAGGCCGCCCAGCGCACCAGCCGCCATCGGCCGGGATGGGGGCCGGAGCCGGGATCGCCGATCGTCATGACGCGTGCTGTCTACACAGGCGATGCCGTGCCGCCAACGGCCTTGCCAACGCCGCGGCCGCGGAAAACCATGCACCGTCGCCGGCGGTCGCCTGTTGGCAGGACACGCAGCTCTTCCGTGGAGGTTCGCATGTCGATGAAAGTGCCGTTCGTGGCGTTGTTCCTGGTCCTGGCCGGCTACAGCGGCAGCGCCGGCACAGCCGATACCGGCGGCAACGCCGGCGCCACCGAGGCAGCGTCGGAGCGCTACATGGGTACCCGGTCCAACGTCAACGCGACCTGGAGCGGCGCCACCAGCTCGTCGATCATGCTCCAGCCACGGCATGCCAGACTGCGAACCAAGGAAGAGCTCGGGCTTCCCAGATGGATGCCGGCGGTCGAAGGGTCGCTCGACGATCCGCCGATCGTGCTGCGGCAGGCTGAAACGTCGCTGCCTTGCGTGGCTCTGGGCGGTCCGGTCCCGCTGATCGAGAACGAGGCCCGCGCGCGATGGACACCGTCAGCGTGAACCCGAAGATGCAGCGATGGGGGACGTGGATCCTCTCGGCGCTCTTCATCGTCTGGATCGCCCTGATGTGGCACGCGGCGGTGCCTTTGTTGACGATCGCGCTGTTCGCCCTCATCGCTTCGGCGTCCGGGGCGCCCGAGCTTCTGGCAACGATTGTCTACTTCGGCATCCTGCCGCCGTGCATCGCCGCCTTGGGTTTGGACCTGTGGCGGAAGACACGCTTCCCATGGCTCGCTCTCGGCCCGGCGCTCGTCGCCCTCGCCACGATGGTCTCGACCGACTCCGTCTCGAATCTCCTCTTCATGCGATCGTAGCCCGCTGGCTCCCGACACCGCGGCGCAGCGGACTCTGGGTGCGGTGACTGGGCCGCTCTTTCTCCTCGCCCTACCCCACCCCCAACAGCCGCAGCAGCTTCGTCTGCCGCTTCAGCAGGTCGGCCAGCGTGTAGCGGTCGAGCACGGCCATGAAGGCGGCCAGCGCCTCGTCGAGGACGCGGGTCAGTTCGCAGGCCGGCGCGATGGCGCAGGTGTCGCAGTCGACCAGGTCGAAGCCGTCTTCCGTCTGGCGCACCACGGCGCCGACGTTGATCTTGTCGGGCGCCTTCGCGAGGCGGATGCCGCCGGCGCGGCCGCGCACGCCCTCGATGTAGCCCGCCTTCCCAAGGTCGTGCGCCACCTTCATCAGGTGGTTCTGCGAGATACCATAGCCGCGGGCGATCTCGGCGATCGAGCAGACGCGGTCGGGCTGGGCGCCGAGATAGGTGAGCACGCGCAGCGCGTAGTCGGTGTAACGGGTGAGGCGCATCTGGTCGTTGGTCCCTGCGACACGGTGGCGAACGGGCATTCATAATACATGTATCTTCTTTACATGTTTAGCCTCTCGCCATAGATGTATCCCAGATACATGATTGGAGCGAGGCGATGAGCGGCCTGGCGTTTGATGAGATCGACGGCGTCGACGAGGAGAGCCTGGCCCGGCTCGTCGACCGCTTCTATGCCGCCGTCCGCGCCGACGCGCTGATCGGCCCGGTCTTCAACGACGCGATCGACGACTGGTCCCTGCACCTCGACAAGCTCGCCGCCTTCTGGTCGTCGCTGATGCTGACCAGCGGCCGCTACAAGGGCTCGCCGATGGCGGCCCATCTCAAGCACCGCGCGCGCATCACGCCCGCCATGTTCAACCGCTGGCTCGTACTGTGGCGCGAGGCCACCGAGGCGGAGATGCCGCCCGCCGCCGCGCGCTCGCTGCAGGCCAAGGCCGCGCGCATCGCGGAGAGTTTCAAGCTGGCGCTCGGCAGCCGCGCACTCCAGGGCATAGGTTGAGAAAGAGAAGTGTCATGACCGTCAACGTACAGATCCCCGCCGTCGATCCCGGCCTGCATTACGACTCCCACGGCGTCAGCGATCGCCTGGCGCTCGGCTTCACCAAGACCCTGCGCTTCTGCGCCGACACCTTCTTCGCCAGGCGCTACGGCCATCGCGCCATCGTGCTGGAGACGGTCGCGGCGGTGCCGGGCATGGTCGGCGCCACGCTCACCCATCTGCGCTGCCTGCGGAACATGTGCGACGACAAAGGCTGGATCCGCACGCTCATGGAAGAGGCCGAGAACGAGCGCATGCACCTCATGACCTTCATCGAGGTGGCCAAGCCCACGCTGTTCGAGCGCCTGGTGGTGCTGGGCGTGCAGTGGGTGTTCTATCTCGCCTTCTTCGCGCTCTATCTGGTGAGCGCGCGCACGGCGCACCGCGTCGTCGGCTATTTCGAGGAGGAGGCGGTGATCAGCTACACCCACTTCCTGGCCGAGCTGGACGAGGGCCGCACGCCCAACGTCGCCGCGCCCGCCATCGCGCGGCACTACTGGAAGCTGCCCGACGACGCCACGCTCCGCGACGTGGTGCTGGTGGTGCGCGCCGACGAGGCCCACCACCGCGACGTCAACCACGCCTTCGCCAGCGAGCTGGCCGGCCGCCCGGTCACCACGCCGGCCGCGCCCTATCCCGAGCATGCGGATGACATAAGGCTCGCCGCCTAGGCACGACATGCCACCCCCTACAGATCCACGCCGGAGTTCGACGAGACGACGCTGCCCGCGGCGCTGCGGCGGGAGCATCGAACCAAGGCGGGCGTATGGGGCGTGATCCGCGTGCTCGAGGGCGAGGTCCGGCTGGTCCTCGACGACGGCAGCGACGCCGAGGGTACGATCCTGAGGCCGGACCGCCCCGCCCTGATCCAGCCGCGGCAGCCGCATCATGTCGAGCCGCTCGGCCGGATGCGGATGCAGGTCGATTTCTATGATCAGCCGCCGGACGGCGTCAGCCCTACATGCGAGCCATGATGGCCGGCGAGTCGAGCCAGGTGCGGGCCTTCGCTGCGTGCTTGAACACGCGCATCGGCCGTTTGGGGACGGCCAGGATCCCCAGCACCCGCGCGACCTGCCAGTAGTTCTCGTCGCGCACGACGACGGCGAGCGGACCGAGCGCGTCGCCGGCCTGCTGATGCAGCGTCCGCAGGCGGACGCCGACCGTCAGGTGTTCCTCCGCATTCATCTGCGATTTGCCCCCGGTGCCGTCGAACAGCTTGCGGTAACCGAGGATGTCCGAACCGACGACCATGTCCAGCAGCCGCTCGAGGTCGGCGAGCTGGATGATCCCGTCGGCGACCACCGCGAGGAGCTTCACGCGGGAGTCGATGGTCCAGTGGAGGGGCATGCCGGCGGCGGTCTCTGAAAAGTGAGTTGCCAATCTTCTAGCGCTGTGGATGCAAGGAAAGCAATGAAATTGCAAACGGGGCGGCCTCCCATTTCAGAAGGCCCTCGCCTCGACACCTCCCGGTCGTGGACTGAGCATCAGAACAATCGTCCCGAGTACCGCCGACACGAACGAGCCCAGCAGGATGCCGATCTTCACCCCGTCCTGCAGGGCCGGACTGTCGGGGAAGGCCAGCAGGCCGATGAACAGGCTCATGGTGAAGCCGATGCCGCAGAGCAGCGACACGCCCAGCACGTGCAGGGGCGCCGCATTGGTCGGGCCGTCGGCGAAGCCCAGCTTCACGGTCGCTATGGCGGTGCCGTAGACGCCGATCACCTTGCCGAGCACCAGCCCGCCCGCAACGCCGAGCGTCAGCGGATCGGTGAAGGCGCGCAGGTCGAAGCCCGCGAACGACACGCCGGCATTGGCGAAGCCGAACACCGGAATGATGAAGAACGGCACGACCTTGATCAGGGCATGCTCGAGCGTGTGCAGCGGCGAGCTGGGCACCGGCTCGCGCCCGCCCGGCGCCGGACGGCCGAGGGGAATGGTGAGGGCGAGCGCCACGCCCGCGACCGTGGCATGGACGCCCGACAGCAGCACCAGCAGCCACAGCACCGCGCCCAGCATCAGATAGGGCCACAGCGCCCGCACCCCGGACCGGTTGAGCACCAGCAGCGCCACCAGAATCGCGGCTGCGCCCCCCAGTGCGGCGAGGTCGAGGTTGCCGGTGTAGAAGACGGCGATGATCAGCACCGCGCCGAGATCGTCGATGATGGCCAGCGCGGTCAGGAACACCTTCATCGAGGCCGGTACGCGGTTGCCGAACAGCGACAGCACGCCCAGCGCGAAGGCGATGTCGGTCGCGGTGGGGATCGCCCAGCCGCGGATCACCTCGCCGTTGTTCCAGTTGAGCCCGGCGAAGATCAGTGCCGGCACCGCCATGCCGCCGGCGGCACAGAGGCCGGGCAGGATGCGCCGCGACCAGGTCGAGAGCTGGCCGTCGACGATCTCACGCTTGATCTCCAGCCCGACCAGCAGGAAGAACACCGCCATCAGCGCGTCGTTGATCCAGTGCGAGACGCTGAGCGGCCCGACATAGGCCTTGAGCGCGGCGAAGTAGGTGGGGGCCAGGGCCGAATTGGCGACGATCAGCGCCAACGCCGCCGCCACCATGAGAACGATGCCGCCCGAGGCCTCGCCATCGATGAAGCGGCGCAGCAGGGTCGGACGCACGTGTGTATTATGGGTCATGGGTCTCGCACAAGGAAGGGACCGCTGGCGGCCCGACCAGCGCTAGTCCCTGCCCGTACCGATGTGCGGACACCCTCGCCTGTTCTGGCCGATGTGGCGCACGAGGGCAACAGGATCCGGCTGCAGCGGCGGGCAAATTCGTGGCATAGGGAACCTCCTCGGGGGAGGTCGCGATGGTTGGACACACAAGGGTGGTACATAGATCGGCTCTCGTCGTTGCGGCGGCGACCGCCCTCTTCCTGGCGGCGCCGGCCACGGCGCAGACCAAGAAAATCGGCACGTTCGGCGGCTGGGAGATCAGCGCCGTCCACGACAAGGGCAAGTTCGTGCGCTGCATCGCCGACACGGGCGGCGCGGACAATCAGGGCCTGCGGATGAGCTTCGGCGACGACGGCCAGCGCCACCTGATCCTGGCAGGTCCCGGCACGAGCGGCGCCCGCGACGAGGCCGTGATCGTGCTCAGGCCCAGCGGCAAGCGCTTCACCTTCCCGATGGCCCAGCGCTCGCCCGACCGGCTGTGGAGCCCGGTGCTTGAGAACGGCTTCACCGACGTGTTCTTCGAATCGACACGCCTGGAGGTCCAGTTGCCGGCCCGCAACGTGGCGCGCAGCTTCGACCTCGGCGATCCCGACATGATGAGCGCGCGGATCGACGGCTGCGTGGCCTCCCACGAGTAGAAAGAGCGAAACCCGACCGATGATGCGCAAAGACCTGCTTTCCACGGCGACGATGCTCGCCCTCCTCGCTCTTCCTGCCGGCGCGAACGCCGAGCCGGGCGACGCCGCCTTCTGCCAGCAGTACGCGGCGGCAGCGGCAACCGCGGCGAAGGATGCGATCGCCATCAACCCGGCCTGCCAGGATTTCAGCAAGGGCGTGCATGCCGTCGCCAAGGCGCATGTCGACTGGTGCCTGAAGACCGACCGAACCGAGGTCGAGGGTGCCTCGGCGCACATCCGCCGGCTCGCCAGCCGCTGCACCAACGGCCAGCTGGCGGCCCCCAACGGCTATGGCGGCTACGACATCGTCGCCAATGACCGGTTCGAGAAGGCCTGGGGCGAGGCCGGCCCCTGGAAGATCCGCGCCGCCCGCAGCGGCCAGACCTTCATGTACTGCGTGGCCGATTCGAATGCCGGCGGCCGCCGGGTCCGCATCGGCGTCGACCTCGTACAGCCGGGCGATTCGCGGCAGTGGCAGGTCGCCGTGCCGATGAAGGGGCCGAAGGACTGGGACGGTTCGTTCCAGGTCGACGGCAAGGGCTTCGGCAATGGCGGCGGCAATCAGATGAGCGGCGTCGGTGTCGGCGGCTGGAGCATCGCCTGGCTGGGCGAGGCCGAACTGTCGGGCCTGCGCAAGGGCGGCCGCCAGGGCATGGTCGGCGTCGGGACGCAGGACTACGAATTCCCGCTGGCCGACGTCGCCGCGGCGATCAACTTGCTCGAAGACTGCCGCAGGAAGCGCGGCCTGGGCGGCTGATCCGCCCCACTCAGGCGTGGCGCAGGGTGCCGCGCAGCTGCTCGACATTGGATTGGGCGGCGACAATCCGGCCCATCAGGTTGACCCGCCGGATCACCAGGCTGGTGTTCTTCGGATTGACGTTCAGCGCCTTCGACAGATCGTTGAGATCGTCGCGCAGCCGGTTGAGATTGGTCTCCAGCTCGGCAAGCTTCCTGTCGTCCCTGCGCACCGCACCCTCGCAAAAACCGCTGCCCGCAGGATATCACGAGCCAGCGCGGCGCCGGCGGGGCAACGGCGCGCGCCTTTTGTATCAATCGTAACAGGAAAGCCGGCGCGGAGGCGCTGACGGTGGCGGCGGGACCCTATTCGACCGGCCGGACGCGGCGCGAGGGCATGGCGACGGCGACGTTCAGCTCGCGCGTGAGCTCGTCCAGGGTGAGCATCCCCGGGCGCAGCAGCAGGCGGGCGACGCCGGAATTGCGGCGGTTCTCCTCGGGCCAGATGGCGCGGCGGGCCAGCGAGCGGGCTTCGTCGTTCTTGCCGGCGCGCAGCGCGATGATCGCGGCGGCGAGGCAGCGCTGCTCCCATTCGCCGAACGGGCCGACGCCGCGGCCGAGCGCGTCGATGATCGTCGTGATGGCGTCGACCGCCATCTTCTTCTTTTCTTCGGACGGCAGCCCCTCGGACGAGAGGGCCAGCGATTTGCGGAGGGCTTCGATATCGGACATCGGCGCTTCTTACCGCGTCTTGCCGCCCGCGCCTATTCCCCCGCGACGATCGACCGTTTCGGTCACCGGCGCCGGTCGAGCTTCACGGTTCTTGCCCGCACAGGGCTCGAACGACAAGGTTCGTGCGCGGAACGCCCTCTCAGGCTTTGGGAATGCGGATCTTCTGGCCGGGGAAGATCAGGTTCGCGTCCTTGATGACCTCGCGATTGGCCTCGAAGATCTTCGGATAGGTGTTGGCATCGCCGTAGAACTGCTTGGCGATGGCCGACAGCGTGTCGCCCGACTTGATGATGTAATACTGCGTGCCGTCGTCGATCGCGGCGACCTGGGCGCCGTCGACCTTGACCTCGCTCACGCCCATGATGTTGCCGGCCATCAGGATGGCCTTCTGCAGCGCCTCGACCGGGCCGCTGCCCGTGAGCGAAACCGCGCCGTCCTTGAACGAGACGCCGAGATCCTTGATGCCGGGATTGGCCTTTTCGATCTCGGCCTTGATCTTGGCCGACGGATCGGCCTCGCCCTCGCCAAAGATCTTACGGCCGATGGTCTTCACGAAATCGAACAAACCGCTCATGCGAGCTCCCGGGGTTCAGGGTGTGGCGCGTAACGAGCGCCGCCCGGTTTCGTTGCGGCCATCGCGCCGATCGGTGCCACGGCTCAAGCCGCGCGCAGGCCCGCCGCCGGAAACTCGTCCCAGGTCCGGCCATCGAGCATGCGGCCCTGCTTCTTCTTGTTCGTCCCGCCCCACTGCTTGAAGAAGAACGCCGTGCCTTGCGCGCCGCAGGCGTCGCGGATCTCGCGCACCCAGGACGGATCGACGGGCCGCGCGCCTGGACCGGACTCGCCGCCCGCGATGGCCCAGTCGATGCACCTCAGATCGATCCCGCCCGGCACCGCAGACACCAGCGACGACAGCAGCGGCTCCAGCGACAGGAAGCGGACGGCCGCCCGCACGCGGCGCAGGTGATCGATGCGGAAGAGATGGTCGGCATTCTCGACGCTCGTGCCCAGCCAGACGTTGGGCAGCAGCGGCAGACGCGCCGTCAGCTCTTCCATGCGCTCGGGCCGCTTGGTGAGGATCTGGTAGGTGTGGTGCGGCGTCCGCGCCATGACGTCCCAGACATCGGCGACGAACGACTCCGGCACGGCCTCCCAGAACAGGTCCGACATCGAGTTGACGAAGATCATGCGCGGCTTCTTCCAGCCCACGGGCACGCCGAGTGCTGCACGATCGAGCCGAACCGCGCCCGTCCACTTCGCCCGCCCGCCGGAGATGCGCGTCAGCCCGGCATACTTCGCCATGCCCATCGCCTCGAGACGGGCCGCCAGGCGCATCGCGTAGCAGTTGGTGCAGCCCGGCGACAGAACCGTGCAGCCCGCGACCGGATTCCAGGTCGCGTTCGTCCATTCGATCGAACTGGTGGCCATGCGAACGACCTTGGGCGGGCTTTCCGGCCTTTGTATGTCAACCCCAATCGCGCGGCCGACCGCGGATTTTCGGCCCCTTGCCCGTCCCTGCGACATTCATTTCGACTGTTTCGACTATTTCGATTATTTCGTTTATGGTGCCGTCCCGCCCCTGCGGCGACACCGACCAGATGGAGATCCCGATGCCCCCCGACGACTCGCTTTCCGAACGCCTCCCGACGCCCAACGAAGCCGAGAAAGCCACCAAGGCCGGCACGCTCCTGGCGAGTCACCGGGACAAGCGCGGCGGCCTGTCGCTTCACGTCAAGAAGGGCACCAAAAGCGCCGACGTGGACCTCCCGCCGGCGGTCGCCCGCCTGGTGCTCGATCTCCTGGAGGCCATCGGCAAGGGCTGCGCGGTCACGCTCGTGCCGTCCGGCGCGGATCTTTCCACCCAGCAGGCGGCCGACATGCTCGAGGTCTCGCGGCCCTTCCTCGTGAAGATGCTCGAGACCAAGGAAATCCCGCACCACAAGATCGGCACCCATCGCCGCATCCGCGCGGAAGACCTCCTGGCCTACAAGCACCGCCGCGACAGCAAGCGCACCGCCGCCCGGACGCGGCTCGCCCGGCTGGGGCAGGAGATCGACGGCTGAAGGAGGCATGTCGGATCGCTTCACGGCTTTGCTAGATGCGAACATCCTGCAGCCTTTCCGGTAGGTGACCGGTTTGTTGTCGCTGCCGAAGCCGGCCTCTATCGACTGGCGGGGAGCGATGCCATCAACGACGAATGGGCGACGAGTCCAAGGATAGAGAAATACGGTTTCACGGTTGTTGGAGCCATAAGAGTAGAGCAAGGGCTGCAACTAGTCCTTCAGGAGTGAAACAGCAGCTAGGCGGGGGTTACCTGCACTTCTGGAGACTGATGCTGCATGGATTACGATCTGCCGCCTGTGGAGGCAGATACTCCCACGACGCTAACCATCTGGTTGTATAGTCCGGCCGCGATTTACGCCCAGATAGTTGATAGGCTAATCAATAGCCGCAAATCCAAAGAGATGGCGGAGCAATAAGACAGGAGTAAGCCGAGCATGGAAGCCCGGAGCAAAACGATCGAGGCGTGGTTCTCTTTGATCGAACAGGGGCAGGTGAAGCTGCCCCGTTTTCAACGCCATGAAGCCTGGCGGTCCCACCAGATTGCGGGACTTTTCGAGAATATTCTCCGTTCACCCTCGTTGCCTGTGGGTGTGTTGCTTGTACTTGAGGTTGGCGACAAAGAGCTGTTTCACTCGCGCCCCATCGTTGGAGCGCCAAAATCTGACGCTCGCCCCAGTATGCACATTCTGGATGGACAGCAGCGAATGACGGCACTCTACCGCTCGCTGACCGACAATTATGAAGATATGAGAATCTTCGTCAGACTCGCATCTAGTACGGAGTTGGATGAATCCAAGGCCGCCTCAGAGGACGATGAAGATGGCAGCGAACTGATAGAAGTCGTGAAGCGCTGGAATCATAAAGGGGGCCGCAGGCCAGTCTGGGCTGACGACGAGGTGGAATGCATCAAGCGAGGCTTGTCGCCTATTTCGATTTTCCGGCCAGGCAGCATTGGTGAAGCTTCATTCAAAGCCTGGCGCGATTGCCTACGTGCAGGCAATTCTTTTACCGACGAGATAGGCGACTTGGCGGGCGAACTGAGAAAGCGCGTCCTTGGGTACACGCTTCCGTTTCTTTCGCTGCCTGTCGGCACGTCACGTGAGACGGCATTGGAAGTGTTCATCAACATGAACACCTCTGCCTCGCCACTGAAGGACTACGACATCGTCGTGGCTCAGGTCGAAGAAGGGGTCGGCGAGTCTTTGCACGACAAGGTTGAAGCTCTTCTGCAGTCGGCTCCAGCGGCTAAAGACTATGGTCGTATTGAAGACATCCTTCTTGCGATAACCGCATTGCTCCTCGACAAGCCTCCAATCAAGAAGACCTACCTCGAAGAGGATTTCGGCAAGGGACTGGCGCGTGTCTGGCCTGACGTCGTGGCCGGTATCGAAAGAGGTTTGCAGTTCCTCAGTGACGAAGCCTTGTTTAACGATAAGACGCTTCCAAGTGATGTCGCCGTCTATCTGACCTGCGCATTATGGGCGGTCGCTTCGAATCTTAAACTTGATCAGGAAGGCAACGCTCGACAGATCATCCGGAAAGTCCTGTGGCGTGCCTGTTTCACGCATCGGTATGGCAAGACATCAGCTACCCGCGCCTTTGCCGATTACAAAGCGCTGAAGGGAATGATCGACGGGACAACGCCCAACGCGACTTGCGAGCTGTTCGACACTGCCGCCTTCCGCTTACCCGATGTTGATGAAATTAAGGTTGCTGGCTGGCCTGGACGTAAGGACCGACTGCCGCGTGCGATACTTGCTACTTCACTTCGGCGTAAGGCACAGGACTTCGCCGATGGAGCACCTGTTGGCCGTAACAACATCTCTGCCCGAGAGTTGGACCATCTCTATTCTTGCGGATATCTGAAGGTGGACAGAGATGATCCACTGGCAAACCGCGCTTTGAACTGTGCGCTCATCACTGGGCTTACAAATCGGAATAAAAGTGCCGCAGCCCCCAGCGATTACGTTGCGAAACGTGCCAAAGCCGCAAATCTGGGTGAGGAAACAGTTCGCTGGCGGCTAGCAACCCACCTCATTCCTTATAGTGCGTTGGTTGCCGACAATTACGAGGGATTTCTGGATGCGCGAGCCAAGCTCATTGAGGCCGATATGAAAGCGCTCTGTGATGGAGTGGAGCCAACTTCATAGTGGCGCGACTTCGTCCGATCTCTTCCACATAGCTCCCGCGAACTCTTTCGGATCGCGGCTCCACGGTTCGCGGAGCGGACCCACACCTCTGGCCAAGCGCGGTCGCGATGCTCTAACAATCCGGGCGACCCACTCACGAAATCATATCCCCGGGGGAATCTTCGCTCATGCAACTCGACAAGACAGTGGCCGCGGTCGTTACGGGCGGCGCGTCCGGCCTCGGCGCCGCCACCTCGCGCATGCTGGCCTCGCACGGCGTGAAGGTCGCGATCTTCGACCTCAACGCGGAACAGGGCGAGACGCTGGCCCAGGAGATCGGCGGCGTCTTCTGCAAGGTCAACGTGACGTCGACCGAAGAGGTCGAGGCCGGGTTCGCGAAGGCGCGGGCGGCGCACGGGCAGGAGCGCATCCTGGTGAACTGCGCGGGTGTCGGCGGCGGCGCCCAGAAGACCGCCTCGCTCGACCGGACGACCGGGTCTCCCAAGGAATATCCGCTGGAGAACTTCGAGCGCATCATCAACGTCAACCTGATCGGCACGTTTCGCTGCATCACCAAGTCGGCCGCGGGCATGCTGACGCTGGCCCCGCAGGCCGACGGCGATCGCGGCGTGATCCTCAACACCGCCTCGGTCGCGGCCGAGGACGGCCAGATCGGCCAGGTCGCCTATACGGCCTCGAAGGCCGGCGTCGTCGGCATCACGCTCGTGGTGGCGCGCGACCTCTCCAACGAGGGCATTCGCTGCAACACGATCCTGCCCGGCATCTTCGACACGCCGCTGCTCGCGCGCGCGCCGGATAACGTCAAGGCGGCGCTGGCCGCCTCGGTGCCGTTCCCCAAGCGTCTGGGACGCCCCGAGGAATATGCCCAGGTCGCCCACACGATGATCACCTGCGGCTACCTCAATGGCGAAGACGTCCGCGTTGACGGCGCCATCCGCATGGCGCCACGCTGAACCGGGACCCGGGAAAGGACAGACCAATGACCGAAGCATGGATCATAGATGCCTGCCGCACGCCGCGCGGCGTCGGCAAGGCGGGCAAGGGCGCGCTGTGGGAGGTTCATCCGCAGCAGCTCGGCGCGACCGTCCTCAAGGCGATCGCCGACCGCAACAAGATCGACACCAAGGAAGTCGGCGACGTGATCTGGGGAACGGCCGCCCAGGTGTCCAAGCAGAGCGGCGATCTCGGTCGCATGTCGGCCCTCGATGCCGGCTATGACGTCAAGGCGAGCGGCATCACGATCGACCGCTTCTGCGGGTCGGGCATCAGCGCCGTGAGCCTCGCCGCCGCCTGCATCAAGTCGGGCATGGAAGACCTGGTGGTCGCCGGCGGGACGGAGATGATGTCCATGGACCGCAGCCGCGGCAGCGGACCGCCGGTCATGGACAACGGCAATCTGCGCCTGCGCCTGCATCATCCCCAGACGCACCAGGGCATCTGCGCCGACGCCATCGCCACGCTGGAGAAGATCCCGCGCCAGGCGCTGGACGAGGCGGGCTATATCAGCCAGCAGCGCGCCGCGACCGCCATCGCCGAGGGCCGCTTCGCCAAGTCGCTGATCCCGGTCTACAAGGAAGACGGCACGCTGGCCCTGGATCGCGAGGAATATCCGCGTCCGCAGACCACGCGCGAGGGGCTGGCCAACCTCAAGGCCGCCTTCGCGGCGATGGCCGACATCCCGCTCGACGACAAGGGCATGACCTATCGCTCGCTGATCCTGCAGGCCTATCCCGGCCTCGAGATCGAGCATGTCCATCACGCCGGCAATTCCTCCGGCGTCGTCGACGGCTCGGCCGCCGTGCTGCTGGCGTCGCCCGACTACGCCAAGGCCCATGGCCTCAAGCCGCGCGCCCGCGTCGTGGCGATGGCGAACATGGGCGACAGCCCCGAGCTGATGCTCAATGCGCCGGTGCCGGCGGCCCGCAAGGTCCTGGAGAAGGCCGGTTTGAAGACGAGCGACATCGACCTCTGGGAGATCAACGAGGCCTTCGCCGTCGTCTCCGAGAAGTTCGTGCGCGATCTCGATCTCGATCGCGACAAGGTCAACGTCAACGGCGGCTCGATCGCGCTCGGCCACCCGATCGGCGCGACCGGTGCCATCCTGATCGGCACCGTCCTCGACGAGCTCGAGCGGCAGGACAAGCAGTTCGGTCTCGTCACGATGTGCGCCGCCGGCGGCATGGCCCCGGCGATCATCATCGAGCGCATCTGAGAAATCCCGCGGAGACCCTCAGGGCGATCACATGTCGCCCTGAGGGCCGTTGCGGTTCGCTTGTTCGCGGACGAGAAAGGTCCCTCACTGCGTTCGGGATGACACCGGTTGTGTGAGTGGCGCACGACGCCATTCCCAACAAAATTGTCATCCCGAACGCAGTGAGGGACCTTTGCTCATATGCGATTGCCCTGCGTCGCAGGATGGCACGCGCCATCCACCGCCCTCACCCCGCCCGCAACCGCGCCACCCGTTCCCGCCCCTTCTCGATCGCCTCGCCGATCGACACTTTCACGGTCGCGTCGGGCAGCAGCTTGTCGCCGTAGCGCCGCGGCGCGATCTTGGCGATCAGCCATTTGATCGTGTCGATCTGGAGCCGGCACACGGCCACGCTGTCGGCATCCGCGTTGCGGGCGATCTGGATCGCTTCTTCGGCCAGCGCATCGGCCTGCTGGTCGCGGGCGATGGCGTAGCGGTCGCGGAACGGGCCGTGCTCGCTTTGCCAGCGGCGCACCGTATCGCGGCTGGGCATTCTCGCCGGGCGGCAGATGTCGCACAGCAGCTCGCCATCGGCCAGGCGGCGGCAGATCTCGGCCGCCAGTGCCTCGCTGAACTGTGTGGGGCGCGCGGCCATCACGGGCTCTCGGTGTCGTACTTGCCGGCGACCTTCTTGCCGAGCCGCCGCCGGTTCACGCGCATCATCATGATCGTGGCTGCGCGCGACTGGCCGGGCGCGAGGCCGGCGGCGCGGCGCTGACGGCGGATCATGTCGGGATGGCGGTCCATCGCCTCCCCGATCCGCGCATCGGTCTCGCCGGCGGCGACCAGCCGGCGGAGCTGCGCCGCATCGTCGGCGCTCCAGGGACGGCCGCGGCTCATCGCGTCGCTCCCTCATGAATGTACGGGGGAAGCTCTCGCTGCATCGTTCTGGTGCGTGCCATCGGCCTTTACCTCGCCTCAAACGGAAGTCACGGTCGGCGCATGAAGAGACTTGCCCTCGCCGCCCTCTCAGTTGCGCTGATGGCGCCCGCCGCACTGGCCCCCGCCGCTTGGGCGCAGAACGCCAAGCCACCGGCCGCTGCGCCCGCGGCTCCGGCCGCGGCGGCGCCCAAGCCGCAAGGCTGCACCGCCAGCAACGGCGCGCTGCCGCAGAACTGGTCCGGCCAGGCCTTCGCGCTCGACGGCGAGACCCTGGGCGGCAGCGGCCTCAAGACGCCGCTGCGGATCTGGGGCGTGCAGGCGCCGGCGCTGCGCGATGCCCAGCGGGTCGAGACGGTGCCCGGCATGCGCGCGCGGGCCACGCTCGAGGATCTGCTGGCGCGCGCCGACCACAAGGTGAAGTGCCGCATCGCGCGCTACGATTCGGAATGCCGCCTGGTCGCGCAATGCGCGCTCGACGAGGCCCAGCCGATCGATCTCGGCGGCGCGATGCTGGCGTCCGGCGTGGTCTACGGCCACGAGCTCGACGAGCCGCTGTCGTGGGAGCCGCGCGCCGCCCAGCGCTACGCCGACGCCGAGTTCGAGGCCCGCAAGGCGCGCAAGGGCAGCTGGCCGCACTGGCTGGGCGAGCAGTAGCCTCGCCGCAAATCCCCCGTCGTCGCAGTGACGGGGATTGCTCATTGCAGCACCGCCGCCGCCAGGGCCGCATCGATCACCCGCTCGATCTCGCGATCGGGGTAGCCCAGCGCACGGGCGCGATCGGCCAGCATATCGCGGGTCGCCATCCGGGCGGCGCGGGCCGAATAGCCCCCGGCCCGTTCGAAGCCCAGGCAGTCGGCGGCATCCTCGACCAGGAACGGGTGGAGGACGGGCGGGGAAAGCTTCGGAGAGGCAGCCATCCCGGAAAGGTATCCGGATTATTGTCCGACTTCAAGACGGATTCCGGAAAATTCCCCTCTCGGAAACCCGTCCGGAAAATGCCAGACTGACGGCATGGCCTTCGACGCCAACCAGCGCCGCCAGGCCCTGCGTGCCTTCATGGCCGGGGCCGGCCTCAACGTTGCCCAGTGGGAATCGCTCTCAGGCCTGGGCGACGGAACGCTGCGCAAGTTCCTGGACGACCCGACCGGCGCCAAGACGCTGACCGACAAGACCTATGCGCGGCTGGCGGCGGGTGCGGCCAAGAAGACCGGCCGTCCGGTCGGCGTCGCCGAGCTGCAGGGCGAGGCTCCCGCGACGGCCGACGGTGCCGTCTCCGCCTTCGCCACCGATCTCGCGGGCAACGTCGTGCCGGCCTTCGATGCGCCCGGCCGGCCGATGCTCGGCCACATGGCCAACGACGTGCCGCTCTATGGCACAGCGATGGGCGGCGACGGCAACGGCGAGTTCGAGATGAACGGCACGGTGATCGACCATGTCGCCCGCCCGCCCGGCATCCACGGCCGCGGCGACGTGTTCGCGCTGAACGTGGTGGGCGATTCGATGTGGCCGTGGCGCAAGCCCAACAGCCTGATCTATGTCGAGCGCGACCGCGCCCCCAGCGTCAACGACCATGTCGTGGTCGAGTTCAGGCCGATCGCCGGCTCCAGCGTGCGCCAGACCGTGGTGAAGCTTTTGGTCGGCATCTCGGCCAAGACCCTGAAGCTCGCGCAATACCGTCCGGCGAAGGAATTCGACGTCGACCGCAAGATGGTGTTCCGGGTCTACCGCGTGCTCGAGTGGGATGAGTTGATGAAGGGCGGGAGGTAACGCTACTTCCAGCGCAATACGCCGTTCAAGAAATCGGTGTCATCCCGTACGAAGCGCCGAAGTCGTGCAGTCAAAGAATACCTATTTTAAGGTACAGAGCCTTTTGTATACGGCCTCTCATGGAGGTCCACCTGTAATATCAAAGCTCTCGCATCTTTCGAAACTTATCTTGCGACTCCCGTGACCATTTTCCAAAAGCAGCTATAGCGGCAAGTAGCTTCTTGGCATCCGGCTCGATCAAATCCAAAATACCATCAGTACAATCGTTTGGCAGTTTTTTGAGCCTCTCTAGAAACTCACCAATCGGATTGAATACGGCAGATTGAAATCCAAATTCATCCATCCGAAATTTATAGATGTCAGGAAATTTGCTGTGCTTCTTTCCGGCTAGATCTGCAACGACGACAATGGCGTCGGACACCTTGCGTCGGTAATCTTCGAGCATCCTCGCATAGGTTGCCGGCCCATCTTCTTTCAGTCTGGATCGCCACGGCCCTCCGACAACATCACAGCCAAGGTCATAGACTACCTCAGCGGCTTGTAGGGCATCATAGATTTCGTCAATTGCAGCCAACTTTGCCGCATCTGGAAGAACACGTTGCTGTGGCACGGTTAGTGACGTGGGTTCGGCCAGAGTTGAAGAGATACGTATCAAGATGCGATAGATTTCCTCAACGCCTCGCCGCGCAACGACGCTGTTGCTCAGGTAAATGACGTCAGCAGGGCTTAAAATGCCTCGATTGTGAGCCGTCTGCATGATGCGTTGCGCGTCTGTTGCCATCTCTTCGCGATATGCTCGCATGTAGTGCGCCTCTGCTATCGCGTTATGTTCACGATACCCGTGCCGATCGGGCATCCATGCTTCATAGGTCGCGCCTAATACGCTAATCTTATGAGCAAGTGCCGCGGCCTCCACAGCAGGCCCGACTTCGCGGCGATCAGCTGGTTGTCTCCGCCTCCGCGATCCGATGACAGTGCTTTGAATCGTGCACTCAGCCACCGCCACGTCCGCCCGTGGAGGTCAAAGCCGTAAACAGCGAGAACTACCGCCAATGCCAAGAGCCCCCATTCGAGGGGAGTGAAGTGCGCTACAGCCCACTCCGTCACAGGAGCAGACTTACGTCGCAGCTTCTCGATATTCTCAGGCAGTTCGATAATGTCGACGGTCCTCGAGACGATCGCTGCAACAAGCAACAAAAGAGCAAGGACGGCGGCTATGACAGCTTTAACGTGGCGCATTCCGACGATTGTATCTCACACGACATGTATCCGCTCACAGGCCCACTAAAACTTCCTAAGATGAAATGATCCGGATTTTTATCCGGATTTTCATTGACGCTCCCGGAGTATTAGCCGATACTCCGAACATGCCTGACAGCTTCTCCGTTCGTCCCCAGGAGACTGTCGCCGAGCTGATCCGGCGCGAACGCCGTCCCTTCCCCGCCCCTAGGATCGACACCGTCAGCTTCCGCGCCCGCGCCATCGCGATCTGCAGCGCCGAAGTCGCCCACCGCAGCCGCGACTTTCAGCGGGTCGAATGTGCCCTCGGCCTCAGCTTCGACCGCTGGCTCGAACCCGACTGCGAACAGTTCGGCCAGTTCCCCCACGAAGCCCACGCCGCCGCCGCTCTCGTCTGGCTCTCCCACCTGCAGACCCACGAAAGCGAGAAGCGCACGCCGTGGAGCGGCGTCCCGTTCCGATCCTGGCGCGAGGATGAGCGCACGACCTGGTTTACCAAGCGCCGCGCGTTGTGGAGCGGCTTCCTCCGGCAGGTCGAGCTTTACCAAGTGGCAAGGCCACCGCTTAAGTGAGAGAAACCATAATCTACAAGAGTTACCAATCTCTTTGGCGTATCGCCAAATGCGTGCTGAATTCGAAGAGATGAAACAGGCTGATTGATGTTGCGAGATCAAACGCTATTCGTAGTAGGGGCAGGCGCCAGCGCTGAGTACAAATTGCCTGTGGGCGATCAGCTCAAAAACGACATTGCGCAAGTCTTGTTACGCTTCCCAGACGATAGCTCCGCCGCTGTTGGTAAGATGTCGGGAGCCATCGAAGAGTATCATCTCAAAATGAGGGGCACGCGCGGTCCACTTGAGACCAAAGCGCGTAATATCGCAGCGGCGCTCGTTCATGCGCCTTCCATCGACCAATTTGTCGAGAACCATCGACACGATCCGGACGTCGCGATTCTCGGAAAACTCGCAATCGCTGCGTGCCTGCTAGACAAAGAGAAGGGTAGTCCTCTTTTTGTGGACCACCGAAACTCTCCTGCAGTCATCGATTTTCAGAACGTCCGCTACAAATGGCTCGCGCAACTATTTCAAATTCTGATTGACGGGCAAACGCTTGAGACACTCGATACATTCTTCGATCAAGCTGCCTTTGTGATCTTCAACTATGACCGCTGTGTCGAACACTATTTCCAGCATGCCATTTCCAGCTACTTTGGCGTCTCCCTCGAACGTGCCAGATCGATTGTCGAGCGCTGCCGAATCATCCATCCATACGGCACGCTTGGTCCCTGGGGAGATCCGCGAATCAAGCCAAACGCACTTGCATTTGGTGGGACGGGACCGGGATTAACGCTCTCTTACAGTGGCTTGCTTAGGATTGCAGAAGAGAATGTTCGTACCTACTCGGAGTATATTGAAGACGAGGAGGAGATTGCCCTAAATCGCGCCACCCTCGACAATATCCAAACGGTCGTGTTCCTCGGTTTTGCCTTTCACCCTCAGAACGTGCGGTTGCTCAAGAAGATCGTACCGAAAAAGAGAAACAGCGCGATGGCGACGACATATAAAGTGCCAGAGCCTGCACAAGCGGTGATTTCGTCTGACATAGCCACAATCATGGGCGTGCCACGAGCAGTCATGAGGCTAACGCTCGCCAATCTAGAATGCGGCCAGTTCCTTGAAGACTATCGATTGCTACTGATGAAGCGGTAATCTGAGACTGCTTATCGCAACGGCTCAAAAGTAGCGCGACGGAACACTTAGCCACTCATGCAACTTTCCCTTGACCGTGCCTCCGCGCCGGCCAATAGTTTCCGTCATGGCTAACTATTCGACCGACCTCGACCGAGCCTTCGCAGCGCTCTCCGATCCGATCCGGCGGGCGATCGTCACCCGTTTGTGCGAGGGGCCGAGATCGGTCAGCGAGCTGTCCGAGCCGTTCGAGATCGCCCTCCCGTCGCTGCTGAAGCATGTGCGGGTGCTCGAAGAGAGCGGGCTGATCAGCTCCGAGAAGACCGGGCGCGTGCGGACCTGCCGGATCGAGCGGCGCGCGCTGCAGCAGACCGAGGCCTGGATCCACCGGCATGTCGCCACCTGGGAGCGGCGCCTCGATCGCCTCGAAGCCCACGTCCACCGCCTGAAGAGGAAGCACTAGGACCCATGAGCGCCCCGTTCACACCGCCGCCGTCCGCGTGGCAGGACTGGCCCCTCGATCGCGAGATCGTGCTCACGCGGGTTATCGATGCGCCGCGCGCCCTCGTCTATGCCGCCTGGACCGACCCGGAGCAGATCCAGCTCTGGTTCGGGCCCGAGGGCTTCGAGGTCGAGACGCGCGAGATCGATCTGCGGCCCGGCGGGCTGTGGCGCTTCGACATGGTGGCGCCCGGCGGCACGCGCTACGACAACCGCATGCGCTTCCTGCGCCTCGAGGCGCCGTCGCTGATCGAGGTCGAGCACGGCTCGGACCGCGACGAGGATCCCGGCCGCTTCCGCATGCTCGTCACCTTCGATGAGCAGAGCGACGGCAAGACCGTCCTCACCCTGCGCCAGATGCATCCGTCGAAGGCGCAACGCGACGGCGCGATCGGCTTCGGCGCCGTCGACTATGGCGCCCAGACGCTGGCGAAACTGGCCCACCACGTGGCCAAGATCCGCGGCGCCTGAGCGATCATTTTCTTCCCCTTTGCGGAGTCCGCAAAGGGGAAGTGCCCTCGTCTGACGAGGGCGATGGGGTCATGATCCCTCCGGCCCTGCGGGCCACCTCCCCATTTGAATGGGGAGGAGGAAGATGGCGCTTCACCGCGGCGCCGGCAACGGGCGGATCTCCTCCTTCGCCAGCATGCCGAGCGCGAAGATGCGGCGGGCGACGACCAGGGCTTCGCCGGCGGTGCCGACGACGGCGGCGGCGATGCGGTCGTGGGTGGCCTTCATCGCGAACTCCACGACGCTGCTCATGACGGCAGTCGAGGAGGCCGAGAAGAACACGTGCGAGAGGATACGCCAGACGGCGCGCGCGCTGTGGCGCAGGCCGTAGATCTGCATCAGGTCCTTGACCAGCGCGATGCCGATGCCCAGCACGACCAGCGCGTCGAGCGCGGGGTGCGGACAGGCGGCGACACCGAGGCTGGCGCGCAGCGCGGCGCGCTGGATGCGGTCGTCGGCCTGCCGGTCCATCGGCACGAAGATCTCGCGGTTCAGAAGATCGATCACGTCGGCGTCGGTGTGCTGCGGCTGCAGCGCAGCCGAGACGGCGCCCAGCTTGCCGCGCACCTCGGGGTTGCCGGCGTAGAGCGCGTCGAGCACGCCGACCAGCCGGCCGCCGCTGCCGACGCCGCCCAGCCGCGCCAGATGCTCGGCCAGCTCGCGCGCCCGCTCCGCCGATTTGAGCCGTGCATAGGCGCGGGCCTGGCCGGCCGCCAGCCACAGCGTCGAGACGAGCAGCGCCACCAGCAGGCCGAACTGCGCCAGGTCGAGCAGGCTGCCGCGTTCGATCGCGCTCTGCAGCAGCGAGACCGCGCCGTCGACGACGTAGAACACCAGCAGCAAGCCGGCCGAGCCCAGCGCCAGTTTTGCCGGCCAGCGAATGGCGGGCGGGCGCGTCGTCACGGGCAGCGGCTCGTCGAGCGACGGCGCATCGGCGGGCGGCAGGTCGCCCGGCCGGAACTCCATGTCGACGAGGCGGCGGGGCTTCTCGGCAGATGGGGTGATGCTCATGAGGATGCTCACGCGAGGAGGAACTGGAGGACCTTGTCGAGATTGACGTGCGGCAGCGGCCGGTCGCGGAACGCGGCGCCCAGCCGCGGCGGCTCGAAGCGGCGGATGTTGAAGCCGTGCTCGGCCCACTGGTCGGCGGCGGGAATCGTGCCCGGGATCACGCCGGGCTGAATGTCCAGCACCTCGGCGCGACCGGCGGGGATGCCGCGCAGGAAGGGCGTCGCGAGCCCGTTCACCTTGAGCTTGAGGTCGGTCGTGGCGCGCACCGAGGAAACGGCCAGCAGGCCCGACTGCCGCGCCGTGGCCTGCAGGAACGGCTCGCCGATCAGGTCGCGCAGCAGGTTGACCAGGTTGGCATGCTGGTCGGCGGTGACATGGTCGGCCTTGGTCGCGGCCAGCGCCAGCCGGTCGACGCGGGCCAGCGGCAGCAGGCGCAGCAGCGGATTGCGCAGCTCGTCGAAGGCGTCGCTGACGCTGCGGATGGCGAGGCCGAGATCGGCAAAGGCGTCGCGGCCCTGTTGCAGCGCGGTGAGCAGATCGACCAGCAGCACCTGCTTGCCCATGCGGCCGAAGACCTCGCCGTAGAACTGCCGGACCTGCTTCAGGTAGGCGGCATGGCGCTGCAGCAGCGCGGCGCCCATCGTGCCGCCGCGCGGCGCGCGCACGCCCGAACGCACCGACGAGAGCGGAAAGAACAGAGCGGCGGCATCGACCATTTCGTTGGCCAGCGCGAAGCGGCCGGGCTGCACGAAGCACAGGCTGCGCTCCTCGCGACAGCGCAGGAGATAGTCGCGGTAGAGCAGACCGATGCGCGCCAGCTCGACCGGGTTCTCCGGCGCGGCGGGATCGAGCGCGCGCACGGCGTCGAGCCAGGGCGCCGCAAGATCGTTGCGGCCGGCGCTGTTGGCCAGCTCCTCCATCTGCAGCGACCAGTCGCGGAACGACTGGGTCAGCATCGGCAGATCCAGAAGCCATTCGCCGGGATAGTCGATGAGATCGAGATCGGTGGTGGCCGTGGACGAGAGCGCCGAGCGCAGCAGCCCGACATCGCCATGCCGGATGCGGACCCGCAGGCCGCTCAGGCCGGTGGTCGGCGCCGGCCAGGCCGGCGGCTCGGCCAGGAGCTGGTCCAGCCGCTCCTCGAAGGGAAAGCGCGGCACGCCGGGAATCGCCAGCAGCTCGACGTCGCGCACATGCTCGCGCCAGGGAAAGAACGGGAAGGACGCCATCGGCGCGTGGGCGGCCGTGCGCAGCGCATGGGCGAAGGCGGTGATGAACACGGTCTTGCCCGAGCGCTGCAGCCCGGTCACGGCGATGCGATGCCGCCGCTGGCCCAGCGGCGAGGCATCGAACGCCGCGGCGAGGCCCTCCAGCGTGGAGTCGGCCGCGTTTTTCAGACGGGAGAAGGGTGTCACCGGATCGTCGCCTCGAAGCATGACTTTCCGATGTGGGGTGTCACCGCGTCCGAAAGATGGCAAGGCGGAAAGGGAGGTCATAAAGAAGGTTGAATGAAGATCTCTTCGACACGGCTCATCAGGAGCGCCCTGTTCGCAAGCCTGGCCGCCGCCATGGTCCTCGCCGCGGTGGCGATCGGCCTCGCCCCTCCTCGTTCGGCGCCGACTTCGTTCGAGCGCCGGAGCGCCGCGCAGGCCTGGGCGGACCTGGAGAGCAACCGCCCGGTTGGCCATCTCATCCGACTGGTCGCCTTCGATCCGCAGAAGGAGCCGGGACTGGCGATCGACCGACTGGCGCGACTCGGGCCGCCGGACCAGCTCTATTCGTTCGTCGCGAGCTACGAGGAGATGGCGGGCTACACGGCCAGGCAGGCGCTGGAGAAGAACGGGCTGCGCTTGCGCGAGGGCCAGCACGTCTCGGCCGTCATCTTCCCGCGGCGCACCGAGCTCTATCCCGCCAATGCGCGCGGCCTGCTGCAGATCATCCGGGCGGTGGAGCAGGAGAAGGGCGAGGCGATCGGCGAGCGGTTCCTCGACGGCGCGAACGCGCTCAGCGAGGCCGAGGCGAAGGACCTGCAATCGACCGACGTCGCCTCGTACCGCGTCAGCGACTTCCGCGACCTGTACCCGCGCTACTGCGAGCTGGCGCGCCGGTTCAACTGCGGCCCGGCCCCCTACCCGGCCAGCCGCTTCATCGGCAGCCTCTATCACAACTGGCACCCGCTGGGCTTTTCCCAGATCGAGCCGGCTCGCGATCCCTGCACGCTGCCCGTCGCGCAATATTGCGCGTTCGGCGACTGGACGAAGATGCGGGCGGAGTTCCTGCCGCGCTTCGGCAGCCGCGCCTTCCTCACGAAGAACCTCGAAATCGCGACGATTCCCGGCCGCATCCTGATCGACTTCGACCAGCCCGACCGGCAGATCATCCCCTATATCGGCAGCCGTTCGGAGTGACCGGAAGGTCGCTGCCAGCAACGCTTTCAGCCCACATTTAGCGGGTTTTCGCAGCGACGAGCCCCTGCATTAAGTGGCTTGTTGTTCCTGTTTTGTTCGCATACGAGTCGGTCCCGCAAGGAGGTGCTGGATGACCGCTCTCACGCTTCACGACGTCGCCACAGGGACCCATCCCGTCGGCATCGAATGCGACCGCTGCGTGCGTCGCGTGGTCGTCACCGCCGCCGCGCTGAAGGCGGTGGCGGGCGACCGCCGGACGCTCGAACAGGCCGGCGTGGTCTGCGGCAAGTGCGGCTCGCGCGCCTTCAGCGTCACGCGCTTCCTGTCGGCGGCCTCCGTGCGCTCCTTCGTGCGCAATCACTGAGGGAGGCGACGATGATGGGCTCCAGCCTGCCTCCCCCGCCGCCGCCGCCGGTGCGCGTGCGCTGCGATACGTCCGAGGAACTCGAGCGGGCCTTCCCGCATACCACCGCCATCATCCGGCGCGGCTACTGGACGGCAACCGAGCAGGCCGAGCTGAACGGCTGGATGCGCCAGTTCGACGACACGCGCTGCGTCGAGTTCAATTCCATCCGCCGCTATTACTTCACCTGCCCCGAGCAGGCCGCGAAGCTGCGCGAACATGCGCTCGACCTGCGCCTGCACCGTCTCAGGGTCCAGTGCGGCGAGGGCGCCACGCGCGAGGAAGTGGCACTGGAATGGGAGCGCAGGGCGGCCGAACGCGAGGAGATCCTCGCCTGGGGCCGCCTGACCGGCATGACCCGCCAGGTGGTCGCGCATTATCGCGCCGAGCGCCATGTCGGCACCTATTCCTACACCGCGCATTTCAACGCCGCGAAGATCATCGAAAAGGCCCATCCCACCATCGCCGATCCGCGAAACTATGCAGGGGTGATGATCGAATGGGCGGAGCGGGAACACCGGTCGTGGTTCTGGCGTTGCTGCCGCGGCCTGCACCATCTGTAAGGGAGAGCCCATGTCGATCGCCTACGATTACCTGCCCAATGCCCGGGACCTGGGCGCAAGGGATCCGCTCGAGAGGAATGCCGGCCAGATCCGGCGCGCCTTCGACCTCGCGGCGGAACAGCCCTACGGCTTCACCTTCGAAGATCTGGAGCAGGTCGAGGCCTATCGCACGCGACAGGCGGGCACCTTCAGCACACTGGACTGCGTCGTGAGCCTCACCGACGGCCGCCGCTTCCACCTCGCCTATCTCGCGGGCCCGCAGCGGCCGGACTCGGTGACGGTCATGCAGATGGTGACCACCCAGCCCTTTCCGTCGATCGGCGCCTCCGGCCGTCTCTCGCCCTGGATCGACGACGTGGCCGAACTCAACCACCGGCTCGGCCTGCCCCTGATCCCCCCGCCGCCCACCCCGGTGATCCTGCCCCTGCCGGCGCGGCACTAGAAACGAAGCGGGGAGCTTGCGGCGGCCTGCGGTCTCGCCCACAAGCTCCCCCGATGTCGAAGCAGCATTCCCACAAGCGACCGCCCTCCCCCGCCCGCGAACGGCCCGACGTGATCGCGGCGCGCAAGGTGCTGGCGGAAATGTGGCCGGGCCCGGCGCGCGAGAGTTCCGTTACGCTGCTCAAGGCGCTGCACGTGCTGACGCGCGACGGCGGGCTGAACCTCGACACGCGGCGCAAGCTGAAGCAGGTCCTGCATCTCGTGCAGCTGCTTAGGCCGTCGATCGACGCGCTGCTCGCCGAGGGAGCCGATCCGGTGATCGCCGATCTCGGCACCGGGAAGTCCTATCTCGGCTTCATCCTCTACGACCTGGTGGTCGGTCCCGCCGGGCGCGGCTCGATCGTCGGCATCGACGTGCGCGCCGAACTGGTCGAGCGCTCGCAGGCGCTGGCCCGCGACGGCGGCTTCGAGCGCATGTCGTTCATGGCCGGCGGCATTGCCGACACGATGCTGGCGAACGGCCGCGCCGACATGGTGACGGCGCTGCATGCGTGCGACACCGCCACCGACGACGCCATCCGCTTCGCGTTGCGCCACGAGGCCAAGGTCGTGGCGTTGATCCCCTGCTGCCAGGCCGAGGTCGCGTCGCTGCTCGAACACACGAAGCCCTCGCCGATCGACCAGCTGTGGCGCCACCCGCTGCACCGCCGCGAGTTCGGCGCGCACGCCACCAACGTGCTGCGCGGCCTGGTGCTCGAAGCCAAAGGCTACAAGGTGCGCGTGACCGAGTTCACCGGCCTCGAACACACGCTGAAGAACGAGCTGATCCTCGCGACGCGCCACCAGCAGTCCAACCCGCAGGCCCGCCGCAAGCTCGACCAGTTCGTCGAGCAGCTGGGCGTGCGCCCGGGACTGCTCGACGTGATGGACGCCGCTGCCTGAGGGCGGAGGCCGCCCGGAGGGCTGAACGATCATAGCATTGCCCCCCCCGAGCGGAGGAGCCCTACAACTCAGATGCGAATTTCAGCGCGAGCCATTGTCGCGGAGACGGATCGCGTGACACGCCTGCTGGTCTGGCTCCTGCGCCCAGCAAGTACCTCGACCGGGCAATCCCGCTTCCGCTGAACAAGCGCGCGCAGGTGGTCGCGACGACGTATTTTTGCGGATTGTCTTTGTCCCTTATCCAAATGAAGACGCCTACGACAACCCCGACGCTCACGGCGCACGGGCTGCCCGGAGCACGTGCCCTCCGGGGCCACTGTCGGGGGTGTCGGCGGGCGCGCCGAGATAGCGGATGGCCATTTGAGACAGGCCGAGGTCTTCGAGATTCCCAAAGCCGTATCCGCGGAGCTCCTGCGCGATCTCGTCGGGATCGAAATGACTGAGCCAGGGTTCACCGATTTCAGCCGTATACGCCCCGAGCGCGGCGATTTCGGCCCGCCGCTCCGGCGGATAGTTCTCCAGCGGTTCGCTATAATCGAACACCACCTCGGATTCCGGGACGCTCGCAATGTAGCGCAGCGTAGCCGCTATGGCTGCTCGCCCAAGATAGGGGACGACGCCAAGCCAGATGAAGAACGCGGGGCGCTCGGGATCGAAGCCTGCATCACGTAGACCGTGACCGAGGTCATCGCTTTCGAAGTCGATCGCCGCAAAAGTCAGCGACGCCGGAATAGCGAGGCCGACCTCCGACAGACGCTTTCGTTTCCAGGCTTGGGTCGCGGGATGATCGACCTCGAAAACCCGCAACCCTAATTCCGAATAGGGATTGCGCAGCGCAAATGTATCGAAGCCGGCGCCGAGAACCACCGCTTGCCGCACGCCGCGTGACACGGCCACGCCAAGGCAATCCTCGGCAAAGCGGCTGCGCGCCGCCATGAAGATGCGCACGCCCTTCTGTGCCGGATTTGCGGACAATCCCGCGATGATGGCGTCGGCGCCGTCACCGAGAATGGTGCGTGCGAGAGGATCGGAGAATACCTTGCCGCCCTCCAATAACTGATGGGCGGCCCGATATCCGGCTGCGCCGAGAGCGGTCCGGCTTGGCTGTCGTTCGTACATGGATTTACCTCTATGGAGGGGACAAGCGATCTCGTTCGCTCGCGTTGAGATCAATCATGATCCCGGCGCGACAACGCTGCTTGGAGGACGAATGGACGCGAGAAGTGTTTGGTTTCGGGAAACTGGCGAAGGAAGGCCTAAAGTACAACTCTTGATCTAAAGTATGTTTTGTTTATATTACTTAAGCTAGAGCAGTGCTGTTTTGATAACGCACGCACCTAATATCCACCTCTGTTTCGCATACCTTCCCCGAGCCTCGTTGGCGCGTACTCCGTGCGCGCCTCGTTTGGCGATGACCTGCCGTTGGGCCATGTCGAACCAGACGGTAGCGATATGAGCCACAAAGCGACCTGGGGCTGATGGGAGACCAGCGGCGGCGATTGCGTCTGCATTTTTCTGCAAGAGATCAGAGAACGAGCTGATCCTCGCGACCCGACACCAGGAGTCCCGTGCCTGCCTGCACAACCGACGTGAAGACTGTATCGAACGTCGACGCCGCCTATGGCCGCAAGCTCGACTGGCTGCTGGTCTCGGTGGACTTGGGCTACCGTCACTCGTCGGGCCTGGTCGTGACCAACGAAGCGACCTATCTCAAGATGGACGAAGTGGTCCACAGCCTGCGCGCCGCGTTTGCGTCCACGGGTGTCTCCACGGAGTTCGTAACGGAAGAGAGTGCCGTGCCGGCGGCGACCGCCAGCTTCCGGCCCACTCAGATGCTGAACATCCGCGTCTCGTCCCACACGAAGGACATGGGCAACCCGAACGCCTTCACGCTCAAGTGCGAGGTCCGCGGCGCCGCAACGCAGAAGCGGATCTGGTTGTCGACCATCACCTTCGAGGCGTCGCAGACCGCAGGCACGCGGCTGCTGCGCGCGGCCTCGAAGAAAGCCGCCGACAATTTCGCGGACAATCTCGTGGGCAGGCTGCGGCAAGACAGGCTGATATGAGCCCGGGCGCACCGTCCCTCGCACGACGGTCGCTTATGCGGGCGGTCGCGCCCGTCCTGCTGCTCGCGCCCGCGCTCCTTACGGCGTGCAAGCCCCCCGGTCCCAATGTCAGCGCCACCAGGCCCAGCGTTTCTCCGGAGACGGATCGCGTGACACGCCTGCTGGTCTGGCTCCCGCCGTCCAGCAAGTATCTCGACTCGGGCAATCTCGCTTCAGCGCTCAGCACCCGGCTTGTGGCGCAGGGCGTAGCGGTCGAAACGGTGATTTCCCAGCCTCTCGAACTCGAACGCAGCGATTCGCAGGCGCCCTTCATCGCGCGCTTCCGCCCCACACACCGGCTCGAGATCGGCGTGAAGGACGTTTCCAACTCGTCCTCCAGCAGCTTCGGCCAGTCGACGGTCTTCTCCGTCGTCGCCGTGCTCTATCCGGCGACCGGCATGAAGGAGATCCGCAGCGTCCGCCTCGTGGCCACCAAATTCCTCGCCCGCTCGGCGGACGGCGCCCGGGAAGTCGCCGACCAACTGCTCGACCAGCTGCAGGCTTCCGGCATCACGTTCGGGCGTTAGGCTGAGCCTGCCAGCCGAGGTCGTCCTCCGTCAGCGCACGACAGATCTTTGGAGCGCGCGTCACCGCCTCTGGCTGGCGCTCATCGTCTGTCTCGAGGGGAGTTGAAGAAACTCCTGGGGAGGGTTCACGGCCGGCCCCTCCGCGGCAAGCCACCGTCTCGCGAGGCTTTCGTCGGTGAAGAGGCGCACCCGGCGGCGGTGCCCAACGCGCTCCTTCAGCAGGATCGCCATGTCAACCAGCAGAGGGGGTGGGGTCTTGCCCAGATACATCGCGATCGGCCCGGATTGAATGGGCCCGCGCAGGCGCGTGCTCGCGACCATGGTCTGCAGATCTTCGTTGCTGAGGTGAATGTCGGCCCGGCTCAGGTCGAACAGCTTGCAGAAGCCGGCTGCACCCTCTTCCCGCATGGCCTCCCGAAACGCCGTGGCGAAATAGATGTCGAACACGCCGATGCCGTGAATAACGACCAGATGTTCCGGCCGGTAGATCGTCCACGCCAAGGCACCCATAACGCTACTCCCCCTTTGTATCTGCTCCTGTCGCCTCTTGATTTCCCCCTCGAGCATCCTGCAACCAGTCCGGGCGAGAGTCATGTTGTTTCGCGTCAACAGGATCAATGGCCGAACCTATTGCGTGTTAAGCCGCCATCCATTTGCTTCGCCACTGCGATAATCAGCTACGTGAGCGCAATTCTCTCTTCATCTTGAAGTGTCACTGAAGCTTCCGGCGGGTACTCGACGTGACGAACTCCCTCGCCCAGCGTGTCGCCGCGCGTCAGGGCTTCTGGCGCAGACTGAGGATGTAGGTGACCAGGGCATTGCGCTCCTGGGTGCTCAGCGAGAAATCGGGCATGAGCGTGTGGCCGGTGGACAGGTAACGGTCGAGCGTCGCCGCCGTCGTCTCGGGCCGCGCGGCGATGACGCGGAAACTCGGCGCGCTGTCGGAGGCCAGGCGCTGACTGGCTTCCACGACGTGACAGGCCGTGCACCACCGCACGGCGAGTGCGCTGCCGGTCTGGATAGTCTGGGCAGCGGCCGGAAGAGGCATCAGCAGCGACGCCAACGCAAGGGCTCTTCTCATGGCTTCCTCCGCGGATGTGCAACGATTGCCGGTTTTGCACGTTACGGCGGCAACCTTTCATACGTCCGCCCCGAACATTTCCTTGATCTGCATCAAGGCGACTTCACGGACCCGGCTCAACGAGGATCGCCACGATGTCGACGATACTGATCATCATCCTGCTGATCGTGCTGCTGGGCGGCGGCGGCGGCTACTATGGCTACAATCGCTATGGCGGGCGCGGGCTCGGCGGCGTCCTGGGCCTCATCGTCGTTATCCTGCTCGTTCTCTGGCTCGTCGGCGCGCTCGGTGGTGCCGGCCTGGGTCGGCTCTGACACGGGCGGTGCCGTCAGCCGCTCCGCTGATCGTCATCGGGGAATGATAGAGATCCTTGGTTCCGCCTCGCTTTTGGCGTGCGCAGTCGCCACCATAGTCGCAGGCCAGGAACCATTTTCCGAGTCTGGCGTTAATGTAGGTTAAATCAACCTCCGGCATCGTTTGGGATTGGCCGCCAATAGCAAACCCTCGATACGGAGTTATGCTCATGGCGGTGTTGCCGCACGGACTCGGTCCAGAAGCCACGGCCCTCAGCCTGATGCTTGCCGTGATCGCTTCGTCGAATACGCCCTTGTTGCTCCTCGATGGCGACCTGCACGTTATTGCCGCGAGCGCATCGTTTTGCCGCGACTTTCAGATCGAACCGGCCAGCGTCCCCAGAAGTCGATTTTCCGGGCTCGGTCGTGGCGAATGGGCGGCCCCTCAGCTTTCGTCCCTGCTTGAAAGCACGGCTTCCGGCGCAGGCGTTGCTGCCTACGAGTTCGATCTGATACGCGACGGACAGGCCCCGAGGCATCTCGTCATCAACGCCCAGAAACTGGACTATGTCGACAAGGAGCAGGTTCGTCTCCTTCTGGCCATCGCGGATGTGACCGAGGCCCGGGCCAGTCAAAAGCTCCAGGATAATCTTCTGCGCGAGAAGGCCATTCTCCTCCAGGAGGTCCAGCACCGTATCGCCAACAGCCTGCAGATCATCGCCAGCATTCTCCTGCAGAGCGCGCGCAGGGTGCAGTCGGACGAGACGCGTGGTCACCTCCACGATGCCCACAGCCGGCTGATGTCCATCGCGGCCGTCCAGAAGCATCTTGCGTCGACCCAGCTCGGGGAAGTCGAGCTTCGCACCTATCTGGTCCAGCTCTGCAAGAGCCTGGCCGCCTCCATGATCCTCGATCCCGAACTCCTCTCGATCGAGGTCATCGTCGACGAAAGCGTGACGGATGCCGACATCTCGGTCAGCCTTGGCCTGATCGTCACCGAGCTGGTGATCAACGCCCTCAAACACGCTTTCCCGGGACAGCGCGCCGGGAAGATCGTCGTCAGATATGACTCTCACGGCTCCGGCTGGGCGCTTTCGGTCAGCGACAACGGGATCGGAATGCCGTCCGATGCCCAAAGCAGCAAGCCGGGCCTGGGCACGAACATCGTCGAAGCTCTTGCAAAGCGCCTCGATGCGGAAGTCGAGGTCACCGACGCACACCCCGGCACGGCGATTTCGATCGTCCATGCGCACCTGGCGGCGGTAGGCACCGCACGGAGCCTCTGATGCTTGCAAGCGAATCCGCGCCGACAGCCGGCGCCGTCATCTTGGTTGTCGAGGACAACCATCTGATCCTCATGAGTGCCCTCGACCTCATCGCGACCGCCGGCTACGAGGGCATCGCCGCAGCGAACGCGGATGAAGCCATTGCGATCCTGGAGAGGCGCGCGGACGTGCAGCTGGTCTTCACCGACATCGAGATGCCGGGCACCATCGACGGCGTGAAGCTCGCCCACTACATCCGGAACCGCTGGCCGCCCATTCATCTGATCGTTGCGTCCGGCAAACAGGTAAAGGAAGCGAGTCATCTTCCTGCCGGGGCGCGCTTCTTTTCGAAGCCCTACGACAACAATGCGATCATCGCCGAGATCGCCCACATGCTCGCCTCGCCGCCCCCTCCCAGGCACTAGCGTGGTGTCCTGAGCGTCATCGAACGCGCCGCGACAAAGCAGCCTCTCGCCCCGACCAGTCGCCCTCCGTTGATCGCAGGGCAATCGAACGGCCGTAAGGCTCATCACCTCACCGTACCGCAACATCGTCCGCCGCCAAGTACAGCCACATCGCGGTCTCAAGGCTGGCGGACCACCTATTCGGCTCGGCGTTCATTTCGGCCATCCGATCAAGCATGTCGGACAGTCTTTCATCGCCCAAAGTATGAGCGCCAGGTACGCGACAACCGCGATCCAGAGCCCTTTGGGCTCGCCTTGGCGGTCGAGAAGAGTCGGCGACCCGCTCGCCGCCCGGCCTATCCAGGCAAGGACACCGAAGAAGATCGTGAAGAGCAACAGGTCCGCAGCGATCAAAAGAGAATGTGAGTGCAAGGCGCGGCCAGTCGTGTGGATTCCGGACATTGACCGGTCTTCTTAATGCCGGTCGTTTCCTATTACGGGAACGGTGGCTTCGGAATGCAATCTCGTTCTGTCGGCGGTAGGGTCCCTGTCTCGCAGGTCATCGAGGTTGGACGTGAACATACGAGTACGGCAATGGGGGACGTGGATCTTTTCGACGATCTTCTTCGCTTGGATCATCCTGGCTGGCGTCGCGTCCACACCGGTGGCTGCGATCGTGCTGCTCAGCAGCACGGCCTCACCGCCGGAGACGGTATTTCTTCGCCTCTTCGTCGCCTGTGGCCTGCTGTGGGTCGTTCTGCCGGTCATCGCCTATAGTGGCCTGCACGTATGGCAGAAAACACGATTTCCCTGGCTCGCGCTCGTGCCGGGGCTCTTCGCGGTCGCACCAATGTGGCTGGTTGGCGAGTTCACCTTCGGGTGGTTCTGGCAAATGTCATGAATGCCAAGCCGCGGCGCGCGAATGCAATCGATTTGGCGAGCGGATACTGTCGTATCGTTGGCAGGCGAGACCGGAAGTGAACGCCAGGACGCACACGTGGGGGACGTGGATCCTCTCGACGCTCTTCCTCATCTGGGTCGCCGGCTGCTGGGCTTTCTCTTCCATGCTGATCCTGACGATCGGTATCGGAGCCGCCCTATCGCCTTATCCGATGTTGTGGCTTCTCGGTGCTTATTACGCGACCTTCGTGTTGCCACCATGCGTCGCAATACTCGGACTCCACCTCTGGGTGGCGACGCCACGTCCTTGGCTCGCTCTTTTGCCCGCACTCGTTGCAGTCGCAACGATGTGGTTCGCCGGTTCCTTTGCGTTTCGTTGGGGCTGGTGAGGTCGCGGCGGCCGGGGCGCGCCTTTGGACAGGACCACCGCCCTTGCCGATACGCGATCGTCCCGGCCTGAGTGAAGCGGAGTTGCGGCACCTTTCGACGGATTGCCCAGCTCCAACCGGCCGGTAGGCTTGGCACCCACGACGCCGCGCGCGGCAAGAGCGACAGCGGATTCGGCGCAACGATCCCGCAGCAGGCGACGTTGAGCGGCCTGAAACCCGCACCGGCGCCACCGCAAGCAGGAGCCAGCCATGGCCACTCCCCGCGAAAACGATGTGAAAAGACGTACCCTGATGGCGGCCACCGTCGCGACCGCCGCGGTCGGCGCCGTCGCCTCCCGGGCCGGGGCGCAGACGCTTCCCGCGGCTTCGCCCTCTTCTCCCGCCGGCGCCGCTACGCCGACGCTCAAAGTTTCCTTCACCGTGAACGGCAAGCCGCGCGATCTCGATCTCGATCCGCGCACGACGCTGCTCGACGCGCTGCGCGAGGGGCTGCATCTGGGCGGCACCAAGAAAGGCTGCGATCACGGCCAGTGCGGCGCCTGCACGGTGATCCTCGACGGAAGGCGCATCAATTCCTGCCTCACCCTCGCGGTCATGCACCAGGGCGGCGAGATCACCACGATCGAGGGGCTGGGCACGCCCGACAAGCTACATCCGATGCAGGCCGCCTTCGTGAAGCATGACGGCTACCAGTGCGGCTACTGCACGCCGGGGCAGATCTGCTCGGCGGTCGCCGTGCTGCAGGAGATCGAGGCCGGCATCCCGAGCCACGTCACCGCTGACCTGAATGCCAAGCCCGCGCTCGACGATGCCGAGCTGCGCGAGCGCATGAGCGGCAACATCTGCCGCTGCGGCGCCTATTCCAACATCGTCGAAGCCATCGGCGAAGTCGCCGGGAGGAAGGCATGAAGCCCTTCACCTACGAACGCGCCGCCTCGCCGGCCGAGGCCGCCAGCGCCGCCGCCCGCCAGCCGGACGTGCGCTTCATCGCCGGCGGCACCAACCTGCTCGACCTGATGAAGCTGCAGATCGAGACGCCGGCGCATCTGATCGACGTCAATGGCCTGGGCCTCGACAAGATCGAGCCGACGCAAGACGGCGGCTTGCGCATCGGCGCCCTGGTGCGCAACACCGACCTCGCGGCCGCTGCGCGCGTGCGGCGCGACTATGCGGTGCTGTCGCGCGCCCTGCTGTCGGGCGCCTCGGGTCAATTGCGCAATCGCGCGACGACGGCAGGCAATCTCCTGCAGCGCACGCGTTGCCCCTATTTCTACGACACCAACATGGCCTGCAACAAACGCCGCCCCGGCAGCGGTTGCTCGGCGCTGGGGGGCTACAGCCGCCAGCTCGCCGTGGTGGGCGGCAGCGACGCCTGCATCGCCACACATCCTTCAGATATGGCGGTGGCGATGCGCGTCCTCGACGCCACGGTGGAAACCGTGAAGCCGCAGGGCGCCACCCGCACGATCCCGATCGCCGACTTCCATCGCCTGCCCGGTGACACGCCCGAGATCGAGACCGTGCTGGAGCCCGGCGAGCTGATCACGTCGGTGACGCTGCCCAAGCCGGCCGGCGGCACGCATCACTATCGCAAGGTGCGCGACCGCGCCTCCTACGCCTTCGCGCTCGTGTCCGTCGCCGCCATCGTCCAGCCGGACGGCAGCGGCCGCGTGGCGCTGGGCGGCGTCGCGCCCAAGCCGTGGCGCAGCGAGGAGGCCGAAGCGGACATGCCGCGCGGCGCCAAGCCGGTGATGGCAAAGCTGCTCGCCGGCGCCAAACCGACCGAAGAGAACAAGTTCAAACTGCCACTAGCCGAGCGCGCGCTCGCCGCCGTGCTGGCCGAGCCGAGGGGCTGAGCCATGAAATTCGACACGCCCGCCACCACCAATCCGATCGACCGGCTGAAGATCGTCGGCCAGCCGCTCGACCGCATCGAGGGACCGCTGAAGACCACGGGCACCGCGCCCTATGCCTATGAACGTCACGATGTCGTGCCCAACCAAGCCTATGGCCATGTGCTGGGCGCGGCCATCGCCAAGGGCCGCATCGCCTCGATGGATCTCGCCGCCGCCAAGGCAGCGCCCGGCGTGCTGGCCATCGTGACCGCGGAGAATGCCGGCAAGCTCGGCAAGGGCGAGTACAATACCGCGAAGCTGCTGGGTGGGCCCGAGGTCGAGCATTATCACCAGGCCGTCGCGCTGGTGGTGGCCGAGACCTTCGAGCAGGCACGCCACGCCGCCGAGCTGATCAAGGTCGAGTATGCGCCGGGCAAGGGCGCCTACGACCTCGCGGCGTCCCGCGACAAGGCCAAGCCCGCCGGCACCGACGACGAGCCGGCCGACAGTGCCGTCGGCAATTTCGACGGCGCCTTTGCCGCCGCCCCCGTGAAGCTCGACGCCACCTACACCACGCCCGACCAGGCCCATGCGATGATGGAGCCGCACGCCAGCATCGCCGCGTGGGACGGCGACAAGCTTTCGCTCTGGACCTCGAACCAGATGATCGCCTGGAGCGTCGGCGATGTGGCCAAGACGCTGGGCATCGCGAAGGACAAGGTCCATCTGATGTCGCCCTATATCGGCGGCGGCTTCGGCGGCAAGCTGTGGGTGCGCGCCGACGCGGTGCTTGCGGCGCTGGGCGCGCGGGCAGCCAAGCGCCCGGTCAAGGTGGCGCTGCAGCGTCCGCTGATGTTCAACAACACCACCCACCGCCCCGCCACCATCCAGCGCCTGCGCCTCGGCGCGACGAAGGACGGCACGATCACGGCGATCGGCCATGACAGCTGGTCGGGCGACCTGCCCGACGGCAAGCCCGAGACCGCGATCCTGCAGACGCGCCTGCTCTATGCCGGCGCCAACCGCCTGACGCGGCTGCGGCTCTCCGTGCTCGACCTGCCCGAGGGCAACTCGATGCGCGCGCCCGGCGAGGCGCCCGGCATGATGGCGCTCGAGATCGCCATGGACGAAATGGCCGAGAAGCTCGGGCTCGATCCGGTCGAGTTCCGCATCCGCAACGACACCCAGGTCGATCCCGAGAAGCCCGAGCGCAAGTTCTCGCAGCGCCAGCTCACCGAATGCCTGCGCATCGGCGTCGAGCGCTTCGGCTGGTCCGCCCGCAAGGCGCAACCCAAGCAGGCGCGCGACGGGCGCTGGCTGGTCGGGCTCGGCATGGCCGCCGCCTATCGCGGCTCGCCGGTGATCAAGTCGGGCGCGCGCGTGCGGCTCGACGCCAAGGGCATCGTGACCGTCGAGACCGACATGACCGACATCGGCACCGGCAGCTACACGATCATCGCCCAGACCGCGGCGGAGATGATGGGCGTGCCGCTGGACAAGGTGGTGGTGAAGCTGGGCGATTCGGCCTTTCCGGTCTCGGCCGGTTCGGGCGGACAGTTCGGCGCCAACTCCGCGACCGCCGGCGTCTATGCCGCCTGCGTGAAGCTGCGCGAGGCGGTGACGGGCAAGCTCGGCCTCAACGCTGCCAACGCGCAGTTCGCCGACGGCCAGGTCCGCTCGGGCGAGCGCAGCATCGCGCTCGCCGAGGCGGCGAAGGAGGCTGAGCTGGTGGCCGAGGATTCGATCGAGTTCGGCGGGTTGGACAAGAAGCACCAGCTCTCGACCTTCGGGGCGCATTTCGTCGAGGTCGGCGTCGATGCCGCCACGGCCGAGGTGCGGATCCGGCGCATGCTGGCGGTCTGCGCCGCCGGCCGCATCCTCAACCCGAAATCGGCGCGCAGCCAGGTGATCGGCGCCATGACCATGGGCGCGGGCGCGGCGCTGATCGAGGAGCTGGCGGTCGACACGCGCCACGGCTTCTTCGTCAACCACGACCTCGTGGGCTACGAGGTGCCGGTCCATGCCGACATCCCGCACCAGGAGGTGATCTTCCTCGACGAGACCGATCCGCTGTCCTCGCCGATGAAGGCCAAGGGCGTCGGCGAACTCGGCATCTGCGGTGTCGCCGCCGCCGTCGCCAACGCGATCTACAACGCCACCGGCGTCCGCGTCCGCGACTACCCGATCACGCTCGACAAGCTCCTGGAGAAGATGCCGGACGTGGGGTGAGGTTCAAGCCTCACCCCACCACGCACTTCGCCGGCAGCGGTGTGCCATCGAGCACGTAGAAGATGTTCTCGACGGCCTGCACGGCGACCCGCTCCAGCGACTGGCGCGTCGAGCCGCCGATATGCGGCGTGAAGACCACGTTCTTCTGCGTCCACAGCGGATGGGTGGGATCGGGCGGCTCGACCACGAACGTGTCGAGCGCGGCGCCGGCGAGATGGCCGCTCTCCAGCGCGGCGACCAGCGCCCCGTCATCGACCAGCGGGCCGCGGCCGGCATTCACCAGGAAGGTGCCCTGCCGCATGCGGGCAAGTGCCGCCGCGTCGATCATGCGGTCGGTCTCTTCCGTCAGCGGACAATGCAGGCTGACGATGTCCGCCCATTCGAGCAGCTCATCGAGCACATCGACGCGGCCGACGCCCTCGGGGACCGCGTCCGGCGCGAGATAGGGATCGTAGATCCGGATGTCGAGATCGAACGGCCGGCAGAGCGCGACCAGCGAGGAGCCGACGGCGCCGCAGCCGACGATGCCGAGCTTCGAGCCCGACAGCTCGCGGCCCATGAAGGCCGATTGCGGCCAGGTGCCGTGCTTCAGCGCCGTGTCGAACGGCACCATGTAGCGCAGCACGGAGATCATCATGCCCAGCGCCAGCTCGGCCACCGAGCGGGCATTGGCGCCGTGCGTGCGCAGCACCGCGATGCCGCGCGCGCTGGCGCACGCGACGTCGATATTGTCGTAGCCGACGCCATGCTTGGACACGACGCGCAGGTCGGGCGCGGCGTCATACACGGCCGGCGTGATCTTGGTTGTGCGCACCAGGATCGCATGGGTCGGCGCCTCCGACACCGCCGCGATCATCTCGGCCTCGCTGGCCCGCGTCGGCAACATCCGTACCTCGGCGCCACGTGCCTCGAGCAACGCCATTGCCGCGGGTGCGAGCACGTCGGAGTTGATGATGATTCGTGGGGTATTCTTCATTGGGGTGCCCTCTCCCGCTGCAACATTAGGATGATGTTTAGCGGGACTGACAGCAAGACCCTAGCCCGTAGTCCGGGGGTGTCGCTTACCTTCTCTCTTGCCCATCATCGAATTTCGACTTCATTGCCGACGGGCCGATGGCGAACGGCCGACCAGCAGTAGGCGAGTGTGGCGGCGACAACGGGCAGAACAAGCGCACCTATCCGCATGCGACTTCAATAAACAGATAGTCAGGGCGTATTTCCGTTATCCGACGATAGCCGCAGTACACGATGTTCCGAGTCAGTCGATTCGATCCAATCGACGCCTTCAGGCCTTCTGACCATTGCTCTACTGGCAGGAGTAGCTCGCTGGAAGCGCTTCGCAGCAGAATCCGATCCCATGGAAATCGCTGATAAGCATAACAAACGGTGAAGGCAGAACTTGAATGTGCCTTTTCCGGAAGATCGCAATCGACCAGCTTTGCCAGCGCATAAGGCACCAGCCGGTCTTCGGCGCTTCGATAGACTTCGGGGTCAAAAATTCGAGAGACGGTTATCGCGGCGACAAGCGCCCAGGAGAAGGCGCTCGCAAACTCCATCCGCCACAGGCGCATCGACATCATGACCGGGCTTACAACAAGATACCAACCTAGAAAAAACAGCCATGCGAAGTCATACCAACTCGCTCTGCTTCCTCCAGTGTGGAACTCATTTGCCAGTTCACCAACAAGCACCAGGGCAAGAGCGAGACATACGAAGACCGCTATTGGACCAAACGCCCGCGCAACATATTGCATTCGAGGTCTTCACTCTGGATTGTCTTGTTCGAAAATTTATCACGCCAAAGACGTATGTGTCCCTTGGCATCAACATCCCTGAGTTGGACAGTCATTCTAAAGGGCAAGATAGGACCAGCCCGCCCCAGAACAGCGGCAGCACCACGACGGGGACCCAGACAAGCGGCGCGATCGGCAGCGCGATCAGCACGACACCGGCGATCTGTGCGGCGACCAGCCAGGGGAAGAGGCTTCGAAACATCGCCATGGTCAGGGTATGGCCCAGGGCGTGGAGGCAATACACACCCTTGTCGATGTAATCGGGCGGCACCTGGTCGAGAGAAGAAACGTGCGAGAAGAAGATCGCCCATGCGGCAACGAAGGCGATGCCCAGCCGGAGGAGCACGGACGGGCGATCCACCCATTCGATCAGGCGATGGTACGAATCGATCAACGAGGCGCCTCGCATGCTCCCTCTATGCGAGGTCAAGCGTAGCACAAGCGACACGAGCAGGATGGCAAAGCCAAGATGCCACGCAAGATCCATTAATAGCTCTTAACATCTATTAATAACCGATTAATAGAGCGTATTCATTGACGCCGCCGCATGCTGGTCTATAAATAGATCATTACAGATTTCACCGCTCTTTTAATGGATCAAATGCCCAAGCCGCCCGACCGCCCCTATTCCCGCTACAGCCGGGACGCGCTGACGCTGCTGGGACAGATGATCCGGCGGGCGCGGATCGAGCGCGGGCTCACGGTCGCGGAGCTGGCGACGCGGGCCGGGGTGTCGCGCGGGCTGATCCAGCGCATCGAGCGCGGCGATCCGGGCTGCACGATCGGGGCAGTATTCGAGACGGCCGCCATCGTCGGTGTCCGCCTGTTCGATGCCGCCCCCGGCGTCCTGGGACAGGCCATCGGCACCAACGCCGCCATGCTGGAGTTGCTCCCCAAGTCCGTCCGAGCCTCAGCCAAGGAGGCGAAGGATGACTTCTAGCGAGGCTCCCGGGAAGAACGATCGGGAGGCCTATGTCTGGATCTGGCTTCCGGGCGCCACGGAACCGGTCGTGGCCGGCCGCCTGTCGGCCCAGGCCAACAGGCTCCACTTCCTGTATGGCCGCAGCTATCTGGCGCGCGACGACGCCATCGCGATCTACGATCCGGAGCTGCCGCTGCGGCGGGGCCCGCTTCCGCTGCTCGACAACCTGTCGATGCCGAGCTGCCTGCGCGATGCGGCGCCCGACGCCTGGGGCCGCCGCGTCATCGTCAATCGCAGGCTGGGCGCGCGCGGACAGGACATCGACACGACCCGGCTCGATGAGCTGACCTACCTTCTGGAGTCGGGCTCCGACCGGATCGGCGCCCTCGACTTCCAGCGCTCGGCCACGGTGTACGTCCCACGCGACGCGGCGGGCGCCACGATGAAGGCGCTGCTGACGGCAGCGGACAAGGTCGAGCGCGGCGTGCCGCTCAATCCCGATCTCGACCAGGCGCTGTTTCACGGCAGCTCGATCGGCGGCGCCCGCCCGAAGGCGCTGATCGCCGACGGCGACCGCAAGTACATCGCCAAGTTTTCCGCGCAGGGCGACGTCTACAGCGTGGTCAAGGCCGAGTATGTGGCGATGCGCCTGGCGGCCGAGGCCGGCCTCGACGTTGCGCCGGTTGCCCTCAAGCGCGCCGCCGGCAAGGACGTGCTGCTGATCGAACGTTTCGATCGCCGCCGGCAGGCCTCCGGCTGGGCACGGCGCGCCATGGTGTCGGCGCTCACGCTGTTCGCCTTGGACGAGATGATGGCGCGCTACGCCAGTTACGAGGACCTCGCCACGATCGTGCGCCACCGCTTCGCGACGCCCCGGGAAACGCTCCGCGAGCTGTTCTCCCGCCTGGTGTTCAATATCCTGTGCGGCAACAGCGACGATCACGCGCGCAATCACGCCGCCTTCTGGGACGGCAACGAACTCGCTTTGACGCCCGCCTATGACATCTGCCCGCAGCCGCGCTCCGGGACGGAGGCGAGCCAGGCGATGCTGGTCCTCGGCAACGAGCGCCAGAGCCAGCTCTCCCTGTGCCTGCGGGCCGCCCCCACGTTCCTGCTCAAGCCCGCCATGGCGCGCCGGATCGTGAAGCACCAGATCGACGTCATCACGAAGCGATGGGACGCGGTGTGCACCGAGGCGCGCCTGTCGATCACAGACCGCCGCTATTTCTGGCGGCGGCAGTTCCTCAATCCGTTCGCTTTCGAGGGATTGCCCGCGTCGCTGCAGGCGTAGCCCCACCCTATTCCCCCTTCAGCAGTCCATCCTTGACCATCTGGGCCGCGGCGGCGTCCTCCTGCTTCAGGAGGGCGTCGTAGGCGTCGGGGGTCAGCGCGCGCGGCTCGCTGCCGAGGCTCTTCAGCTTGGCCTGGACCGCCGGATCGTCGAGCACCTTCTGCAGCGCGTCGGCCAGGATCCTGACCGTGGCGGGCGGCGTCTTCGCGGGCGCGAGCAGGCCCGCGACGGTGACGACCTCGAAGCCCTTCAGGCCGAGCTCGTTGAGGGTGGGTGTCTCGGGCAGGTCGGCGGCGCGCTTGAGGCTGGTCACCGCCAGCGGCTTGACCGCGCCGGCGCGCAGTTGGCCGAACGAGTTCGGAAGCTGGTCGACGACGGCGTCGATGTTGCCGGCCAGGAGAGCCGCGATGGCTGGCGCCGAGCCCTCGTAGGGGACGGCGGCGAACCGGGCGTCGAGCCGCTGCTGGAGGCGCAGGATCGCCAGATGGCTGGTCGTGCCGTTGCCGGCATGGCCGATCCGCACCGCGTCGGGGTGGGCCTTGGCGTGGGCCGCCAGCTCGGCGAAGCTCTGGAAGCGGCTCGAGGCCGGCACTCCGATCACCAGCGGCGTCTCCGACACCGGGCCGAGGCCGGCGAAGTCGTCAACCGTATAAGACGCCTTGGGGACCAGGCGTGGCGCCAGCACCAGGCCGGTCGTGCCGGCCAGCAGCAGCGTGTAGCCGTCGGGTTTGGCTTTCGCGGTAGCGGCCTGCGCGGTCCGCGCGGCCGCGCCAGCGCGGTTCTCGACGAGCACGGGCTGGCCCAGAACCTTCGACAGCGCCGGACCGACCGCGCGCGCGGCCCCGTCGAGCATGCCGCCGCGCGCATCGCCCACGAGGATCGTGATGGGTTGGGTCGGGAAGGCACCGGCGTTCGTCTTCGCCAAAACGGGACGCACGAGCGCCGCGCCGGCCAAGGACAGGCACAGCGCGACGAAGTCTTTCCGCCCGATCGTTCCGCGCGCCGGGCTTCGGCCGTCGCGCCTGATCAGCAGTAGGGTGCCGTACGGGTGCGGTAGCCGTCGTAATACTGGCTGCCGCAGACGACCTGCTGCTGCACCACCTGGTCCTGATAGCCGTTCTGGCCGCGATTGGTCACGGTCACGTTCGTGTAGCGGCGGCCGTCGGCCTGGTTGTAGCGGCCCTGGCCCTGCTGGTATGGGTTATAGGCCGGCTGGTTCTGGTAGTAATTCGGCGCCGGCTGGCCATAAGCATAGCGCGGCGGCGGCGGCGCGTTGTTGTAATAGGCCGGCGCGGGCTGATAGGCGCCGGTCGGCGGACCATAGGCATCGTTCTGGCAGGCCGCAGCCGCCAAGCCGATACCGGCCACCAGCGCGAGCCTCGCAGACATACCCATCATCATCCTATCCTCCGGCATTCGGTTCCTGGCGCGTCAACGCGTTCAGCCCCGTGGAGTTGCCTGGTGCCGCCACGCCGCCGGGGACAGGTCCACCCTGGCACTGAAAGCGCACGAAAAAGCGGCGCGTCGGAGGAGCAGTCGTGGCGACGACAGCGACGGCGACGGAACGGTCAATCCGAAGCGGGTCGCTCTCCCCCGGACGCAGAAGCCGCGCGCTGAGCGAACACCCGCGTCACCTCGGCGAGGTTGTCCGTGCCCCAGGTGCAGAGCGGCACGAGCGCCTGGGCGAGGCTCCCGCCCAGCGGGGTCAGGGCGTAGTCGACCCGCGGCGGGACCTCCCTGTAGTCGGTCCGTTTGACGAGGCCGTCGGCGGTCAGCTCCTTGAGCTGCTGGATCAGCATCTTGTCGCTGACGTCGCGCATGGCGCGGCGCAGCTCGCCGTAGCGGGTCGGGCCGCCCTGGGCCAGGAAGTAGAGGATCAGCGGCTTCCACTTGCCGGCGATCACCCGCAGCGTCGCGTCGAGGCCGCAGGTGAAGCCCGGCAGGGTCGGGGTGCAGGTCGGGGCCTGCGTCGAGGTCTCTGACATTTCTTGCCTACTTACCAAAAGGTGCATACTTGTCCTTAGGTGGGTACGCCTCCAGTTCTGTGCAACCTCAAACGCAGGAGCACAGGATGAGCAGACTCAAAGGAAAGACGGCGGTGATCACGGGCGGCGGCACCGGCATCGGGCTGGGCGCCGCGCAGCGCTTCGTCGAGGAAGGCGCCTTCGTCTATCTCTTCGGCAGACGGCAGGAACAGCTCGACGCCGCCGTGGCGAAGCTCGGCGCTTCGGCGCGCGCCGTGCGCGGCTCGGTGACCGACCTGGCCGACCTCGACCGGCTGTACGAGACGGTCAAGACGGAGCGCGGCGGGCTCGACATCCTGTTCGCCAATGCCGGCACCGGCGCCTTCGCCCCGCTGGGCGCGATCACGCCGGAACAGTACGACCAGATCTTCGACGTCAACGTGAAGGGCCTGATCTTCTCGGTGCAGAAGGGCCTGCCGCTGATGAAGGCCGGCGGCTCGATCATCCTCACCGGCTCGACCACCGGCGAGATGGGCACGGCGCAGTTCAGCATCTACAGCGCCACCAAGGCCGCTGTGCGCAACCTGGCGCGCAGCTGGGCGCTCGACCTCAAGGGCACCGGCATCCGTGTCAACGTCCTGTCGCCGGGACCGACCCGGACGGACCTGGCGCTCGAGGTGGTGGGCAAGGAAGCCTTCGAGGCGATCGGCGCCATGACGCCGCTCGGCCGCATCGGCGAGCCGTCGGAAACCGGCGCGGTGGCGGCGTTCCTCGCCTCCTCGGATTCGAGCTTCATGACCGGCGGCGAGGTCTTCGTCGATGGCGGCCTGGCGCAAATCTAGGGCGTGCTTGACACGCGCCTGCACGGCGCGCGTAACGCACTCCGTTCAGCGCGACCGCTGAAGCGGCGTGGGTGTCAGCGGGCTCGGCGCCAGCGGTGCGGGCGCCGGCTCGGCCGAGCTGGGCGGCCGGCCGCGCGTCGGGTCGTAGGCGGCGGGAGCGCCGGTCGCGGGGTCGCCGAGCGGGGTCACCTTCACGGTCGCGTCGGCCTCGGTCGCCGCGGCCGGCGTGACCGCGGGGCCGAGGGGAACAGGGGCACCGGGCGCGGCCACCGGGAGGCCGGGCCCGGGCTGGGTCCCCGGCGTGGCGGGCGCGGGCCGTCCGTCCTGCTGGGCCACCGCCTTGGCGGCGGAGGACGTATAGAGCCACTCGTCGGCGCCGCGGGTGGTGCCTTCCTTGAAGATGGCGATGGCGCGCTTCCTGTCGCCAGCCTTCCAGTAGGCCTCCGACACGTCGCGATAGACCATGCCGGTGGCGCTGGGCTTGTTGTCCTTCGGGACCCGCTGGAGGGCACCCTTGGCACGGTCGAAGCTGCGCTCGCCGGCGGCCAGGTTGCCGCTCAGGATCTGATATTCGGCCAGGCTGCTATAGGCGAGCGCCAGGGTGCCGCAATTGTAGTTGGTGGTGGAAGAGCACTGGTCGGCCGCCGAGTATTTCTCGACCTCCTTCTGCGCCAGCAGCGTCGCCGTCTTGAGGTCGCCGCCCTCCGACGCCCGCAGCGCCTGCTCCTGGTAGGAGGTGCTGTCGCTGGCGCAGGCCGGCAGAAGTGCAGCGGCCGCGCCGACGACGACGAGCTTCAGGACCTGCGTCCAACGATCCCCCAGCAGCCCGGCCATCTCAGTTCCCTGTCGAACCCGAAGGCCGTCGATCAGCCTCCCCCACCCCGTCTTATGGCGGGCGACCGCTCCGAACGAAAGGGGGGATTTGAGGGCTGGACGATGCCCGGCCCCTGGAGCGTCCGGACATTTCGAAGCAATGTCCGGGAGCGGCGCGCAGCTTCGACACCCGATGGTTCCCCACGCGGGACGTGAAGGGACCGCAAGAAGATGCAAGGATCCCGGCCAATGGAGCGTCTTCACAGAAGTCGATGCGGGCGACAGATCGCGGAACATGTCGATCTTGCCGCCAACCCACTCGGCATGAGTTGGTCGCTCTCGGCTACGATACCGCGTCCTCATCCTGGGCAAGCGGGGATGATCGGCGTGTCCTCACGCCGCTGGTCGAGAACGAATGAGACTTCAACGCCGACTAGCGCGCCAACCGCACGCGCCTGGATTGCCTCTGGTTCCGCTTCCAATACGGCCGGTCACCCTTGTGGGCATGCCGGCGCGATCATCGCCTCGGCAATACTGCGCGTGGTGCGCCACCAGGACTAGAAGAAGGTCGACTACGCGGGTTTTGGGCAGAAAATGAAAATGGTATCGCCCTCATTGCCCTTGAGAAACAGGGCCGTTGTCTCGCCATCGTGGGCGAGCACATAGAACTTGAGAGGATGGTCATAACCCTCCGCAAGGCGGCGGTTCACCCATGCCACCATCTGCTTTGCGTCCCTTTCGGAAAATTGAAAAGCGTCACGCAACCAGTTGGCTTCATTCTTGGGATAGCCTTTCTTCTCGTTGTCTGGATCCTGGTACACCTTGTTTTTCTTGAAGAGGAAGTTCGCAAAGGTCCCAAAGGCGAACGAGTTGCCATTCTCGCGCTTGAATTCCGCAAACAGACTTCGCGTAGTCTCAAGTTCCTTGCCCAGGGCGTCATTCATGGCGTTGGCCACACCTATATATGCACGGTTGAGTGGCTCAAATCCCAGCATCGCCATAGCTACTTCGGCGGCTCGGTCAACTCCGTCAGAAACCATCTCCCACTCCCTAGTTGGTGGCCTCAGCTTAACAGCCCCTGGTTACACGTGCGACAACTCTTGCGCGCGCGCCGCCTCCGGTTGCAGCCCCATCTGAGTGAACAGGTCTCGTGCTTGGGCGGCTTGCAGACGCCAGCTCGCGCCATCGGCGGCCTGCCGGCCGGCGTCCGCCAGTGTCAGGAGGCATCGGGCCTGTTGAGGCAACGCCCCGCACGCCCGGGCCAATGCGGCGGCCTGCGTCAGCTCTGAGACAGCCCGCGCATACTGCGATTTTCCGAGCGCCAGACAGGCCACCCCGATCAATCGGCCAGCGGTGACCTCAAGCCCCCTGAATCCCCGTGACCGAGCGACTTCCCGGGCGTCCATCAAATGCTGCAGCGCCAGCGTGGCATCGCCTTCGACCAAGGTCAGGCCGCCCCGAAAGATCGAACCCGCCACGAAAGCGACGACGTGATTTAGACGCGAGGCCGCCGCCAATGCGCTCTCCAGCATCGACCTAGACTCCTCCTTCCGGCCGCTCGCCACATAGGCCGCCCCGAGATGCGTCTCGACCAGGAGCTGAAATGTCGGGAGACCCGCCTCAAGGCAGAGCTCGCGGCTCCGCTCCAGGCTCAGCACGGCCTCAACCGGCTTGCCCTCCAGCATCGATGTGACGCCGCGTCCATAGAAAGCCAAGGCCCGGTCGTACGGCCGCGCCGTACGCGCCGCAATTTCATCGGCGCGGCCGGACGCCTCGCCGGCGCGGTCGAAACGCCCTAGCGACCCGAGGCAGGTCGCACGCATCATGTGGCACGACACAGACGTCGTGGCGCTGCCGCCCGATCTCGCGAACTCGCGCTCTCCGACGTACCAGGCTGCAGCGCCGTCGAGTGCAGCCAGCGCATCCACGTAACTGCCGGCGGCATAGCGTGCCTGCCCCAGGACGAAACTTGCCGCGGCAGAAGCCGCATCGTCCTGCGCAAGTTGTGCGGACGCGCGGGCCGTCTCGGCAGCAGGAACAGCGTCTTTGGGCTCGCCCGCGAAGTTCAATGCCCATGCACGATGGAGACTCGCGGATATGATGCGGGCTTGGTCTCCGCACACCCGAGCTTCGGAAAGCGCTTCATCGGCGAATTTCAGCCACGTCGCGAAATCGGATGTCGGTGCTATCGCCCCCCTCAACATGAGCCGAACATCGATCCCACGCTTGATGCTGGAGAGCGTTCTTGGCGCCTTGCCTATATATTCCAGGGCGCGCTGGCAGGAGGCGAGCGCCGCAGAATAGGACGATGTGTCGATCGCGCTGTCGGCCGTCATCTGTTCGTAGTCCGCTGCCTTTTCCCAGAGCTGGGCTTGGGCGGCGTGATAAGCGACGATTCCCGACCAGTTGCGCAACTGGTCGGCGTAGCGTCGCTCAATCGCATCTACAGCGCTGCGATGCAGCCTGTAGCGATCTTCACGGATCAGAGCACCGTAGGCCGCTTCGCGGATGAGCTCGTGGCGGAACTCGACAAACCCATCGATCCCGTCGGGATTGTCGAACAGGATGTGCCGTCTGGCGAGCTCCTGGAGGGCATCTGTCAGAAATGCGGGCTCGACCGCCGCCACGTCCGCCAGAAGAGCGCGTGGAAATCGTCGACCCAGCGGAGAGGCCGTCCGGACGAGGGTCCTGACAGGCCCCGCCAGCGCGTCGATACGCGCCGCCGCAACCGCTTGCACGGATCGGGGCGCCGCGATCTCCGATCCATCCCCCGCCGCCCGGCAGTCGCCCAGAACACCACTAAGGGCACCCGTCTCGAGAAGGTGGCGAACAGTCTCCTCGAGAAAAAGCGGAAGCCGGCCCGTCCATTCCAGGAGCCGCCGTTTCAGCGCCCAGACCGAAGGATCTCCTCCCAGTAGAATCTCCAATAGCTCTTCGGCGACAGGATACGAGAACTCGGCAAGCGTGATCCTCGACACGTGCTCGTCGTCGGCCGGGATCCCCTCCATCGGCCTGTGCGTCACGATGATGCTGACACGTCCCGCAGGACGCTCAGTGATGATCGAGACCAGCAGCTCGCGCGATTCGGTATCTGCCCAGTGGAAATCGTCCACGACCAGGATCAGGGGCTGCTCGTGTTGCGCGCTTTCGATGAGAGCCAGCACGCTCCGCTCGATGAGCCTCCGCCGAGCGTGCAGGTCCATTTCGCGCCAGGCCCGTTCGTCGCTCGCTATGTTCAGAACTGCGCAAAGCGCCGCCTCGGCGCCCACCGGTAGGTTTGAGGTCGCGAGGCGGCTCCGCAACGCCTCAAGCACATCCTCGGGCAGCGCGGCCTCATCTACTCCCAACCACTGACGGAGAAGCTGTCGTAAGGTCGCAAATGGTGCCCGGTTGGTCGTCGCTTCAGCATGTGCATCCCAGATCGTGCAAGGCGCCTCAAGGGACCGCGCGACACCAAGCAGCTCATGCAGCAAACGCGATTTTCCGATGCCCGGATCGCCGCCGATCATCAGCAACTGCGTCGATCCCCCGACGGCCTGCAGGAGACGTCGGCGCAGCTCCTCCAGTTCGACGGATCGGCCGACGAACCGCGAAAGTCCGGATTGCCGGCGATCCGCCCATCGCGACCGTTGGGCAAGACCATTCAGTTCCCAGATATCAATCGGCTGGTCGAATCCCCGGAACATCACGCCAGGCCGCTTCTTTGCCTCGACGGCACCCCGCACCAGGGCATGCGTGCTGTCCGAAATGAGGATCCTGGAAGAGTCCGCAAGCTGCTCAAGACGTGCCGCGAGATGGGCGGCGGGGCCCGTAACATCGTAGGTGCTCGCGAAGTCACCGGCATCGATATGGGCGACCACCTCACCCGAATTGATGCCGATGCGGATTGATATCTCCCGATCGGGCAGCTCTGCAAACCGATCGCGCATCAGCAGGGCGGCCCGACAGGCGCGTAGCGCATGGTCCTCGACGGCGATCGGCGCGCCAAAGAGGGCCATGATACCGTCACCCTGAATACGATTTACCATCCCGCCCGCTTCACGAACGGTAAGAGTCATCAACTCTATCGCCGGCCGTAGCTTGGCCATGGCGTCCTCGGGATCGAGAAGCTGGATGATCCGAGTCGAGTTGCGGATATCGGCGAACAGAATCGTCAGGAATTTCCGCTCGGCCGCTTCGAGGACATTGCGCCCAGCCACTGCTCCCGGCAGGGCGGTCCCACAATCGGCGCAGAATTTTGCCCGAAGCCCAGAATCTGCCCCGCACGCCAGGCAACGGACAATTCCTGTAGAAACGGTAGTAATCGGCACCGCACTATCCTCGGGCACCCGCATCCGTGGGCACCGCATGCCTAGGAGCGGACTGGACTAACTATAAACTAAGCTGCGACGAAGTTGGACTCTCAAAGGGATGCCACACGCTGCCATTTGCCGTGGTAAGGCCGATGCCCGCCGGCGTTGTGGCTTGGACCCGCCCTTTATACGCGCACGATTAATGTGCTATGCTACCGAATTCAGCCTGCGCTGTATACCCAATGCAATCGCTATCTTCGTCTTTCCGGATCATCTCCCTCTTTGAAGACCTGCCGGACGGCGAGTTGTCGGCGATCGTCGCGGCGTGCACCGTCCGCAGCTACGACAGGGATGCTCTCATCCTCGACGAACAGGACCAAACAAGTGATCTATTCTTCATCCTGTCCGGTGCCGTTCGCATAAGTAGTGTGACAGCGACCGGGCGCGAGGTCATCTACACGGATATCCAGGCCGGGGCGATGTTCGGCGAATTCTCCGCGATGGATCTTCGTCCCCGCTCTGCTGCCGCCGTCGCCATGAGCGACTGCCGCCTGGCACGTATGCCGGCAGCGGTGTTTCGCGCTACATTGAAGGCGAACAGCGGCATCGCGGTCCGCCTCTCGGAGCTTCTCGTCGCGAAGATCCGCAGCATGTCAGAGCGCGTCTTCGAAATCAGTGCCTTGGCCGTCCGTGAGCGCGTGCGGCGCGAATTGTTGCGTCTTGCTGCGCAAGGTTCCACGTCCGATCGCCACGTCATCATCAAGCCCGCGCCCACACACTACGAAATCGCCTCGCGTATCGGCTCTCATCGGGAAGCCGTGACGCGGGAGTTCAATCGCTTGCAGGATGAGATGGTGATCGAGATAAGACGCCGAGAAATCTGCATCCTCGACATGACCCGCCTCTCGGTCCCGCCGTCCTAACGTGAGCTGCGGGTAAGAGGCGTATCGAAGTGGGAGTCGCAGCAGCGTGATCAGCAGAGAGTTGGCCGCCGGGGTCAGTTCGATCAGGAGCATGCCCTTCGCGGTGAGGGTGGGAGGCTACTCGCCGCGGCCGGCTCGATGACGCGCCTCAGGCGACGCAGACGACGGCAAGCTTGGACCGGCGCCGCGGACTCAAGAAGCAGCTTGGCCGGAGGACCGAAACGGAGCGCCGCAACCGCCAAGTTCATTTCCCATGTAATCGGCCGCCTGTTCCGCGTAGCATGAGTCGCGTTCACACAGGAGCAACCGGATGGCGAGGCCCGAAGACGATTCGTCCCTCCCGTCCCGCCGCATGGCCATGACGTCCGGTGCGGCTCTGCTGGGCACGACGCTGCTTCCGGCCGGCGTTTCGCAGGCGCAGGCGCCGGCCACCGCTCCGGCCGGTCCCGCCAGTGCCACGATGCCTGCGGGCTACAACATCCTCTTCGTGCTGGTCGACCAGGAGCATTTCTTCCCGACCTGGCCCTTCCCGGTGCCGGGGCGCGAGGCGATCAAGAAGAAGGCCGTCACCTTCCTCAATCACCAGGCCGCCTCCTGTGTCTGCTCCTCGGCGCGCTCTGTCGTCTATACCGGCCAGCACATCCAGCACACCGGCATTGCCGACAACCTTAGCTCCATCTGGCAGCGCGATCTCTCGACGAAGATCAAGACGATCGGCCATCGGCTCGCCGAGCTGGGCTATCACGCCGCCTATCAGGGCAAGTGGCATCTGTCGGCCAACCTCGATCTCAACGACAAGCCGGTCGACGCGCCGCTGCTCGACTACCGCAAGACCCTGCAGTCCTACGGCTTCCAGGACTTCTTCGGCATCGGCGACATGATCGACGGCACCCTGGGCGGCTATTCGTACGATGACGGCACGCTTGCGACGTCGATCTCGTGGCTGCGCACGGAAGCCCAGGCGCTGCGCACCAAGGGCCAGAACTGGTACCTCGCCGTCAATTTCGTGAACCCGCACGACACGATGTACTTCGACTCCGACATCGGAGCTGAGAACATCCAGGGCAAGCGCCATACGTTCGGGATCGCACGCGCCCCGGACGACGAACTCTACCGCGCGACCTGGGACGGCGTGCCGCTGCCCGCGAGCCGCCACCAGCCGCTCGACGCGCCGGGCCGGCCGAAGGCGCATCTCTATTATCAGCAATCGATCGACCTGCTGGTCGGGCAATGGCCGGACGAGGATCGACGCTGGCGGGCGCTCCGCGACTATTACTTCAACGCCATCCGCGACTGCGACCGCAAGGTGGAGCGCCTGATGCAGGCGCTCGAAGACAATGGCATGGCGCAGAACACCATCGTCATCTTCACGGCGGATCATGGCGAACTGGGCGGCAACCACCAGATGCGCGGCAAGGGCACCACCACCTACCGGCAGCAGAACCACCTGCCGCTGATGATCGTCCATCCTGCTCTCGCGGGTGGCAAGCAGTGCCAGGCCCTGACCTCGCAGCTCGACCTCACGCCGACGATCCTGGCGCTCACCGGCAAGGACGGTGCGTCCCGCGCCCGTGCCGGCGAGGGGTTGCCCGGCAAGGACTTCTCGGCGCTGCTGCGCGACCCGGAAGCCGCGGGAGAGAAGGCCGTGCGACCGGCCACCCTGTTCAATTTCGACATGCTGTCCTATGCGGATCCCCGCTGGGCCGCGTTGACGATCGACACGCGCCTCTACAGGACGAAGCCCCCTGCTCAGCAGGAGGCGATGCTGGCGGGGCATCCGCCGGACTTCCGGAGCCGGACGTCGATCCGCAGCATCTTCGACGGCCGCTACCGTTTCTCGCGCTACTTCTCGCCGGTCGGCTTCAACATGCCGAAAACGATGGAAGAGGTGCTCGCGAAAAACGATCTGGAGGTTTACGACCTGCAGGCCGATCCCGACGAGATGACCAACCTGGCGCTCGCCCCGAAGAAGAACCGCGACCTCATCCTCGCGCTCAACCAGGTGACGAACGAACGCATCGCCGCGGAGGTGGGCGTCGATGACGGCTCGTTCCTGCCGATCCGGGATGGGAAGTGGAAGTTTCCCCCGTTGGATGAGCGGTAGAGCGATCCGATCCAAGGTCCGACCGTAGCCGCCTCGCCAGTTCACGGTCGAGGACTTGCGTCCGAAACCACCCTTGTCCTAGATTGGTAGGTATACCAACTAGGGCTCTTGGTATGTCACCCGTCGAGATCGCCGTTCGAGAACGCCTGCTGGTGGCAGCCATCGCGCTGATCCGCGAACACGGGCTTGCCGGCCTGACCCAGCCGCGTGTGGCGAAAGCTGCCCGCGTCTCGCAAAGCCACCTGACCTATTATTTCCCAACACGGCAGGCCCTGCTGGCCGCGGTCCTGGATCGCACCGCGAGCGACCAGCTGGCGGGCGTGGAGCTTGCGATGAGAGGCGCGTCGACAAGTCCCCGAAAGCTGGCGGATGCGATGGGGGCCGCCTTCGAGAAGGCGGAGAACAGCCGTGTCCTCATCTCCTTTGCCTTGGCGGCCAGTCAGGACGCCGATGCGAGGGCGATCTTCGAGCGGCTGACGCGCGGCATACGGGGCGAGGTTGCCGCAGCAGCCGACCGCATCGGCATCCCTGCCGACGCCCGGACCGTGGCGCTGGTCCACGCTCTGGGGGTCGGCTTGTCGGTGCTCAATCTCGCGCTTGGCGGTTCGACGCTGCGCCCCAAGGCGGCAGAGGCAATGGCGAGGCTGTTCAAGCTCCTCGCAGAGGAAGGCAAATCCGAGAACTGACGGAACAAGACCATGACGACCTGGCTCGACAATCTGATTCCCCTCAAGGGCCGTCTCAACCACCTGCAACTGGCCGGCTGGAAACCGGGCAAGGTTGCGGCGCAGGACCTGGGGTGCCGGCTCCTGGCCGATGTCATGATCCCGATGAAGGACGGAACGAAGCTGTCGGCGGACGTGTATTTGCCGCGCAAGCCCGGCCGGTATCCGGCGATCGTGCAGTTCTCGGCCTACAATCGAGACCTGCACTCGATCGGCGTGCCCAAAGGCACCAACGAGATCGGGTCGCCGCCGGTCATCACCGCCCGAGGCTATGTCCAGGTCGTCGTGACGGCGCGGGGCGTCGGGCGATCGGAAGGCGAGTTGCGGCGCTGGCACGCCGAATCCGAGGTGCAGGATCATCTCGCCTGTGTCGCCTGGGCGGGCGAGCAGGACTGGTCCAGCGGCGATGTCTGCCTCTTCGGTACATCCTACTACGGCATGAACCAACCGACCATCGCCGCGCATCGACCGCCGGCGCTGAAGGCGTTCTTCTGCAACGAGATCTGCACCGACTTCCGCCGTCACGTCTTTCGCTACGCCGGATATCCGAACATAGAGTTCTTCGGCCTGTGGACCGGCGCGAACTTCACGGCCAAGGGCGTGAAGCTCTACGTTCCCCCGGTCCTGCGCGCCCTCCTGAGTCACGTCGTCAACCGGCCATTCATCTGGAATCTGATACGGCCGCGCATCGATTCCGTCATGCAGGGCTTCAAGAAGAACCGGCCCGTCCCCCGCGCCCTGGAAAACCTCGTCGCCTTCTTCACCGATACCGACACCGATCCGCACAACCGGACCGACGAGGGCTCGTTTCGCCGCCTGTCGCAGATCGACGTTCCCTTCGTCGTCGTGCAGAACCGGGGCAACATCTCGCTGCACCAGTTCGGCGCCTACGATCTCTTCCAGAACGCCGGCACGCCGGTCGACCGCAAATGGCTGATCATTGGGCCGGCCGAGTACGAGCTTCCCGCCTACTCCTGGCAACTCGAGGCACTGGCCTTCTTCGACCATGTCGTGAAGGGGATCGACAACGGCTACGATCGACAGCCAGCCGTTCGCTGGTGGCGCGATGGCGCGGGCGAGGGAGAAGCGGCCTGGGGCACGGCGGCGGATTTCCCGCCCCCGGACTCACACACGCTTGCGCTCCATCCCGCCGTGACTGGCACTCTTGAGGTCGAGCCGGTTGCCGAAGCCGAGAGCCACTGGCTGGCCGTGCCGCAGGTTCCGGGCCTCGTGCCGGGCACCGATAGCGTCATGCCCCACGTGCTACGCTTCGCGTGGAGGGTGCCGGCCGACATGGAGATCGTCGGACCGGCCCGTCTTCGCCTTGGTCTCGCCAGCACCGAGATCGACACGCATGTAACCGTGCGCCTCGATCGCATCGATCGCGATGGGACGCGGCATTGCCTGTCGATGGGAAATCAGCGCGCCGCGACGCGGCGGGTGATGCCGGAATTCTCGACCAGGGCCGAGCAGGCCATCGATGACAGGATCAAGACCCCGCTCGTTCCGGGTGAGCCTTTCGACCTGATCGTCAACATGACTCCGAGCGCCGCCACGATGCATGCGGGCGACACGCTGGAACTCGCCATCGCCAGTCGCCCGGCGCTTCTGGCTGTGTCGGTCGCTGATGGATTCCTGAGCTACGAGGGCTACGGGCTGCCGCAATATATTGCGCGCAACACCCTGTTGCATGGCGCCAGGACGGCGCTGGAGGTCACGGTCCTCCAGGCGCCGGACTGAGCCGCGAGGCGTCGAGCGCAGCGCGGCCTACTTCCTCTCGAAAGTCCCCGTCAGGCTCGCCTTGGCCAACGTATTGAAATGCAGCTGGAAGCCGACGATCGCGGCCGACGTGTCGGCAGCCACCGGCAGGCTCTCTTCCTTCACCGCGAACACGGTGAACACATAGCGGTGCGGGCCGTGGCCCGGCGGCGGGCACGGGCCGCCATAGCCCGGGGCGCCGAAGTCCGTGCGGGTCTGCAGCGCACCCTTCGGCAGAAGGCCGGCCTTCGGGTTGCCGGCGTCGAGTGCCAGCTCCGTGGTGCCGGCGGGAATGTTGACCACCACCCAGTGCCAGAAGCCCGAGCCGGTCGGCGCGTCGGGATCGAAGCAGTGAACGGCGAAGCTCTTTGTGCCCTCGGGCGCGCCGGACCAGCGCAGGTGCGGCGACTTGTTGCCGCCGCTGCAGCCGAAGCCATAGTCGGCCGAGAGGATGTGCTCCATGCCGAGGGCGGCGCCTTCCGTGAAGCTGTCGCTGGTGACGGTGAAGGACATGCTGGGTTCTCCGTTTGAGTCGTGGTGCAGCACCGGGCGTCGCTCCCGGAGCTTGCCAGTGGCAAGCTCCTGACGCTCATGGGCCAAGTGAGGCGCGCGCGCAGCGCGCGCTTCACTCGGCCTTGATACCGATCTCCTTCATCACCTGGAGCATGATCCTGGTGTCGCGCTGGAAGACCTTGTTGGTCTGCTCGAAGTCGAGGGGGCCGACGATCAGGTAGTTGGCCATCAGCGCCTTCACCTTCTCGTCGGTGCCGGCTTCGAACAGCGTGTCGGAGAGCTTCTTGGCGACATCCTTGGGCGTCGCCGCCGGGACGGCGAAGACGGCGAAGGCGCGGGTCTCGTAGAAGCCGCCGACGGCGCCCTGCTCGACCATCGTCTCGACACCGGGATAGGCCGGCAGACGGTCGCCCATCATGGCGATGGCCCGGCCCTTGCCCGAGCCGATCACCGAGGCCGCACCGGCGGGGCTGCCCGCCGCGCCGTCGAGCGCCTGGGCCGCGACGTCGGCGAACATCGCCGCCTCGCCGCGATACTGCACGACCTCGACCTTGAACCCGTACTGGCGCGCCATCGTCTCGATCAGCATCTGCGGCGTCGAACCGGGCCCGTAGGCGCCGAAGTTCAGCTTGTCGACCTTCTTGGCGTATTCGAGGAACTGCTTGAGGTTGGTCGCACCGGTCTTCTCCGCCGCAACGACGGGACCGCCGAGGCTGGTCGTCATCGTGAGGTAGGTGAAGTCCTTCTCCGGATCGTACGGCAGGTCCTTCACCGTGACCCGGTTCTGGATCAGCGACGAGGAGATCGTGCAGAGGATGGTGTAGCCGTCGGGCGCGGCGCGCTTCACCTCGGCCACGCCGATCGTGCCGCCGGCACCGCCCTTGTTCTCGACCACCACGGAGGTGCCGAGCTTGCGGCCGAGATACTCACCATAGACGCGCGCGATGCCGTCGGTCTGCCCGCCTGCGGGATAGGGCACGACGATGCGGATCGGCTTGTTGGGGAACGCGCCCTGGGCGCGCGACGCGGTGGTGAACAGAGCCGGCGCCGCGAGAGCGCCCGCACCCGCAACGATGAGCCCGCGCCTGGTCGGTGTACGCATACTTGATCCTCCCTGAACCCCGGGACCTTGGCGTCCCTTGATCTTGCGAGGCGCACACTATTCAGGACGAGTGAAGCCAGCAAGCAGAGGACGCGCGGGGGCGACGTTCTGCTCTACAGTGGCGACGGATTCCAAGGAGCCTTCCGCTGCACGACGCGACATCGCCGTTTTTCATTTCGCTCTTCGGGATCGCCGGCGTCGCCGCCGCCTATCTCCTGGGCTCGACCCCGACGGGCTATCTCATCGGCCGGCTGCTGCGCGGCATCGACATTCGCGAACACGGTTCGGGATCGACCGGCGCGACCAATGTATTGCGTACGCTGGGCAAGGGACCGGCGCTGGCGGTGCTGCTAGTCGACGTTCTCAAGGGTGTCGCGGCGATCCTGCTGGCGCGCTGGCTCTATCCCGGACTGCAGGCGCCGGCGGCGTGGCTGCCCTGGGCGGTCTGCCTGTGCGGCCTCGCCGTGCTGCTGGGCCACAGCCGCTCGGTCTGGCTGGGCTTCACCGGCGGCAAGTCGGCGGCAACCGGGCTCGGCGTGCTGCTCGCCCTGTCCTGGCCGGTTGGCGCGGGCAGCGCGGCCGTCTTCATCGCCGTGCTCGCGCTGGTGCGGATCGTGTCGCTCGCCTCGATGCTCGCCGCGGTGACGGCCGCGATCCTCGTCTGTGCCTTCCCCGAGCCGCTGGCCTCTCGCCTGCTGGTCATCGCCGGCGGCCTCTACGTCATCACGCTCCATCGCGCCAACATCGCGCGCCTGCTCGCCGGTACCGAGCCGAAGGTGGGCCGTAGCAGCCCCTGACCCTCGTCAGCCGGTCGAATGGGGTCGTCGCCGCATCACCTCGGCGATGGCCCGGTCGAGATGGGCTGCAGGAAGGGCTTGTTGAGGCGCGGGAGGTCGGACATCCCGCCGTCGGCCAGCTCGGCATAGCCGGTGGCCAGCAGGACCGGCAGGCCAGGGCGCTCGCGCCTGATTTCGGCGACCAGTTCGGTGCCGGTCATGCCGGGCATCGCCTGGTCGGTGACGACGAGATCGACCCGCTCCAGCCGCGCGAGCGCCGCCAGCGCCTCGCGGCCGGAATAGGCGGTGGTGACGCGGTGACCGAGATCTTCCAGCATCGCCGCCGTGTTCACCAGGATCAGCGCATCGTCGTCGACCGCGAGGATGTGGAGCGACACCGCATCGGACGAAGGCGCAGGCGCGCCGCGGTGCGGCGGAACATCGGCGCCGGCGGCCACCGGGATCCACAGCGACGCGGTCGTGCCGGCGCCCGGCGCGCTTTCGAGCTGCAGGCAGCCGCCCAGCTGTTCGGCGAGCCCGTGCACCATCGAGAGGCCGAGGCCGGTCCCCTTGCCCACGCCCTTGGTCGTGAAGAAGGGCTCGGTCGCGCGCACCAGCGTGGTCGCATCCATGCCGTGGCCCTGGTCGCGGACCGAGAGGCGCACGTAGCGCCCGGCCGGCAGCGGGAAGGACGAGGCCGGACCCGCCGCGAGTTCTCGGGCGGTGATGGCGATAGTGCCGCCGCCCGGCATGGCATCGCGCGCGTTCACCACGAGGTTGAGCAGCGCCATCTCGAGCTGATTGACGTCGACCCGCACCGGGGCGAGCGATGCCGGGCAGTCGACGTCGAGCACCATCGAGGGGCCGAGCGTGTGGTCGAACAGCGTCGTCATGCCGGACACCAGCGCAGCGACCGAGGCCAGCTCGGGATCGAGTTCCTGGCGTCGCGCGAAGGCCAGCATGCGCTGCGTCAGGGCGGCGCCGCGGCGCGCCGCCTGCATGGCATTGTCGATCAGCAGCAGGTTCTTCTCGTCCGGCGGCAGCCGCTTGCGCACCAGTTCGAGGCTGCCGATTACGGCGGTCAGCAGATTGTTGAAATCGTGCGCGACGCCGCCGGTGAGCTGGCCGATCGCCTCCATCTTCTGCGACTGGAACAGCGCCTCGCGCGCCCGCTCCAGTTGGACCAGCGCCTCGCGACGCTCGCTGATGTCGCGCGTGATCTTGGCGAAGCCGCGCAGCGTGCCGTCGGGCTCGCGCACCGGATCGATGACGATGCTGGCCCAGAAGCGCGTGCCGTCCTTGCGCACCCGCCACGCCTCGCTCTCGAAGCGGCCCTCGTGCAGCGCGGTCGCGAGCGCGCGTTGCGGGGCGCCGGCGGCGCGGTCCTCCTCGGTGTAGAAGCGCGAGAAGTGCTGGCCGACGATCTCTTCCTCGGTATAGCCCTTGATGCGCTGGGCGCCGGCATTCCACGTCGCGACGTTGCCCTCGGGATCGAGCATGTAGATGCCGTAGTCGGTGACGCTCTGCACCAGCAGGCGGAACTCCTCCTGGCTGCGGTGCAACTGCTGCTCGGCCGCGCGCCGCTTGGTGAGGTCGCGGGTGACCTTGACGAATCCCAGCAGCATGCCATCGGGACCGCGGATCGGGTCCATGACGACGTGTGCCCAGAAGCGCGTGCCGTCCTTGCGCACACGCCAGCCCTCGTTCTCGAAGCTGCCTTCGCGCAAGGCGATGTCGAGGGCGCGGGCCGGCAGGCCGTCGCGGCGATCCTCCTCGCCGTAGAAGCGCGAGAAATGGCTGCCGATGATCTCCTGGGCGGTGTAGCCCTTGAAGCGCTCGGCGCCGCTGTTCCAGCTCACGACGTTGCCCGCCGGATCGAGCATGTAGATCGCATAATCCAGCACGCCCTCGACGAGCAGTCGGAACGAGCCGTCATCGATAGGTTCGCGAGCGAACGACGGTGCTTTCCGGGTAGGGGCCGACATGGCCCTTCTGTATCACAACTCGCGGCGGCCGGAACGGCGCTGCCCCATCAACCTGTATTGCCGCTGGAAGAACGCCGAGTGCAGGCCGCCCTCGGGCGGGCGGGCGGAAATATGCTGCGTGACCTGTGCGTTGTCCGCGGCGTTGCCGGCGACCATCAGCATGACGTGGTTCAAGGGGATGGTCTTCAGCGTGCCGCGCCTCAGCAGCTCGGCGAAGACGTCCTCCGGCTGGCCTTCGGGAACGGGCGTCCAGTAGCGCAGCGCCTTCAGCATGCTCTGCGTCGCGGCATCGTGCAGCCGGTAGTCGCCGTCGACATAGTGGGTGCCCAGCGTCTCGATGCGGGCGATGCAGATCGGCTCGCCGCCCGCCGCCGGATCCTCGAGACTGTGGTCGGTGTGCAGCCCGTGCGGCTCGGGAAAGACGAACCTTCCATAGGCATAGTGCTCCTTGCGATAGCGTGCCGGGGGAACCAGCACGCCCATCATCGCGTCGACCTCCCCGTTGTAGAGCCGCACCCAGGGCGCCATCGCATCGCCCGCGCTCGCCGCCACGCGCTGCTCCCAGCTTTCGTCGACATTGACCGTCACGACGTCGTCGAACTGCCGGGCGGTTTCGAAGATCTCCTTCGCCGCAGCCTCGCGGAAGCGGGCGATCGCCAGCGGCAGCCTGGTGTGCGCCTCGCGATCGTTGAAGCTCGCGTGCAGGCGTTCGAGCAGCGACCACTCCGCGTCGGAGAAGGTCACCGGCTCCAGCAGCCTGAGCCGCGACGGCAGGGCCGCCCAGGCCTCGCGAAGGGATGTTGTCATGTCTGCAGCCTAGCACCCGCCCCATGCCGATTGACAAAAAGCGGCAAGGGATCACGCTGCAGGCAATACGGGGGGGAGGGTTCATGACGACCACCGTCTATTTCGCGACCAACAGGATCGCCAACCATCCGGCGGACCGGCCGGAGAACTACACGTTCTTCATGACGGCGCCCGACAATCCGCTGCAGGTGACTTACGGCACGGCCTTCGTCGACAGTGCCGGGCTGACGGCCGACACGGTGGGCGCCATCCGCTCGCTGAACGACCTGCAGAAGGGCGGCTTCAGCCCGGCGGCGATCGACGACCTGGCCGAGGGCGGCCGCAACATCCTGGTCTTCGTCCACGGCTTCGCCAACAGCTTCGAAGATGCGCTGACGCGCGCCGCCTTCAATCGCGAATGGCTGGCCCAGTCGGGCGTGAGCGAGGCGGACACCACGGTCGTCACCTTCAGCTGGCCCTCGCGCGGCCAGCTGCTGACGCCTGTTCTCACTCTGCCCTATCGCTCCGACCAGAAGATGGCCGGCGGCTCGGGCCTGCCGCTGATGCGCTTCTTCGCCAACCTGCTGCCTATCCTCGAAAGGGCGCGCGCGAAGGGACGGCGGACCTTCCTGCTGACCCACAGCATGGGCAACCTCGCGCTGCAGGCGGCGGTGCAGGCCTGGTTCGCGAACGGCAACGGCGATGCGGAGATGTTCGACCACATCTTCCTGGCCGCAGCCGACATTGTCGACGATGCCTTCGACGCTTCCGTGACCAACAGCCTGGCGCCGCTCTGCCGGCTCGGCCGGCGCATCACGATCCTCCACAACCGGCGCGACCAGGTGCTCGACAAGTTGAGCGAGACCCTGAACTTCTGCCATCGCCTCGGCCAGGACGGGCCGCGCGGCGGCGGCGACACGATCCTCTTCCCGCCCGCCATCTACCGCAGCGTCGATTGCAGCGGCTTCACCGACTACGACACCGGCTTCGCCGGCTCGCACCAGTACTACCGCCGCTCGGCCGGCGTCCGCACCGAGATCGCGGCGTTGATGGGCGCATAACCGTCGTCCCGACCGTCGCTCGGCTCCGGTCGAGACGACGGAGGAGAGCACACCGTTTCGACACACCTTACCGTCATCATCCGGACGAGGCCCGCCCCTGCGACAGGAGACACGCCATGACCGCCCCGCGCCCGTACCGCACCCATATCGGCAACCACAAGCTCCAGCCCGAGACGCTGATGCTGAGCTACGGCTACGACCCGGCGCTGTCGGAAGGCGCGGTGAAGCCGCCGGTGTTCCTGACCTCGACCTTCGTGTTCGGCTCGGCCGAGGAAGGCCGCGACTTTTTCGACTATGCCGCGGGCCGCAAGACACCGCCCGCCGGCAGCGCCGCGGGCCTGGTCTATTCGCGCTTCAACCATCCAAACAGCGAGATCGTCGAGGACCGGCTGGCGGTCTACGAGGGCGCCGAGACCTGCGCCCTCTTCTCCTCCGGCATGTCGGCGATCTCGACGACCCTGCTCGCCTTCGCGCGGCCGGGCGACGTGGTGCTGCATTCGCAGCCGCTCTATGGCGGCACGGAAACCCTGCTGGCCAAGACCCTGTCGGGCTTCGGCATCGGCGCGGTGGGCTTCATCGACGGCGTCGACGAGGACGCGGTCCGCGCCGCCGCGACCGAGGCCCGCAAGCGGGCGGCGGCCCAGGGCGGCCGCGTCGCCGTCATCATGATCGAGACGCCGGCCAACCCGACCAACACGCTGGTCGACATCGCCCTGCTGCGCCGCCTCGCCGACGAGATCGGCGCCGCCCAGCCCGGCGGCCCGCCCGTGCTGGTCTGCGACAACACTTTGCTGGGGCCGGTCTTCCAGCGCCCGCTCGACCACGGCGCCGACGTCTCGCTCTACTCGCTCACCAAGTATGTCGGCGGCCATTCCGACCTGATCGCCGGCGCGTCGATGGGCCGGAAGGAGATCATGGGCCCGATCCGCGCGCTGCGTGGCAGCCTCGGCACCCAGCTCGACCCGCATTCCTGCTGGATGCTGGGCCGCTCGCTGGAAACGCTGGGGCTGCGGATGGAGCGCGCCAACTCCAACGCCCGCCTGGTCGCCGACTGGCTGGCCGCGCATCCCAGCGTAGCCAAGCTCCATTATCTCGGCCTGCTGCCGGCGGGCTCGCCCGAGAAGGCGCTCTACGACCGCCAGTGCACCGGTGCCGGCTCGACCTTCTCCTTCGACATCAAGGGCGGCGAGAAGGAAGCCTTCGCCTTCCTGAACGCGCTAAAAATCTTCAAGCTCGCCGTGAGCCTCGGCGGCACGGAATCCCTGGCCAGCCATCCCGCCGCCATGACGCACTCCGGCGTCCCGCTGGAAGTCCGCGACCGCATCGGCGTCCTGGACACGACGATCCGCCTGTCGGTGGGTATCGAGCATCCGGACGATCTGATCGCGGATCTGACGCAGGCGTTGGCGGTGGTGGGATAATCTTAAAGTAGGCGTTTCCAGCCCGTCGCAGGACTGTAGTCGCGCTCGCTCTGGAAATAGTCCCTCGGCCTTTGGCAAGACTTCTTATCAATAGAGCCAAGCCGTTCTACGACAATTGTATAGGTGCGATACTACCCAGTGGGGAGGAAAACATGCCCGTTAGACCGACCACCGTGTCAAAGCCACTCAAGATATACAAGATCGAGATCCACAAGGGTGCGCTGGACGCTATTCCAACCGATGTGCGTCGCAACTTTCTGCTGTTTGGGCACATCGCGAACGAGATTAACACGCTTTATCGGCTACTGATTTTCTCGATCAAAGAACAGTCAGACGATGTCATGAAGCTTTTCGCGGAAAGCCGAGCCTTCACAATTGCGCGGCTCTTGATCGGCACTACGCAAGAAGGATACGTGGCACTCAACAAGCATGTGCTGAGTCAGAAGTTCGGTCACACCTACTTGCCGCTGCTTAGTGCGAAGGGACAAGCCGCTCTAAAAAGAGTTCGAAAGCACCTGTCTGATATGGAGCTAATGGCAGCGATCCGGAACAACTTCGCCTTCCATCATCCTACGAGCGCACAGATCGACAATGCGTATGCCAGGATTCCAAACGCGGGCGACATGTCAATCTATTCAGGTACACCCCGGCATTCTTCATTATACGCGATGTCGCTAAACTTGATGACCCAAGGCATGCTCGATTGCTTGAACGATCCCGAAGACAAGCTCAGCCACGCAGATGCGATAGGCCAGATCATGGATGACGTAATAGACAAATCCACAGATCTGAACGACTTCATCGAGGCACTTCTTGGGACAATCGCGGAACGAGAGAATCTATCATCTCACCCACTATCGGACTCTAATGTCGTGTTGACCGTCGACGGACACGAATCGACGGCAACGTTTGCCATTCCTCCCCTGCTGAGAACATGAGTGGCAAGCGGGCAAGGGCGCAAGAACGTCGCGACCGGCCACAGGCTCTGGCGTTGCGGCCGATCCAGCTCTGGGTACCGGACATGCGATCGGCGGCGTTCACAAGGAAAGCACATCGCCAGTCGCTTGCGGTCGCAAAGACCGGTCGCGCGCACGAGGATCAGGCTTTCGTCGATGCGGCGTCCGACTGGCAAGACGAGTAAAGCACGGCGACACTTGGCGTATCTCGGCGCTTGATCGGATCAATCTGGTCGCAGACGCCCCCTCACCTCTGAGCCGCCCCCTCCCGCGTCTTCCACATCGACCAGGCGATGCCGGTGGCGATCAGGCCGATGGTGACGGCGAGGCTGGCGACGGGCGGGAACTTCGCGTCGTCCAGCAGGAAATCCGAGACGAAGATCTTGGAGCCGATGAACACCAGCACCGCGGCCAGCGCGTGCTTCAGGTAGTGGAAGCGGTCGATCATGGCCGAGAGCGCGAAGTAGAGGGCGCGCAGGCCCAGCACCGCCATGATGTTCGAAGTGTAGACAACGAACGTGTCGGTGGTGATGGCGAAGATCGCCGGCACCGAGTCCACGGCGAACACAAGGTCCGCGAGGTTGATCACCACCAGGGCGAGGAACAGCGGCGTCGCGGCCAGGACCATGCGGCCGGTGCGCTCGTCGGGCGCGGAGACGAAGAAGCGGTCGCCGTGCAGCTCCTTGGTCACCCGCATGCGGGTGGAGATCCAGCGGATGGCGGCGTTGTTGGCGAGGTCCGGCTCCTGGTCGTTCGTGAAGAACATTTTTATGCCCGTCACGATCAGGAAGGCGGCGAACAGGTAGAGCACCCAGTAGGCTTCGCTGACCAGCGCCGCGCCCGCCGCGATCATCAGGCCGCGCAGCACGATGACGCCGATGATGCCCCAGAGCAGCGCCCGGTACTGGTACTTCGCCGGGATGGCGAAGAAGGTGAAGATCAGGCTGATGACGAAGATGTTGTCGATCGACAGCGCCTTCTCGATGAAGAAGCCGGTGTAGTACTGCATGCCCAGCTCGGCGCCCTTCTCGACCCAGACCCAGGCGCCGAAGGCCAGCGCGATCGAGATGTAGAAGGCCGAGAGTTTCAGCGATTCAGCAATGCCCATCACCCGGTCCTCCTTGTGCAGGAGGCCGAGATCGAAGGCGGTGAGCGCCGCCACCAGCGAGACGAACGCGAGCCAGAACCAGACGGGTGTGCCGAGGAAGGGCTGGACCAGAAGCTCGGTCATACCGGGATCCGAAGGATGGGGCGGCGCATGTCGGTTCGTCCTCTGCGGGTGAGAGGGCGAAGATGGGCGGTGGCGGTCGATTGTAGAAATAGAAAGAATGGGCCAAAGTCGATAGCCATGGACTATCATCCCTCATGACCGCGCCATGACCACGCTGCGCCAGCTCTCCTATCTGGTGGCCCTGGCCGACACCCGGAATTTCCGGCGGGCCGCCGACGCCGTGCACATCGCCCAGCCCACGCTCAGCCAGCAGGTGCGGGCGCTGGAGGCGCGGCTGGGCGTGACCCTGGTCGAGCGCAACGAGAGCCCGGTCCAGCTCACCCCGATCGGCCGGGACCTGGTGACGCGCGCGCGCCGCATCCTGCTCGACGTGAAGGATGCCGAAGACATGGTGCGGCGTTCGCGCGCCGGCATCGCCGGCACGATCCGCTTCGGCGTGACGCCGACGCTCGGCCCCTACCTGATGCCGCGCATCGTGGCCTCGCTGCACCGGCGCTTTCCCGACCTGCGGCTCTACATCCGCGAGGGCATTCCCGACGAGCAGGTGCGCGAGCTGGCGCGCGGCGCGCTCGACATGGTGCTGTCGCCCCTGCCCGTCTCGGGCAGCGACCTGCATATCGAGCCGCTGTTCCGCGAGCCGCTGCACATCGTCTGCCCACCCGAGCATCCGCTGGGCCGCGCGGCCAAGGTGCGGCGCGGCGACCTGGCGGGAATCGGCTTCCTCAGCCTCGACCGTCGTCACCATGCCCACCGCCAGGCCCGCGAGATCTGCGAGGATCTCAAGGCCACCCTGCTCGAGGACTATGAGGGCACCAGCCTCGACAGCCTGCGCCAGATGTGCGGCTCGGGGCTGGGCTTCGCCATCCTGCCGGAACTCTATCTGCGCTCGGAAGTGGGCGGCGCCGACATGGTCACCCGCCTCCCGATGGCCGGCTGGAGCGCCAGCCGCTCCCTCGCCGCGGTGTGGCGCGACGGCTCGGCCTATGCCGACAGCTACGCCACCATCGCCGAGACGATCGCCACGGAGGCGCGGAGCATTCTTGCGGGACCGGCGCTGTAGGGTCTGTGATTTTAAGGTCCCTCACTGCGTTCGGGATGACAATGGGGCGCGGGTCGGCACGGTGCGTCGATACAGCCATCGCTGTCATCCCGAACGCAGTGAGGGACCTTTCCTCTTCGCGCCCCCCTAAATCCCCTCGTTCGGGATCTGCAGGACGATGCCGCAATGCTTGCAGTGGACGGCGTCGAGGTCGTGCACCAGGAGCGCGCAGGACGGGCATTCGAAGCGCACCTTGTTGGGCCTGAAGATGGCCTGCAGCAGGCGCAGGAAGAGGCCGACGCCCACGACCATGATGATCACCGCCAGCAGCCGGCCGCCCGGCGTCTTCAGGGTGATGTCGCCGAAGCCGGTCGTCGTGAGCGTCGTGATGGTGAAATAGAGCGCGTCGACGTAGTTGGCGATCTGCGGGTTGATGTTGTGCTGCGTGACGTAGACCACCGACGTCACGATGAAGATGAAGACGCCGAGATTGACCGTGCGCTGGATGATGTCCTCGTTGCGCCGGAACCACTCCGAATCGTGCCGCAGGTCGCGCAGCAGGTGATAGGAGCGCAGCAGGCGCAGCGCCCGGGCGATGCGCAGGAAGGCCAGGTTCTCGATGAACACCGGCAGGAGCAGCGACAGGATCACGATCAGGTCCGCCGCCGAGGAGAGGCTGAACAGGTGGCGCAGCGGCCGGCGCTCCACCCACAGCCTCACCCCGAACTCCACCGCCAGCAGGATGCCGAGGGCGAGATCGAGAGCGATCATCCACGGCTGGTGGCCGCCGAACGGCGCGACGAAGAACAGGCCGATGGTGGCGAGGTCGAACCCAACCAGCCCGTAACGGAACCGTCGCGCTTCCGGGCGAGCGCCGAAATACAGATCCTGGAACTTTTCGCGCAATGCCGTCGTTGCCATGCCTCCAGATACCACGGCCCCGGCTCCCCAGCACCGAGACAGCGATGGACGGACTATCGGTTCCGACCCGGATCAGACGCGGGGCATATTTGCTTGGCGCCGGTCTCGGCCCGTGCGAGAGGACGCACGCGGGAACGTCGGTGCCGATGGCTGGCATCGATGGGCGTTCGGGTCGTCGAGAGGGCGTGGATCGTGAGAAGCATCGGTGTGCTGGCAATGGCCGGCGCTTTCGTCCTGGGCATTCATTCTGCCCGAGCCGACGACATCCGACGGCCGGGTACCGTCTCACAGATCGATTCGACCCTGCAGAGTGCGCTCACCTCGCAGGGCCTGCCGCCGCGCGACGCGACCATCGTCGCCGACGTCGTGGTGGCGAGCGCGATGATCGTGGGCGCGATGGGCACGGGCGGAACCACCGCCTCGGCCGCTGCGGCCGCGGGTGCGGCCGCCGGCGCCGCGGTCTCGCCGACGCCGGCCTTCAGCTGCCCGGTATTCGCCGGCGGGACGCTCCTGCTGACCGAGGATGGCTGCGTTTGGGGCACTGTGTCCGGCCAGTGGACGAGCCAGGGAAGCGGCGACGCGGCCGGCACGTCGCAGGCCGCCGTGTTTCGCATCGGTGGCCAGAAGCAGGTGGCCGAGGACTGGTTCCTGGGCGGCTTCCTGGGGATCGGCTTCGCGTCGGGCCAGGCCGGCGGCGGCTACGTGTCGAGCAGCGGCCAGACCTACGACGGCGCCCTTGCGCTCAAGTGGGTGCGCGGTCCGTGGCTGCTGGCGGCCGGCCTCGCTTTCGGCGCCAGCGTCAACGCGCTCCAACGCGAGGCCGGCCAGATCACCGGCGCGACCACCTCCTATGGCGGCAGTTTTCGGCTGCGCGGCGCCTACGAGCTTCCCTTCGACGGCTGGTATCTGCGGCCGCGCCTCGACCTCGAGCTGCGCTACTTCAACCGGCCGGCCTTCCAGGAGTCCGGCGGGTCGGGGCTGGCGATGGGTTTCGGCGGCGAGAGCTCGCTTCGCCCGGCGATCGTGCCGGCGCTGGAAGTCGGCGGCCGGATCGACGTGGCCCAGGACACGATCCTGCGGCCCTACCTCGTGGCGGGCGCGACGGTGCTGCCCGACAGCAGCTCGACTTTCCAGACCTGGTTCGTCTCCGGTCCCCTCGCCGGATTAGGCGCGTTCCAGGCGACGGTGGCCGCCCCCAACCTCCTCGCCACCCTCGAGGCCGGGCTGCAGGTCTATCGCGCCCATGGCTTCGAGGCGAAGGCGGCTTATGGGCTCTCGGCCGGGACGGCGTACCTGAACCAGAGCGCAACGCTGCGCTTCGCCTGGCATTTCTGATTCGCGGGGCGCCCCCTCCTCCTTCCTGGCAATCCCATGCCGTACACTGACCGAATGGAAGCAGACGACGGCACCGACACCGCGCAGTTCTGGCGGCGGGAGAAAGCCACCCGCGCCGGGCTGGTCGTCGATGCGAAGGCCTATTTCGAGGTCGGCCGCAAGGCGATGCTGAAGGCCCGCAAGCGCATCATGCTGATCGGCTGGGACTTCGACGCTCGCATCGAGCTCAGCGACGAGCGGCTGCCGGGCGAGCCGCGCACGCTGGGCGAGTTCGTGCTGTGGCTGGTGAAGCGCAACCCCGACCTCGAAGTGTTCCTGCTGCGCTGGAACATGGGCGCGGTGCGCACCCTGTTCCGCGGCACCACGATCTTCACGCTGATGCGCTGGATGGCCCACCCCCGCATCCACACGCGGCTGGACAGTGCGGTGACCCTGGGCGCGTCGCACCATCACAAGATCGTCGTGATCGACGACTGCCTGGCCTTCTGCGGCGGCATCGACATGACCAGCAACCGCTGGGACACGCCGGAGCATCGCGACGACGATCCGCGACGCGTCGGCCCGGACGGCAGCCCCTACGCGCCCTGGCACGATGCGACCACTATCCTCGAAGGACCGGTAGCGGCGGCGCTGGGCGAGCTGTCGCGGCATCGCTGGCGGAAGGCCGGCGGCGCCGAACTCGCGCCGGTCGAGGGTTGCGGCGATTGCTGGCCCGACGGGCTCGACGCGGGGTTCCAGGACATCGCGGTGGCGATCTGCCGCTCGCGCCCGGAAGGCGATGGCGAGGCGGCGGTGCGCGAGATCGAGGCGACGTATCTCGCCCTGATCGCGCGGGCGAAGCGATACATCTACGCCGAGAGCCAGTACTTCGCGTCGCGCCGCATCGCCGAGGCGATCGCCCATAGGCTTGAGGAGCCGGACGGGCCGGAGATCGTCCTGGTCAATCCCTTCAAGTCCCAGGGCTGGCTGGAGCCGGTCGCCATGGATACGGCGCGGGCGCGGCTCTACGGGGCGCTGCACCGGCTCGACCGGCACGGGCGCCTGCGTCTCTATCATCCCTTCACCGCGCAGGGCGAGCCGATCTACGTGCACGCCAAGATGACGATCGTCGACGACGAAGTGCTGCATGTCGGTTCATCGAACATGAACAACCGCTCGATGCGTCTCGACACCGAATGCGACGTCACGATCGATGCCGCCCATCCCGGCAACGAGGGCGCCGCGGACCAGATCCGCTCGCTGCGCGACAGCCTGCTCGCCGAACATCTGGGAGTCCCCGCCGCCGAGGTTGCCGCGACAATCGACGCCAAGGGCTCGATGATCGCCACCATCGAGAAACTGCGCGGCGAGGGCCGCTCGCTGCGCCCCTACGAAATTCCCGACCTCCAGGAGGTCGAGAAATGGCTGGCCGACAACCAGGTGCTCGATCCCGAAGGACCCGAGGATGTGTTCGAGGCAATGAGCAACGGCGGCCTGCTGCGCGGCCTGCGCCGGCGGCTGCGCGCGCGCGCCGGCCGGATCAAGGACCGCCTGATGGCAGGTTGAGCCTCAGCCCGGCCGCTTGGCGCGGGCGAACGGCTTGCGCAGCATCTCCGGCACGGCGCGGCGCATCTTCTCGAAGGCGACGTAGAGGCCGGGGATCACGAAGATGCCGAGGCAGGAGGCCGCCAGCATGCCGCCGAACACGGCGGTGCCGACCGCGCGCTGGGTGGCGGCGCCCGCCCCCGACGCGATCACCAGCGGCACCAGTCCCAGGATGAAGGCGAAGGAGGTCATCATCACGGCGCGGAAGCGCTGGCCGGCGGCGGAAGTGGCGGCCGTCACCGGATCGCTGCCGCCCGCGCGCTCGTGCATGGCCACTTCGATCACCAGGATGGCGTTCTTGGCCGCCAGCGCGATCAGCACGACGATGCCGATCTGGGCGTAGATGTTGTTGGCGAGGCCGGTCAGCCACAGCGCGGCCAGCGCGCCGAACAGGCCGACGATCACCGACAAGAGCGCCGCCACCGGCAGCGCCAGGCTCTCGTAGAGGCCGACCAGGAACAGGTAGGCGAACAGCACCGCGAGCGCGAGCACGAAGCCGGTCTGGCTGCCGGCCTCCTTCTCCTGCTGTGCGGTGCCCGCCCACTGGAAACCGTAGCCCGCCGGCAGGCTGGCGCGCGCCACCCGCTCCATCGCCGCGATCGCCTCGCCCGAGGAGTAGCCCGCCGCCGGCGCGCCGTTCAGCGTGACCGAGCGCAGGTTGTTGTAGCGGTTGATGGTGGCGGGCGCCGTGGTGAGTTCGAGCGTCGCCATCGCCTGCAGCGGCACCAGGGTGCCATTTGCCGAGCGCACGCGCACGCGGTTGACGTCCTCGACGGTTCGGCGGTCGGCGGCATCGGCCTGCACGCGCACCGTCCAGGTGCGGCCGAACATGTTGAAGTTGTTGACGTTCTTGCTGCCCATCGCGGTCTGCAGCGCGGCGAAGATGTCGGGGATGGCGACGCCCAGCGTCTCGGCGCGGTCGCGGTCGAGCTCGAGTCTTATCTGCGGCGTCGAGGCGCTGTAGGTGGTGAAGACGCCGGCCAGCTCGGGCGCGCTCTGCGCCGCGTTGATGACGCCGCGCGCCACCGCCACGATCTCCTCCGGCGGTGCGCCGGTGAGGCTCTGGACTTCGAACTCGAAGCCCGCGGAGTTGCCGAGGCCGGCAATCGGCGGCGGGTTGAAGGCGTAGATGTTGGCCGCGGCCACGCGCTGGAACGCCTTGTTCAGCCGCTCCAGCACCGCGAAGGCGGACATCTCATGGCCGGGCCGCTCGGCATAGGGCTTCAGCGACACGATCATCATGGCGCGGTTGGGCAGGTTCAGCCCGTCGAGCAGGCTGTTGCCGCTGACGGTGAAGAAGTTCTGCAGCCACGGCTGGCCCGTCAGCATGGCCTCGACCTCGGTCACCGCCTCCAGCGTGCGGCTGGTCGAGGCGGCGTCGGGCAGCTGGATCTCGGCCATGAAGGAGGACTGGTCCTCCTCGGGCAGGAAGCCGGTGGGCACGACCTTCAGCAGTCCGCCGGTGGCGAGCGCGAACAACGCGACCAGGCCGACCGCCAGCACGCCGCGCCGGATCAGCGGCGCCGCCAGCTTCAGGTAGCCGTTGCGGGTGGCATCGAGGCCGCGCTGGATGCGGGCCATCAGGCCGCGCGGCGCGGCGCGACGGGTGAGCAGCAGGGCGCACAGCGCCGGCGACAGCGACAGCGCGTTGATCGCCGAGATCACCATGGCGACCGAGATGGTGAGCGCGAACTGCTGGTAGAGCTTGCCGGCGATGCCCGGCATGAAGGCCGTCGGGATGAACACCGAGAGCAGCACCAGGGTGATGGCGATGATCGGCCCGGTGACCTCGGACATCGCCTTTTCGGTGGCCTCGGCGGGCGTCAGGTGGGGCTCCTTCTCGAGCGTATGCTCGACCGCCTCGACCACGACGATGGCGTCGTCGACCACGATGCCGATCGCCAGCACCAGCGCCAGCAGCGACACGGTGTTGAGCGAGAAGCCCATCATCTGCATCACCGCGAAGGTGCCGATCAGCGCCACCGGCACGGCGACGATGGGGATCAGCGTCGCCCGCAGGCTGCCCAGGAACAGGAAGACGACGATGGCCACCAGCACGAAGGCCTCGATCAGCGTCTTCACCACGCTCTTGATCGTCGACTCGACGAACACCGTCGTGTCGTACATCACCTCCAGGGCGACATCCTCGGGCAGCCGGTCCTCGACCTCCTTCAGCACCTGGCGCACGCCCTCGGCGGTGGCCAGCGCATTGGCGCCCGCGAGCTGGTAGATGTTGATGCCGGCCGCCGGCTTGCCGTTGTAGCGCGTGGTGACGTCGGCATTGGACGAGCCCAGCTCGACCCGGCCGATGTCGCGGATGCGCAGCAGCGCGCCGTCGGGGTTCGCGCGCACCGTGATGTTGGCGAACTCCTCGGGCGAGGTGAGCCGGCCCTTGGCCGTGATGTTCAGCTGGAAGTCGACCCCGTCGAGCAGCGGCGCGGCGCCGACCCGGCCGACGGCGGCCTGCATGTTCTTGGCCTCGATCGCCTTCACCACGTCCTGCGAGGTGATGCCGAGGCTCGACATGCGGTCGAGGTCGAGCCACACACGCATGGCGTAGTCGAGCCCGCCGAACAAGCCGGCCGAGCCTACTCCCGGCACGCGCTGCATGGCATCGATCACGTTGATGGTGGCGAAGTTCGACAGGAACAGCGCGTCGCGCGTGCCCTTGGGCGAATAGACGGCGACCACCTGAAGCAGCGCCGAGGACTGCTTCTTCACCAGCACGCCGTTGCGCTGCACCTCGTCGGGCAGCTGCGGCATGGCGCGGTTGATGCGGTTGTTGACGTTGACCGTATGGTCCTGCGGGTTGGAACCCACCTTGAAGTAGACGCTGAGGGCGTAGCTGCCGTCGCTGCCCGAGGTCGACCGCATCGAGATCATGTTCTCGACGCCGTTGACGTTGCGCTCGATGATCTGCGCGACGCTCTCCTCGACCACCTGGGCCGACGCGCCGGGATAGGTGGTCGTGACCGTCACTTCCGGCGGCACGATATTGGGGAACTGCGCGATCGGCAGGCTGCCCAGCGCCAGCAGGCCCGCGATGACCATGATCGCGGAGACGACGAAGGCGAGACGCGGGCGGCGGATGAAGACGGCGGCGATGCCCATGGGATCAGCGCTTCGGCTGGCCGGCGGCAGCCGGCGCCGGCTGCGCCTCGACCACCATGCCCGCGCGCACCCGCTGCTGGCCCTGCACGATGACCCGGTCGCCCTCCTTGAGGCCGCCCGTCACCGCGATCATGCCGTCGCGCACGAAGTCGATAGTGATGCGGCGCTGCTCGACGACGCCCTTGCCGTCGACCACGTAGACGTAGCGGCCGGTCTGGTCGATCGCCATGGCCGCCTGCGGCACCACCATCACCTTGGCCGGTTCGTTGCCCTCGACGATCACCCGCACCGTCTGGCCGTCGGTCAGAAGCTCGTCGGCATTGTCGAACACCGCGCGCGCCATCTGGCCGTCGGTGGTGGGATCGACCGCCACGTCGATGAAATCGACCTTGCCCTTCTCGGAGTACAGCTTGCCGTCGGCGAGGCGCAGCCGGACGGCGAGTGGCTCACCCGTGCGCAGGTCGCGGCGCACATTCAGCAGGTCCGCCTGCGGGACCGAGAAAAGAGCGCGGATCTGCCGCTCGTTCACGATGGTGGCGAGAACGCCCGATTCCGGCCCAACGAGATTTCCCGGCGAGACGCTGGAGCGGCCGATCAGGCCGGCGATCGGCGCGGTGATCTGCGTGTAGGAGAGCTGCAGCTCGGCATCGTCGAGCTGCGCCTGGGCGTCGTCGAGCGTGGCCCTGGCCTGCAGTTGCTCGGCCAGCCGCTGGTCGTAGGAGACTTGCGAGACGTTGTTGGTACGCAGCAACTCGACCGCGCGCTTGAGCTGCGCATCGGCATTGATCAGCGCCGCCTGCGCGCCGTCACGCAGCGCCCGCTTCTGGTTCACGGCGATGCGGTAGGGGGTGGGATCGATGGTGAACAGGAGCTGGCCTTCCGTCACCTTGCTGCCGTCGGCGAACTCCCGCTTGCCCAGCACGCCCTTCACCCGTGCCCGCAGCTCGACTTTTTCGAACACGGCGAGGCGGCCGACATATTCCGACTGCGGCGCCAGCGTCCGCACCTCGACCGGCCGCACCAGCACGACGGGCGGCGCATTTTCGGCGGGCTTGGTCTGGGCGACGACCGGCAGCGCGAAGGCGAGTGGGAGAAGAAGACCGGGAAGCCATCCGACAAGTCGTCGACCGAGAGCAAGGGAAAGCTGCCCAAAACCGCGCGCCCCGTATCTCATCTCTCAACTCCAAGTCCTTGTCGAAGCCGACGCCGAACGGGCCTCTGAGCGTCACAAACCATACGTGCACGCCCGACAGGCTGCATGACTTATTCAATAACCTTTTGCAACGAAGTAGATGGCGGTTGCTCGACAAACACCGGGGGCGGTGACGAGGACCCTCAGCCCAACGGAACGCGGCCGACCGGGCGGCGTTACCGGCGCGACGGTGGAGAGAATGACATGAACTACAGGGTTTTGGCGGTTTGCGCCGCGTCCCTCTCGCTGTCGGCGATCACGCCGGTCCTTGCCCAGGGCTCCTTCGGCCCGCTCGCCATCGAAAGCTGCCCCGATTACGTGGCAAAGGCGACAAGCCAGGTTCAGATGGCAACCGGCTGCAACTTTCCGGGTTCGCGCTGGAGCTTGGATCCGGCCGACCATATGGCGTGGTGCAAAGCTGCATCCCCACGTGACCGCGGCCGGGAAGACCACGAACGTCGCAAGGCCCTGCTGACATGCCGGGGAGATTTTGGGGCTGTTCCGATCAAGAGCTGCAAAGAGTACGCGGCCAGGTCACGATCGCAGGTCGAGCTTGCCCAGTCGCTGCAGTCGGATTGCATCTTCGAAGGGATGCGGTGGAGTTCGAACCTGGTTCAGCACGTGCACTGGTGCAATCGGACCCCCTCAAACCGGCACGAATTCGAGGACGCCGAACGCCGCAAGGAATTGGCGGCGTGCAAGCCGAAGCCCAAATAGGACCAAGGGCAGCGCGAGCTTATTGTCCGCTTTGCATCGGACGGCGCGAACCACTACGTGTTCGCGGGCCACATGACCGAGATTGCCGCCCCGACCTTCGACGATCTGCCCGTGCCCCTGAAGCTGGGCTCGACTTTCTTCAGCCCGGCGATCGAGCAGGTGCGGAAGTTCGCCTATGCCGTCGAAGACGAGACCGGCTGGCTGGTGGGTGATCCCACCGACGCGCTCGTGCATCCGCTGTTCCTGTCGACGTACATGTGGTGGCCGTCCGGCTTCTATCTGCGCGCACCGGGGGAGATCGGCCATTTCGGGCTGTTCCGGCAGCGCCATGGCCATCTGGTCGGCACGCCGTTCCTGCATGGCAAGTCGTCGGCGCGATTCCTGAGGCCCTTTCGCCTCGGCCGCCCGATCAGGGCCGACGTCGCGGTGACGGAGAAATACCGCCGGCGCGGGCGCGACTTCATCGTCATGCGCGCGTCGTTCTTCGACGCCGACGGCGAGGCGCTGGCCGTCTATGATCATGGCTGCGCGATCCGCAGCGAAGAGGTGCAGCGCGCGGCGACGCCTTCTCCCTCACCTGTCGCGACGTCCGCGAGCGAGCTTCCGCCCCGTCGCATAGAAATGTCGCTGGAGAAGTCACGCCTGTTCAGCCTTCCGGCCGAGAACTACCACACGCACGACCGGCTGGCTCAGGCGATGGGCGTGCGCGTCGCGATCCCCGCGGCGACGATGTCCTTCGCCTACCTGTCGCGCTTCGCTGAGGACATTTTCGGCGCGGCCTGGATCTCGCGCGGAAGTCTCGACGCGACCTTCACCCGCATGCTCCAGCGCGACGATGTGCTGAGCGTCGAAGGCCATCGAAAGGCCGGCGCGACCCTCGCCTTGAGCATCCACAACGCGCGACGCGAGCCCGTTGCCGTGGCCACGGCTCGTCTGCTCGACCTGCCTTGAAGAGCCAACGGCCGGCTTAAGCTGCCGAGGCGGCTGGCCGGGACACCAGCGACGCCACGATCGCCACGAGGGCGAAGACTGCCAGCACCAGCAGGCTGCCGCCCACCGCCTCGACGAAGGTCAGTCCCATCCGGTCGGCGCTACCGGACTGGCCGAGGCGCCACGAGAGCATCGAGGAGGCGGCAGAGACGCCGAGGCAGCTTCCCAGTACCCGGCCGAGATTGACCAGTCCGCCCGCCGACGAGGCATGGCCCTCGGGCGCGGCATTGATGGTGGCGTGGCTGTTGGGCGCCAGGAACAGGCCGAGCCCGGCGCCGAACAAAGCGAGCGCTGCGAGGCGCACCACCAGCCTGTCCGGCCCGAAGGCGATGGCGACGAGCGCGAGGATCGCCGCGAGGCAGAGTGCCATGCCGGCCACGCCCACCCGCCGCGCGGTGAAGCGCGCGGCCGTCCGCGCGGCGAGCGGCGCGACCAGCCCCAGCAGGATGGGGATGGTGGCGAGCTTCAGCCCGGCCACATGAGCGCTGTTGTCGAGCCCCTTCACGAAGGCGAAGGACATCAGGAACAGCATGCCGTAGAGCAGCGCGTAGCCCATCACCACGCCGATGAAGCCCGCCGAGAAGTCGCGCGAGCGGAACAGCTCGATGTCGACCACCGGCCAGCGCGCTTTCTTCTCGCGGTGCAGGAACAACGCGAGGAACAGGACCGACCCGGCGGCGCAGGCCAGCATCGACGGCGACGCGAGCGGCCAGACGGAAACCTGTGTCAGCGCGAGCACGCCCAGGCCGACCGCCGGCACCAGCAACACCGCGCCCGCGAGGTCGAAGGTCTCGTCCCGCTTCACGTCCTCGTCCCGTGAGCGCGGCAGGACCAGCCAGCCCAGCACGAAGGCCAGCAGGCCGAACGGCACCGCCGCCCAGAAAATCCAGCGCCAGCCCAGCAACTCGAGCAGGAAGCCGCCGACGATCGGTCCGGTGCTGACGCCCACCGCCTGCGCCGTGGTGAACCAGCCGATGGCGTGCGGACGCTTGTCCTGGGGCACCGCGGTCACCAGGATCGTCATGCTGTTGGCGCCCAGGAGCCCGCCGCCCACGCCCTGCAGCGCCCGCAGCGCCACGAGCTGGTCCAGCGTCTCCGCCCAGCCGCACAGCAGCGAGGCCACGGTGAAGAGGGCGAACCCCAGGAGATAGGGCAGCTTGCGCCCCATCATTTCCGAGACCCGGCCCGATACGGCGAGGCTTGCTGCAAAGGCCAGCAGGTAGGCGATGGCGACCCAGCGCACCGCGTCGACAGGCACGTCGAACCCGTCCGCCAGCCGCGGAAGTGCCAGCTGCACGATGCTGGCATCGAGCTGCCCGATGAATGCGCCGGCGCAGGTCACCCCGACGATCAACCACGGCTGGATTGCCAGTCGTTCGAGGATGCGCAGCGGCGGCGGTTCGAAGGAGGCCATGGTCGCTGCAGGTGTAGCCGCCACCGGTCCCCCAACGGAAGCAGCCGTGTCGCCGCAACTTCATCCGGCGGGCGGAATGGCGAGTCGCGCGGCGATTGCGATGCCCCTTCTCTATCGATAGCACTTGGACCAACGAACCAACGCACCACCGGCCCGGCCGGATGAGAAAGCGGGAATGGAAAGAGGAAACGCTTCGTGACGTCGCCCGGCATGAGCAGGGCCATCCGGCGGCAGGCCGTCATCATCGTGGCGACCCTGGCGACCGCCTATGTCGCCAGCCACTTCTTCCGCGCGGCCAACGTCACGATCGGGCTCGACCTGATGCGCGACCTCGGCATCGGACCGGAAGCGCTGGGGGCCCTGACCGGCGCGTTCTTCTTCGGCTTCTCGGCCATGCAGATCCCCTGCGGCTTCCTGTTCGACCGCTACGGGCCGCGCCGCACCGTGACCGGCATGCTGGGGGTCGCGGTGATCGGCGCGGCGCTGTTCACCCTGGCGGCGGACTGGCCGCAGCTGCTCGCCGGCCGGGCGCTGATGGGCGCGGGCTTCGGCGTCATGCTGATCGGCAGCATGGTGGTGATCTCGCGCTGGTTCCCGCCCGACCGCTTCGCGACGCTGGCGGGAATCGTTCTGTCGGTGGGCTTGCTGGGCAACCTGCTCGCGACCACGCCGCTCGCCTGGGGCACGGAGATGATCGGCTGGCGCGGCGTGTTCGGCCTGATGGTCGCCTTCACCGCGCTGGCGGCGCTCGGCGTCTGGGTGATCGTGCGCGACGCGCCACCCGGCCATCCTTTCCTCGCCCGCACGCCGGAGACGGCGGCCGAGATGATGCAGGGTCTTGGCGAGGTGCTGAAGAACCCGCAGCTCAAGTTCATCATCGCGCTCAATTTCTGCAACTATGCCTGCACCTTCACCGTGCAGGGCCTGTGGGGCGGTCCGTTCCTGCGCGAGGTCCACGGGCTCTCGCGCGTCGAGTCCGGCAACGTGTTGCTGGTCGCGGTAGTCGCCTACCAGATCGGCATGCTGACCATCAGCCCGCTCGACCGGGTGTTCGACACGCGCAAGCGCATCGCCATCGCCGGCACCCTGCTGATCGCCGCCATCCTGGCGACCCTCGCTCTCTGGGCGAAGGCGCCGCTCTGGGTCGCTATGGCCGCGATCGTCGGCATCGGCTTCCTGAGCGCCTCCAGCACCATGGTGATGACGCATGGCCGCGGCATCTTCCCCGACCGGCTGATCGGCCGCGGCATCGCCACCATGAACACCAGCGTGATGCTGGGCGTGGCCTGCATGCAGACCCTGTCGGGCGTCATCGTCGGTGCGTTCGATCCCCTGCCCGACGGCGCCCGCTCCGAGGACGCCTACCGCACCCTGTTCGGCTTCATGGTCGTGGTGCTGCTGATCGCCGTCACCGTCTACGGCCGCTCCCGGGACATCCGCCCCAGCGACGAACTGCGCGCCCGGCAGGCGGCGCTCACGCAGCAGGTGCGACCGCAACGAGTTGCGTGATCGCGCGATCAGGGGCGTCGATTCAAGAGAAGCGCCGACATCAACGCCTTGCATGAGGCTTCGATGAGATTCAGCGCCACGTGGTAGTCCACCGGCGCGCCGCCGAAGGGATCCACGATGTTGTCCCCGCCCAGCGCCGTGTAGCGCGCCAGCAATCGCGGACGGTCACCAAGCCCGTGCGGCGCCATGTTCCTGAGGAAAGCAAGCACGAGCGTGTCCATCGCGAGCAGCGTCGTGCCCTCGAAGTCGCGCGATTCGACCTTGCGGACGCGAATGTTGCCGATGTCATAGCCACGGCTCGAGGCGGCATCGACCGCCAACGGATGAGGCGCATCGCCTACATGGATGTCGCTGATTGCGGCAGAGTCGACCTTAACGTACCGGCTGAACCGGGTATCCTTGAGCAGACGGAGGAACACTCCAACCGCCATGGGAGCGCGGCAAATCCCGCCGGTGGACACGAAAAGGACCGATTGCGCCGGCAGATAGGTCAAGTTCACGGGGCCACAGCTTCCGCCCCGGCCGCGGCCGGGAGGACGACTCGGAAGACACATCCGTGCGCACTGTCGAGAAGCTCCAGCCTGCCGCCGCTGTCGCGCACGATGCCATAGGATATCGAGAGCCCCAGACCCGTTCCCTGCTCTGCCGACTTGGTCGTGAAGAATGGCTCGAACACCCTGTCGCGCAGCGCCGCGGGAATGCCGGGTCCATTGTCGCTCACGATGATGATGACTTCGCGATCGACGCTTTGGACTTCGATGCAGATTTCGCGCGCCGCCGCGGAAACGCTGGCCGTTGCATCGCGCGCGTTGAGCAGGAGGTTGACCAGGACCTGTTCGAGCAGCACCGGGTGGCATTTCACGAGCAGGGGCGCATCTCCCAAGCGGAGCACGACCTCGACCTCGGAATCACGCAACTGATGGCCGATCAACTGCAACGCGGACCGGCAGGTGGCGGCGGCATCGATAACGGGCGGGCGGCCTGCCGGCACCCGCCCGAAAATGCGCATATGGTCGATTATCGTCGCCGCACGATCCACCTGCTCCACGACGCGCTGCAAGCGCGCCTTGACGAACATGGCAGACTCAATGGAGGCGGCAACGGTCCGGTTCACGCCGGCATCGAGTTCCTCGTCGTCTTCGATCTCGAAAAGCGCCGCCTGCGCCGCCATCTTGATCACGTTGAGCGGCTGGTTGAGCTCGTGCGCCATGCCCGTGGCCATTTCACCCAGAGTGATCAGCTTGGAAGACTGGATGATGTGCGCCTCGGATTTCATTCTCTGCGTGTCGTCGTATCCCAGGAGCGCCGTCCCCAGGTCGCCCTGTTCCAGGGCTACCCGCGCGCCGGAAATCCGGAGGTAGGCCGGCGAGCAGTCCTGGCCCTGGACGCGCAAGGTGAAATCGGCACGAGGCTTGCCGCCCTCCAGAAAAGCCGCCAGGGCGCCGCTGCCTTCGACCTCCGGTCCGGACACCAACCGGCCGTCACGGATGATCGGACTCAACATCTCCGAAAACGCGCTGTTGCGGTAGATGATTTGGCCGTCATCCTTCACCAGCGCCGCGAGCGCCAGCGGCGATCCGAAAATCGAAGAGAGAATCCGCCGCTCGCCCTCCTGCCGCAGGACACGATCACGGACCTGGAGGAGATGGTAGCTCCGCCATCCAATTCCGATCGACAACAGGGAAAGCACGGCCCCCGCGGAAACCATGGCCCATGCCGTCCGCCTCCACTCGAGCAGCAAGGGCGCGGGGTTGGTGACCGCAACGACGTAGGCGGGAAAGGTCGTGAGGGGCGACGATGCAATCAAACTGTCGGACGGCAGGCCCAGCGCGGCAGCCGCGGCCTGCGTCCGCTGGCCATGGCCTTTTGTCTCCCGCCGTGGAAATGCGCGCGTGCCCAGGGGCGCGTCGTCGGATGTGGCGGCGAGCAGCACGCCGTCATCTCGTACGAGAAAAGCGGCACCGCCGTGTGCGGAGTCGTCACCCTGGTGCCGATGAAGCATACGGCGAAGCTGAGCGCCAAAGTAAGATGCCCCGGCGCCGGTGATCGCGACACCCACCTTGGTGCCCGTCGTCAGACGGACTTCCTTCGCCAGATAGAACGTCCACTGCCCGGTTCCCCTGTTTTCAACCGCTTTGCCCAGCGAGTAGGGAGGACCGCTCTCGCGCATCTGTTCGATGAAGTAGTCGCGATCGGCGAGCTTGATCGGCGGTGGAGGAAAACGTCTTGAGTAGTTGAGCAACGTACCATCTGTCGCGATGAACGTTGCGACATCGATGGTCGGCAACTTCGCGATGCGCCCGATCAGCCGATCATAGAAGCTGCGGCTCGAGGCGACTCTTTGGTAGTCCTCTTCGGTCTTGACCTCCTCTTCGGCGATCCAGTCGAGCATGGACTGGATGACGAGTTGATTGACCGTAAGACTTTGCTCGGCCAGTTCGGCCATGACGTCGGAAAGATCCCGGGTAGATCTTTCTGCATTATCCACGCTAAGTTTGTACTGTTGCCACAGGAACACGCCCGTCAGCAACCATATGGCGAGCACGGCGAGCATGGTTCCCGCAGCCACCCTGTGCGGCGACAGAGGCTTAACCTCAGATTTCATATGGTCAATGACCCTCTGCGGGTAACCCAACTGCAAGGCCAAGGTGACGGGGAGGGTCTCATGAAGAGGGTCGCAAAGTCTCGGCGCCGGCCGTTCGCAATGACAATGGAGGCAAGCGTTTCAGCCGGGTAACGGCCGGAGCAGAGAGCGCACCAAACATCGAACCGGCGATGAGCACCTGCTTATGGACTCCGCGGTTAAAGCACTTTAAGCCCGGCACCGCCACCACCTAGTGGTGGGAAGGCTCGCATAGGCTCTGTCTCATAATTTAATATTCTCCACGAAAGTTATTGGCTCCAGTTTGGCTATAAGATGCACTCGAGCTAGCCCGGATATTGCATGGGGCTCGGCGAGACGGGGAATCTTCATGATCGGGCGCGGGCGCGGCTCTCGGCACTCTGACACGCAAATTCTGCTGGTTGAGGACGATCGTCCTACATTGGAGATTCTTTCGTTATATCTAGAGCGATTCTACACAATCCTTGCTTGTACCAGTGGCGACAGGGCACTCGAAGCGTTACGCTCAAATCGTTACATTTCCGTAATCGTGACGGATCTGCGTATGCCCGGAGTGAATGGGTATGACATTCTTCGCTGGACGGCCGAAAATGCGTGGCGGCCGGACAGGACCATTCCCGCAGTCGTTCTCACCGGCCATGGCACGCCCGAAGACGAACACCGGGCGAGATCGCTGGGCGTGACCCAGTTTCAGCGCAAACCCATCGATCTCCGGCAGCTGCGGGACGCCATCGAAGCGTGCCTCGGCTCGCCGGAAGCACGCAGCCTCGGGCGGACCGATATCGTGCGGGCGGCGGAAGAATGGAACTCGTGACCCCCCAACCGGGCGACAGGCTCGACGTTCTCGTCGTCGATGACGACCCGGCGGGTCTCGACGGTCTGACCGCCGGCCTCAAGAGGGCCGGCCTCGTCTGTGTCGGTGCCCGCACCGGCTGGGAGGCCCTCGAGACCCTGCTGAGGGGCACGATACCCTTCGTTATGATTACCGACATCAGAATGCCTGAACTGGACGGCCTGGAGCTGGCTCACCGCCTGAGACTGATAGGCGTGCCAAGGCCGCCGGAGATCGTATTCATCAGCGGAAGCGCCGAACTCGATCACGCGGTCGAGGCAATCCGGCTCCGCGCCCGCGATCTGCTGACGAAGCCGATTGACCTTCGACGATTGATACAGATCGTCAGGGAGGTTCAGCTGGAGCGGCAGGCGCCGTCCTCGTGGGTGGCGAAGCCCTCGCGCCACACGACGCCATCCGACGGAACGGCCGAGGGCCGCGCCCAGTCGAAGCCCATCGACGTCGGAGCCATGTCGGGCGTCGTGCTGAATCACCTGAGAAGGCTGCGGCGCGTGTCTAGCGAAAATCTACCGCCGGGGATCACGGTCGAGGCGAGCTGGGAAATCCTGCTGGATCTCTACGTCAGCGAACGGCAGGGCGAGCGCATCTCTCTCACCGCGCTGGGGGGCTCGGCTGGAGTCCCTTTGACATCGGCCCTGCGGCGCATCCAGGAACTGGAGCGCAACGGCATGATCTCGCGGATTCCAGACCAGGCGGACAAGCGCCGCGTGGCTGCTCATCTCACGGAAAAGGGAAGAGAGGCCGTTCAGACGTTCATACGCTCCTACGCGAACTCGTGCATCGACGCGGGCACGCCCATGTCTCTGGAAGAGCGCAGTTTGCCCGGATGAGATCCAGACCGACCCTGGATCCTGCGGGAAAACCGGGCGGCAGAGACATCCTCCTGATCGAAGACGATGTCCTTCAGGCGCACGAGATCGAGACGCACCTTGCACGAAAAGGGTTCACCGTGAGCAGGCTCGCGGGCGGATCGGACTCCCTCCACAATCTCGCACGGCTCGATCCCAAGGTCGTCATCGTCGACTACCATCTGCCGGATATCGACGGAATGACCATCGCGACCCGCGTCGCCCGGCTGTCGCCGCATGCAGCCGTGATCCTCATCTCGGGCCGAATCGATTTCCCGACTCCCGCAGATCTCGACCGTCTCGGTGTGGTGGGATTCTTCAGAAAGCCGATCGACCTGCGAGCACTGCGAGGCCTCGTCTCCAAACTCGTCAACAATCCAAGCCTGTCGGCAGTATAGCTCTCGGCTCTCGGCTCGCGACGGACTCCCACGCCAAAGGCGATGGTCGGCAAGGTGGGGTTCCGACCATCGCCACCGGTCGAGCCCCATGCGTTCAGTGGGATGAACGAGGCTCCGGCGCTGTCAGGGCATCGTGGGAGGATGCAGCTGACGGCCCGTACTCTAAACGAGGGGGCTGCAAAGCCGGACCCGGAACACAACCATTTTGGTTTCTTTGGCGCTTCGCGACACCAAAGCGGCAGCGCGACTGCTCATCGACTCTTCAACTCACAAGCAGCGCGCATGCCCTTCGTGCGCGGTCCATCTGCAATATCGTCTCCAAGCTGGTGCTTTCTCAACGCGCAGGAGCGATTGCGAATGAATAGGATCACGTCGACAGGTGCTGCGAGGTGCCGCCTCGAGCCGTGACGTGAGTAGAGTTTCGAAGAGCAAGCGGAAAGCACATCACCGTGTACCTCGAATGGCGTTTCTCAGACTCTTCATCCGAATTTCCGAGGCGCGGTAACGCCCGGGACCACGCCCCTGGAGAACCCGGTCGGGACCACCTTCTCTTGCCGGAGCGGGGAAACCGGTGGCCCACCGGTCATCGCTTGGCGTTCTTCATCCAGATTTCAAAGTGCCAGTACGAGGAAGATCGGAAGCGCCTTGACCCGTGGTGGCGGGTCCGGAAGCTTGCGAAGCCCGACGTCTCCAGTGTCCGGATCCCAGGGACGCGTGCGGCGGGACCGATTCTCCCTGTGCGTCTTGGTCGGCGCGCGACAGCCGATGGCGCGACCTCCCGCAACGACCAGCGGTAAGGGGCGCGAACGGCCCCGCGACGCACCGCACTGCCGCCGTGAAACCGCAGTCCCGAACGGGGGCAGTCGCTGAACTTCCGTCGCCGCGCTGTCGCGGGGCGCGTTCCGCGGGCGCGCGCTAGGCCAGCCCCAGCCCCATGCCGCCGTCGACGCGCAGGATCTCGCCGGTGATGAACTGCGCCTCGTCGGAGGCGAGGAACAGCGCGGCGTAGGCGGTGTCGTGGCCGGTGCCCATCTTGCCGCGCAGCGGCACCATGGCGTTGCGCTCGGCGCGGACTTCCTCGGTCGGGCGGCCGGTTGCCTGGGCGATGCCGGTGATGGCCATCGGCGTGTCCATGAAGCCCATCATGATGGCGTTGGCGCGGATGCCGTGGCGTGCATTGGACTGGGCCACATGCGTCGTGAGCCGGTTCACCGCCGCCTTCGAAATCTCGTAGGCCATCTGAGTCGCACCGCTGGTGGCGGCCAGCGAGGAGATGTTGACGATCGAGCCGGACTTCTGCGCCCGCATCACCGGGATCGCCGCCTTGATCGTGTGCCACATGCCCTTCAGATTCACGTCGAGGATGCGGTCGAGCACGCGCTCCTCGATGCGGTGGGCCTGCGCGTCTCCGCCGCCGCCGATGCCGACATTGTTGATCAGGATGTCGATGCGGCCGTAGCGCGTCATGGCGAGCTTGACGATGCGCGCGCAATCGTCGGCCACCGTGATGTCGGCCTCCATCGACGAAACGGCGGCCCCGGTGGAAGAGATATCCTTGGCCGTCTTCTCTGCGCGCTCGCCGCTCCGGTCGACGCACAGGACCGACGCGCCCTCACGCGCGAGCAGACCGGCAATGGCCGTGCCGTTGCCGATCGTCTCGCCCGGTGTCTGCCCCGCGCCGACGACGACGGCAATCTTTCCTTCAACCCGCTTTGTCATGTCTCTTCCCTTGAAAAACCGGTGCCGCCATTGCCGCCTACGTCATCGCGTTCGGAACGGTTGCTCCGTTCATTGTCCCCGGTTCGTCAGGCCGGTTCGCGATAGGGCATGTCGCCCAAATAGTTTCGCTTGCCGACCGGAACGCCGTTGTGGCGCAGGATCGCGTAGGTCGTCGTGACGTGAAAGTAGAAATTCGGAATGACGTGCTGGACGAGGAATTCCTCGCCCGAGAGCGACTTGCCGTTCCAGCGCGGCTGGGTGATGCGCCGCTCGGCCGCCCCGGCGAAAGATTGCGCCGTGAAGCCCTGCAGATAGGCAACGGTGCCTTCGATGCGCGCTTTGATCTCGCCCAGCGTGGTTTCGGTATCGGCGTTGACGGGGGCATCCTTCTCGGTGCCGGCCAGACGCGCGGCGCCGAGCTTGGCGGTGTCACAGGCCGTCTGGATCTGCTTGATCAGGTTGAACTGATCGGGCGCCAGGCGCGCCTGCAGCAGGACGGCGACATCGAACTTCTTTTCGCCGGCATATTTCTCGGCCTCGTTCAGGATGACCAGCAGATTGCCCAGCATCTTGCTGAACTGGGAGACGACGAGCGTGTGGATCATGCGAACCTCGAGTGAAGGGGTGGATGTGCGCGCAGGCCCTACGCGATTCCATCGACGGCCGCCAGCATGCGCGCGCTAGCGCCGTCCTGCCTTCAGCATCTCCACATGTTCCGCAAGGTGCCGGTGGAAGTGGCCGATCGCCTGTTCGTAGTGACCGAAGGTGAAATGGGTGTTGGCGCCCGACGCCAGCCCGGCCTGGATCTCGCGGGCGGCGTGGCGGTCTTCGAGGATGCCGCTTTCCTGAACGAAGTTGGCGTCCTTGCGCGCCTGCTCGATGTCGAGCGGCTTGCCGTTCTTGATACGGGGCGCAAGCTGGTAGACGACCCAATGCGTCTCCGACGGTGACACCGGCTCGAGGATGATCAGGATGGCGTGGCTCGACAGCACGCTGACATGGGTGTTGGGGAAGAGCTGATGCACGTCGGTGATGCGTCCCTGCGTGCTCCACTCCTCCCGCGGCACATTGCGCAGCTTCTCGATGCGGCGGAACGGAAAGACGATGCGCGAATTGCGGCCGTGCAGTTCGACGACGTTCAGATTGTCGTAGCCGTAGGGGAAGAACGACTGATTGTGCAGCGCCTTGATGTGGTAGCCCTCCATCGAGGTCTCGCCCAGCACCTTCCAGTTCGCCTTGTCGTCGAACTCGATCTTGTTGAACAGCACGTAGTCGTCGGTCAGCACGTCCGGCAGGTCGCCGAGCGGTCCGTCCGACAGCGGTTCGTCCTGCGTCACGAAGACGATGCCGTTCCTCTCCTGCACCGAAGCCACGGGCACCAGCCCGTGCGTCGCCTTGTCGAGACCGGGGAAGCCGTCCTCGCCCGGAACGTGCCGCAGCGAGCCGTCGAGACCATAGGTCCAGGCGTGATAGGGACAGGCGAAGGCGCGCTTGCAGCCCTCGCCCTCCTCCAGCTTCATGCCGCGATGACGACAGGCGTTGCGGAAGCCGCGGACCACGCCGTCGGTGCCGCGCACCACCAGGAGCGGCGTGCCGACCGTCGTGCGCGCGATGTAGGAGCCGGGCTCGGGCAAGGCCGCCGACGGACAGAAGGCCATCGGCACGCGCCGCAGCACCTCGATCTCGGCCGCGAAGCGCTCGGGCGAGTGATAGTTCTCTACCGGCTCGCACCAGACCACGCTGCCCTTGTCCGTCGTCTTGCCGTCGATATGCGCCAGGATGCGGTCGATCAGGTCGGTTTCGTTCAGCAGGGTGGCCATTCTTCGTCCTCTGCAATCGGGCGGGCGATACTATGGCCCGCGCGTTCGGCGAGGCAATAAACCGAGCCCGCCAAGCGAGACCGCGAAACACAAAGCGGAACAGGCGCCGGGCTTGCGGACCTGCTATCAGGTGGGATGCTGGATCGCTCCTACCTGATCGTCTGCGTGTTCGCGTTGATCGCCATGTTCGGTGGCGGACTGATCGGGCTCTCTGTCGCGCGCGCCCTGCCCGAGCACCACCTGACCAAAGAATCGGGCGCGGTGGTCAAGCTGGCGGCGGCGATCGTGGCGTCGCTGACCTCGCTGGTGCTGGCCCTCATGCTGTCGGCGGCCAACGGAGCCTATTCGGTCAACGCCGGCATCGTGACCAAGCTCGGCGCCGACATCGTCCAGCTCGACCATCTGCTGCGCGCCTACGGGCCGGAGGCAAGCGGAGCCCGCGACAGCCTGCGCGCCTATGCGGAACACAAGAGCGAGGAATTGTTCCCCGCCAACCCACCGCCGCGGGTCGATGCGCGGGTCAGCGCCGACCTTCTCGACAGGTTGGCCGACTCCATCATGTCACTCGACCTTCCCGATCGACGACACACGGCGCTGGCCGGCCAGGCACTCAGCCTCACCAACCAGATCTATGCCGAGCGTTGGTTGTTATGGGAGAATCCCGGCACGACGGTGCCGACCCCGTTCCTCTTCGTCCTGATCTTCTGGCTGTTCCTGGTGTACCTCAGCTTCGGCGTGTTTGCCCCGCCGAACCTGACGGTGGTCGCCAGTCTCTTCCTCTCCTCCCTCGCAGTGACCGGCGCGATCTTCCTCATCCTTCAGCTCGGCGATCCGATGCATCACAGCTGGCTGCGGATCTCCGGCGAACCTCTGCAGCGCGCCATGTCGGAGATCGGGCGTCCCTGACGCGGTTTGAGGGAAAGGCACGAGCGGGAACGGAACCCCAGCCTGCCGGAGCGACCCCTTGCCCGTTCAGCGCCCGGCCGCGTCGCGTTCCTTCACCCTGATGTTGTTCTGGACGTCCCGCACGCCGGTCACGCGCTCGATCATGTCCTCGGCGTGGCGCTTGGCCAGGCGATCGGACACGGTGCCGGACAAGGTGACCGCGCCGTCCTTGACCTGCACGTCGATCTCGCCGGCATCGAGCATCGGATCGTCGGTGAGGCAGTCGCAGACATCTTCGCGGATCCGGTCATCGGAGCGCCTGTAGCCCTTCGGCCCCTTGCCGCGGTGATCTTCCTGGCCCGAAGCGCCGATACCGTAGCCTCCGCCCATGCCGGCATGTTCGCTGCCGGATCGCCCCGCGCTGCCCCGGCCGGCGTAGCCGTGGCCGCCATGGCCGGGACCGTAGACGTAGCCGTAGCCGCGCGCCCCGCCGGCCACGCCACCCGGCGACATGTCGTCATGCTCGTAGTCGCCGCGGCCATAGGAAGGACCGCCCCCACGACCATAAGGGCGGCTGCCGGGCTGAGCGTGGCGAGGGTCCCCGCGATCGTCGCGCGGGTCGTTGCGGAAACGATGGTCGTCCTCGTGCCGTGTCATTCGTTCCTCCGTGGGTGGGACCGGCCTCTCTCATAATCGCCGGCACCGGAGGAATGCACCCGCGTGCCTCGCGTTGCCGTCGGCGGCAACCGATCGGTCCCCGCGCGCATTGATGAAGGGCAGGAGAGCCACACGTTTCGTTGGCGACGGTCGAACGCTTCGTCCCTGGCGTCTCCTGCGGAAAGCCCGCACCCTTCGTCCATCCGAAAAATGTGCAAGGGGGTCGCGGGCTTTCCTTTGCCTTCGCGCTTGCGGGAACAGGCAGCCAAAACGCGATCATAACCGTTTGGCACTGAACCCATCGAGACGGAGGAACCATGGCAAGATATTCCCGCAGCGCCAGCAAAGAGGTCGAGAGCGCGATGGAGCGCCGCAAGAAGGGCACGCTCAAGAGCGGACCCGGCGGCAAGGGCGGCACAGTGAAGAGCCGCAAACAGGCCATCGCCATCGGGCTCTCGGAAGCGCGCGCCAAGGGCAAGAAGGTGCCGGCGAAGAAGAAGACGGCTGCCAGGAAGAAGATCACTGCCAAGAGGAAGACCGGCCCGAAGCGCAAGGCGGCGGCGAAGCGCAAGAAGAAGGTCTGATCGGCGCGCGACGGCGCATTCCTACTTCGACTCGAGAAGACGCATCACCCGCGACGGCCGGGCTTCCTGCACGAGTTGGTCGAACGAGCAGTCACTCGGCGCCTTGTCGGGGCGCCAGCGCAGGAAGCCGGTGCCATGGCGGAAGCGGTGGCCGGTGACGTGGTCGTACTGGACCTCGACCACCAGCTTCGGCTTCACCGGCACCCATTGCGCCGTGCGCGCCGTCGACCAGCGGCTGGGGCCGCCCGGCGCATCGCCGGTGAAACCGCTGCCCTTCAACTTTTCGAGCTTCGCCGTCAGGGCCTCGCGGTCGAGCCCGCCCAGCGCCGAGGTGAAGCCGACATGATCGAGCAGGCCCGTCTCGTTGTAGAGGCCGAGCAGCAGCGAGCCGATTTCCTTCCGGCCTCCCTTGCGCGCCGTCGCATAACGGAAGCCGCCGACCACGCAGTCGGCGCTGCGCAGGTTCTTGATCTTGAGCATCGCGCGCTCGCCCGCCTTGTAGGGTTCGTCGAGACGCTTGGCGACGACGCCGTCCAGCGTCCCGCTACCGGCCCGGCTCAGCCATTTGCGGGCATCGGCAAGGCGTGTCGTCTCGGGCGACAGCCGCAGTTCCTCGACCTTGCCGAGCGCCGAAAAGAAGCGCTCCAGCACCGTGCGCCGCCCGGCCAGCGGTTCGGCGTGCAGGTCGCGCCCCGTCTCGTCCTCCAGCAGATCGAAGGCGATCAGCAGCGACGGGGTCTCTTCGGCGAGGCGCTTGATGCGGCTGGCCGCCGGATGGAGCCGCATCTGCAGCGCCTCGAAGGACAGGCTCGATCCCACGGGCACGACCAGTTCGCCGTCGAGCACGAAGCGTTTGTGCTTCAGGCGCCCCAGCGCCGCGACCATCTCGGGAAAGTAGCGCGACAGGCTCTTGCCCGAGCGGCCGAGCAGCTCGACCTTGTCGCCATGCCGCCGCGCCAGGCAGCGGAATCCGTCCCACTTCGGTTCGTATTGCCAGCCCTTGCCATCGGGCAGGCTGTCGACCTGCCGCGCTTCCATCGCCACCGTGCCCGTGCGCGCCACTCTAGACCTCTATGTCGGCGATCACCGGCAGGTGATCGGAAAGCTCCCGCGCACGGTAGTCTATGCAGCTTCCGATCAGGGCCGAGGCCGGCGAAAGATAGATGCGGTCGAGCTCGAACAGCGGCAGCCACGCGGGAAAGGTGCGATGGCGGCTGAATCCCGGCAGGGCGCGGGCGAGGCTGCGGCGCACCGACCCCGCCCACAGCCAGTCGTTGAAGTCGCCCAGCGCGACGGTCGGACGGTCGAGCCGGCCCAGCATGTTCAGGAGCGCGATCGCCTGGCTGCGCCGTTCGCGCAACGTGAGGCCAAGATGCGTGGCGATCACGCGCAACGGCCCGAAGGGCGTGGCGACATCGGTGCAGATGGCGCGCCGCGGCTCGCGCTCGGGATAGGAGAGGTCGTGGATCTGCGTGTTCTCGAGCGGCCAGCGACTGATCAGGGCCTGGCCATACTCGCCGTCCGCCGTCACCACGGTCCTGGCGCCGATCCCGTGCGAGCCGAGGGCGGCCTGGAGCACATCGAAGGGATTGCCCATATGTGCCCCAACGCTCCGCGAGTCGATCTCCTGCAAAGCCACGATGTCGGGCGCGTGGCTCTTGACCAGGGCGATCACGCGATCGAGGTCGAAGCGCGGATTGCGGCCGAAGGCACCGTGGATATTCCAGGTCATCAGACGGACGGAATTCAAGTGGTCCGTTCCCCGAGCCGCGACACGAGCGCCTGCGCGCCGAAGGACAGGCCGATCCAGCCGGCAACGCAGAGCAAAAGCACGGCAATCTGTCCGGCGCTGGGATCGGCCAGCACCTTGGCGATCCGGTCGCCCATCAGCGCGATGGCGACCAGGCCCGGGCCCATGCCGATCAGCGTCCCGAGCATGAAATCGACGAGGCGGATCGAGCCGGCGCCGGCGGCGAGGTTGATCAGAGAGAACGGCGCCACCGGCACCACGCGCAGCGCGACCACGGCAACAAGACCGCGCCGCTGGAGACGGTCGCGCAGCCTGTCCCACCGCTTGCCGAGCAGGCGCCTGGGCACTTCCTGCCCGAAGCGGGCGCCGACCGTGAACATGAGCCCCGCACTGGCCGCCACGCCTGCAGTGGCATAGAGCATGCCCCACCACGGACCGAACACCGCCGCCGTTGCCAGGATCAGGATGGTGACGGGAAACGCCACCGCGCCCGCCACCACGAACAGCGCGACCACGACGCCCAGCGCCCACGGTTCGCCCTGCGCTCCCTCCATGAGCTCGCGGATATGGGCGGGATTGGCGAACTCCTTCAGTCCGGTGAATTGCCAGGCGAGCGTCAGCACGACGATCACCGCGAGAGCGCCGGCCACGACGAGGCCCGCGCGGCCCAGCAGCCCCTCCTCGCTCGCGGCCCCCCTTGACGGCGGTCGCGGCGTCTCGCCCTCTTTCTTCTCGCGGGCGGCGCGGCGATCCTCGCGCTTGGCGAGCCGGCGACCGATGGTCCGGCTGCCATGGAACAGCAGGCGCGGCAGCAGCCGGCCGGCCAGACGCCCCAGCCGCAGCGGCCGGGCCGGATCGGCAACCCGCTCGGCCAGCCGCGCGAACAGGGTGCGGTCGGGCTGACCATCGTCGATCGGACTAAGACGGTGACCGTTGCCGCAAAGCGAGTCCGCGACCCGCACGAGCGATCCTTGCCGGGCGACGGCCGCCGCGACCTCTTCCGCCGACACGCCGCAATGCTCACCGAGAAGACGGTCGCGCAGCTCCACGATGGCGGCGCGCTCGCGCTCCGACGTTGCCGCGATGGCGAGGTCGCATTCGGTATCGGCGCCCATCGAGCGATTGTTGAGGTTGGCCGAGCCCACTCTCACGAACCAGTCGTCGATCACCATGATCTTGGAATGGATCATCGTGTAGGTGGAGGGGCCGTCCTTCCCGCCCGGCGTCTCGATCGACGGATAGAGCAGCCGCACCCGGTCGCCGCCGGCCGCCTTCACGGTGCGCCAGAAGCGGATGCGGCCGTTGCGCATGGTGCGCCGTTCGATGAATGAATCATGGCTGCGCGGCGCCACCATCAGCACCTCAAGCTCCGGCCGCTCGCGCAGGCGGCGCGCCAGTGCCGACGCCACCACGCCCGAGGTCATGAACTGGTTCTCGATGTAGATCGTGCGCTCGGCGCGGGCGATGCTCTCGACGAACAGCGCCTCGACTTCGCGCACTTCCTCTTCGAGATGGTAGCGCGGCTGGGTGCGTGCGATCGCGACCTCGACGTCGGTGAAATGCGGCTCGCAGGTTTGCGGCCAGGGATCGCCTTCCGGCTCGACCTCCGGCTCGCCGCCGTTGGCATGGCACCAGCGCGCCCGCGCGAGCAGCGCGAGTGCGCGCGCCGCCGGGCCATCGACCATCATCTGGACGTCGTGGAACGGCCGGTAGGGCTCGCCGCCGGGATCGACGCGGCGGGCGTTGTCGGGATCGTGACCGCTGGTGTCCCAGCGCCGGATGGTCAGGTCGAGGCCGCCCGAGAAGGCCAGCGCATCGTCCACCACCACCAGCTTCTGGTGCTGCGAGGACCCGAACGGCACCGTCGAATCGAGGCAGAAGGTGACCTGCGGCGGCATCTGCCAGTTGAGGAAAAGCTGCGGCAGGGGCTCACGCTCGTGCGCGTAGACCAGGGAGTAATCCCAGAGCAGGAGATGGATTCGCAGCTCCGGCCGCCGCTTCAGCAATTCGGTGAGAAAGCCCGCGAAATTGGTCGGCAGCCCGTCCTCGGGCGGCTGCTCCCCCACCAGCTCGGTCCGGCTGTCGATGTCCCAGCCGACGATGAAGATGGTGCGGCGGGCCTGCAGGAAGGCCTGTCGAACGGCCGCGAAAAACGCTGCGCCATCGATCAGAACGGCCGCCCGGGGGGCGTGCTCGACTTTCCACACGGTGCGTCCGGGCTGAAAAAGGGGCGACATGGCGCCTATAACGCCGGCCGGCCTCCAATGATCCGCAGCGCAAAGCCACGAAATCGGGAACGCGCCGCGCTGGCGCTCGTTCACGCCCCATGTTGGATTTTCTCGGCAGTCTCCTGTGGCCGTTGGTCATCGTCGTGTCGACCGTGTCGATCGCCGTCGCCATCGGCGTGTTCATAGCGACGCGCAAACTCGACTAGGGTATTTCAGCCGGACACTCCGGTTGGATACCCATGAACGCATCTTTCGAACCCTCAAGTCTGACACCCGAAGACATCAAGCGCTTCGGTCCCGATCCCTTCACCTTGTTCAGCCGCAACCTCGCCTCCGTGGAGGAGAGGATCGTACGAGCCTGCGCGCAGGCCGGACGGCCGCGCGAGTCGGTGCGACTGCTGCCGATCACCAAGACGGTGCCGGCGCATGTCCTGCGCTTCGCCTACGCGACCGGCATTCGCGACTTCGGCGAGAACAAGATCCAGGAAGCGGTGGCCAAGCACACTGAGCTTTCGGATCTCGCCATCGACTGGTGCATCGTGGGCCATCTGCAGACCAACAAGGTCAAATACCTGACCCGCTTCGCGCGCGAATTCCACGCGCTCGACAGCGTGCGGCTGGCCGAGGCGCTCAATGCCCGCCTCGACAGGGAGGATCGCTCGCTCGACGTCTATGTCCAGGTGAACACGTCAGCCGAAGAGAGCAAATACGGCCTGCAGCCCGACGAGCTGCTCCCCTATCTCGACGAACTCCAGCGCTTTCCGCGGTTGAAGCCGCGCGGGCTGATGACGCTCGCGGTGTTCAGCACCGACCTCGACAAGGTGCGTCCCTGCTTCGAACGCCTGCGCGAGCTGCGCGACACGGCCCTGCGGCACGATCCGGCGATCCGCGAACTGTCGATGGGCATGTCGAACGATTTCGAAGAGGCGATCGTCCAGGGCGCCGACGTCGTGCGCGTCGGCGAGGCGATCTTCGGCAAGCGCTCGACACCCGACGGCCACTACTGGCCGGTAGCGGCGAAACCGTAGGCGCGCCCTCTAGGCCCGGTTCTTGCGACGGCATCCAGAGAGACCGGCGGCCGTGCCACAATAGCGCCGGCCGACGATGCCCGAACGAGGAGCCGATGCCATGATGCATCTCGCCTGCATTCCCAATCTCGTCGGCGGCCATCTCGGTGGCTGGCGCCACAAGGATGCCTTCGAGAGGCCGGTGATGAATCTCGAAGCCTTCATCGAGATGTCGCAGATCGCCGAGCGCGGGAAGTTCGACTGCGTGTTCCTGGCCGACGGCAACGGCGTGCGCGACATGGACCGCCCGGCGCTGTTCGCCGCCAATCACCCCTCGGCGCGACCGTCCTTCTTCGAGCCGACGACCTTGCTCTCGGCCGTGTCGATGGTCACCAAGCATGTCGGGGTCGTCGCTACCGCGACCAGCACCTACGACGAGCCGTGGATGGTCGCGCGACGCTTCGCCTCGATGGACCATATCAGCAAGGGCCGCGCCGGCTGGAACCTGGTCACCGCCTCCAATGCCGGCGATGCGCTGAACTTCGGCCGCAGCGAGCATATGGGCCGCGAGGATCGCTACGCGCGGGCGCAGGAATTCTACGAAGTCGTCGCGGCCCTGTGGGACAGCTGGGCCGACGACGCCTTCCCGCAGGAAAAGGCGAGCGGCCAGTATCTCGACCCGACGCGGGTGCGGCCCATCGACCATAGCGGCCCGTATTTCACGGTGAAGGGACCGTTGAACATCTCGCGCACGCCGCAGGGCCGGCCCATCGTGTTTATGGCGGGCCAGTCCGCGCCCGGCATGGAGCTGGCGGCGCGCTACGCCGACGCGCTGTTCGGCGCCGGCACCACCAAGCAGGACTGCATCGACGCTTATGCCGACATCAAGGGCCGCATGTCGCGCTACGGCCGCTTGCCCGACACGCTGAAGATCCTGCCGGGCGTCAGCGTCTTCACCGGCCGCACCGCTGCCGAGGCGGAGGACCTCTACCTGGAACTGCAGTCGTTGATCTCGCCGGCGCTGGGCGTGCACTATCTCTCCAAGATGCTGGTGCACGATCTCGAGACCCTGCCGCTCGACGGCCCGCTGCCGTTCGACGACCTCGCCGAGGAGACGCTGGGCGGCAGCAGCCTGCGCCGCTACATCATCGATATGGCGCGACGCGACAACCTCACCCTCCGGGAGACCTACCAGCGCACGCTGCCGGCGCTGGGCGGCCCGGTGTTCAAGGGGAGCCCGACGCAGGTCGCCGACGAGATGGAGGATTGGTGGCGGAGCAAGGCCGGCGACGGCTTCACCATCATGGCGCCGGTCCAGCCAAGCGGCCTCAGCGACTTCGTGGACCTGGTCGTGCCCGAGCTGCAGCGCCGCGGCATCTTCCGCAAGGAGTATGAGACCACCACCCTGCGCGGCCACCTCGGCCTGCCGGAGGCTCCGAGCCAGTGGCAGGGCAAGCCGGCGGAAAAAGCGGAGCACGGCATCGCATGATGGTTCTTGGTTTCACCGGCGGCGCGCTGGGCGGCCATCTTGGCGGCTGGCGTCATCGCGATTCCTTCCCGACCACCACGATGCAACTCCAGTGCATGGTCGAGATGGCGCGAATCGCCGAACGCGGCCAGCTCGACATGATGTTCCTGGCCGACGGCAATGGCGTGCGGCAGATGGACAAGCCGGCCCTGTTCGCCGCCAACAGCCCATCGGATCGTCCGGCGGTGTTCGAGCCGGTGACGTTGTTCGCCGCCCTGGCGCAGCACACGACGAGACTCGGCCTGGTCGCCACCGCGACCACCACCTACGAAGAGCCGTTCAGCATCGCCCGCAAGTTCGCCTCGCTGGATCATCTCAGCGCCGGCCGGGCCGGCTGGAACCTCGTCACGACCCAGTATGTCGAGGATGCGAAGAATTTTGGCCGCGACGAGCATATGGGTCGCGTCGAGCGCTACGAGCGGGCGCAAGAAAGCCTCGATGTCGTGCGCGCCCTCTGGGATTCCTGGGCGACCGATGCGTTCCCGCAGGACAAGGCGACGGGACAGTATCTGGACCCGGCGCGGGTGCGCCTGACCAACCACCGCGGCACGCATTTCGCGGTCAAGGGACCGCTCAATGTCGCCCGCACGCCGCAGGGCCAGCCGGTGGTCTTCATGGCCGGCCAGTCGGAGGCCGGCAAGGAGCTGGCGGCCTATGGCGGCGAGGGCCTGTTCGGCACCGCCAGCAGCAAGGCGCAGGCCCAGAAGGAATATGCCGACATCAAGGGGCGGATGCCGAAGTACGGCCGTCCACCGGATGCGCTGAAGATCCTGCCCGCGCTCAGCGTGTTCGTCGGCCGCACCCGAGCCGAGGCCGACGCCCTCTATGACGAACTTCAGGGTCTGATCGCCCCGTCGCTGGCCGTCAGCTACCTGTCGAAGCTGGTGGGCTTCGACCTGACCGACGCACCGCTCGACGGGCCGATGCCGGCGGGCCCCGGCGAGAGTGTCGGCGGCACCGCGATCGGACGCTCCGTACTGGAGATGGCAGCGCGCGAGGGCCTGAGCGTGCGCGGCACCTACGAGCGCGTCCTGCCGTCGATGGGCGGCAACATGGTCAAGGGCGATCCGGTCGAGGTCGCCGACATGATGGAGGATTGGTACGCGAGCAAGGCGTGCGACGGATTCATGCTGTCGATGCCCGTCCAGCCGCGCAGCCTGCGCGACTTCGTCGAGCTGGTCGTGCCGGAGCTCCAGCGCCGCGGCCTCCGTCCGCCGCAGTATCGGGGCACGACCTTGCGAGAGAACATGGGCCTGCCGACCCCGGCCGACCCCTTCCTGTCCTGATCCCCGGCTACTGGGTCTTCTCGGCGTTCCAGAACAGCATGGCCGTCATCGGCGGCAGCCAGTCCTTGGTGCTCGTGCGGTAGGCGAACTGGCCGTACCACTCGCCCAGCGGATAGTGCGTGCCGAGCGTGACGGCGCGAGTCTGGATCTCGTCGGCGATCGCCTTCTTCTTCGCGGCGTCGCTTTCGAGGGCGAACTGGTCGCGCAGCTCCTCGATCCGCTTGTCGCATGGCCAGCCGGGTGTCGCCTTCTCGCAGGAGGCGTTTAGGTTCTGCGACACGATCGGGTCGGAGGAATCCAGCGCACCCCAACTCGTCAGGAAGACGCTCCAGCCGCCCTTGTCCGGCGCGTCGCGCTTGTTGGTGCGGGCCACGGTCGTCTGCCAGTCCATCGACTGCATGTCGACCTTGAAGCCGGCGCGCTCGAGCTGTGCCTTCGCCACCGGCGCCAGGTTCACGAGCGCCGGCAGGTCGGTCGTGTGCATCACCACCAGCGGCGTGCCGTCGTAGCCCGCCTCCTTCAGCAGTTCGCGTGCCTTGGCGACGTTGCCTTCGAGGCGGCCGTCCATCGCCGTGGTGCTGGCCAGCGGCGTGCTGCAGATGAAGTAAGCCTTGCAGAGCTGGAAGAACTTCTCGTTGCCGATTTGGGCCTCGAGATAGGGGCGCTGGTCGATCGCATAGCCGATCGCCTCGCGGATCTTCGGATTGTTGAGTGGCGGGTGGAGCCAGTTCAGGCGGAGCGTGTACTGGCCGGGATACTTGCCGCGCATGAAGGCGATCGACTTGTTCTTCTCGACCATGGGCGCGAGGTCGAGGGGCAGCGCCTCGATGGCGTCGATCTCGCCGGTCATCAGCGCGTTGGCCGCCGTCTGGATATCGGGCATCGCCAGCCATTCGATGCGGTCGAACTTGGCGACCTTGCCGCCGGCCAGGCCCGAGGCCGGCTCAGGCCGCGGCTTGTAGTTGGGGTTTTTGACGTAGACCACCTTTTCGCCGGGCTTCCACTCGTCGGCCTTGAAGATCCACGGCCCCGAACCGGTCGCATCTTTGATCTGCTGTGTGCCGGGCGTGTCGGAGACGCGCTTGGGCATCATGAAGGGCACGGTGCTGCCGGGCTTGGCCAGCGAAGCGATGACGAAGCCGTAGGGGTTCTTGAGGGTGAGCTTGAACGTCTTGTCGTCGACGACGTCGAACGACTGCGTGTGTTGCATCAGGCGCTGGCCGACGCCGTCGCGCTCGGCCCAGCGCTTGATCGACTGGATGCAGTCCTCGGCCTTCACCGGCGCACCGTCGTGCCACGCGAGGCCGTCGCGTAGCTTGAATGTATAGACCAGCCCGTCGGGGCTCACCGTGTAGCTGTCGACCATCTGCGGCTGCGGCTTCAGGTCGGCATCGAGCGAGAACAGCGTGTCGTAAACCAGATAGGCATGAGTGCGGCCGATCTGCGCCGACACCCAGATGGGATCGATCACCTTGAGGTCGGAATGCATCACGACTTTCAGGGTCGAGGGCGGCTTCTGCGCCATCGCCGTGACGGGCAGCGCGGCCAGCAGCGCCGCTGCCGCTCCGCCGACCAGATGACCGAGGACCGTGCGCCGTACGTTTGCCAGCATACCAAACCCTCCGGGCGACCCGCGCCGTCGGGAAGGATGACGCAAAACGCGTGCTAGGTCACAGCGTCAAGATCGGCTTCACATCGAGGAGCGATCACGCACCCCAGAACCTCTGCAGCTCGCTCGCGTCGCCGTTGAACAGGTTGCGGTCGCAGTGGCTGACGCCGTTCACGATATTGGTCTGGCCGTAGGCCGGCTTGCTCGCACTCTCGTCGCCGGCATATTGCCAGAGGCGCCAGCCGATCTGCTCCCAGCCCAGCGGCACTTCCGGCGAGTCGTGATAGTCCGCGATCCACAGTCCGCAGCGCGCGACGATCGAGTCCGGTGTGATGCGCGCGCCCAGGCTCAGGCCGGAGTTCGGCAGCGGATCGCCGTTGGCCCAGGTCGGATGAACGTAGACGACCGGCAGCCGGCCGGTTGCCGTGACCACGGCCTGCACGAACTCCTCGGCCTGGTCGAGCCGCATCGAGTTGCTGGGGTTGTTCTCGTTGGCTTCGAGATCGAGCGCGAGCAGGGTGCGCGGGCCCGGCCGCGCGACGGAGAGGAAGTAGGCGGCCTGCCGCGCGCCCGAGGTCTGGCCGGTGCCGAAATGATAGGCGCCCCACAGCAGGCCCGCCGCCTCGGCCTGCGGCCGCCGGCCGGCATAGGCCGTGTCGAGATAGTCGCCGCCTTCGGTCGCCTTGTGGATGACGCCGAGCATGCCGCTGCGGCGCACCGCGCGGAAATCCGTGACCGCGACGCTGCGGCTGAGATCGATCACCGCATCGAGTCCCAGCGTCGCCCGGTCGGGCGGCGGCGGCGCGATCGGATAGGGCATCGACGTGGAAACGGGCTGGCTGGGCGTGCATCCGGCTGCCGCCGTCGCGGCAAGGCCGGAAAGAAGGGTCCTGCGGGAGATCATGTACGGACAGTAAGACGTTCGGTGCGCGCGGCAAGTCGGGCGCCGGACACTGAGTGCCTTGGTTCATCTTCCGTCCGGCGGTTCATATCGCTGTAGCAGGCCGATGTGATGGTCCAGGCCATTGCTTCAGGAGGCGCATCATGTCGGCCACTCCCAATTTCGGCTTCATCGGCGATTACTGGATCGACGCGTGGCAGCGCTCCATCCTGATGCTCGATGCGTTGCGCCAGCGCGGCAACATCTTCTTCGAGCAGGCGAACAAGATCGCGCCCAGCGTCCTGGGCTTCGAGTTCGAACTGGTGCGCGACGGCCGGCTGCTGCCGCGGCCGGTCAACTACATGCTGGTGCGCATCGTACCTCCTGCGGGAACGGCGATCTTTCCCGAGAAGGCGCCCTTCATCGTGGTCGATCCGCGCGCCGGGCACGGGCCCGGCATCGGCGGCATGCACCAGGAAAGCGAAATCGGCGTCGCGCTGGCGGCGGGCCACGAATGCTACTTCGTGAGCTTCCTGCCGGAGCCGGTGCCGGGACAGACCATCGAGGATGTCTGCATGGCGGAAGCGGCGTTCGTCGAGACAGTGGCCGGCCTGCATCCCGATGCCGACGGCAAACCGGTCATCGTCGCGAACTGCCAGGCAGGATGGCAAATCATGATGACGGCGGCGATCCGGCCCGAAATCTTTGGCCCGATCGTGCTGGCCGGCGCGCCACTCTCCTATTGGGCGGGCGTGCATGGCCACAATCCGCTGCGCTACCTGGGCGGCAGCCTGGGCGGAACGTGGGTCACCGCACTCTCGGGCGATCTCGGCAAGGGCGTCTTCGATGGCGCGAACCTGATCGCCAACTTCGAATCGCTCAATCCCGCCAATACCTACTGGCAGAAGGGCTACAACCTCTATTCCAAGGTTGATACCGAGGCGCCGCGCTTCCTCGACTTCGAGACCTGGTGGGGCAACCCGGTGCTGCTCAACGCCGGCGAGATGCAGTGGATCGCCGACAATCTCTTCGTGGGCAACAAGCTGACCGCCGGCGAGATCCGCACGTCGACCGGCATCCGCGTGGACCTGCGCAACGTACGCTCCCCCATCGTCGTGCTCTGCTCGTGGGGCGACAACATCACCCCGCCGCAGCAGGCGCTGGATTGGATCCTGGACTTCTACGAGCAGGACGACGACATCGTCGAGAACGGACAGACTATCGTCTACACGCTGCACAAGACGATCGGCCATCTCGGCATCTTCGTCTCGGGCAAGGTCGCGACCCGCGAGCATGCCGAGCTGGCCTCCTGCATGGAGATGATCGATCTTCTGCCGCCGGGGCTCTATGAAGCTGTCATCACCGACATCGACGATGGGACGGTGAACCCCGGCCTGCTTCACGGCAAGTACCTGTTCCGCCTGGAAACCCGCAAGCTCGACGACATTCGCGCGCTGGGGACCAACAGCGCCGAGGACGAGCGCCGCTTCGCCACGGCCGCGCGGGTCTCCGAGGTCAACAAGGCCCTCTATCGCACGTTCCTGCAGCCGGTCGTGCAGGCCGCGACCACCGAACAATCGGCGGCGCGGGTGCGCGAAGCGCATCCCAACCGCCTGCGCTTCGCGGCCCTCTCGGACCGCAACCCCGTTGCCACGCCGATCCAGTCGCTGGCGACCGCCGTCCGCGCCGACCGTCGGCCGGTCGCCGACGACAATCCGCTGCGCGCCTGGGAAAAAGTCACGTCCACCTGGATCGCAAGCTGCTGGCAGAATTACCAGACCGTGCGCGATGCAACGACCGAGGCGATGTTCCTCGCGATCTACGGCTCTCCCCTTCTACAGGCGATGGCCGGCATCGACACGCACGGCCGGCCGAAAGCGGCCACGCGCGACCTGACGCGCGACACGATCATCGCCGAGCGGCGCGCCTCCCTCGACGAGCAATTCGAGGTGGGCGGCGTGGCGGCCGCCCTCATCCGGGCGATCGTGTATCTGCGGATGGACCAGGGTACCACCGACGAGCGCGGCTACTCCGTCCTGCAGGCGGTGCGCCGCGTCGACGCGACCAATCAGCAGTCCGGCGCGGAGATCAAGGTTCTGGTCCGCGACCAGCATATGCTCCTGCGCCTCGACGAGGAGCGCGCCATCGATGCGCTGCCTCTCCTCCTGCCCGACGACCCGCAGCAGCGCGAGACGATCTGGCAGGCCATCCAGGACGTCGTGGCCGCCAGCGGCTACCCGCCGACGGAGGCCCGCATGCGCCGCATCCAGGAGGCATTGGCGCCGCATGGACAGTGTCTCCCAGGCCGGGAATTCCAGAACCAGCCCCATCAGGATCTGTCGCTCCAAGATCAGGCGTTCCAAGATCAGACGTTCCAGAATCAATCGCCGGGTGGAACGTACAGCTGACCTTCTCAGCGATTTCCCGATTGGACGTATTCCCGACGGATTGATTTTCCGACCATGGGATACAGAGCGGAGACATCGGTGCCCCATTGCCGGCTGAGATCCGGCAAGGTGATCTCCTCACCGCCCGAGCGGCCGAGGAGAACCACCTCATCGCCGAGCTGGGCGTCGGGAGCGTCGGTGAGATCGACGCGGATCAACTCGGAATGGGTGGGTCCCAACAGGCGAACGCGGCGGCCGCGCACGAGAGCCGTGGCGGCGGCCGGCATGCGCCGCGGAAATCCATCGCTCCAGCCGTAGGGGATCAGGCCGAGGCGCATGCCGGGACGTAGCGGCAGGAACGGAGCCGGCATAACGTCACCCGGATCGGCGAGCGATTTCACCATGACCAGGCGGCTGCGCAGGCCCACCAGCGCGTGGCGCCACGGTCGCTCGCGTCCCGCGACTGCAGGAAAGCCGTGGCCGAGAACGAGCCGGCCGGGATCGACGGCATTGAGATCGGCCTCTGGATTGCTGAGGATGATCGCCGAGCTCGAGAGCATGCGGATCGGCGCCTCGATACCGGCTTTGGCAATGGCGTCGAACGCGGCAAGGCAGGAGGTGACCTGCGCGTCGGTGTAGCCGGCATCGACCGGGCCGTAGGACGTCATGGGATGACCATAGACGCCGGCCAGTTTCAGGGTCGCGCTGCCGGCGATGGCCTGTGCGACCGCCGCGGCATGGTGGGGCAACGCGCCGGCCCGGAAGCCGCCACCGTCGAGCTTCAGGTAGACCTGAAGCGACGTCGCATGACGCGACCAGGCCGCCACCTCCTCCAGAGTCGATAGTGTCGGCATGAAGCCATGCCGTTCCAGGAAGGGCGCCGCCTCGGGCAGGCATGTCGGATACAGGAGGATCGGCAACCCTATCCCGGCGTCGCGCGCGGCGACTGCGCGGTCGAGATTGCCGAAGGCGAGGCCCGCGACACCGTCAACGGCGGCATCCTGTACCGCGCGACCAACGGCGACATCGCCGCAACCGCTGGCATCGCCCTTGAGGCAAACGAAGATCGCGACCCCGCCCCCCACCAGGTCGCGCAACAGGACGAGGTTGTCCTTCACGACCGACAGGTCGATTTCGCACCAGGTCGGGCGTTTTGGAGGCAGCGGCTCGGTCATTTCCGTCCCTTGGTCAGCGGTGTATGCGTGACCGGGGACGATACCCCATTCCCGAGCGATTGGCGGCGACGATGCCGATGTCGGAAACCCCGGCCTCGTCGCCCTCCCGTCTCGCTCAGGCGACCAGCAGGCCGTCCGAGTTCACCCGGATACTGAAGACGACATCCTGGAAGTCGTTGTCGCCCGACGTGACCGCCTGGTCCTCGAAGCCGATCAGGAGTTCGCGGCCGTTGGTGGAGATGCCGGACAGCGACTGGTTCGCGTCGCCCGGGTTGAGCGTCGAGAACGAGTGGAAGATCTGTGCGCCGTTGAGCTGTCCCAAGGTCGCGCTGCGCAGCGCCACCGGCAAGCCGTTGTCGAGATCGGCTACATTCAACGTGCCCGGGTCCACGAAGGACAGGTTGTCCGGCAGGTTGCCGTAGGCGTCGAACCCGTCCTGGATCAGGAAGAACCCGATCTTCTCGTTGGCATCGGGCTTGCCGAGGTTCACGGTCGCTCCGCCCGCGCCCAGAGTGTTGCTGAACAGGATCCGGACGTCGGAGATCGTGCCGTCGGCGGCGATCATGTAGGTGCCGAGGCTGTTCTTGTACTCCGAGGTGGCGGACCGCATGCTCAGGGCGAACTCGACATTGCCGTCGCCGGTGAGGAATTCCTCGCTGGCGATGCCGTTGATCAGGGCCGGGTTCACCCGGACGCCTTCCGAGAGCGTCGGCAGGTAGCGTTCGAAGGTGACGGTCGTGTGGGCATCGATGCCCGTGCCGCGCGCCACCGCCAGGAAGTCGCCGGCGGCGAAGTCGCCGACCAGATGGAAGGTCGCCCCCCCGGCGCTGAGCGTCGCCCCCTCGGCCGTCTTGATGACCGTGAAGTTCGAGCGGCCGACGAACGCGCCGTCGATGTCCAGCATGTCGGTGAGGCCGAAGCCCGAGATGCGGTCGCCGTTCAGGTTGGGCAGGCTGTCGCGCATCACGTCGGCACCGCCCCCGAGGTCGATCAGGTCGGCGCCGGCGCCGCCGCTCGCCGTATCGTCGCCCGCACCCGCCATCAGGTTGTCGATCGCCTCCGTCCCGGTGACATGGTCGTTGCCGGCACCTCCCGGACCCGAGGCGGCGAACACGCCATCGGCCCGGCTGTTCAGGTTCTCGATGCGGATGTCCAGCGCTTCGGCGGTGTCGGCCATGTCGTAGGCACGGTCAGGGGTGCCATAGCGCGCCTGCATGTAGGCCTCGAAGGCGTCCTGCTCACCCAGCGCATTGGCCGGCGTATTGGCCGCAAGCGTGAAGTCGAGCGCCTCGTCGACCGGAATGCCCAGCATGCCGCTGTTCAGCAGGAAGCGGAAGTTGCTGCCGTTGGCCTTGATCGGATAGCCGTCGCCGCCGTTGGCGGTGAAGGACGTGGTCGACACGGTGATCACGTCCGGGGCGTCCTCGGAGATCACACCGTTCTCCAGTACGCGCCTGACGACGACGCCGTTCTGGTCGACCAAAGCGATGTTCATCACCTTCGAGCCGGCCACGTTGTCGGGGTCGTAGGAGTAGCGCAGGCCGCCGACCTGGGCGAAGCGACCCTGGTTGGCGCCGGCCGCGACGCTGTGTTCCAGGATCGCCTTCAGCCCGGCGGCATCGGTGTCGAAGACCATGGTCTTGTTGTCGAAGCGCAATGCGTTCTCGACGTCGAGCTGCGACACGCCGCCGTCTGGCTTGTCGGCGTCAGGGTTGGCGATCGGTGCGACCTTGTTGCCGTCGTCGTCAACCGAGCCGATCTGGGCGCGGATGCCGCCGCCGTTGCGCAGGCCGACGATGAACAGATCGTCGGCGGCATCGCCCATCGCCTTCTTCAAGGCATAGATGCCGGAGTCGGCCGAGAGATTGCCGAGGTTGGTCTCCTGCGAGCGGATGACGGCCCGCTCGCCTTCCAGGTACACATCGGTGAAGCCGTAGATCGTGCCGTCCTTGGACGCGATCACCGCGTCGACCGCTTCGGTGATGTCGCGCACCTGGTCGCCCTTCGTGCCCTCGGCGAAGGCGGTCGTCTCGAGCTGGTTCTCGCCCACGCCCCACGCTTCGGCCACGTTCTCCGCGGTCGCGGCATAGGCGCCGTTGGTGGAGACGTTCTCGGTCAGGCTGGCCACGATGATGTCGCCGTTGGCATCGAAGTCGACGACCAGGCGGCCGAGATAGCTATACTCACCGTCGGTGTTGACGATCAGTGTCGTCTTGCCGTCGATGCCCTGGGTGACGATCGGATAGGTCCCGTCGAAGCTCGCCTCATGGCCCGGGAAGGCGACCGCCTCGTCGTCGGCGTCGCCCAGGCGGGTATTCGATCCCGCCGAGAGGATGATGTCGACACCCCTGAGCTTGGTGGCCAGCAACTGCTCGTTGGCGATCTGCTGCAGATGCGCGGTCACGATGATCTTGTTGACGCCCTCGGCGATCAGCTCGTCGATGATTGGCTGCAGCTGTGCGGCCAGCAGGTCCATGTCGTCGACTTCGCCGTTGGGGCCCGCCCCGGTCGGGAAGCCCTTGACCTCGGTGCCGTTGGGCGAAGAGATCGACTCCAGGATCTGCGTCGTGGCGCCGACGATGCCGATCTTTTCTCCGCCTTCGGTGACGACCACCGCCGGGGCGATACGGCCCTTGAGCGTGCTGGCTTCGACCACCGACGTGCCGGTGCCCCCATCCAGTGTGTTGGTGTAGCGCGGCGCCAGGACGGCATCGCCGGAGAAGTCCAGGTTCGACGACAGGTAGGGGAAGTTGGCGCCGCCCCAGGCACCGGATGGCGAGAAGGCGTCACGGAATGCCGTCGAGCCGAGGTCGAACTCGTGGTTGCCGATGGTCGAGGTCTCGACGCCAAGCGCGTTGAGGATCGCGATGTCGGGCCGGCCGGCCGCGGTGGCGCCGATCCCGGTCACGGCATTGAGGGAGGGATCGGTGCCGGCGTTGAGGAACGGGCCCGGGAGGAAGTTGTCGCCGCCCGACAGGATCAGCGTGTTGGCATACTGGCCATCGAAGGCATCGACCAGCGCCGCCAGATTGGGCGCGGTATCGTCCGCCAGCAGGCCCGCCTCGCCATCGGAGAGGTGCAGGAGCTGGAGCGTGAACGGCGGCGGTGCGCCGACCTCGAAGACCGTGACGGTGTTGCTCACCTCGTTGCTGGAGACCAGCAGGTCCTTGCCGGTGGGCGAATCGGCGGCCGGGATGAACAGCAGGCCTTCCGGGCTCAGGTCTCCGCTGTTGTAGGCCGCGCCCGTATAGGTGACATGAGCGGGATCGGTGATGTCGAAGGCGAGCGTGATGTTGGAGCGCTCGAGGGCGACGAAGACGTAGGTCTGGCCGCCGATGGTCCCGATGGTGATGCCTTCCGGCTCGGGACCCTTGTTGTCGCTACGCGAATCGTCGAACAGGGCGGGGAATTGCTCGACGATGATGCGCTCGATCACGTCGGCGCTGTCGAAGACGCGGGTACCTTCCGAATCGACGATCGAGAACGACCTGCCGCCATAGGTCAGCATCTGGTCGATGTCGCCATCGCCGTCGGTGTCGCCGCGCAGCCCGGGGCTGTTGGACACCGTGTGGCGACCGAGCTCGGCCTGGTTCTTCAGCGCCGCCTCGTCGGGATAGAGCGCATTGTCGAGGTCGTACGAGCCCGAGCTGACACGGATGGTCTCGTCGGGCGTCAGGAAGTCGTCGCGGTCGTCCCCCTCGTTGGCCATGACGTAGTAGGCTTGGCCGCCCATCGTGTAGCTGGCGATCGCGTCCGGCATGTACATGCCGAAGAGATGCGAATCGGTGATCAGGTTGATCGCTGTCGTGCCGTTGGGCCCGTCGCGGTCGCTCACGTCGAGCTTCAGGCCGGTCCAGTCCTTGAGGCCGAGCGGCACGATGTCGGTGAAGGTCCCGGTGGCGAGGTCGAGGATCGCCAGCGCATTGGCCTCCTGCAGGGTCACCATCGCCTTGGTGCCATCCGGCGATATCGCGATGTACTCGGGCTCGACATCCATCGAGACCGTCTTGCCGGCGAAGATGCGCACGCCCTCGGCCCGCAACGCGTCTTCCTGGCCGTTGAAGCTGTCGAAGGTCGCGGTCTTGACCGTGGCAGCCGGGACACCGCCCGATATGTCGATGATGCTCACCGACCCCGGCGCATCCGCACCGCTGGCGTCGAGTTCGCCCTCGTTGGCCACCAGGAGGTTCTTGCCGTCCGGCGTGAAGACCAGCATGTCGGGCAACGCACCCACCTCGACCGAGCCGAGCAGCGTATGGTCGGAGGCCTTCAGGAAGACGACGTGCCCAGGATCGGTCTTGACGGCCGCCGGCAACGCGACGGCCACGATGCCATTCTTGACCGCGACGCTGGTGATGTCGGTGGTGGCGAAGCCCAGGGCCGTGAAGTTGACCGTGGCGATCAGCGTCGGCGCCTCGGGATTGGCCAGATCGACGACCTGCAGGCCGGCACTCGAGGTCGTGAACAGGCGGTCGCTCGCGGCATCGAAGGCCGAGATCTCGGCGCCGGCCAAGGTCAGCGAGCCCGCGACGGTGAAGGAGATCGCACCGGTCGGCGTGATCGAAACCGGCGCCGACATGTCGAAGCTCGCCACCAGCGCGTCGTGATCGCTGGCCTGGTTGGCGAATTCGGCGTTGATGTGAACGATGTCGTACTGCGCGCCGGCGCGGGCCGCGTCGGTCACGTACATATGGTCCAGCGACTGGGAGTTTCCGTCGAACACGTAGTCGTAGCGTTGGTTGACCGGCAGCATCTCGACCATGGCGTCAAGGATCGCCGTGCCGCCCGCCGTGTATTCGGGCACTGTGTCGTCATCGGCGCCATCCTGGTAGGTGGCCGTGCCCTGCAGCACCGCCATCGGCTCCTCGAACTCGAACTCGTTCAGATCGCCCGCAACCACCACCCGAGCGTCCGGATCGGCGGCCAGCAGGGAGTCGACGTAGGTGTTGACCGTCTGCGCCTGCGCCGCCCGCGCATCCTCGTCCGAATTGAACGGCGGCTGGGTACCCATCAGCGCCCCGCTCCCGCCCTTCGAGGAGAAGTGGTTGTTGACGATCGTCATGGTCTGACCGTTGAAGGTGAAGTCCGCCACGAGGGGCAGCCGCGAGTCGAAGAAGGGATGGCTGGCGTCGGCATTGCCGCCGACGGCGGTCGTCGCCGCGCCGCTGGCATCGATGGTGCGCAGCGAGCCGTCCACCAGGTCGACGCCCCTGTCGACACGGTAGAGATAGGCGTTACGGATGTTGCCGCCGGGCTCGCCGCCGTTCAGGTCGTCGCCGATGAACGGATTGTCCTGGAAGGCATACTGGACCGTGCCGCCCGAGGCGGCACTGAGGGTGTTGATGGCGTCGACCAGCATCTGCAAGGTGGCCGAGGCCGAGGTGACGCTGTCGTTGGTCGGGCCGTTATTGTCCTGCGCCTCCTGCAGGCACAGGATGTCGGGCGCCTTGAGATTGTTGAGGATCTGCTGCGCCAGCGTATTGAACTTGGCCGCGCCGTCGGACGGGTCGAGGTTCTCGATATTGTAATTGGCGACGGTCAGGCGGCTGCCGGTGCCGACGAGGGACGTCGTTTCGGGCACGAGCGTGCCGGGCGACGTCACCGTGTAGGCTTCGGTCGCCACCACCTCGTACTGGCCGAACGCGTAGCTCACGACGCCTTTGACGTCGCTGAGCTGCGCACCGACGTTGACGCCGGGCGTGGCGAAGCCGGCCAGGATGCCGCTGTCGTCGTCGATCTGGATCCGCTCCGGGTTGAAGTCGCCACCCACTGTGTTGGTGTTGCCGAACGACGGCGTGCCGCCGCTGACGATCACGCCGCCCTGCGCGCTCGGGCTATTGGTGTTCAGCCCATTGGCGGGGTTGTCGTCATTGTCGACGATGGTGAAGATCTCGCCGAAGCCGTTGGTCGGGCTGACCGCGACCGGCGCCTTGACCGTGACCAGCATCCCCTCGAGGGCCTCGAAGAAGTCGATCCCGTCATTGACCGGATCGAAGGTGGCGAGGCCGTCGTCGTCGAGGTTGGTGGTCGGCGGCTTCAGGCCGGCGCTGCCGCCGATCTGCACGGCGGCGACGGCCGGACCGACGCCCATGTCGGTGACGGTCGGGGCGGTGAGCTGGGTGATCGACAGGCTGCCCGCCGCGGCACCGTTGGGCGTGAATTCCGAGACGGTGCCCCTCACCTCGATGAGGTGACCCTTGGTCACCGTGGGGGCACTGCCGGTGAAGACGAAGAGGGCGTCCGACGTCGCGCCGTTGCCGTCGCCCGTGGCGTCCTGGATGTAGAAGCCGTTGCTGTCGATGGCCGTCACCACGCCGCGGGTCGTCACGGTCGTCCCGACCAGGGCCGACTGATGGCCGGCGCCCTGGATGGTGTAGATGGCGGTGAGCGCCGGGCCGGCGGTGGTGAAGTCGAGGCCGCCGGCCGCAATGCCTGCGAAGTCGTTGCCGGCCGCGTCCTGGATCGCGCCGGCCGCGACGACCACGTCGTAGTGGCTGCCGGCGGCCAGGTCGGCCGCGAGGTCGATGCGGACCTCGCTGCCGTTGATGGTGACGGTTCCATCCGGATCGCTGGTGCCGATCGTGATCGTGCGCACGTCACCCGCGCCGTTCGTGACGGTGATGTCGCCCGTGCCGGCTTTCACGGCCTCGCTGAGGGTCAGGACGATGTCGGCGGATGGCGCCACGGCCGCGGCATTGTCGGCCGGCGTCGCGGAGGTGAGGGTCGGCGCCGTGGTATCGATCGGTTCGGAGGAAGAGATTCGGCCGGGCGAGCCGATCTCGTTGGCATCGCCCGCGGCGGCGATCGCCCCGTTGACTCCGGTTGCGCTGAGCTGCGCGATCGGCGTCGGCGCGCCGGTCGCACCAACGGTATTGTCGAAGGTCGCAAACGACGGGCCCGTGGGAGATGCGCCGAAGGCCACCGTTGCCTGCAGGACGCCGGTGCTGTCGTAGAGGTTCACGGCATCGCCGCCGGTGCCGAGACCGACTCCGCTGCCGGTGTAGTTGCCGATTTGAAGATTGGCGGACGGGTTCGCGCCGAACCAGGTCGCCAGGAACGCGGCCTTCTTGGCCTCGAGGTTGCTGGAAGTTGCCTCGAGGAAGATCACCGACTCGCCGGGAGCGATGGAGGTGATGCCGCTGAGCGCCACCGCCGCGGCGAACGAGCCCGAATTGTCGTCCATCTTCCAGCCGGTAATGTCGACGGCAAAGGCACTGCTGTTGGTGACCTCGAACCAGTCCGCCTGCAGGGCGGCGGGGCTGTTCCCGCTCGACCAGGGCGCGACCTCCGAGATGAACACCTTGCCAACCGTTCCGGGCGAGCCGATCTCGGCCGCATCGCCGGCCGCGGCGAAGGCTGAGTGCACGCCCACGGCGCTCAGCTGCGAGACCGCCGCGTTGGTCAGGCCGGCCGCGTTGTCGAACGTCGGATACGGCCCGGCCGGCGAAGCGCCGAAGGTGATGCCGGTCTGCAGGACGCCGGCGGCGTCGTAGAGGTTGACCCCGTCGCCGCCCGTGCTGAGGCCGACACCGCTGCCGCTGTAGCTGCCGATCTGAAGGTTGGCGGGCGGGTTCGAGCCGAACCAGGTCGCGAGGAAGGCGGCCTTCTTGGCGTCCAGGCTACCGGGTGCGGCCTCCAGGAAGATCACCGATTCGCCGGGGTTGATGGTGGTGATGCCGTTCAGCGGCACCGCCGTGGCGAAGGACGCGGAACTGTCGTCCATCTTCCAGCCGGTGATGTCGATGGCGGTCGTGCCGCCATTGGTGATCTCGAACCAGTCGACTCCCAGGGCGGCGGGACTGTTGCCGCTGGACCAGGGCGCCACCTCCGAGACGTAGAGCGACGGCGCGGCGGGAGCTTCGTTCTCGATATTCCCAAGATTGAGCGTGAACGCCGCGGTCGCATCCGGCGCATTGCCCACGGCGGCATCATCGACGTTGACCGTGACCGCGTAGCTCGCCTTCGTTTCGTAATCGAGGGTCGTGCCGGCCTTGATGTACAAGCCGTTGCTGTCGACCTCGAAGAAGGCCGCGTCGGTGCCGCTGACGGTCAGCTGGTTGGTCCCCAGCCCGTCGTCGGTGACCGCGACACTGGCCACCTTGATCCGGGTGGTCGTGTTGGAGTTCTCCGGCAGCGCATTGGTCTGGTCGTTCAGGACGACGGCGGTGGGCGCCTGGTTGGCGGCCGCCGACGGTGCATAGACCCAGAGCTGGGGATGATCGAAGTCGCCGCCGCCATTCTCGCTGACGACGTACAGATTGCCGTCGCGATCCATGGTCAGGCCTTCATGCTGCTGGGCCGGGACCGAGAGCGGATTGCCGGGATTGGAAACGATCGTGAGAGAGCTTTGCACCTGCCCGGCGCGATCGATCAGGACGATCTTGCCCTCTTCCTGGCTCAGCACCAGCAGTTGGCCCGCCTGCGGCGTTCCGTTGAAGGCGGGTAGGTTCGACAGCGCGAAGACGTCGGCGAAATCGGACAGGCCGGCCAGCGCCGGATCGAAGAGATCGACCGAATTGACGGTGTCTGCCGAGCCGTTGGTGGCGGCGCCGGCGGCGAAGTCGATGCCGGTCTGGAAGATGCCCTCCGGCCCCGACTCCTTCACGAAGATGAATCCGCCCGTCGAGGGGTCGTAGGTGAGGCCTTCCAGGCCGATATTCTGGACGAAGGTCCCGAGGTCGACGGTCCGTGTGCCGCTGCGCTCGAGCACGCTTGCGGCCGAATAGGTGAATTCGACCGCCTGCCGGTCGCGCTCCTCCGTCATCACGAACTTGCCGTTGCCGATATAGGTGATCCCCTCCGGATCGTAGAACGCGGTGCCTTGCGGGCTGTCGCCCTGCGCCAGGGTCATGGAGTCGATCAGCTGGCCGGTCTTGCTCACCTGGACGACCGACGTGCCGCCGTCGCCGACGACGAACAGCGTGTCGGTGTCCCAGTTGTACGTCACGCCCGAGACTTCCTGGGCGAGCACGCTGTTGGCGGGAGCGTCGGTCCGCGTCGGCTCCGGCAGGTCGTATCGCGCCACCAGAACGTAGGTCGAGAGATCGATCGGCGCGTTGGCGGCGGTGCTGGAAATGTTGATGTCGTCGATGCCCACCCATTCGTCGTTGCCGAAGGAGTTGGTGGTCATGACGCGGACCTGGACCTGCGGCTGGTTGTTGGCCTCGGCCGGGAGAGTGACATCGACCGAAGTCACCATCACAGCGGACCCCGCCATCGTCACGTCGGCGAAGTAGCCGCCCGGTACGTTCGTCCATTCCCCGGTCGAGCCGATGCGGTACTGCACGTTGAGCTGCTGGGCCGCATCGTCGACCGATGCCTCGACGTCGCGCGCGTTGAACTGGACGCGGATGTCCTGCCGGCCGGTCGCGTCGAGATGGAAAACCAGGGAGGGCGCGTCGGCCGTGTTCGACCCGGCGAGCGCAACCGTCGGGTTTTCGAGATGGAACTCGGTGACGCCGCCCGTGGTGAATGTTTCGGGAGTGGGCTGGTTGGGGTTGACGTCAACCACCGCCGCCGGCGTGCCGGCCGTCAGCGTGCGAGGATCGGCGCCAGTCGCACCCGTCAGGTCGTCGCCCCTGTACCCCATGATACCCGGCACACCCGACCAGTCGTCGCTGGTCGAGATCTGCCCGACGTTGCTCCAGTTCTGGGTGAGGTTGCCGGAAGCGAGCGCGTGATATGAGGTCGACATGAACTGTGACTCCCCGTTAACAAGCGCCAATGCCGCCCTTTGCCCGGGCATGGCTTCGCCCTTCACCGAATCGCGGTCTGCGAATCGGCGCCAAAGGAACGGCACCGGCTGAAACTCTCCGGTGATTTTCTTAGGAGCGCTTGCTTACGAGTTGATGGCACACGCTGTGCGTCGTGTAGATTTTCACTCGGAATCTTTTTAAAGATTCGTGCAATCTTCGTTACGGCATAAGCGCGCCGTCTCGGCTGTCGTGACTGACGCTTCTGCACCCTGGTGAAAGTGATCGAATGACAAATGGCAGCGTGGCGATCGGCATCATCGGCGCAGGCATCATGGGCGAGCGTCTGCTCGGCGCGATTCTTCAACAGGATCCCGCTCTGGTCCATGTGTCCGGCATCTGGGATCCCTCGCCCGAGGCGATGCGGCGCATGGAGAAGACCTTCCCGGCCGTGCCGCGCCTGCCGGATGCGGCGGCGGTGATCGCGGCGAGCGATTGCGTCTACGTCGCCTCGCCTCCTGCCTCGCATCTCGCACACGCGCGGGCAGCCCTCGCCGCCGGCAAGAGCTTCTTCGGCGAGAAGCCGCTATCGGTCGACGTCAGCGACGCACGCGCCTTCGTGCGCGAAGCCGGCAATCGGGGCGCCGTGAACTTCCCCTTCGCCTCTTCGTTTGCGGTGGCCGCGCTGCGCGACTGGATCGACAAGGGCGAGATCGGCATGCCGCGGCGCATCGCTATCGAAGTCGGCTTCAAAGTCTGGCCGCGCCCCTGGCAGGCCGATGCCGTGGCATGGCTGGACAGGCCGCAACAGGGCGGCTTCACCCGCGAGGTGGTCTCGCACTTCCTCTTCCTGGCGCGGCGTCTCGTCGGGCCGCTACACGATCTCGCCGGCGAGGCCTGGTTTCCTGAGTCTGGCCAATCCGAACGGCGCATCTCCGCCACCTTTCGGGCCGGCGACCTGCCGGTGACGCTTTCCGGCGCCGTCGGCGGGACGGCGAAGGACGATCACAATGTCTGGATGCTGGAGGGCGACCGCGGCGCCGTGCGCCTGTGCGACTGGTCTATCGCCGAACGCCGCCTGCCCGACGGCTCCTGGCAGCCCGCCCCGGATGCGATGCCCAACGAGCGGGCCCGGCCGCTGGCATTGAAGCGCCAGCTCGAGGGTGTGGCGAGACTGGCCCGCGGCGAGGCGCATCATCTCGCCACGCTGCAAGAAGCGCTGGACGTCCAGGAGATCGTCGAGGCCATCCTCGCCAAGCGCTCGCCTTAGACCGTCAGCCGCTCTTCTTGATGACGCTGATGCGACCGTCGGCCTCCAGGCAGGCGAGTTTCACCTGCGTACAGTCGTCGACGCCGTTCTCGCGAAGCTGGGCCATCAGCTCGCTTTCGGTCACGTACTCCCGCCGCATGTTCCGGTAGAGCATGCGGCCGTCGTCGATCAGCTTGAGCTTCGGCCCGCGGGTCAGGCGCTCGAGCGCCGGAAACCTGAACTGCAGCCATTCGATCGAGTAGCTGCACATCAGGATCACCAGCACGACGAAAGCGCTTTCGCTGATCGAGCGGGTCTCGGGCACGAAGCCGTTTCCGGCCACTTCGGAAATGAGCACGATGACGAGAATGTCCGAGGGGGCGATGCCGCCGAGCTGGCGCCTCAGCACCAGCCGCATCAGGACGAAGATGATGGCGTAGAGGAGGATCGCCCGCACGGCCAGCTCGGCAAGGGCCACGGTGGGCACGAAAATCGACTCCCAGTCGATCGACAGCAGCCAATGCAAGGAAGCCTCCAGTCCGAACCAGCGCGCCTGCAACGCTCGAGACTGGCAGCACGTTGCAGCTCCTTGTGGGCAATCCCCGGCATCGTACCGGCGTCCCCTGGGATGCGCCGGCTCACCTTGGATAGAAGGTCGACCCGTAGTCGAAGGTGATCTCCTCACCCGCCGCGACGCCCTCGATTCCCGCCACGATCCAGATGCGACCCCGGTCGCGCAGGATGAAGCAGTTGGGATTGCGGCGGCGGTGGTTGGCAAAGCGCGCTTCGTTACCCCGGGAGGCGCCGTCGATGCTCACGTTGTCGCCCAGTTCGAAGATGCAGTCGGCGCCTTCGGCAATGCGCGCGAAGGCGACCTTGTCGGGAATCCGCTCGCCCTTGTATTCGATGATCTTCGTTCCCCACGGAATCTCTTGCGCGGCGAACAGGCCCATGCCGTGAATCTTCGACTTCTTCACCACGACTTTCACGGCGCGTCTCTCACAGGGCCAAGCGTGACGCTCGCCATAACACTCCGCGAGACGCAGGCAAAGACGCTCTCATTCCTTCCGCTCCGTCGTTTGGAGCGGCAGCGGGGACATCGCTTCGAAGACGCCATCGCGCCGGACCAGCGCGTGGAACAGCGCCGCCGCGACATGCAGCAGGATCAGCGCGAAGAAGGCGAAAGCCAGCCAGCGATGCGCGGCCCACAGCAGCGTGTGCAGCGAGTCGCTCTGCGGCACGATCGGCGGCAGCCGGATATTGCCGAACAGCACGACCGGATAGTCGGCCGCCGACAGCATCGCCCAGCCGAGCAGCGGCATGACGATCATCAGGCCATAGAGCCCCCAGTGCGAGAGCACCGCGCCGAGCCGCATCAGGGGCGGCAGGCTGGCCGGCAGCGGCGGCGCGCCCAGTACCAGGCGCAGGACGAGTCGCACGAGCACCAGGGCGAACAGCGCAACGCCCAGGGTCTTGTGGGTGGCGACCAGCGGCACGTAGGACGGCGCGACGGTCGAGAGCATGCCGACGCCGATGAACAGCATCGCCACGATGCCGGCCGCCATCGTCCAGTGAAGCAGGCGCTGCGCGCCCGAGAAGCGATCGTGGCTCGCCGTGGGGGTCATCGTCCGGCTCATGGCTTGGTGCTCCCGGCGCCGGCCGCTCTTGGATAGTCCTTCGCCTCGGAGGTGCGCAGGTCGTACGAACGCGCATAGGCCGAGGAACGGGCGGCGGGGAACGGATCGTCGGAAACGCTCATGCCGCGTGGCAGCACCGTCGGGTCGAAATTGATGTCGCGGCACGGGCCGTCCGGCTCGCCGATGACCTTGTTCACCACCAGCGTGCCGACTTCGACCGTGCGCCGGGAGGCGGGCCAGGCCTTGCTGGGATCGGCCGTATCGTCACCCGGTTCCGCGACGGTCAGGACCATCGTCCAGAGCTGCGGCGCAGCGGCGACCCGGCTCGAGATTTCCTGCTCGAGATAGTTCGGCCCCCGCTTGGCCAGTTCGTCGGGTGCGATCGGCACCGGCGTCGCCGCCGGCCGGAGCGACCAGCGGACGGCACGCGACGTTCCGCCCGCGTCGGTGAACAGGAAGGAATTGAGGCTGTTGAATACATCCTCGGCATAGCTGGAGGTCCAGGGTGCCGTCCCGGCCCAGCCGGCGAAGGCCATGAACTCCGGATGGCGGCCGATGAAGGCCTTCATCGCATCCGCGCCCTTGGGCGCCGATTGCAGGAGATCGAAGAAGGCCTGCGGCGTCGACACGGCGAAGACCGGCGCGTCGATCATCGCGCTGCGCCAGACATCGCCGTCGGGCGTCGCGACCTGCAGGCCCATGCCGCGCACCCGCACCGTCGCGTCCGCCGCGTTGGGATTGGGCGTGGCCAGATTGAAGCGGCCGAGCACCGGCCAGGTACCGGCCGTGAAGACCTTCGCTCGCGACAGTGTCACGCCGTTGCCGTTGGATTGGAACTCGCCGGTGAAGCAGATGCCCTTGGCATGATTGCGCCGATGGCCGAGCGCCGGGCCGCCCGCGGGCGCCAGGGCGGCGACGAGTCTGGTCGGCGTCAGCCGCTCCGGCGACAGCCAACCCGCCGTATAGGCGAAGGCCGCCGCACTGCCCGCCACGACCAGCGCGATCACGGCCAATGACACGAGGGGGCTGCGGGTTGGTCCGGGGGATGATCGTGACATTGGCAAACACCTGGCTGGGACTCGGAATGAGTATGGCTGCACGAATGACTCGCACGCTCTCAAGAACGCGTGAGAATCAGGCGCCTGCGATGCGTGCCTCGACGAGATCGACTTCGCGCACGAGCTTGCGCGCCGCCTCGTCGGACAGTTGGCCGCTGCGGGTAAGCTGGAGCAGCCGCTCGCGCTCCGCCCGCATGCCGATCAACTCCAGCTCCCGCTCGAGCGCCTCGATGCGGCGCGCAACGTCGCCCTCGGCACCCGATCGCGAGAGCGCGTCGATGCGCTGGCGGTAGGGCGCCATGGCGCGCGTCGCGGCTTCCGCGCCCAGATCGGCGTCCCCGGGGTGGGTCGCCAAGCCGCCCTGGGCACGCGCGATGGCCGCCAGGGCGGCCTCTCCGGCGGCGACGCGGGCGGCATCTTCCGCCGCCTCCTCTCCCGGCTCGGCCGCAAAGTCGAGGTGACTGAGCAGGCCGGGCAGAAGGAGGGTTGCCGCGACCAGGGAGGCGATGATCACCCCCGCCGCCAGGAAAACCGCGAGGTCGCGCGCCGGGAACGGGCTCCCGTCCGCCAGCATGAACGGCAGGGAGAGGACACCCGCCAGCGTGACCGTTCCCCGCACGCCGGCAACGGTGAGTGCCGCCACCAGACGCCAGCTCGCGGCGCGGCACAGCGCCACGCGCACCAGCGCCCATACCCAAGCGAAACGGAGCGCGGCGACGCCGAAGGTGATCGCCGCAACATAGAGGAGCAGCCAGAAGATCTCGGCATGACCCGCCTCGTGCACCACCTCCGCGGCGCGGCTGGCGATCCGCGGAAGCTGCTCGCCCAACAAAATGAAGATGACGCCGCTGGCGCCGAACTGGATCGTCTCCCACACCGCGCTGCGCCGGACGCGGGTCTCCGCGAGCGCTCCGCCGCCCTGCTCCACGTAGCCCATGGTGATGCCCGCGGCGACCGCGGCCAGGATACCCGAGGCCCCGACGCTGTCGGCGAGGAAGTAGGCGCCGAAAGGGATCAGCAGGCTGATCAGGATCTGCGCGCCGACATCCTCCCCATAGCGGTGCGACACCCAGTTCTTCAGATGGGCCGCAACGGTGGTGACGGCGAAGCCTGCCGCCAGTCCGACGGCCGAGGCCCACACGAAGCTGCCGACGGCATCGACCAGCGAGAAGGTGCCGGTCAGCACAGCAGCCACCGCGAACCGAAGGCACACCAAACCCGACGCGTCGTTGAGCAACGCCTCGCCTTCCAGGAGTCGCATCAGCCGCTTCGGCACGGCCACGCGAGCGGCGATGGCCTTCACCGCGACCGGATCGGTCGGCGAGATCACCGCCGCGAGCGCAAAGGCCACGGCGAGCGGCATGGCCGGGATCATCCAATGGATCAGCAGTCCCGCTCCGAGCACGGTGAACACGACCAGACCGAGCGCGAGCGCGAGGATCATTCCCTTGTCGCGCAGCAGGCCGGCCTTGGGCAGCCGCCAGCCGTCGAAGAACAGCAGCGGCGGCAGGAAGAGCACGAAGAAGACCTGCGGATCGAGCCTCACTCCGAGATTGACCACCGCGGCGACGAACACGCCGAGCGCGATCTGGACGAGCGGCACGGGCACCGGCAGCGGCAGCATGCGGGCGCAGGCGCCGCTCACCACCACGGCCGCGAGCAGGATCAGGACGATCTCGAGCGGTGCCATGGCGTGCCCCTGTCAGGCGGCGTCGGCCACGGCGCGAACGAGCCTCACCGGGATGCCCTTGTAGGAGGGCGTGAAGCTGATCGGATCGTGGGCATCCAGCGCCACCAGCGGATTGGTCTCCGGATAGTAGGCGGCGCAGCTTCCCTCGGGGAACGAATAGGCCACGAGCTGGTAGCCGCGCACGCGCCGTTCGATGCCGTCGCCGTTTACCGCGACGATGTCGACGCGGTCGCCGGGCTCGAAGCCCAGCCTCTCGATCTCGGTCGCGCTGAGGAAGACGACGTCGCGCTGGCCGTAGACGCCGCGATAGCGGTCGGACATGGAGTAGAGCGTCGTATTGTACTGGTCGTGACTGCGCACGCTGGTCAGCCACAGCACGTCGTTGTCCTTCTGCACCGGGTCTTCCTGGATGCCCTCGTAGATCAGGAAGTTGGCCTTGCCCGATCCGGTCTTCCAGATCCGCTCGCGCGCGGTCGAGACAAGATGGAAGCCGCCCGGCACGCGGATGCGCTCATTGTAGTTCTCGAAGATCGGGAACACGTCCTCGATGGCGTCGCGGATGCGGTCATAGTCGGCGACCAGCTCCTCCCACGGCACGACCGACCGCGCCCCAAGCGTCGCCCGGGCGATGCCGGCCACGATCGCGGGTTCGCTCTTCAGATCGTCCGAGGCGGGCGCGTTCAGGCCCAGCGAGGCATGGACCATCGACATCGAATCCTCGACGGTGATCGATTGCGGTCCGGTCGCCTGCACGTCGAGCTCGGTGCGGCCGAGGCAGGGCAGGATCAGGGCTTCACGGCCGCGCACGAGATGGCTGCGGTTGAGCTTGGTCGATACATGGACGCTGAGGTCGAGCCGGCGGAAGGCGTCACGCGTCACCTGCCAGTCCGGCATGGCCGCCACGATGTTGCCGCCCATGCCGAAGAACACCCGTACCTCGCCGCGCGCCATCGCCTGCAGCGCGGTGACGACGTTGTGGCCCGGCGCCGACGGTGGCGTAAAGCCAAACCGCTTGCCCAGCCGCGCGAGGAAGTCGGCGGCCGGGATTTCGGTGATGCCGACCGTTCGGTCTCCCTGCACGTTCGAGTGACCTCGCACCGGGCAGATGCCCGCGCCCTCGCGGCCGATATTGCCGCGCAGCAGGCAGAGATTGGCGAGCTGCTGCACCGCCTGCGCGCCATGGCGATGCTGGGTGATGCCCATGCCATAGACGACGATGGCGCGCGGGGCCTTCATATAGGCCCTCGCCGCCTCCTCGATCTCGGAACGGACGAGGCCGGATTGCCGCTCCAGCGACGCCCAGTCGACCGCCTTCAGGTCGGCGATCAGCGCGTCGATGCCGGTCGTATGCTCGCGGATGAAATCCCAGTCGAGTATGGCCGTGCCGCCGGCGGCGCGCGCACCCTCATCCGCCTCGACCAGGACCTTCATCAGCCCCTTGATCACCGCCACGTCGCCGCCGACCCGCACCTGGTAGAGGCGCGAACTGATCGGCGTGGCGCTCAGCGTCACCATCTCGATCGGATCCTGTGGCGCCTGAAAGCGTTCGAGCGCGCGCTCGCGGAACGGGTTGAAGGACATGATGGTGGCGCCACGGCGTGACGCGTTGCGCAGGCTGGTCATCATGCGCGGGCTGTTGGTGCCGGGATTCTGGCCGAAGATGAAGATGCAGTCGGTCTTGTCGAAATCCTCCAACAGCACCGTCCCCTTGCCGACGCCGATCGAGAGAGGCAGCCCGACGCTGGTCGCCTCGTGGCACATGTTCGAGCAGTCGGGGAAGTTGTTGGTGCCGAACTCGCGGACGAAGAGCTGGTAGAGGAACGCCGCCTCGTTGGATGTGCGGCCCGAAGTGTAGAACTCGGCCATGTTCGGATCGGGCAAGGCCGCCAGGTGCCGGCCGATGGTCGCGAAGGCCTCGTCCCAGCTCACCGGCCGGTAGCGGTCGCTTGCCGCGTCGTAGGCCATGGGGTGCGTCAGCCGCCCCGCCATCTCGAGTTCGTAGTCGCCCCAGCCTTCCAGCTCGGAGACGGTATGCTCGGCGAAGAACGCGGGCGTGCAGCGCTCCGCGGTTGATTCCCAGGCCACCGCCTTGCCGCCATTCTCGCAGAACTCGAACGAGGAGGTGTGCTTGGGGTCGGGCCAGGCGCAGCCCGGACAGTCGAAGCCCTTGGGCTGGTTCATGCGCAGGAGCGTCTTCGATCCCTTGATCGTGATGCCCTGCTCGACGAGATGCTCGCCCAGCGCCTTCAGGGCGCCCCACCCACCGGCGGGCTGCTTGTAGGGTCGAATGCGCTTGGTGGCGGCCATGATCCTGCTCCCGATCGGATGCGGTGGAGCGATCTTCGCGGAAAACAGGGTCGCTGACTGCCTATACCAAGGTTTGCCCGGGTCAGACGTCCATCTGGATTGGCGGTTTCTGCGCGGTCCCTATCCTCTCGTTCAGCCCCGCAATCGGTGCGTGGCCCGCGATCGGAGCCCCCGCCATGTCGCCCAACCGCCCCGCTACCCTGATCCCGCTCCGCCGCCCGACGGAGAACAGCCCCCCGGCCGCCACACCGGCCGCCCCCGCGCCGCCCGCGCAGGAGACGCTGCTCCTTGAAGCGCCGGCAAAGACCGACGATGCCGGCTCCGGGAAGGCCCCGCGCGGCGGCTTCACACGGCGCCGCGCGCTGCTGGGTGGCGCCGGCCTTGTGGCCCTGATTGTCGCGGTCTCGGCGGGCGGCCTCTACGTCGACTACAATGCGCACTTCGCCACGACCGACGACGCCTTCATCGCCGCGCGCCAGTTCGCCGTCGCGCCCAAGGTGCCAGGCTACCTGACCGCCGTGCCGGTCACCGACAACCAGCATGTCGTGCAGGGCGACGTGATCGCCCGCGTCGACCAGCGCGACTACCGGGTGGCGCTGGCCCAGGCCGAGGCGGCCATCGCCGCGGCACAGGCGAACATCGCCAACATCGCGGCCCAGATCGAGGTCCAGAAGGCGCAGATCGCCGCCAGCGAGACCCAGGTGAAGCTGAGCGAAGCGCGGCTGGTCTATGCGCAACAGCAGGCCGAACGCTACGGCACGCTCACCAAGGAAGGCTGGACGAGCCACCAGACCGGCGAGCTCGCCATCTCCGAGCTCTACCAGCAGCAGGCCGCGGTCTCGAACGCACAGGCCAATGTGACGGTGGCGCAACGTCAGCTGAGCGCCCTCGAGGCGCAGCGCAACACGGCGCAGGCCAACCTGCAGGAAGCCGAAGCCCGGCGCGACCAGGCCTCGCTCAACCTCTCCTACACGACGGTGACGGCGGCGCAGCCGGGGCGGGTCGTGCAGCTCGGCGCGGCAGTCGGCCAATTCGCCCAGGCTGGCACGGCATTGTCGATGTTCGTGCCCGACGAGATCTGGGTCGTTGCCAACTTCAAGGAGACGCAGCTCGGCGCGATGCGTCCGGGCCAGCCGGTGAGCTTCGGGATCGACGCCTATCCCGGCCGCCGGATCCACGGCCATGTCGCCAGTGTGCAGCCGGGGTCCGGCACGGCCTTCTCGCTGCTGCCTGCCGAGAATGCGACCGGCAACTACGTGAAGATCGTACAGCGCGTGCCGGTCAAGATCGTGATCGACCAGGCACCAACCGACGTCGCGCTGGGACCGGGCATGTCGGTGGTCCCCACCGTGCGGACCGATCTGACGCCGTCCCTCTACGAGCGGCTGCGGAGCTGGCTGTGAACAGCGTGGCCGCGCCGCAGGCGCCCAATCCCTGGCTGATCGCCGTGGTGGTGGCGATCGCCACCTTCATGGAAGTGCTCGACACCACGATCGCCAACGTGGCGCTGCCCTACATCGCGGGCGGCCTCGGCGTCAGCGAAGACGAGGCGTCATGGGTGGTGACGACCTACCTGGTCTCCAACGCGATCAGCCTGACCGCCAGCAGCTTCCTGGTCCGCCGGATCGGCCGGCGGCGCTTCTTCATCGCCTGCCTCACTTTGTTCACCGTGAGCTCGGTGCTCTGCGCCTTCGCCTGGAACCTGCAGGCCTTGCTGCTGTTCCGCGTCCTGCAGGGCATTGCCGGCGGCGGCATGGTGCCGGTCTCGCAGTCGATCCTCGTCGATACGTTCCCGCCCGCGAAGCGCGGACAGGCCTTCGCCCTGTTCGGTGTCGCGGTCGTGGTGGCGCCCGTGGTTGGCCCCACCCTCGGCGGCTGGCTGTCCGACAATGTCTCCTGGAACTGGTGCTTCCTGATCAACGGCCCGGTCGGCCTGTTCACGATCGCTTCGATCGCCCTGCTGCTGCGCGAGACGCGGGCCCAGGTCGAGGAACGCCAGCGGCTGCGGCGGACCGACGGCGGCTTCGACCTCGTGGGCTTCGTCCTCGTCGCCACCTTCCTCGGCGCGCTCGAGATCGTGTGCGACCGCGGCCTCGAAGACGACTGGTTCGGCTCGGGCTTCATCGTCGCCGTGGCGTCGGTGTGCGCGCTGGCCTTCCTCCTCATGATCCCGTGGGAGATGACGCGCCGCAATCCGGCCGTGGACATCCGCATGGTGGCGACTCGGCAGTTCGGTGCCTGCTTCCTCGTGATGCTGGCGACCGGCGCCATCCTGCTCGCGACCACGCAGTTCCTGCCGCAGCTCGTTCAGCAGGATCTCGGCTACACGGCGACATGGGCCGGTCTCGTCCTGTCGCCCGGCGGCCTCGTGACCATGGCGATGATGTTCATCACCGGCCGCCTGCTGACGAAGATCCAGCCCAAGTATCTGATCGTCGCCGGCGCCTCGATCATCGCCCTCTCGATGTACAATCTGACGTCGATCTACGGCGATGTCGGCTTCTGGTACCTCGCCCACTCGCGCATGCTGCTGGGTGTGGGCCTGCCGCTGATCTTCCTGTCGATCACGGCCGCCTCTTATGAAGGCATTGCCGCGGACAAGGTCGACCAGGCGTCCGCACTGGTCAACGTCGCACGCAACATCGGCGGCTCGCTCGGCATCGCCCTGTCTTCAAACGTGCTGGCCCATCGCGGGCAGTTCCATCAGAGCCGGCTGGTCGAGCACGCCGTCCCATCGGACGCCGCCTACCAGGAGACTTTGCGCCAGGCGATCGACTACTTCGTGACCCATGGCAGCTCGGCGCTGCAGGCCCAGAAGCAGGCCATCGCGTGGATCGGCCAGCAGGTGGCGACCCAGGCCTCGCTCCTGGCCTTCATCGACGTCTTCTGGACGCTGATGGCGATCTCGCTCTCCGCCGCGGCGCTCGCGCTCACCCTGCGCAAGGTCAAGCTCGGCGGCCACGCCCCGGCAGCGCACTGAGGCAATCATGCGCAAGCTGCTGAACATCGACCTCGTCCTCGCTTTCGTCATCGTCTGCATCGCGATGACGCTGACTGTCGTCGTGGCCTTCGCCACGCCGGGAGAAACCCACCAGGTGCATCAAGTCCAACCGTTCCCAGCCACGAAGGAGTAAGCCATGACCACCGTCCAGGATCGCAGGACCGCCGCTCTGCAGACGCCCAGCACCTTCTCCGAAAACGCCGTCAAGGATCTGGCCGCGTCGCTCACCGCCCTGCTGGCCGACTGTTTCGCGCTCTACCTGAAGACCAAGAACTTCCACTGGCACATGTCCGGGCCGCACTTCCGCGACCATCACCTTATGCTCGACGAGCAGGCCGACCAGATCTTCGCCATGACCGATCCGATCGCCGAGCGCGCCCGCAAGATCGGCGGCACGACGCTGCGTTCGATCGGCCAGATCGCCCGCCAGCAGCGCCTGCTCGACAACGATGCCGACTTCGTTCCGCCGGGCACGATGCTGGCCGAGCTGCGCGACGACAACCGCCAGCTCACCTCGATCCTGCGCGAGGTCCATGCGCTCTGCGACGAGCACGGCGACGTCGCCACCGCGAGCCTGGTCGAGGTCTGGATCGACGAGACCGAGCGCCGGACCTGGTTCCTGTTCGAAAGCGCCCGCGCGCACGGATAGCCGGGAGACCCGTCGTCTCGACCGGCGCCACGCGACGGGAGAGACGGCGGGACCTTACTGGGGCGGCCGCAGGGCGCGCTCGACGCACTCGATCATGCGGCTGGCATCGAAAGGCTTGGTGAGGAAGCCGGCCGCGCCCAGCTCCTCGGCCTGTTGCCGCACGTGTTCGCGCGGGAAGGCGGTCATCAGGATGACCGGCAGTCGCGTGTCCGAGCCCACCAGACGCTTCTGCAGTTCGAGGCCCCCCATGCCCGGCATCTGGACGTCGGTCACGAGACAGCAAAAGGAATCGCCCTCCGGCCGCTCGAGAAAATCTTCGGCGGAGCAGAAGGCCCGCACCTCGTAACCCACCGACCGCAACAGGTTGCGCAGCGCCTCGCGCACCGACTCGTCGTCATCGACGACGGCGATGCAGGGGGGCGACGCGGAGTTCGAGGTGTCGGGTGCGGACGGCATGGCAGCGCCACCTTGCGGCAGGCGCGCCGCCGCCGGTAGCCATACGTACGTTTATGAAATTGCAGACACCATGCTATCCCCGACTGGCATGGAGGGACAGCTGCTCGGCCATGCGCACGAGATCGGCGAGCGTGTCGGCGTTCATCTTGCGCATCGCCTGGGCACGATAGAGCTTCACGGTGATCTCGCTCAAGCCCAGTTCCCCGGCGACCTGCTTGTTCATCAGGCCACGCGTGACCAGCGTCATCACCTCCCGCTCGCGCGGGGACAGGCTCTCGAACCGGGTGCGCACATCGCGTCCCGCCTCGGCCGCGGCGCGCCGTTGCCGGTCGGCCTCGATCGCCGAGGAGACGGCATCCAGCATGTCCTGGTCGCGGAACGGCTTGGTAAGGAAGTCGACGGCGCCGGCCTTCATGGCGCGGACCGACATCGGCACATCGCCATGGCCGGTCATGAAGACGATAGGCAGCTCGATGCCCATGCGCGCGAGCTGGCCCTGGAACTCAAGGCCGCTCACGCCCGGCAGGCGGATGTCGAGCACCAGGCAGCCCGGCGCATCGACCGCGCCCGCCTTCAGGAAGTCCGCAGCCGAACCGAACAGCCGTGCCTGCAGGCCGACGGAGCGAAAGAGATTGTCGAGCGCAAGCCGCAGCTCCTCGTCGTCATCGACGACGAAGACCACGGGCGTCGGCTCTGCCGGGGCGGGCGCGGCCGGCCGGCGGTTCATGCCGCCCTCCCGGCGACCGGCAGGCAGACACGGAACGACGCCCCGCCGTCGGGCCGGTTTGCGGCTTCGACCCGGCCGCCATGGGCCTCCACGATCGAGCGCGAGATCGACAGGCCCATGCCCATCCCGTCGCTGCGGGTGGTGAAAAAGGCGTCGAACAGGCGGGCAAGATCAGCCTCGCCGATCCCCGCGCCGGTATCCTCGACTGTGACCACGACGGCATCTCCCAGGCTCTCGCTCGCAACCCGCTGCACCTTAACAGAAATCCAGCGCCGGTCGGGGGGCACGGCACCCAGCGCCTGGATGCCATTGAGCAGAAGATTGAGCAGGACCTGCTGGAGCTGTACCCGATCTCCCTCGACCGGCGGCAGGCCTGCCGGCAGGTCGGCCAATAGCCGCACGCCCTGGGCGCGCAGTTCCCGCTCGACGAGCTGTAGGGTCTCCTCGGCGACCTCGGCGAGGTCGAGCGGTGCGGTCGCGGGCGCCGACTTGGCCGACAGGGCGCGCAGGCGGCGGACGACGTCGCTGGCGCGCTGCGCGTTGCGCAGCATCGCCTCGATCGACTTCTTGGTCTCGCCTAGGTCCGGCGTGGTCCGCCCGAGCCAGCGCAGGCCGGCCTCGCCATTGGCGACGATCGCTGCAAGCGGCTGGTTGACCTCATGGGCAATCGAGGCGGTGAGCTCGCCCATCGTGGAGATGCGCGAGAGGTGCGCGAGTTCGCTGCGCGTCCGGTCGAGCTTGTCCTCGGCCGCGCGCTGGGCGGTGATGTCGGTGTTGGTTTCGAGCACGGAAGCCGGCCGGCCCTGCGAATCGCGCTGCAGCGACCACCGCGTGCTCACCGTGACCTGACGGCCGTCGCGGCAGGTATGGACGATGTCGCCCTCCCAACGGCCGTTGCGCTCCAGCTCGGCGAGAATCGTCTCATGAGGGACCGGGAATATCTTCTTCAGAAGGACCGCCGCCCGCTGGCCGACCGCCTCGTCGCTGCGCCAACCATAGAGTTCCTCGGCTGCGCGGTTCCAGTACCGGATCACGTCGTCACGATCGCGCACGAACACCGTGTCGTGGGTGAGGTCGAGCAGGTCCGCCTGCTCGCGCAGCGCCGCCACGGCCAACTGGTTGCGCGCCGCCAGCAGCGCGGTGATGGCGATGGCGGCGAGGCTGACGAAGCAGCGCAGCATCGCTCCCGTGCCCGGCGTGAGATCGTGCGTGAGGATGAAGCTCACGATCGTCAGCACGGCGCATCCTGCGGCGATCGCCAGGATGCCGGTATAGCCCGCGAAATCGACCGCCAGCAGGACGACGGCGACATAGAGCACGGCCACCGCAATATCGAGCGGCGTCAGCGTGTCGACGACGAAGATCGCGACGGCGACGATGGCCGTGAGCACCGGCACGACGAACTTCGTCCGGCGCGGCGCCGGGACGTAAGGGGACATGAAGGGAGGCTCCACAACGTTGGCGCGCATCGTAGCCTCGCCGCACCAGTGCGAGCGAGCGGTCTTTGCCACGCTCGCGAGTCAGTGAATCGTATAGCCGCCGTCGACGATCAGATCCTGGCCGGTGAGGAACGAGGCATCGGTTGTCAGCAGCCAGTGCACGACTTCGCCGATTTCCTCAGGACGCCCGAAGCGTCCCATCGGCACGTAGTTCATGCGCCGCGCTGATTCCTCCGGCTGGTCGCGCGCACGATCGAGCAGCGGCTGAGTGGCGACCGGACCCGGCGACACGGTGTTCACCTGGATGTTCTCGCGCGCCAGCTCCAGCGCCATCGACTTGGCGAGATGGATCAGCGCCGCCTTGGTCATGCCGTAGATCGTGCGGGTCTGGTAGGCGACCGACCCGAGCTGGCTCGCGACATGCACGATGCGGCCGCCGCCCTGGCGCCGCATCGACGGCAGCACCGCCTGGCTGGCGAGGAACGGCGCGCGCAGGTTGACCGCGACGGCCTTGTCGAACTCGGCGGCGGTGAACTCGCCGAAGTTGCGGTTCAGGCGAATGGCGGCATTGTTGACCAGCAGGTCGACGCGGCCGAAGCGCGTCTCGGCTTCCGCGACCATCGCCAGCACCGCGTCGGCATCGCCGAGATCGACCGTGAGCGGCACGACGCCGCCGGCATCGCCCAGCAAACCGGCACACTCCTTGGCCACGGCCTCCGGCGAATCGTCCGCCACCAGCAACAGTTTCGCGCCCGATTCCGCCAGCCGGCGCGCCACGGCGGCGCCGATACCCACGGGCGACGAGGCGCCCGTCACGATGGCGACTTTTCCGTGCAACGTTTTCATATTCTCTCCGGGCTCAGGCGATGACGCCGTAGCGCGCCTGCTGTTCGGCATGACCTTCGCGATAACGCCCGTAGGCGCGCTTGTGCGCTTCGGCCTGCGCCTCGGCGTCGAGGCTTCGCGGATCGTCCTCGAGATCGAAATGCCCATAACGATCGACGCCGCGCACGAGCGTGGCCGACATGCGCTTGCTGCCGCCATGACGCACATGGGCCGGAATGTAGCTGATGCCGAAGCCGATGCGGCGGTCGTCGCTGCGGTTGGGGCGCGAGTTATGCGCGACCAGCGTGTGATGCAGCGACACCTGGCCGGTCTTCACCGGCGCGAAGACGGCGCGCGAGGTATCGAGCGGCTCGCTGATCGAGCGCGCACCGGCATTGATCGTGCCCGGCGTCGCCGCCTGCCCGTGCGCCAGCTGGCCCAGGCGATGGCTGCCCGGTGCGAATTCCATGCAGCCTGCCTCGACCGAGGCTTCGGAGAGCGCCACCCAGGCGGTGACATGCTCGTACGGAGACAGGCCGAAGAAGGTCGCGTCCTGATGCCAGGCCGTGATGGCGTCGGTCTTCGGCTCCTTGATGAAGAAGGTGCTGGTGAACACCAGGATGTCGGGGCCGAGCAACTGCTCCATCACGTCGAGCAGCCGCCGATCCTCCACCAAGTCGCGCGCCCAGGGCAGCCGCACATGCAGCTTGCGCCGGTCGCCGGCCGAAACCGGCCCGGGCGGCAGGGTGCGCTCGAAGGCTTCGAGGTCGGCGCGCCAGGCCCTCGCCTCCTCGGCCGAAAAGACGTCGACCGGGGCGAAGAACCCGTCGCGATGAAAGGCATCGACCTCGGCCTGGCTGAGCGTGCTCACGTGTCTCGTCCCCTTCTGGCCCTTCAGCCGCCGGTGCCGGTCGCCTTGGCCAGTGGCCCCCACTTGGCCGCTTCGGCGGCAAGGAACACCGAAAGGGCCTCGGGCCCGGTCTTCTGCGGCAGGTTGTAGCCCAGCTCGATGTAGCGGGCGCGGATGGCGGGATCGTTCAGTGCGGCCTCGACCGCCTTGACGATGCGGTCGACGACGGGCCGCGGCGTCTTCGCCGGCGCCAGCATCGCCTGCCAGCTGCCGGCCTCGAAGCCCTTGAGGCCGAGCTCGTCGAGCGTCGGCACTTCGGGCACGAGGCGCGAGCGTTCGAGCGACGAGACGGCGAAGGCCCGCACCGCACCGCTCTTCACATGCGGCACCAGCACGTTCTGGGAGTCCATCATGAAACCGACCCGGCCGGCGACCAGATCGTTCATCGCCGCTGGCGTCGAGCGATAGGGCACGCGCGTGAACTCGACGTTCTCCATCCTGGCCAGCAGCATCTGGCCGAGATCAGCCGAGCTGCCGGGACCGGCCGAGCCGCAGTTCACGGTGCCGGGATGGGCCCTCAAGTAGGCGATGAAGCTCTTGTAGTCGGTGGCCGGCACGGAAGGATGCACCGCCAGCACGAACGGCATGAGGCCGAGATGGCTGATCGGCTGGAACGCCGTCGCCGGATCGAACGTGACCTGCGGGAAGAGTTCGGGGATGACCGAGTGCGCCATGCCCGTGACCAGGAGATTGTAGCCGTCCGGCGCGGCGCGGGCGATCAGGTCCGCGGCGATGGTCGATCCGGCGCCCGGCTTGTTCTCGACCAGCACCGTCTTGCCGAAGGTGCCGGTCATGTGTTCGGCGATGATGCGCGCGACGACGTCGATCGCACCGCCCGCGCCATAGGAGACGACGACGCGCACCGGCTTGTCGGGATAGGCGTCCTGTGCGGCAGCGAACCGGGGAAGACCGGCGGTCGCCGCGGCAGCGAGGCCGAGCCTGAGAAAATTCTTGCGGGTATGCATCGGAGGGACCGTGCGACTGGACATGGGAAGCGCCTCGAACTGTAGGACCGGCCTCCCGAAGCCAGCAACATTGATGCCGAACCCGACTCCGCAGGGCGGGACCCTGCGTCCCGTTCCCATTGGCGAAACCGCTGGCCCATTCTGCACGCATCGAGCCTTGTCAGCCTCCATGCGGACTGCTCCCTTATCGCCCAAGGGAGAAACGAAATGCAGAGAGACTCGACCTATGACTACATCGTCGTCGGTGCAGGGTCCGCGGGCGCGGTCGTTGCAAGCCGGCTGACCGAAAGCGGCCAGCATCGCGTGCTGCTGCTCGAAGCCGGCACCCAGGGCTCGAACTTCTTCTGGTCGAAGGTGCCGGTCGGCGTCGCCAAGATGATCGACGATCCCGCGGTCAACTGGTGCTACTCGTCGGAGCCCGACGAAGGCTCGGGCGGGCGCCGGATCGCGGTGCCGCGCGGCCGCATGCTGGGCGGCTCCAGCTCGATCAACGGCATGGTCTATATCCGCGGACAGGCGCAGGACTACGACCACTGGGCCCAGCTCGGCAATCGCGGCTGGAGCTTCCAGGACGTGCTGCCGATCTTCAAGCGCATGGAGCGCTTCGAGGGCGGCTCCGACGAATTCCGAGGCCGCGACGGCATCCTTCCCGTCACCCACACGCCGCGCAACAAGGTGCCGCTGCTCGAGAAGATCATCGCGGCCGCCGAGAAGATGGGCCTGCCGTACAATCCCGACCAGAACGGCGCCTCGCAGGAAGGCATCGGGATGTCCCAGGTGACGATCACCAAGGGCCGCCGCCAGAGCACCGCCTTCTGCTACCTCGATCCGGCGCGCGGCCGCGCCAACCTGCAGATCGACCAGGGCGCCATTGCCGAGTCCCTCCTCCTGGAAGGCCGGCGCTGCGTCGGCGTGCGCTATTCCGTCAACGGCCAGACGCGCGAAGCGCGGGCCACGCGCGAGGTCATCGTCTCGGGCGGCTCGATCAATTCGCCGAAGCTCCTCGAACTTTCCGGCATCGGCCAGGGCGAGCGGCTGCGTGCGCTCGGCATCGCGCCGGTGCACGAGCTGCAGGGCGTCGGCGAGAATTTGCGCGACCACTACTCGCCGCGCATGAAGTTCGAGATCACGGGCAAGAACCTCACCTTCAACGACAATGCGCGTGGCTGGCGGCTGGCCCGTGAGGCGCTGAAATACGCGATGTTCCGGGAAGGCTTCCTGGCCTCGACGGCGGTGCCGATCCGTCTCTACTTCCGCACGCGCGTGGGCCTCGACTCGCCCGACGCCACCATCTCGATCGCGCCCTTCCTCTACGAGATGGTCGGCAAGGAGCGGCGTGTCTCGGCGCAGAAGGGCATCACCATGAACGTAAACGTGCTGCGCTCGGAGAGTACCGGCTCGGTCCATATCAAGTCGGCCGATCCCGCCGAGCCGCCGGCGATCCGATTCAACTTCCTGTCTACCGAGCACGACCGTACCGGCATCGTGAACGTGCTGCGCAAGGGCCGCGAGCTGATGGCCACCTCGCCGCTCAAGGAAGTCACCGGCCAGGAGATCGCCCCCGGCGCCCATCTCCAGAGCGACGCGGAGCTGCTCGAATGGGTGCGCAACACGGCCGAGACGACCTATCACCCGGTCGGCACCTGCAAGATGGGCAACGACCCGCGCGCCGTGGTCGATTCCGAACTCCGCGTCCACGGCATCACCGGCCTGCGGGTCGCCGACGCCTCGATCATGCCGACGCTCACCAGCGGCAACACCAACGCCCCCACCATCATGATCGGCGAGAAATGCGCGTCGATGGTGCTGGCGGCGGCGGCGGTTGCGCGCGCCGCATAGCGAAGGCGGCCGCCGTCAGACGCCCAGAGCGTTGCCTCTCATGCGGTTCAGCAGCAGCAGGATTGCGAGCGCGGTCACGCTCAGCCCGCCGAGGGCTGCGAACGTCGCCTGCGCACCGATGCCGGACATGAGTTCGGCAAGGACGGGGGGCGCCAGGGCGTTGATCAGGTTCATGGGCAGGGCGATGGTCGACATCGCCGCCGCATAGTCGGCCTTCTGGAAGAAGACGAGCGGCATGGTGGCCCGCGCCACGGCGAAGGCGCCGCTCCCCAGTCCGAACAGCGCGAGATAGCCGGCCACCGCAGCGACGCCCGTGCCGCCGATCCAGATGACCGCCAGCCCCGTCGGGATCATCGCCCCGGCGACGAGCCCGGTGGACAGGCCGTCCCATCGCCGCCCGCCCAGCAGGTCGATCACCCGCCCGCCGACCTTGAAGACGCCCATGAGGGAGGCAATCGCAACGGCGCCGGCGAGGTCCATGCCCATCGCCTTCAGGAGCTGGATGCCAACCGCGTCGATGCCGAAGGTGACGAAACTGTTGAGGGCGATGGCGGCCACCATCAGGACGAAGACCCGGCCCTTGCGCAGTCGTCCCGCGGCGGGCGCCGTGTCGGTCGCATCTTCAATCGCGGGCAAGCCGAACCAGACCAGTGGGCAGGCCACGAGAACCATGATCGTTGCATAGGCAAAGCCGACGCCGCGCCAGCCCACCTGATCTTCCAGGAAGGCGGTCACCGGCCAGAAGACGCTGCCGGCGAGGCCCGTCATCAACATCAGCGTGCCGATCAGACTACGCGCCCTATCGTCCGAATAGGACGCGATGTAGGCATAGGCGGCGGTGGTCAGGAACAGGGCGCCGGCCAAACCGATCGCTACCCACGCCATCAGGAAGACGGCGAGGTTCGGAGACAGCGAGAGCAGGCACAGGCCGAGACCGATCCCGGCGGCGCCCACGGTCATGACCTCCCGCGATCCGAAGCGGTGAAACGCCCGGCCCGCCCAGGGGGCCGCGAGCCCCATCGACACGAACATCACCGACGTACCGAGGAACACGGTCGACAGGGAAATGCCGAACGCCGCCGCCACCCTGGGCGCAATCACCGGCAGGACGCCGATCATGCCCCACCCGGCAATCTGGGTCAGGGCGAGAACGACGAGGACACGGAGATGACGTCGCATCGGACATTCACAAGTCGGCAGAGCGCGCCGACCGTCAGGACGCGGCCTTGATGAAGACCTCGCGCCGCAGCTCGTCCGCGAGCTTGAGCCCCAGGGCGATCATGACACCGCCGGCGAGCAGGTCGAGATAACGCGCAAGGCGCTGGTAGAGCTTACGGGCAGCCCCGGTCGAGAAGAACAGCGCCAGCGTGCCGTACCAGATCGAGGACTGGACGCCGACAATTGCCACGATCGTGGGATAGACCCAGGCCGGGGCATGCGGCGGCAGCGCCACGAGGAAGGCGCTGGTCCAGAAAACCGCCGACTTCGGATTGCTCAGCGTCGTCATGACGCCGGCCATGAAGGGGCTGCGCCCCGCCAGCTGCGGCGGTGCTCCCTGTGCGCTCCCCTGCGGGCCGAGCCCGGCCCGCAGCAGGCGGACACCCACGTAGATCAGGTAGGCCGCGCCGATGAAGCGCAGCGCCCGATAGAGCCATCCCGCCTCCAGCAGCAGCGCCCCCACCCCGCCGATGGCGAGGACGACCCAGAGCAGCGAGGCCAGGACCACGCCCGCGACCGCCTTCAGGCCGTCGCTCCTGGATCGCGTCGCCGCGTACCAGCCGACCACGACCGTGTTCGGGCCCGGCAACATGGCCATCAGAAGGTGCATCGTGGCGAGACCGACCAGATTTGGCACGATGTCCATTGCGTACGTCCTGCAGCTGACGGGCGTAGCCCGATCCTGATCTCACAATGCGATGACTTGCGCGCTTCCGGAAGCTTGAAAGCGCGTCGCGGTCGACGCACGGTGACGATCGACAACAATTGGCTCTGGTGACGACATGCTGACAGACCGCTACGGCCTTCCCCTCTCCACCGCGAACGTCACCGCGCGCGATGCCTATGTCGAAGGTGTCGACCTGCTGCTGACGGTCTTCCCCGGTGCGGCCGCCGCCTTCGATAGAGCCATCGCCGACGATCCCGCCTTGGCGCTGGCCTATATCGGCCGGGCGCGGGCGTCACAGCTCGCCGGCAAGATGGAGGCGATGCGCGCGGACTTCGCCAGGGCCTCATCGCTCGCCGAGGGCGTCTCGACACGCGAGCGGAGCCAGATCGAGGTCTTTCGGTCGTTGTTCGCGGGCCAGCCGGTCGCCGCGCTGGCGGCGCTGCGGGCCCATGTGCAGACCTGGCCGCGCGACGCGCTGGTGCTCAGCCTCGCTGCCAACCAGGGCGGATTGATCGGCATGTCCGGCCTCTCGGGCCGCGAGCAGGACCTGGCCGACTTCCTCGACGAACTCGCCCCGCACTATGGCGAGGATTGGTGGTTCGAGGGGCATCGCGGAATGGCGCTGTCGGAAATCGGCCGGCACGACGAGGCGCGCCCGATGATCGAGCGCTCGCTGGCTCAATACCGGCGCAATGGCTATGGCGCGCATGCCTTCGCCCATCTCTGCTACGAGACCGGCGAGCGCGACGCCGGCATCGCCTTCCTGCGCGACTGGCTGCCGATCTATGATCGCGGCGGCGGCTTGTTCGGACATCTCAACTGGCACCTCGGCCTATTCGAACTGCATGCCGGCAACCTCGAAGGCGGGCTTCGCCTCTACGGCGACGCCTTCTGCGCCGACGACCATCGCGGCGCCGTTCACCAGAAGCTCTCCGATTCCGCGTCCTTCCTCTGGCGCTCCGAACTGGCCGGCCATCCGCGCGACGCCGCCCGCTGGGCGAAGCTCAAGGACTATGCGCGCGAGAAGCTGCCGCGCCCCGGCATGTCGCTGGCCGACTGGCATGTCGGCCTCACCCTTGCCGCCACCGGCGACGATGCCGCGCTCGAGGACTGGGTCCAGGCGATCGAGGAACTGGCCAACGCTGGCCGCTATCCATCCGGATCCGTGATCCCCGCCGTGGCCCGTGCCTTCGCGGCCTACCAGCGCGGAGATTATGCAGCCACGATCGAGCTCATCGAGCCGATGCTGCCGGAGCGCGAACGGATCGGCGGCAGCCGCGCGCAGGGCGACCTGGTGGAAGCAACGCTGCTCCGGGCATACCTGGCCACCGGACGCGATGCACAGGCCAGACATCTGACCGCGGCCCGACGCCCGGGCCCGGCCAGCCTCCCCGTGGCGGGCCTTTGAAGTTCGGCTAGTAAGCGCTTGTGGTCGTCGCCAACTGGAACAGACAGTCGCCGCGCTCGCAGTGCGCCGGCACGCGCTTGCAGATCACGAGCCCCGGCCGTTGGAAAGCGACGACTGCCGGTTCGCGCCAGGGCGTGTGGTGGAAATGGATTCGACCTGCCGGCTGGCGCGCGCTCACTTCCTGGCCCAACTCGACCAGCGGCTCGAACAGGCCGCCTTCGGAGGCATGGACGTAGTAGTCGTCGCCCACGGTTTCCGTCAGCCGCGTGGAGGCAGGCGGAGGTGCCGGCCCCCGCAGCAGGCCGACATGTGACAGCACGCGGCGCATGCCCTGTTCGGCAATGGAGAGCGACTCCGGCGTAACGAAGCCGCCACCGCCCAGCTCGGTCGTCAACGCAACGGCACCCTGCCGGGACGCGGCAGAGGTCAACGCACGCTCGCCCCCAGGCGCCCTCGAGATGAAGGTCACGGGTGCACCGAAGGCCTTTGCCAGGCCGATGGTCTTCTCCAGTATTGCGGGCTCCGGATGGTGCGCGACCAGCGCACTTGGAACGTAGAGCAGAGAACTGCCGCCCGAGTGGAAGTCGAAGGCATAGTCACAGCCCGGCAGCAGCGCATGTTCGATCCAAAAGGCGATCTGTTGCGTGATGGTGCCGTTGGCGTCCCCGGGAAAAGCCCGATTGAGATTGCCCTGGTCGATCGGAGACGTGCGGCGGCCCTCCAGGGCGGCCGGGAAATTGGCGGAGGGCAGAATGAGCAGGCGCCCCCGGATATCGTCAGGTTCGATCTTGCGGATCAGGTTTCCCAGCCCGATCTGCCCTTCCCACTCGTCGCCGTGATTGCCCGCCACCAGCAGGACAGTCGGACCTTCGCCATTGCGGATGCGCACGATCGGCACCGGGATCCAACCATACGCCGAGCGGTGCACCGAGTGCGGCACGCGGACGAAGCCCGTTGCCTTGCCCTCGGCCTGGAGGTCGATGTCCGCCGAAAGCCGGCTCCGGGCGGCTCGCTCGCTGGACTCTTCAGGGGAACAGGGCGCCGGCATGTTCGCTCCCACCAACCACCTCCATCAGCAGCAGTCTGACATCGGCCGCGCGGATGTAACTCTCCTCCGATCGCCATTCGGAGAAGATGGACCTGGCGCGCGTCACGCTCGCAACCTGAACGCCGACGGTGCTCAGGGCCGATCCAGGTCCCGCGCCCTGCTCCGTTCCCACGAACTTGATGCCGGCTTCGTTCCGGGTGGCCAACACGACGACGCGGTCGAGGATCCACGTCCGGAAATCGGCTCTGTCCGCGGGGAACGTACAGAGGATCAAGGCGCCCACGGGATGCTATCCATTCCTGAACGCGTAGCCGTATCCATTGAGAGCGGGGGCGCCGCCCAGGTGCGCATAGAGAACCTTCGAGCCCGCGGGGAAATAGCCTTTCTGCACAAGGTCGATCATGCCCTGCATCGATTTGCCCTCGTAGACGGGATCCGTGATCATCCCTTCGAGGCGGGCGCAGAGGCGAATGGCTTCCTTGGTTTCTTCGGACGGCACGCCATAGACGGGATAGGCGTAATCTTCGACGAGTACGACGTCGTCCTCGACGATGTCCCTGCCCAGCTCGACCAGCCGGGCGGTGTTGCGCGCGATCTCGAGGACCTGCGCTTTGGTCTGCGCCGGCGTAAAGGACGCATCGATGCCGATGACCTTGCGCTCGCGTCCGTCCTTGGCGAAACCGACCAGCATGCCCGCGTGCGTCGAGCCGGTGACGGTGCAGACCACGATATAGTCGAAGGCGAAGCCGAGTTCCTTCTCCTGCTCCCGGACCTCTTCGGCAAAGCCGACATAGCCCAGGCCGCCATATTTGTGGACCGAAGCCCCGGCGGGGATCGCATAGGGTTTGCCGCCCTTGGCCTTGACGTCCTCGATGGCCTCTTCCCAGCTCCGCCGGATCCCGATATCGAAGCCTTCGTCGACCATCTGCACGTCGGCGCCCATGATGCGGCTGAGCATGATGTTGCCGACGCGATCGTAGACCGCGTCCTCATGCGGCACCCAGCTCTCCTGAACCAGACGGCACTTGAAGCCGATCTTTGCGGCGACCGCGGCGATCATGCGGGTGTGGTTGGATTGCACGCCCCCGATCGAAACCAGCGTGTCGGCGTTCGACGCGATCGCATCGGGAATGATGTACTCGAGCTTGCGCAGCTTGTTGCCGCCGAAGGCGAGACCGGAGTTGCAATCCTCCCGCTTGGCATAGAGCTCGACCTTGCCGCCGAGATGCTCCGACAGCCGTTCGAGTTTTTCTATGTGGGTCGGCCCGAATGTGAGGGGATACCGCTCGAACTTGGACAGCATGGAAGTTCCTTCCGCTGAGACGCTTCAATCTGGTCGGATCGTAGCGAAACCGTCCTCGAAGGTGCTCCCGAATGCCGGGGCGAATTTGGCCGATCTCAAGATCGTTGATAAAGATGCTGATCGATAATTCTGCATTACTGCCCATTCTCGGAAGATCGTTCCATGTCAGACCAGCTCGACCGCATCGACCTCCGGATGTTGCGCCTCCTGCAGGGCAACGGCCGGCTCTCCAATGCCGAATTGGCAAAACTGGTCGCCGTCAGCCCCGCCACGTGCCATCGCCGGACGCAGCGCCTTTTCGAGAAAGGCTATATCGGCGGCGTCCGGGCGACGGTGGCGCCCCGGAAGGTCGAGAGGGGAGCCCTGGTCATCGTCGGAGTCGTGCTCGACCGCTCGACTCCTCAAAGCTTCGGCGATTTCGAGAAAGCCATCGCCAAGCTGAAGTTCGTCCTCGACTGCCATCTTGTGGCGGGGGACTTCGACTATTTCCTGAAGATCCGGGTGAAGGATATCGAGGGCTTCAACCGCATGCATGGCGAGAAGCTCATCGCCCTGCCCGGCGTTCGGCAGACGAGAACCTTCTTCGTCATGAAAGAGGTCATCGACAACGCGCCTCTTGATTTCTGACGGTCTGGCTCCAGTCAGTCGAACAGGGTCGCCAACCGCTGCTTCATCTGATCGGCGACGTAGAGCGCCAGGGCCTGGATGGTCGAGGTCGGATTCACGCCGCCCGACGTCACCCAGATGCTGCCGTCGACGATGAACAGGTTCTTCACGTCGTGGCTGCGGCCCCATTCGTTGACCACGGAACGCTCGGGATCGGTGCCCATGCGCGCCGTCCCGAGCAGGTGGCCGGGATAGTTGAGCGCCGTGCGCGAGGCAAAGAGATCGGTGGCGCCGGCCTCGGTAAGGATCTCCTCGGCGCGGGCGATGCCGTGCTCCATCATGCGGCGCGTGTTCTCGCTGATCGTATAGTCGATCTTCGGCGCCGGAATGCCGTGGCTGTCCTTCAGCACCGGATCGAGAGTGACCCGATTATGCTCCTCGGGCAGATCCTCGCAGGCGACGCCGATGCTCAGCCGGTGGTCGAGCATCTTTCGATAGCGGCGATGATGATCGCGACCCCAGGGCAGCAGCCCCGAGGCGGCTCCCATCACGGCCTGCGTGGCCGGGCCGGTGCCGCGGCCGAACTGCAGCGTGTAGCCGCGCACGAAGTCGCGCGACGGATCAGTTTCGTAGAACTGCTTGCTCCAGATGCAGTTGATGGGGCCGCGCCCGCCATCCATCGTATCCTCGACATAGCCGCTCACGATCGGCCAAGGATGCAGCATCAGGTTCCGGCCGACCAGCCCCGATGAATTGGCGAGGCCGTTCGGGAACTTCGCCGAGGCCGAGTTCAGCAGCAGGCGCGGCGTGCCGACGCCGTTGCAGGCCAGGATCACGACCTCGGCCGCCTGGAAATGCTCGACGCCATCGGCATCGTAGTAGATCGCGCCGGCCGCCATGCCGCGTTCGTCGGTGGCGATCTCGCGCACCCGGCAGCGCGTGCGCAGCTCGACGCCGGCGCGCAAGGCCAGCGGCCAGTAGGTGATGTCGGTGCTGGCCTTGGCGCCCTGCGCGCAGCCCGGCGTGCAGTGGCCGAGGTTGATGCACTTCGCCCGGCCGTCATAGTCGGTCGTAGCGATGGTGGTGTCCGACGGCCACCAGTGCCAGCCGAGCCGGTTCAACGCCAGGGCGTAGCGGGTGCCGGTCCTGCCGAGCGCGATCGGCGGCATGGGCGGATGACGCGGCGGTACGCCGGGATCGCCGGCGAGCCCCGAGACGCCCATCATGCGGTCGTTCTCTTCATAGAACTTCTCGAGCGCCCAATAGTCGACGGGCCAGTCGTCGGCCACGCCATCCAGCGACTTCACCTTGAAGTCCGAGGGATGCATGCGCGGCCAGTGGGCGGTGTAGATCAGGGTGCCGCCGCCGACGCCATTGAAGTTGGCGATCTTCATCAGCGAATTGTCGTCGTTGACCGGATAGTCGGTGTCGCGCCCGCGGCGGTTCGGGCTGATCTCGAAATCGGTGTAGCGCCGCGCTTCCCAGTCGCGGCCGTTGCTGGGGAAGTCGGTCGACTTCATCCAGTCTCCCTGCTCCAGGCACAGGATGCGCATCTTCGTTTCGGCGAGGCTCCACGCCACCGCCGCACCCGATGCGCCGGAGCCGATGATCAGGACATCGACCTTGTCGTTGGCGGCCATGTCAGCGTCCTCCGCCAGGAACGATGCGATCGTCGCGCCAGAAAGGCGGCCGGTCGCGGACCGCGTCGAGCAGCGACCAGTCGCCCGGCTCCAGCACGTAGCCTTTCGGAAAGGGCGCGCGGGCTTCGTGCCCGAGGGCCACCAGGACCCGATCGTCGCGATAGTAGGCGCCGAGGATCACCCGGCCGAGCACGGCCGCCGCCGCACCGCCGCCGGCATACCAGTCGTTGATGAGATCCTCCCGGGCGCTGCGCTCCAGACCGGCGAAACCCTTGCCGGCTTTGGCCATGATCGCCGCCAGAGCCTCGCGGACCAGCGGGAGGTCGCGTCCGATCGACCGAACGATGTCGTCGAGGATCGCCGGATCGTCCGCGCCCGGCATCCCGAGGGCGGCGTCTTCGGGAACCATCGTTCCGGCAATTGTCCTGAGTGCGTCGGTTTCGTCGGCGGAAAGGGGCGTTTGGGGAGCGGCGGCCATGTGAACCCTGGTGACGTGCGGGGCCGATCCTAGGCGATCGCGCGGCCCCCATCGACGTAAAGATTGACGCCGTTGACGTAGGCGCCCGCGTCCGAACACAGGAGCAACGCCGCGCCCGCGAGATCGTCGGGCTGGCCGAGTCGCCCGGCCGGAATGCGCTGCACCAGCGCCTCGCCCTCGACGGCCATCTGCTCGCGATTGCGGGCCGTCAGGATGGCGCCGGGCGCCAGGTTGTTCACCGTGACGCCCTGCCCGCCGAACTGCCGGGCGAGGTTCCAGACCCAGTTCAATTGAGCGGCCTTGGTGCCGGCATAGACCATCATCTGTGGATGCGGCCGGACCTGCTGCACGCTGCCGATGGTGACGACCCGCCCCCAGCCGCGCCGGCCCATCGGCGGCACGAGCTCCTGCAGCAGCTCGAGCGGGCTGCGCAGGTTGACGGCGATCTGCCGGTCGAACCGTTCGCGCGAGATCGCATCGTAGGATTCCGGAATCTCGATCGAGGCGTTCAGCACGAGGATGTCCACGGGCGACCAGGCCGACACGGACTCCGCCAGCCGGTGCCCCGCATCGGTGAGGGAAAAATCCTGACCGAACGCGCGCGCGGTGCCGCCTGCCTGCTCGATTTCGCGAACCACCGAGGCAGCATCGGCCTCCTCCACCTCGGTGCCGGCATGATGGATCGCAAGTCGCGCGCCGGCGCTGCTCAGCGCCAGCGCGATGGCCCGGCCGATCTCACGGCGGGCGCCCGTCACGAGGGCGGTGCGACCCGTCAGGCGAAAGCGGTCGAGAATGCTGGCGTGCATCTGGAACTCCTTGGAGCAGCAGCATGACATCGTCTGCACGGCGCTCAAGCGCCGACCGCACAACTGGTTACCGCATTCACATTCAGCTATGCGCCGAGTCGGATTGCTCTCCAGTCTTCACAAAGTATGGTGAGTTTCGAAACTAGGGAGAGAAGCATGTGCAACTTTTGTCCGTCGCGTCGCGGTCTGTTCTCGGGGATCGGCAGTCTCGCGGTCACGGCCGCGCTCGGTGCCGTGGCATCCAAATCCGCCCTGGCGCAGCCGACCCGTTCGGTCGAGACCCCGGATGCGGCGCTGGCCCGCCTGATGGAAGGCAACGCACGCTATGCGTCCGGCAAGATGTCGGAGCGCGACTACTCGGTCGGCCGGGTTGCGCGTTCCCAGGGCCAGGCGCCCTTCGCCGCGATCCTCGGCTGCGCCGACTCGCGCGTGGCGCCCGAGCTGGCCTTCGACCAGGCGCCGGGTGAACTCTTCGTCGTCCGGGTCGCCGGCAACTTCGTGACGCCGGACGGGCTCGGCAGCCTCGAATACGGCGCCGCCGTCCTCGGCACCAAGGTCATCATGGTGCTGGGCCATACGAGCTGCGGTGCCGTGAACGCCACGGTGGATGCGCTGCAGAAGGGCAACAACCTGCCCGGCCACATCGGCGACCTCGTACGCGCGATGAAGCCCGGCATCGAGCCGGTGCTCAAGACCGCGGGCCCCGATCTCCAGCAGCGCGCGATGATTGCCAACGTGCAGGCCAACGTTCGCCGCCTGCAGACCGAGAAGCCGATCCTGGGCGACATGGTCGCCGCCGGTAAGCTCAAGGTCGTCGGCGCCTACTACGACCTGCCCACCGGCAAGGTGATGATGGTCTGACGACCGGCGCCGGGCCGTGTCATGACATCGATGCAGGAAAGGGATCCTGCATCGATGTCGTTCCACCGGCTCAGGCCTTGATGAAGGCGAGCAGGTCGGGGTTGAGCACATCGGCATGCGTGGTCAGCATGCCGTGCGGATAGCCCTTGTAGACCTTGAGCGTGCCGTGCTTGAGCAACTTGATCGACAGCTCGGCCGCGTCGGCGATCGGAACGATCTGGTCGTCGTCACCGTGCATCACGAGCGTCGGCACAGAGATCACCTTCAGATCTTCGGTGAAATCTGTCTCCGAGAAGGCCGCGATGCAATCGTAGTGGGCCTTGGCGCCGCCGATCATGCCCTGCCGCCACCAGTTCTGGATCGTGCCCGGCAGGACCTTCGCGCCCTCACGGTTGAAGCCGTAGAACGGGCCGCTGGCGACATCGAGGTAGAACTGCGCGCGGTTGGTCGCGAGGGCGTCGCGGAAACCGTCGAAGACCTCGAGGGGCAGGCCTTTCGGGTTCTTGTCCGTCTTCACCATGATCGGCGGTACGGCGCTGACCAGTACGGCCTTGGCGACGCGACCCGGCTTGGCGCGCGCGACGTAACGCGCCACCTCGCCGCCACCGGTCGAATGGCCGATATGGACGGCGTTCTTCAGGTCGAGATGGTCGGCGAGCTCGATGACGTCGGCGGCATAGGTGTTCATCTCGTTGCCGGTATCGGTCTGGGTCGAACGGCCATGGCCGCGACGATCATGGGCGATCACGCGGAAACCCTTGCCGAGGAAGAAGAGCATCTGGGCATCCCAGTCGTCCGCACTCAGCGGCCAGCCATGATGGAACACGATGGGCTGCGCATCCTTGGGACCCCAGTCCTTGTAGAAGATCTGGGTTCCGTCCTTGGTCGTGATGAAAGCCATGTGAAGTCCCCTTGCGATTGTGAACGCAGCGCAAGGTTGGCCCAGATGGCGTCTCACCGCCATCGTACATGAGCAGGCAACGCCCTATACGAAAGTACAGTCGTGCATCGAAGCCTCGGGGCGCGGCCGGCGCGTCGCTGTCGGCGCATGGCCCTTGCATCGCCACGATCGGCCTGCAGCCTTGCATCGGCTGGTTCGCGCCGCACAGATTCGAAGTCTGCCCGCGCAGAGTCGTCTCGGAGGGGAACTATCTGAGCCGAAAATGCTAGAGTTGACCACAGACACACCCCAGATACGCATCGCCAAGGCTCATGACCGACGACGTACTGCTCACCATCCTGATCGTTCTTCCCTTCGTGGGCAGCCTTCTCGCTGCGACGTTCCGCCCCAACGCGCGTAACTCGGAAGCCTGGCTGGCCGGCGGTGTCGCGCTCGTTTGCCTTTTCCTGCTGATTTCCGCCTATCCTGCGATTGTCGAACGCGAGGTGCTTCGCAGCGAAGCAGAGTGGATTCCCGCACTCGGCCTCGGGTTTTCGCTCCGCCTCGACGGTTTCGCCTGGATGTTCGCGCTGCTGGTGACGGGCATCGGCTTCCTGGTCGTGCTCTATGCACGCTATTACATGTCGCCGACCGATCCGGTGCCGCGCTTCTTTTCGTTCCTGCTTGCCTTCATGGGCAGCATGCTCGGAATCGTCATCGCCGGGAACCTGATCATCCTCCTGTTCTTCTGGGAGCTGACCAGCATCTTCTCGTTCTTGCTGATCGGATACTGGAACCATACGGCCGGCGCACGCGACGGCGCCCGCATGGCCCTCGTCGTCACCGGCTTCGGCGGCGTGGCACTGCTGGCCGGCGTCGTGCTGATCGGGCAGATCGTCGGCAGCTACGATCTCGACCAGGTGCTGGCTTCGGGCGAGGCCATCCGCTCGCACGTTCTCTACCTGCCGGCCCTCATTCTCATCCTGCTGGGCACGCTGACCAAGAGCGCGCAGTTCCCGTTCCATTTCTGGCTGCCCAACGCGATGGCGGCGCCGACCCCGGTCTCGGCCCTGCTGCATTCGGCGACGATGGTGAAGGCCGGCGTCTTCCTGCTGACGCGCCTGTGGCCTGTGATGGCCGGAACGCCCGAGTGGTTCTGGCTGCTGGGGCTCGCGGGCATGGCGGCGCTGGTGCTCGGGGCGTTCTTCGCCATCTTCCAGCACGACCTCAAGGGACTTCTCGCCTATTCGACGATCAGCCATCTCGGCCTGATCACCATGCTGCTGAGCCTCGGCAGCCCGCTGGGCGCCGTCGCCGCCATCTTCCACATGATGAACCATGCGACCTTCAAGGCCTCGCTGTTCATGGCGGCCGGCATCATCGACCACGAGACCGGCACGCGCGACATGCGCAAGCTCGGAGGCCTGTTCCACTACATGCCGGTGACGGCCACCCTGGCCATGGTGGCCAGCGCCGCCATGGCGGGCGTACCGCTCCTCAACGGCTTCCTGTCGAAGGAAATGTTCTTCGCCGAGGCGATCGAGACCCACATCAGCTCGCTGCTCGACACTTCCCAGCCTTACGTGGCGGTCCTCGCCAGCACCTTCGCCGTCACCTATTCGCTGCGCTTCATCTCTTCCGTGTTCTTCGGCGCCAAGCCCGCCGACCTGCCGCGGGAGCCGCATGAGCCGCCGTTCTGGATGCGTGTCCCCAGCATGTTCCTGGTGCTGGCCTGCCTCGTGGTCGGCATTTTTCCCGCCGCGACCGTCGGCCCCTACCTGCTCACGGCGGTGCAATCGGTGCTGGGGACCCGCACGCCGGTCTTCAGTCTCGCCGTGTGGCACGGCTTCAACCTGCCCCTGATCATGAGCGCCGCGGCCCTCGTCGCGGGCGCGCTGCTCTACCTCGTACTCAGGAACTACCTGCGGCACAGCCCGGAAGGGCCGCCATTGCTGCGTCACCTGAACGGCCGTCATCTGTTCGAGCGCGGCGTGGTCGTGCTGTCGCTGAAATGGTCCCGCGCCGCCGAGATGTTCGTCGGCACCCGCCGCCTTCAGCCGCAGCTTCGGATCCTGCTGCTGGCGGCCGCACTCGCGGCACTGGTGCCGTTGTCGATGGGCAGCCTCAGCCTGCGATGGCCGGCGGGAGACGACATCGATCCCGCGCTCGCGCTGGTCTGGCTGGCCGGCGCGGCCTGCGCGATCGGCGCCGCCTATCAGGCCAAGTACCATCGGCTGGTCGCCCTCGTCCTGCTGGGCGGGGCGGGCCTCGCCACCTGCATCACCTTCGCCTGGTTCTCCGCCCCCGACCTCGCGCTGACGCAGCTGCTGGTCGAAGTCGTGACCACGATCCTGATCCTGCTGGGCCTGCGTTGGCTACCCAAGCGCTTCGAGGAGATAACGACGGAGGAGAATCCCTGGCGGCGACGGCTGCGGCGTTCGCGGGACCTCGGGATCGCCTTCGTCGTCGGTGCCGGCATGGCGACCCTGGCCTATGCCGTGATGATGCTGCCCCTGCCCGAGACCATCGGCAGCTACTTCCTGGAGCGCGCCTACACCGAGGGGGGCGGCCGCAACGTCGTGAACGTGATCCTCGTCGACTTCCGCGGCTTCGACACGCTGGGCGAGATCACCGTGCTCGCGGTCGTCGCGCTCACGATTTTCGCCCTGCTGCGGCGGTTCCGGCCGGCGCCCGACAATATCGGCTCGCCGCAGCAGCAGCGCCGGCAGAACGCCTTCGACGAGGCCGAGCCCGACCGCAAGGCGGGCGACACGCTCGGCGACTACCTGCTGGTGCCATCGGTCATCATGAAGTGGCTGTTCCCGGTGATCATCGTGCTGGCGATCTACCTGTTCCTGCGTGGCCACGACCTGCCGGGTGGCGGCTTTGCCGCGGGCATCACGCTCGCGACCGCCTTCATCCTGCAGTATCTGGCCTCCGGCACGACCTGGGTGGAGGACAGGCTTCGCATCCTGCCGGTCAACTGGATCGGGCTCAGCCTGCTGCTGGCTGCCTTGACCGGCATGGGCTCTTGGCTGTTCGGCTATCCCTTCCTGACATCGCATTCGCAGTATCTTGAGGTTCCGCTGATCGGCCGCGTGCCCGCCGCCACCGCGATGTTCTTCGACCTGGGCGTCTTCGGCCTGGTCGTGGGGGCGACGGTGCTGACGCTGATTGCGCTCGCCCACCAGTCGGTTCGCAAACTGCGCGCCGCGCGAACGACGACGGCCCAGGCCGTGCGGGAGGAAGGGTGATGGCCCTGCTCCTCGCGACCTGCATCGGAATCCTGGCCGGCTCCGGCGTCTGGCTGTTGCTGCGACCGCGCACCTATCAGGTCGTGATCGGCCTGTCCCTCTGCGCGCTGGCGGTGAACCTGTTCATCTTCAGCATGGGCCGGCTGCGCTCCGGCGCTCCGCCGGTTCTCGCGTCGACCGCGGGCACCCTGGCCGAGTATGCCGATCCGGTGCCGCAGGCCCTGGTCCTGACCGCCATCGTGATCGGCTTCGCGACGACCGCGCTGCTGCTCGTGGTTCTGCTGGCGGCCCGCGGCTTCACCGGAACCGACCATGTCGACGGGCAGGAGCGGTGATGGCGAGCTGGGCACATCATCTGATCATCGCTCCCATCCTGCTGCCTCTCGTGGCGGGCGCGCTCCTGGCGGTCTACGACGAGCGCCGTCAGTTCCTGAAGGGGCTGATCAACCTCTTCTCCACCCTGGCGAACCTGGCGATCGCCATCACCCTGCTGCAGGCCGCCAATACCGACACGCCCGGCGTCTACCTGCTGGGCAACTGGCCGGCGCCGTTCGGCATCGTGCTGGTGCTCGATCGCCTGTCGGCCATGCTGGTCCTGCTGACGGCCGTCCTCGCGACCGCGTCACTGATCTTCTCGATGGCGCGCTGGCACACCGTCGGCCACCATTTCCATACGCTGTTCCAGTTCCTCGTCATGGGCGTGAACGGCGCCTTCCTCACCGGCGACCTGTTCAACCTGTTCGTCTTCTTCGAGGTGATGCTGGCCTCGTCCTACGGCCTGCTGCTGCACGGATCGGGTCCCCGCCGCGTCCAGGCGAGCCTGCACTATGTCGTCATCAACCTGACGGCCGCGTTCTTCTTCCTGGTCGGCGTCGCCCTGATCTACGGCGTGACCGGAACCCTGAACATGGCCGACCTGGCCGCACGGATTCCGGCACTCGCCGCCGAGAACCGGGTGCTGCTCGAGGTGGGCGCGGCGATCCTCGCCATGGCCTTCCTCGTGAAGGCGGCGATGTGGCCCCTGGGATTCTGGCTGCTCAGCGCCTACCCGGCGGCGGCCCCGCCCGTCGCCGCGATCTTCGCCATCCTCAGCAAGGTCGGCCTCTACGCCCTGCTGCGCCTGCGGCCTCTTCTGTTCGGCGGCGAGGCCGGTGAGGCCGCGGGATACGGCGGCACGCTTCTGTTCGCGGGCGGCCTGGCAACGATCGCCTTCGGCATCCTGGGCGTGCTTGCCTCCCAAGCCATGACCCGGATCGCGAGCTTCAGCCTCATGATCTCCTCCGGCACGGTGCTGGCGGCCATCGGCCTGTCGGATACCCAGGTCACCGGCGGCGCTCTCTTCTACCTCGCCAGTTCCACCCTCACGATCAGCGCCTTCTTCCTGCTGATCGAGCTGATCGAGCGGGGTCAGAATCCGGGCGCCGACCTGATCGCCGTCACCGCCGAAACCATGGGCGCCGAGCCCGATGCGGACGATACGGCGATCGAGGGCGGCATAGGGTTCCCCGGCACCCTGGCCCTGCTCGGCGCCTGCTTCGTCGCCTGCGCTCTGCTCCTGATCGGCCTGCCCCCCTTGTCGGGGTTCGTTGCCAAGCTGGCCCTGCTGGCGGCGCTCTTCGCGCCGGCCGGCGAGGGGGCGGCCGCCGGGCTTTCGGCCGCCAACTGGGCCTTCATCGTGCTGCTCCTCCTGTCCGGCGTGGCGACCCTGATGACCCTGTCGCGTGTCGGCATCCGCGCCTTCTGGGCGCCGGTCGATGCGGTCGCGCCGCGGGTCCTCGCGGTGGAGGTGGCCCCGGTCGTCGCCCTGCTGCTGCTCACCCTCGTCCTCGCCGTGAAGGGCGGGCCCGTCATGCAGTACATGGACGAGACCGCACGCTCGGTGCTCGCCCCCTCTTCCTATGTCGAGGATGTCCTGTCGGCGCCGCGCATCCCGCCGGCCAAGGCGGGCCTGCAATGAGCCGCCTCCTGCCCTATCCATTGCTCGCCGTCTCGCTCCTGGCGATGTGGCTGCTCCTGAACGGCCTGTCGCTCGGCCATTTCGTGCTGGGCAGCGTGATCGGCGTCGCGGCCGCCAACGTGACCGCAGCGCTGCAGCCGCCGCGGTCGCGGATCCGGCGCTGGCATCTCATTCCCAAGCTTGTGGCGCTCGTCCTGATCGACGTCTGGCGCTCGAACGTGGCCGTCGCGCGGCTGATCCTGTTCCCCGGCCAGCACCGGCGCGTGTCGGGATTCGTCATCGTGCCGCTCGAACTGCGCGAGCCGGCGGCCCTGGCGGTCCTCGCCTGCATCCTGACCTGCACGCCGGGCACCGCCTGGGTCGAATACGATTCGACCGCCAACAAACTGTTGATCCACGTCTTCGACCTGGTCGACGAGATGCACTGGATCGACCTGATCAAGAACCGCTACGAACGGCTGCTGCTGGAGATACTGGCATGAGCGCAACGATCCTCTCCTGGTCCCTGCTGGTCGCCCTGGTCCTGCTCGGACTGGCGATGGCCGTCGCCGCCTTCCGCATCATGCGCGGTCCCAGGGCACAGGATCGCATCGTGGCCTTCGACGCCTTCTACGTGAATGCGATGCTGCTCCTGCTGGTCTTCGGCATGCGGACGGGCAGCACGCTCTACTTCGAGGCGGCGCTGGTCATCGCCCTGCTGGGCTTCGTCGCCACCCTGGCCCTCGCCAAGTTCCTGATGCGCGGGGAGATCATCGAATGAGCCACGCCGCCGACCTGCCGCTCTGGGCCGCCCTGCTCACCTCCTTCTTCGTCCTGCTGGGCGCCGGCCTCACCCTGGTCGGCGCCATCGGACTGGTGCGGCTGAAAACCTTCTACGATCGCATCCACGCGCCTTCCCTGGGCGCCACCTGGGGTGCGGGGGGCATCCTGCTCGCCTCCATCCTCCTCTTTTCGATCCTGCAGTCGCGCCTCGTGGTGCATGAGGTGCTGATCGCGGTGTTCGTGACCGTCACCACGCCGGTCACGCTGATGCTGCTGGGCCGCGCCGCGCTCTATCGCGATCGCAGCGAGGGCGCCGCCGATCTGCCGCCGCCGCTCAGGACCGACGGCGAGACGAAGTCGGGCGACGCGATCTGACGCGACCGGCGCTCCCCTGGAGGAACGGCGCCTTCCCGGAGAGCCTGCGGTGATTCGGACGCCAGACGAATGAAGGTGCCCGCCCATACCTTTGCATAATGGATCGCGGGCGGGCGCTGCCGCACCCTGACGGGCAGCTTCCGGGGCGCAACCGATCTGTTGTTCGGCCCCGGGTCCACTGGGGAGATTTTCGATGACCGGGGCCGAACGTCGCCGCACGGAGAGCGGCAATCTCGAACGGAAAGCCACCCCCGCCCGGCGAGGGTGCCGCGTTGGAGCACCGCCGGAACGCTCAGTCGACTCGTCCGCCGAGACGATGCAACGCAAGCTCGATGCGGCCCTGTCCGACAGCTTTCCCGGGAGCGACGCAGTGTCGTTCCTGGAGCCTGCGCCGAACAAGCCCGCCAACGCGCCCTGATCCCATGCGCCCGATCTTCGCCCTGGCCGCGCTGCTGGCCACCTTGTCGTCCCTGTTCGCAGCCCCGGTCCGTGCCGGTGACCCTTCCGACGAGTCCGGCATGGGCTGGCAACTCGAGCGCGATGTCGATCTGCCGAGCTATGCTTTCATCGAGCCGGCGTATACCGATCTCGCCATCGACGTCCTGGTGTTGTCGTGCGAGCAGGCCGGGCAGAAGGTCGGCCTGCAGGTGAGACTCTACCCCCTGGAACCCGGCCCCCTGCGGACCGCGCACGGCCAGCGCGTCGAATTGGCCTCCGCTGCCGAGTTCGACATCGATGGACGCCGGCTGAAGGTCTCGCTGCTGTTCGCCGACGCCTTCGTGGTGGTGGCGGACGCGGCCGAGGGTGCCGTCCCTCTCCTGTCGGATTCGCTGATCGCAGCGCTGGAGACGGGCAAGCAGCTTACGATGAGGCTTCAACCGGTCGAGCCCTCTATGCACACCCGCTCGGGCTCCGCGCTGCAGATCGTCGCGAATCTTCAGGCGGGTCTCGGCGAAACCGCCGTCAGCACGCTCCGCCGGTGCGGTGTCCGCAACGACGTCGTGGCCGCGCGTTAGTCCGGATTTCTCGCAGGCCGGCCGCACGAGGATCGACAAGCCGCTCGAGCCGAATTATCTATAATATATGCGCGAGAGTCCAAAAGAGACCTTGACCGCCCTGATCAGCCGGACGCTGGCCGACCGGATCATCGCTGGCCAGATCGAACCGGGGGCGCGGCTGCGGCAAGACCACGTTGCCGAGGAGTTCGGGGCAAGCCACGTTCCCGTCCGAGAAGCGTTCAGGCGTCTCGAGGCTCAGGGGTTGGCAGTGAGCGAACCGCGGCGCGGCGTCCGGGTTGCCGCATTCGACCTCTCCGAGATCAAGGAGGTCGCCGAGATGCGGGCCGCGCTCGAGGTCCTGGCGCTCCGACATGCCGCGCCTCACCTCACATCAGCCATTCTCGATGCGGCCGAGGAGGCCACCCGGGTGGGCGACAACTCGCACGACGTCCGATCATGGGAGGACGCAAACCAGCGCTTCCACCGCTTGATCATCGAGCCCTGCCGCATGCCGCGCCTGCTGGCCGCGATCGACGACCTTCACGCCGCAAGCGCTCGCTTTCTCTTCTCGACATGGCAATCGAACTGGGAGGCGAGGACCGATCACGATCACCGGGCCATTCTCGTGGCCCTGCGCAAAGGCGATCTCGAAAGCGCTTGCTCGATCTTGGCTCGGCACGTCCAGTGGATCGGCAATCGACCGCCCCTGGCCACGAAGCGGGAAAACGCACTGTCCGATCGCTAGCGGCTCCGCATTATCGACGATTTTCCTTGAACCAGATTCAGCTCCGTGGATTCAATAGATAATTGTCCAGTAATTATCTATACTTTGGAGCTCGTATGACTGAGGCCATCGCCCCCGCAATGCCGGGGGTCCGCTCGGCAGTGAAGACTGCCGCAATGATCGTTCTCGGCGTGGCACTCATCACCCTTTGCGCGAAGCTGCGCGTGCCCTCCTGGCCCGTCCCGATGACGCTGCACACGCTTGCGGTCATGGCGCTTGCCGTCACGGTGGGACCCCGCCTGGCGGCTGCCACGTTCTGCACCTATCTCGCCATCGGGGCCGCAGGCCTGCCCGTCTTCTCGGGAACGCCCGAACGCGGGATCGGACTGGCCTATATGGTCGGCCCGACGGGCGGCTATCTCCTCGGCTATCTGTCGGCGAGCTGGATCGCCGGCACGCTTGCCCGCGACCGTGGCCCGGTGGGCAGAGCTCTGGCGATGCTGGCGGGCCTTGCCGTGGTCTATGCGGCGGGCCTGTCCTGGCTCGCGCTCTACGTCCCGGCGAATCAGATCGTCGCACTCGGCTTTGCCCCGTTCATCCTGGGAGATCTCACCAACATTGCCATCGTGGCTGTCGGCGGGGCACTGCTCCCGGCGCGCCTGCGCGGGAAGATCGTGCAATGAGCCGCCCCGTCGATCCGGTCGGCCCGTCCTACTGCGACCTGCGTCATGACTGGACAGAGGCTGAAGCGCGCCGCATCCACGATCTTCCCTTGCCCGAACTTCTGTTCAGCGCGCAGGAAGCCCATCGTCGGCACTTCGATCCGGCGGCGATCGAGACGGCGACCCTGCTGTCGATCAAGACCGGCGGATGTCCGGAGGATTGCGGCTATTGCTCGCAAAGCGCCAGGTGGGACACCGGCGTGAAGGCGGGCAAGCTGATGCAGGTGGAAAGCGTGCTGGCGGAAGCACGGCGCGCCAAGTCGGGCGGCGCCACGCGCTTCTGCATGGGCGCGGCCTGGCGGAGCCCGAAAGATCGCGACCTGGAGGCGGTCTGCGCGATGATCGAAGGGGTGAAGGCCCTGGGGCTGGAAACCTGCGTGACGCTCGGCATGTTGACGCCATCCCAGGTCGAGCGCCTCGCGGAAGCCGGCCTCGACTACTACAACCACAATATCGATACGTCGCGGGACTTCTACGGCGAGATCGTCACCACGCGCCGGATGGATGACCGGCTGGAGACGCTCGACAATGTACGAGCGGGCGGCATCAAGGTCTGCTGCGGTGGCATCGTCGGCATGGGCGAAACCTCGATCGATCGCATTTCCATGCTGGTGACGCTCGCGACCTTGGAACGTCACCCGGAGAGCGTGCCCTTGAACATGTGGCAGCCGATCAGCGGGACACCCGTCATGGACACCGCCCAACCGGTCGATCCCATCGCGTTCGTCAGACTGGTTGCCCTGGCCCGAATCCTGATGCCGCAAAGCGTGGTGCGGCTGTCGGCCGGACGCGGCGCCATGAGCGACGAGGCCCAAGCGCTCTGCTTCATCGCCGGCGCCAACTCCATCTTCACGGGAAACGTGCTTCTGACCACCGGCAACCCGGATCGCGACAGAGACGCCCTTCTGCTGGAGAGACTCGGCATGCGCACGCTCGCAGCGCCTCCATCGGACCCTGCCCCAACGGCGTGAGGCCTCCTGCGGATGAACCGGGATGAGTTCCATTCTCCCGCTCCATCCGCAGATCATCTCGAGGGACAGAGCATCTGATCATTCGATCGACCGTTTGCGGACGATGCCTCCCCGAGAAACGCACGATCTGGGCCGTGTTGGTGACAGTCTCCGTCCTCGCGATTGCGCTGGGTCCGACCGGCCATCGTCGCGATGGCCACGAGGTCTCAGGTGAACGCCTGGCTCAGAATTCCATCAGATTGTCGCGGAACAGTTTGTGCGCATAGGCCTTGCGCGTAAGGCCTCGACGCTGCAACTCGGGCACGAGGCCGTCGCAGATTTCCATGATGTAGCGTCGGTCGAAGTGGGCGTTGAACAGCAGGAAGCCGTCGCCGCCCACCTCCTGCATGATCTCCTGCATCAGGCCGGCAACGTGATCGGGCGTGCCCACCAGGTCGATGCCCTGCCGGCTGTTGAGCCCGCTCGCCAGCGAGCGCGGCGTCTTGCCGATCCACTTGGCGAGCGAGGACTGGTGCCCGTTGGTCCGCAGGTGCTCCGGCAGCGGCTCGTCGGGATCGAACTGCGCGAAGTCGATGTTGGTGAGGCGCGACATGCCCGAGAGCTGCAGGTCGAGATGCTTGCCGAAATCCTCCTGCTCGAGCCGCCGGCGATCGCGCGCGGCTTCCATCGTCGTGTCGACGATCGGATAGGCAAGGAACAGCACCTTGATGTCGTCCGGATTGCGCCCCCAGCCCGCGGCCTGGCGGCGGATGTCCTCTCGGAAGCTCTTCATGCCTTCGACGGAGACGGCGTTGGTGATGATCGTGTCGGCCCACCGGGACGCGAAGGCCTGGCCACGAGGCGAGCCGCCGGCCTGGCAGATCGGCACCCTTCCCTGGGGCGAACGCGGCGCGTTGATCGGTCCGCGCACCTTGAAATACTTGCCCTCATGGTTGATCGGACGGACCTTCCTGCCGTCGGCAAACATCGGAATGGTACGATCGAGCACGACCGCATCCTCGTCCCACGCCTCCCACAGGCGCGTGACCACGTCGGCGAATTCGTCGGCGACGTCGTATCGCTCGTCGTGCGGCCGCTGGCCGGCATTACCGTAGTTTTCGGCGGCGCCGTCATTGCTGCCGGTGACGCAGTTCCAGCCGATCCGGCCCTCGGTGACGTGATCCAGCGAGTTGACGAGGCGGGCCAGCAGGTAGGGTGGATACTCCGAAGTCGAGAGCGTCGGCACGAGGCCGAGATGCTTGGTCGCCATCGCCAGCCAGGGGACCAGCACGGCGGGATCAAGCTTGGGCGAGCTGGCGGCGTACTTGAGATAGGTGTCGTGGCTGCCCTGGTAGGTGTAGGGCACCATCGAGGAGTCCTCGATGATCATGTAGTCGAAGCAGCCGCGCTCCAGTCCCTTCGCCAGGTCGACGAAGATGTCAGGCATCATCCAGCGATGCTTGTCGTATTCGGTGCCGGGCCACATCGAGCGCCACGCCTTCGGGCCATAGCCCTGCGACAGGAACCAGGCGAGATGGAAATGATCCTTTGCCATGTTCAGGCGACCGCCTTCTTCGGCAGGCTCGCGACGAACTCGGCCTGGCTCATCGCCAGGTCGGGGCGAAAGCCACGGTCGCGATAGAATTTCTCGTAGATCTTGAATTCCTCCAGCACGCGCCGCAGTTCGGTGACAGCATCGTCATGCAAGTCGACGCGCGCATCGATGTCGAAGTGATCGGGCTCGGAGGCCACGAAGATCGCGGCCGACCGTTCGGTGAGATGGCCCTCGTTGCCGACTTGCCCGCCGGCATCGCGTCCGCCTTCGAGCGCGGCCAACAGCCGGAACTCGAGGTCGGCGCCGGGATCTGCGAGAAAACCCGCAACGATGCCGTCCAGCACCTCCTGGCCCGCCAGCACATTGCCGAAAGCCACGAAGCCATCGCCCTCGTGGTGCCCCGCCCAGGCCCGGCAGCCCGGGCCGGTATGGGCGCAGGTCCTGCCCTCACGGTCGATGATAGCGATCTGGCGCCAGTCATGGTCGGGATCGCAGGCCTTGAGCGCCGCCATCACGCCGGCCGGCGCCATGCCCTGCTCCAGCAGTTCGAGCGCGATCAGGTCGTTGTCCCGCTTCACGTATGCCTGCGTCTTGCAGACGCCCGCACCGAATCGGATGCCCTCGCAGCGGCCGCCGGCCGCGATCGAGAAGGTCGTGATGCCGAGGCCGAGACGGCCGGTGTTGGGGCAACGTGCAATGATCGAGAAGGTCATGGCCTCGGCTCCTTCATCGAGGCGATGAACGCCTCCTGCCCGATCGCGCCGCGCGGATTGCGTCCACGGTCGGCGTAGTAGCCCTCGTACTGCTTGTAGACCGTCCAGACACGGCGCAACTCATCGACCGCCTTGTCGTGCAGGTCGACACGCAGGTCGATATCGGGATGGATATGGCGCGACGAGACCTGAAGTGCCGCCGAGCGCTCCGTCCGATGGGCCGTCGCATTGCCCTGCCCGCCCGCGTCGCGGCCATATTCCAGGGCCATCAGCAGGCGATGCTCCAGATCTGCCTCGGGTTCGGCAAGGAAGCCCTCGGCAATCGCCTCGGCGACGTGCTGGCCGCGCAACCCGTTGCCGGTGGAGATGTAGTTCTCGCCCGTGACGTCACCCGCCCAGCCGCGCACGTTGGCGCCGGTATAGGCGGCCACCGCGCCGCTGCGGTCGATCACGCCGATCTGGCGATAGCTGTGGTAGGCGTCGTTGGCCTTGAGTTGCTCGAGGACCGCGTGCGCGCCGAGCCCCTGTGCGAGAAGGCGCAGCGCGATCGCATTGTTGTTCTCGTTGGCATTGGCCTGGCTCACCGTCACCCCGGCGTTCGATCGGGTCGAATGGGCGTAGCGGCCCACCGTGATCGAATAGGTGGCGATGCCGATACCGAGGCGACCGGTCTTGGCGCAGCGTCCAAGGATGGTGTAGGTCATGCCCGCTCCTTGACGCGCCGGGCGTCGAGCTGCTTCGCGAAGACGTCCTGCGGGATGGCTTTTGACGGGTCGGTATCCCGGCCGCGATAGAATTCCTCATAGAGCTTGAATTCCTCGAGCACGCGCCGCAGCTCATCGACCGCCGCTTCATGGACGTCGACGCGAACGTCGACATCGGGAAAATCGCACCGGTCGACGACCTTGATCGCGGCCGAGCGCTCGGTACGGTGGGCGTCGGCCGGCCCCTGCCCGCCGGCATCGCGGCCGCCTTCGATGGCCCGCAGCAGGCGGTATTCCAGCGCATCGTCGGGATTCATAAGGAAGCCCGCGACCATTGCGTCGAGCACCTGCGGACCGAGGAGGCCGTTGCCGAACACGACGCAATCGGCCACCTCCTTGTGACCCGCCCAGCCACGGCAGCCGGGGCCGGTATGGCCGGCGACCTTGCCATCGCGGTCCATGATCGCAATCTGGCGGAAACCGTGCTCGGTGTCGTTGCCGGCAAAGATCTCCATCACCCGCGTGGGCCCGTAGCCCTGCGCCAGGAGCTTGACGCCGAGCGGATCGTTGGTGCGGTTGGGAAACGCCTGCGTCTTGCAGACGCCGACATTGGCCATCACGCCTTCGCAACGTCCGCCCACCGCCAGCGAATAGGTGGCGATCCCGAGGCCCAGACGGCCCGTGCGCCGGCAACGCCCGATCACGGAGTAAGTCATCGCGTGCCCTCCTGCGCCTGGGCAAGCGTCTGGGCGAAGGCGTACTGCGGAACCGCGTCCTTCGGGTTCTTCGCTCTCTCCTTGTAGTAGCCGCGATAGAGTTCGTATTCCTCGAAGGCGCGTCGAAGTTCCTCGACCGCCGTGTCGTGCAGGTCGACGCGCAGATCGAGTTCGGCGTGATCGTAGTCGCCGTAGACCATCACGGCCGCCGACCGTTCGGGGAGAGGACCATCGTTGCCCGCCTGACCGCCCGCATCCCGTCCCGCTTCGATCGCCGCGAGGAGTCGGCGCTCGAACGAGATCCCGGCTGCATCTTCATAGGCTTTCGCCATGGCATCGATGACCGCTTTACCCGCCAGCACGTTGCCCATGGCGACATAGCCGTCACCTGTGACGTGGCCCGCCCAGCCCCGGTTCTTCGGACCGCTATAGGCCGCGAGGCGGCCCAGGCGGTCGATCACCGCGATCTGACGGAACTCGTGGTTGGCATCGTTGGCTTTCAGCTCGGTCAGCACGTGCTCGGGCGCGAAACCCTGCGCGAGCAGCCGGAGCGCCAGCGGATTGTTGCCCTGGTTCACGAACGCCTGGGTCATGGTCGCGCCGGTGTTGCCGCGCAGCCCGGTGCAGTAGAGGCCCACCGTGATCGAATAGGTCGCGATGCCGATGCCCACCTGGCCGCTCTTCGGGCAGCGGGCGAGCAGTGTGAAGGTCATGTGCGTCTGTCTCCCGCCGATCTCTGGGCCGATCCTTTGGCCGCCGCACGCACGGAGCGTGCCGAACCGCCGGCCGCGGCCTCGCGCTTCACCGGCGCATAAGCAAGGTCGTGCAAATCCTGGAACTCGCCTTGCAGAAACCGCAGGAACTCTTCCGCCGCCAGCGGAAGCTGTCGCGCCGAATGCACGATCGCGTCGATGCTTGCGTTGTTCACCAGCCGGTCGCGGATCGGCACGGCGACCAGTTCGCCCGAGCGCAGATTGTCCCAGGCCGACAGGCGCGAGAGAAAGGTAATGCCATGATTCACCTTCACGAATTCGACCCTGAGCTGGAACGAATTGGTATCGAGCGACGGTGCAATATGGATACCGGCAGCCTTGCACGCGACGTCGATCAGGATCCTGCTGCCGGTATGCTTCATCGGCGACGCGATGGGATAGGCGGCGCAATCGGCCAGCGAGACACGCGGGCGGCCGGCCAGGGGATGATCTGCCGACATTACCGCGACCAGGGGCTCCCGCATCTTGAACACCGTCTCCAGCTCGGCCTCCGCAGGCGGATAGAAGGCCAGACCGATATCGGTACGGCCCTCGCGAACCGCCGCCACCACTTGGTCGGAGCCGTCGATCGTGATTTCGAACTGAATGCCGGGATAGCGCCCGCTGAAACGGGCTACGGCGCGCGGCAGCAGGTGGGGCACCAGCGCTTCGATCGACCGTATGCTGACGGTACCGCGGCGCAGCCCCTTCAGCGCGTCGATTTCCGAGCGGACGCGTTCGACCTGGCGCAGGTTGATCTGGGCGTGGCGCAGGAAGATCTCCCCGGCCGACGTCAGTTCGACGCCGCGCGCATGGCGATGGAACAGGGGAACGCCGAAATCCTCCTCGAGCTTCTGGACCTGCCGACTGAGCGCGGACTGGGCAATGTGCAACTCCTCCGCCGCCTCGCGAATCGATCCGTGCCGCGCAATCACTGAGAAATAGCGCAAAGACTGGTTGATCATTTCATGGACTCCGACTGCCCCGAGACTGATGCCGCATCGGCATCGCATCAACGCCTAAATGGCGCTTGTCGGATCACCGGCCGAAGCGCCCAATCCGACTCTGACAGCGAGAGGGGATCGTCATTCTCGACATGGTAGGAGAGGCCGTCGACCGGCTGATCACGATCGAAGCCAAGAACCACGGCATGCCGCACGGCATCCTGCTGCCGATGTACCTCGCGGCCCGCAAGGTCGCAGGCGACAAGCCGGTCACGATGGCGGCGGCCAAAGGCCTGCAGAAGGTGCTCGGCAAGGGCGACGTCGTCTTCATCATGACCGGCGCGGGATACGAGCCCACCATGCCCAAGGGGGAGAGCGACGGCCCGCCGGGCGCCGCCTCTCTCGCGCGCATCCTCTATCGCGGCCTCGGCGCCGTCCCGGTCTTCGTGAACGAGGCCTGCCATGCCGATCCGATCGTGGCCTCCAGCGAGGCCGCCGGCCTGATGGTGAAGCCGTTCGAGCAGGCGCGCGATCGTCATCTCGGTGCTGCCATCGAGAACGCACCGGAGGACCAGTCCAAGATCGACGCGTGGATCGCCGAGATCTACGCGAAGTACCAGCCCAAGGCGGTCGTTGCAGCGGAACGCCTCGGCGCCGGGGCCGACGGCAACGTCCATACCGCGACCGGCCTGCCGCTTACCGGCCCGGAGTCCAAGTTCCAGGGCTGCGTCGACATCGGCGGCGTCGTCACCGAGGCCAACAAGCGCGGGATCTTCTCGGTCGGGATCGGCGACCATGGCAACGAGCTTGGCTTCGGCACGATCTACGACACGGTCGTCGAGACCATGCCCAAGGGCAAGGCGCTCGCCACCGTCGTGAAGACCGACGTCGTGATCCCGGCGATGATGTCGAACTGGGGCTGCTACGGCATCGAGGCGTGCCTCGCCTATCTCCTGAAGAAGCCGCAGCTCATCCATTCGCCGGATATGGAAAAGCGCATCGTGCAGGCCTGCCTCGACGCCGGCGGCCTCGAGGCGATGTACTGCACGACAGAATTCCTGGTCGACGGCCTCGATGGCGAGACGTCGATGGCCTGCATGCAGTTCCTGTCCAACATCGTGCGCAAGAATCTCGAGCCGCCCGACGCGGGCCTCACGCATTGATCGAAAACTTCAAACTGACTTTGTAGAGGCAAATCATGGCTATCGACGAGATCGTCGGCGATTCAATCGACCGCGCCATCAACATCGAGATGCGCTTCCGCGTGGGACTGCCGCGCGGCGTCACCTATCCGCTCTACGAGGCGGCGCGCACGAAGCAGAAGAAGCCGCTCGCGTGGCTGGCGGCCAAGCTGCTGAAGGACTCGATCAAGCCCGGCGACAACGTGTTCGTCATCACCGGCGCGGGAACGCCGCCCGGCCTGCCCGCCGGCGAGACCGATGGCCCCCCGGGTGCGGCGGCTATTGCACGTGCGATCGAGTTCGGCCTGGGCGGCAAGCCGATCCTGATCAGCGAAGAGCGCAACATGCCGGCGGTCATCAAGTCGACCGAGGCGGCCGGCCTCGCCGTCTACGACGAGGCGCTGTTCAAGCAGCGCCGCTCCTGCGCCATGGCGATCAACTTCCCGCTTGGGGATGCTGCCGGAAAGAAGGCCGCGGCCGCACTCATCAAGAAATACAAGCCGGCCGCGATGGTGTTCATCGAGAAGGTCGGGCCCAACATCAAGGGCGTCTACCATTCGATCATGGGCACGCCCCGCACGCCGGACAAGATCGCCAGTGCCTACCATCTGGCGGACCAGGCCAAGACGGCCGGCATTCCCACGATCGGCATCGGCGATGGCGGCAACGAGATCGGATGCGGCGTCATCAAGGAGGCGGTGGCGGCGATCCAGCCGTTCGGCAAGGACTGCGGCTGCCCCTGCCACGGCGGCGTTGGCACGGTTACTGAATGTGATGTGCTGGTCTTCGCTGCCGTGTCGAACTGGGGTGCCTACGGCATCGCGGCGGCGCTGGCCGGCCATTTGGGAGACCGCGAGATCCTGCACGACGAAGCGACGGAACTCCGGATCGTGCAGGCGAGCGTCGATGGCGGGGCGATGGACGGGGCCTATTCCCGCCTCATCCCCTACGTCGACGGCACGTCGGACAAGATGCAGGCCGCGTTGATCACGATGCTTCATCAGATCGTCGAGAACGGGCTGAAGGAATACGACCGAGGGTTCTGAAATCTCATACTTGGGGGCAGCCATGACCAAAGGGTTCCGGATGACGAGCGGCCAGGGAAGCAATCGGGGCATGACGCGTCGCGGCTTCGGGGCGGGCGCTCTCGGTGCAGGCCTTATACTGGGCACAGGCCGCGCGCCTGCGCTGGCACAGGGCAGGCGCGACCTGCGCGTCGGCACCTGGGGCGGCGAGTTCGGCAATCTCAGCCCGGTGATCCGCTCGGACATCCAGGGAAGCCTGGTGATGTACAACGTGTTCGACGGGTTGGTGAGCATCAACTACAAGGACCGCGCCATCGTACCGAACATGGCGCTGGAGTGGAGCAACCCCGATCCGCTGACCTGGCGCATCAAGATTCGCGAAGGCGTGAAGTGGCAGAAGGGCTTCGGCGAATTCACCGCCGAGGACGTCGTCTATACCTTCGAGTTCCACATGTCCTCGAAGAGCTTCCAGATGGGAACCGCGCTGTTCCCGATCGACACGGTGAAGAGCGACGGCAAGTACGTGGTCGAAATGAAGACCAAGCAGCCGTTCGGCGCCTTCCCCGGCGTCACCATGGGATACGGCGGCACGATCATCTCGTCGAAGGCGCACAAGGAGATGGGCAACGACGCCTACAGCGCCACGCCCGTCGGCAACGGCCCCTTCCAGATCGAGAGCAAGAAGGGCACGGAGATCGTGCTGGCCAGGCATCCCGACTACTGGCGGCCGGGCTTCCCCAAGCTCGACCGCGTCGTCTATCGCGCCATCCCCGACTCGACCACCCGCCTGCAGGCGCTGCAGAAGGGTGAACTCGACTTCGTGACCCATCCCGATCCCAAGGACATGAAGGCCCTGCGCAAGGACGCGAAATACACGATCAATTCGACGCCGGGCTGGTCGTGGGACTACCAGCAGTTCAACCTCAAGGCCAAGCCGGACGCGCCCTACCAGAACAAGCTGGTGCGCCAGGCGATCTCCTATGCGATCGACCGCGAGGCGATCGTGAACGAGATCTACTACGGCGAGGCGATCCCCACCGACAACCAGATCCCCGCCGGCTACATGGGCCATCGTCAGCCGATGCTGAAGTACCCGAAGAACGGCGACCTCAAGAAGGCCAAGGAGTTGATGGCCCAGGCCGGCGTGAAGGGCTACGAGGTCGAGGTCATCACCTCCGACAAGGACTGGCTGCGCAAGGAGCTCGAGCTGGTCGCCGCGATGGTCAGCCAGATCGGCATCACCTACAAGATCAAGAGCATGGACATGGGCGGCTTCAACAGCCTGTGGCTCAACAAGAAATTCGACCAGCATCTCGAAGACATCACCCTGGTCGCGCCCGACCCCGACGCGACGTCGTGGTGGTTCCTGAACAGCAAGGGAAACGCCTCAGGCTACAGCGTGGCGTCGATGGACGCGATGCTGGACGGCGCGCGCAGCGAACTCGACCCGGCCAAGCGCGAGGCCATGTACCACAAGATCGTCGACACGACGCTCGAAGAATGCCCGATCATCTATCACTGCAACACGAACAACATCCAGATCTACAACAAGAAGCTGGTGGGCTTCGAACCGGCGCCGCAGGAATACACCGAGAAACTCGACGCGGTCTCGTGGTCCTGACGCTGCAAACGCTCCTGACGCCGCACAAGGGATAGTCTGGCCATGTGGTCCTATCTCGGACGTCGCCTGATTCAGGTGCCGCTGGTCCTGCTCGTCGTGTCGCTGATGACGTTCGCCATCACGCGCGCGACGCCGGGCGATCCGGCGACGATCATGCTGGGCATGCAGACGTCGCCCGAGGCGGTGACGGCAATGCGCGCGGAGTTCAACCTGGACCGTTCGCTGCCCGAGCAGTACGCGCTGTGGATCGCCAAGGTTGCGACCGGCGATCTCGGCCGGTCGATGCGCCTGAACGATCGCGTCACGACCCTGATCGCCGAGCGGCTGCCGATCAGCCTGCAGCTGGCCTGTGCCGGCATGCTGTTCGCGCTCGCGGTCTCGATCCCCCTGGGTGTGATTGCGGCGCTGCGGCGCAACAGCTGGATCGATTATCTCTGTACCGGCTACACGGTGATGGGCTTTGCCGTGCCGAATTTCGGCCTGGCACTGATCCTGATCTACGTCTTCTCGATCCAGCTCGATTGGCTGCCGATCACCGGCATCGGCTCATCCGAGGCCGAGGCAGGCGGTTTGTGGAAGCGCTACAGCCCCTTCATCCTTCCCGCCGTTGCGCTGGGCGCCCTGCAGACGGCGATGCTGACCCGCCTGCTGCGCTCCAGCATGATCGACGTCCTGTCGCAGGACTACATGCGCACCGCACGCGCCAAGGGCCTGCTGCCCGCGACCATCGTGATCATTCATGCGCTCAAGAACGCGATGATCCCCTTCGTCACCATGGCCGCCGTCCAGTTCGGCTACATGATCGGCGTCCAGGTGACGATCGAGTACATCTTCGCGGTGCCCGGCATGGGCTCGGCGGTGCTGAATGCCGTGGTCAACCGCGACTTCCCGGTGATTCAGGGCTTCACGCTGGTGATCGCAGTCTTCTTCCTGCTGATGAACATCTTCGCGGACATGATGTACGCGCTGCTCGATCCGCGAATCCGGTACTGAGATGGCCGACGCGCGCGCCCTGCCCCTGCAATTCCGCGGCTCGCTGGCGCTGGCCGTGCAGCAGTTTCCGCGCAACCGCGCCGCCACGGTCGGCCTGGCGATCCTGCTCACGATCTGCTTCGCCGCCGCCTTCGCTCCCTGGGTCGCGCCTTACGATCCGATCCAGATCAAGCTCTCGATGAAGCTGAAGCCGCCGTCGTTCGAGCACCTCATGGGCACCGATCATTTTGGCCGCGACGTGTTCTCGCGCATGCTCTGGGGCGGACGCACCTCGCTCTCGGTCGGCCTGCTGGTCGTGGGCTTCGCCTTCGTGCTGGGCGTGCCGCTCGGTCTTGCGTCGGGCTATTTCGGCGGCAAGGTCGACAATGCCCTGATGCGGCTGGTCGATGCCTTCCTCACCTTCCCGCCGCTGCTGCTGGCCGTGGCGCTGGTCGGCCTGCTGGGACCCGACATCAAGAACGTGATGCTGGCGCTGGGCCTCGTGCAGGCGCCGATCCTGGCGCGCATGGTGCGCGGCAGCACCCTGGCCGTGCGCGAGGATGTCTATGTGACGGCCGCCCGCGCGCTGGGCGCCAGTCCGCTGCGCATCGTGCTCTCGCATCTGCTGCGCAACATGGTTTCGCCGATCGTCGTCCAGCTCACCGTCGTCTTCGCGGCCGCCGTCGTTTCGGAGGCATCGCTCAGCTTCCTGGGCTTCGGGACGCAGCCGCCGGCGCCCAGCTGGGGCCGCGACATGAGCGAAGCCCGCCGCTTCCTGGGCGACGCGCCGTGGATGTTCCTGGCGCCGACCTCGATCATCGCGGTCTGCGTCCTCAGCATCAACTTCATGGGCGATGGTCTGCGCGATGCGCTCGACCCGCGCGCCTGGCGCACGCGCCGCAGCGTGGGAACCGAATCATGAGCCTGCTGCGCGTCCGCAACCTCCACACCCGCTTCGCCACGGATCGCGGCGACGTGCGCGCGGTCAATGGCGTGTCGTTCGATCTCGAAGAGGGCGAGATCCTCGGGCTGGTGGGCGAAAGCGGCAGCGGCAAGAGCGTGACGGCGCTCTCGATCATGCGGCTCGTGCCCGAGCCGCCGGGCCACATTGCCGCCGACAGCCTGGCCTTCGACGGACGCGAGCTGCTGGGCCTCAGCGAAGCCGAGATGCGCGAGGAGCGCGGCTCGAGCATGGCGATGATCTTCCAGGACCCGATGCGCTCGCTCAATCCCGTGCTCACCATCGGACGGCAGATCACCGAGGTGCTGCGCCGCCACCAGAAGCTCGACAAGCCGGCCGCGAAGCGCCGCGCCATCGAGCTGCTGGAGACGGTCGGCATTCCCTCGGCGGAGAAGCGCCTCAGCGCCTATCCGCACCAGTTCTCCGGCGGCATGCGCCAGCGCGTCATGATCGCGATCGCGCTGTCCTGCAATCCGCGCCTGCTGATCGCCGACGAGGCCACGACCGCGCTCGACGTCACCATCCAGGCGCAGATCGTCGACCTGGTGAAGCGCCTCACGCACGAGCGCGGCACCTCGGTGATCTGGATCAGCCACGATCTCGGCGTCGTCGCGGGCCTCTGCGACAAGGTCAACGTCATGTATGCGGGCAACGTGGTCGAGTCCGGTCCGATCCGCGAGTTGTTCCACCGCCCCAGCCATGGCTACACGCTGGGCCTCATGGGCTCGACGCCGAGAGTCGACGGCACCGGCGTGCGCCGCCTGACTCCCATCGAAGGCATGCCGCCCAGCCTGATCGAGCCGATCCCGCTCTGCCCGTTCCTGCCGCGCTGCCGCGTCGCCGTTCCCGCGTGTCAGACGGTGCCCCCGGAACGCCGCGATTTCGGGGGGAATCACTGGGCCCGCTGCCTCGCGGATCTGGCACCGGGAGATCGGGCGTCATGAGCACGCTGCTCGAAGTCGAGGATCTGGAAGTCCATTTCGGCCGGCCGGACGCGCCGGGCACGGTGAAGGCCGTCGACGGCGTCTCGTTCAAGGTCGAGAAAGGCCGCACGCTGGGACTCGTGGGCGAGTCGGGCTGCGGCAAGTCGACCACCGGCTATGCGATCCTGCAGCTCGTACGCGCGACGTCGGGCCGGGTGCTGTTCGACGGCACGGATCTTCGCCAGCTGGGCCGGCGCGACCTGCGCCGCATGCGGCGCAAGCTGCAGATCATCTTTCAGGACGCACACGCCTCGCTCAACCCGCGCATGCCGATCGGCGATCTCGTGGGCGAGGCGCTCGACATCCACGGCCTGTTCCGCGGTGGCGCACGCGCCGGCCGCATTCGCGAGCTGCTCGACATGGTGGGCCTCTCGGGCTCCCTGTTCGAACGTTATCCGCACGAGCTGAGCGGCGGCCAGGCACAGCGGGTCGCGATCTGCCGCGCCCTCGCCGTCGAGCCGGACCTGATCATCTGCGACGAGCCGGTATCGGCGCTCGACGTGTCGATCCAGGCGCAGATCGTGAACCTGCTGCAGGACCTGCAGGAGCGCCTCGGCCTCACCTACATCTTCATCTCTCACGACCTCAGCGTCGTGCGGCACATCAGCGACCAGGTGGCCGTAATGTATCTCGGCAAGATCGTCGAGATGGCGGGCAAGGAGGAGATCTACACCGCGTCCGCCCATCCCTACACCAAGTCGCTGATGTCGGCGGTGCCGGTGCCCGATCCCGACATCGAAACGCAGCGCAAGCGCATCATCCTGAAGGGCGACCTGCCCAATCCGGCCAACCCGCCGTCAGGCTGCCGCTTCCGCACGCGCTGCCCGATCGCCATCGCAGAATGTGCCGCCGTCGACCCGCCGCAGTATCCGCTGGGCGTCGGTCACTGGGCCAAATGCATCCGTCTCAATGGAGTACACCCGCATGCCTAAGCCGTTTCATCTCGCCTGGTTCCTTGGCCAGAGCTTCGCCTCCAAGAACTGGCGCTCGATGTGGGCCGGCAGCGCGTCCGACGTCCAGCGGTGGATGATGCCCGACCTCTTCATCGACCTCGCCAAGGGGATGGAGCGCGGTTGCTTCGACTACATGATCATCGAGGACTCCTCGAACGTGCCCTATACCTACAAGGGCAACCACGATACCTACCTGCAATACGCGCAGGGCACGCCCAAGCTCGACCCGCCGGTCCTCGTGCCATACCTGGCACAGCACACCACGCATCTCGGCCTCGTCCCGACGCTCTCGGTTTCGGAGTACCCGCCCTATCTCGCGGCGCGCCTCATCAATTCGCTCGACCATGTCACCGAGGGCCGTATCGGCTGGAATTGCGTCACCGGGAGCAACGACGGCACCGCGCAGAACTACGGCCACGAAAAGCACCGGCCGCATGACGAGCGCTACGAGGTCGCCGACGAGTTCGCCGACGTCGTCACCAGGCTCTGGGAAGCCTGGGATGAGGATGCGGTCGTGCTCGATCGCGACACCCCGATGTTCGCCGACGGCAAGAAGGTCCGGCCGATCAATCACGAGGGCAAGTATTTCAAGGTGCGCGGCCCGATCAACGCGCCGCGCTCGCCTCAGGGACGGGTGCCGATCTGCCAGGCGGGGGGCTCGGCGGCCGGCAAGATGTTCGCGTCGAAGTGGGCCGACACCATCATCACCGAAGGCTCCAACGTCGCGAAGATGAAAGCCTATCGCCAGGAGGTGCGCAGCCATGCCGCCTCGATCGGCCGCAATCCGGACGATATCAAGGTGCTATTCCTGTGCTCTCCGATCGTCGACACGACGATGGAAGCGGCGCGCGAGCGGCGCCGGCTGCAGCAGGAGGATTCGTTGAAGTACGTCGACATGCAGCTGGCCGGGATGTCGCGACTGACCGGCATCGACTTTTCCAAGTTCGATCTCGACGAGAACCTGCCGCTCACGCTGACGACCAACGGCCACCAGTCCTCGCTCGCCCGCTGGCTCGGCAAGCCCCTGCGCGAGATCGTGCGCGGTTACGCCGCCAAGGGCAGCCTCGATTACACCGGCACGCCCGAGCATGTGGCGGGCGTGATGCGCGAGGTCATGGAAGAAGTGGGCGGCGACGGCTTCCTGATCTCCGATACGCCCATCGACCGCCGCGGCGTGATGGAGGTCTGCGACGGGCTGGTGCCGGAGCTGCAACGCCAGGGCCTGACCCGCAAGGCCTATGCCCACAAGCATCTGCGCGACAACCTGTTGGAATTCTAGAGCGCGAGGTCACCAGGCTCGCTCCCGCGCACCTCGGCCACACGCTCCAGCGGAAATTCGGCAGCGGCCCTGAAGCCCGTGGTCGGCTCATTGCCGGTTGGGCTGTCAGGGCCGTGAGCCGTGCAGGGAACGTCGATCCGGGGGGGGGGCAAACCGGCTCTGGCCGCGTCAGGTTCCAGGCTGGATGCAGCTCGTGAGGCTTGATCGCCTTGGCGCCAATCGCTCACAACCCGCGGGGCTGCCTGCATTCTGGCGAAGTGGTACCCCCGGTCGGGCTCGAACCAACACTCCGTGAGGAACCTGATTTTGAGTCAGGCGCGTCTACCAATTCCGCCACGGGGGCACACAGTCGTGCGCCGGGAATAAAGCCGAAGGGTGGAACCGGGTCAACTGCGCTTCCTGCGTCCCCTGCCCCTGCTGGCAGAACTCAGGCGCGCAGCCTCTCGGCGTGCCATCTCAGATGGTCTTCGATGAAGGTCTGGATGAACCAGTAGGAATGGTCGTAGGCCTCGTGCCGTCGCAAGATCAGCTCCTGTCCGGCGCTTGCGGCCGCCGCTTCGAGCGCGTCGGGCCGCAGCTGGGGTGCGAGGAACTGGTCCTTCAGGCCCTGGTCGACGAGGATCGGGCCTGCGAAACGGTTCCCCTGCTTCAACAGCTCGCTCGCATCCCATGCCGCCCAGCGCGCACGTTCCGGGCCGAGATAGTTGCCGAAGGCCTTTTCGCCCCAGGGCACGGCGACGGGATTGCAGATCGGCGCGAAGGCCGAGACGGACCGGTAGGCCTGCGGATTCTTCAAGGCGACCACAAGGGCGCCATGGCCGCCCATCGAGTGACCGAACACGCCGCGCCGGGCCGCATCGACCGGAAAGGTCGCCTCGACCAGTGCAGGCAGTTCGCGCGTCACATAGGAGTACATGCGATAGTTCCGCCGCCACGGCTCGGCCTCGGCATCGAGGTAGAAGCCCGCGCCCGTGCCGAAATCCCAGTCGTCCTCCTCGCCCGGCAGGCCGAGACCGCGCGGGCTCGTATCCGGCGCCACGAGCATGAGACCGAGCTCGGCGGCATATCGCAAGGCATTTGCCTTCATCATGAAGGTCTCTTCCGTACAGGTGAGACCCGCCAGGAAGTAGAGCGCCGGGAGTGGCCGCGCCGACGCGTTCGACGGAACGAACACCGAGAACCTCATCTCGACGCCGATCTCCGTCGAGGCATGGCTGTAGAAGCCGATCGTCCCGCCGAAGCAGGCCTGCTCGCTCCGCGTCGTCATCCCGGCCATCTGCTCACCACACTCAACGGCTACACGGCCTTCTGAATACAGGAAGGCGGTGCCGAGCACAGCGCTTTGGAAGCCATTGTGCAAGCGAACAATCAGCTTGAAGTCCCACAGGCGCGCCGTTCATATCCGCGCCCCGGAGTGGCACCGTGTGCGCTCCCGTCTCTCTCATTCGACCCAGAGGTGTTACTTGGCGGTATCCATCCAGGCGCGCATTGCCGGAGAACTCGGGGTCAAGGAACAACAGGTCCAGGCCACGGTCGAGCTGCTCGACGGCGGCGCGACGGTCCCCTTCATCGCGCGCTACAGGAAGGAAGTCACCGGCTCGCTCGACGATGCCCAGCTCCGCACGCTCGAGGAGCGGCTGGTGTACCTGCGCGAGCTCGAGGCAAGGCGCAAGGTCATTCTCGACTCCGTGCGCGAGCAGGGAAAGCTCGATGCGACGCTCGAAGCGGCGATCCTGGCGGCCGACACCAAGGGCCGCCTCGAGGACATCTACCTTCCCTACAAGCCCAAACGCCGCACCAAGGCGGAGATCGCCAAGGAAGCGGGACTCGAGGCGTTGGCCGACCTGCTGCTCGGCGATCCGACCGTCGATCCGCTGGTCCGCGCCGAGCCCTTCGTCTCGGCCGACAAGAACGTCGCCACGGCGGCGGCGGCGCTCGAAGGCGCGCGCGCCATCCTGGTCGAGCGCTTCGCCGAGAACGCCGACTTGATCGGGGCGCTGCGCGAGGAATTCTGGGCCAACGGCCGGCTGGTTTCCAAGGTCCGCGAGGGCAAGCAGGAAGCCGGCGCCAAGTTCAGCGACTACTTCGACTTCTCCGAAGCGCTGGCCAAGATGCCCTCGCATCGCGTGCTGGCCCTGTGCCGCGGCGAGCGCGAGGAAATCCTCGGTCTCACCGTCGAGCCGGACGATCCCGCGACGCGTCCGCCCGCGGCGCAGATGGTTCCCAGCGCCTACGAGCTTCGCATCATGCGGACCTACGGCATCTCCGACCAGGGGCGGCCGGGTGACAAATGGCTGACCGACACGGTGCGCTGGGCGTGGCGCACCAAGATCACCATCATGCTGTCGATCGACCTCCGGCTGCGCCTCTGGACGGCGGCGGAGGAAGAAGCTGTGCGGGTCTTCGCCTCGAACCTGCGCGACCTGCTGCTCGCCGCGCCGGCCGGCACGCGGCCGACCCTCGGGCTCGATCCGGGATACCGCTCGGGCGTGAAGGTCGCGGTCGTCGACGCCACCGGCAAGGTGGTGGCGACCAGCACGATCTATCCGCACGAGCCGCAGCGCCGCTGGGACGAATCGCTCGCCATCCTGGCGAGGCTGGTGCGCGAGCATAAGGTCGAGCTGATCGCCATCGGCAACGGCACCGCCTCGCGAGAGACCGACAAGCTCGCCATCGAGCTGCTGAAGGGTCTCTCCGACCTCAAGCTGCAGAAGATCGTGGTCTCGGAAGCCGGAGCCTCTGTCTATTCGGCGTCGGCCTATGCGTCGGAGGAACTTCCCGGCCTCGACGTGACCCTGCGCGGCGCCGTGTCAATCGCGCGCCGGCTCCAGGATCCGCTGGCCGAGCTGGTGAAGATCGATCCCAAGTCGATCGGCGTCGGCCAGTACCAGCACGATCTCAGCGAGTTCAAGCTGTCGCGTTCGCTCGACGCCGTTGTCGAGGATTGCGTGAACGGCGTCGGTGTGGATCTCAACACGGCATCGGCACCGCTGCTGGCGCGCGTCTCCGGCATCGGCACGTCGCTGGCCCAGAGCATCGTCTCCCACCGCGACACCAACGGCGCCTTCCGGTCGCGCAAGGCGCTGAAGGACGTGCCGCGCCTCGGACCCAAGGCCTTCGAACAGTGCGCGGGCTTCCTGCGCATCCCCGGCGGCGAGGACCCGCTCGACGCCTCCGCGGTGCATCCCGAATCCTATCCGGTCGTCCACCGGATCCTGGAGGCGACCAAGAGCAAGATCGATGCCGTGCTGGGCAATGCCGCCGTGCTGCGCGCCCTGTCGCCGAGCGCGTTCGTCGACGAGCGGTTCGGCCTGCCCACCGTCACCGACATCCTGCGCGAGCTGGAGAAGCCGGGACGCGATCCGCGCCCGGCCTTCAAGACCGCAGAGTTCAAGGCCGGTATCGAGACGCTGAACGACCTCGAGCCCGGCATGATCCTCGAAGGCGTCGTCACCAACGTGGCCGCCTTCGGCGCCTTCGTCGATATCGGCGTCCACCAGGACGGTCTGGTGCACGTGTCGGCGCTGTCGAAGACCTTCGTGAAGGATCCGCGCAGTGTGGTGAAGCCGGGCGACATCGTGCGCGTCAAGGTTCTGGACGTGGACAAGCCGCGCAAGCGCATCGCCCTGTCGTTGCGGCTCGACGACGAGGCCGGCAGCCAATCTCCACGCTCCAACCGTCCGGAAGCCGGCGGCGCGTCCCGGCGCGATCAGGCCCGCGTTAAGTCGGCTAAGCCCAGCGCTCCCGCCAGCGCTCCCGGTAGCGCATTGGCCGACGCTTTGCGCCGGGCCGGTGTCGCCGCTGGCCGGAAGTGAACGCACTCAGCCCCTAAGGAACGGCGAGCCTTCCTCACTCCTACGGAAGTGGGGACAGCTCGCCCGACGGGCTGAGCCGAGCATTCGCCGCCGGTGTTGCCATCGGCGCGGCGGGGCAACGCGCGCCCGCCGATACGGCAAGACGCCCGCGTGATTGTCGCGGAGTGTGCGAATTCCCACAGACCGCCCTTCCCCTCGAACGATAGAAGATTGCGACGGCCGGGCTCGACGGACACCAGACACTCCGATCGTGCTGGTTCCCCGGCCGGTAACGACACACGCAATCGGGGAGCGGTCATGCCCACATTCCTGCAAATCGCCCCACTCGTCAGTGTGGCGTTGCTGGCGCTCATTATGCCGGTGTGCATTTTCATCGCCCGGAACAACGTTCGGAGTTTCCGCAGCCTCATCGTCGACGATCTTTCGAAGCTTTTCAGTTTCGCGAAGGGACAGGGTGGAACACCCTTGATCGTGCCGTCGTTCGAGTTGGTGAAGTACAAATATGACGAGGCCCGCGATCCCATCTCGGTTCGGAGCTGGGCCCTGCCGGTCCTGCTGTTCGTTACGCTCTCGATTCTGGGCTTCTATTTGGCCTTCGCGCCGCTCCAATGGTCAGACTTCTACGCCCACAGCTTCTTTCTCTCAGGGGGAGCTCGCCAATCCAGCCCGCCGGAGCTCGTTGGCGTGCTCGTCTTTTGCTTCCTTGGAGGCTATGTCTGGAGCGTTCAGTATCTGATACGGCGCGTGGCCAACTTCGATCTCCGGCCACTCTCCTTTATCCGCTGCACCCTTCACATTCTGCTCGGCAGCTTCGTCAGCGCGGCGGCCTGGCACACCGCCAGTAGCGTTGGCGGAGAGTCTCTCAAGCTGGCGGCACCCCTGGCCTTCCTGGTGGGACTCTATCCGACCCTCATGCTCGACAGGCTGATGGCTCACTTCTCTTACTTGCAGATGAGGCGTGTGAGCGAGGCGACACGGAGGCTCTGCGAGGAGGTCCCCTTGGATGCGATCCTGGGGATCGATCCCTACATCAAGTTCAGGCTGGCGGAATTCGAGATCGAGGACATCCAGAATCTCGCGACCACGAACCCGATCCAACTGTTCGTAGAGACCCCCTACGGACTGTACGAAGCGATCGACTGGGTCGCCCAGGCGCAGCTGATATTGGCCGTAGGCCCCGCGAAGACCGGGCAGCTTCGCCAGCTCGGCATCAGGACCCTGTTCGATCTCGAACGCGCTGTCTTCAACACCGCGGCGCGTGTCCGGATAGCGTCGATCCTGTTGCCGGAACTGTCGTCCGAAGAAGCTGCGGCGATCGAGAAATCCACACCGCCCTACACCCATCGAGACAAGGCGGACGAGTGCCGGAACGATCGCGCCAAGCAGCCGCCATGGTGGGCCAACCCGCTCCAATGCGGCAGCAGCGAAGTCATCCTTGATTGCCGTGAACCGCTCGAGGCCCTGGTGGCAATTCTGCGGGACGACCTGCACGTCATGCGGCTGCGGCAGATCTGGGACGTGGTCCGGGATCGCCTGGAGAAGCGGCCGCATATCTGCCCGCCCGGCGCTGCGCCAGGGTGATGCCCTCGACGCGCGAGGCCCGTAGAGAAGGTGAACTCAGGCACGGATAGCAAGCCGACCAGCGGAACTGGCACAACGCTTGCGAGTGTTGTGCCGGTCGGCTCTTATGCGGCCGTCATGCATCCCTATCATCACGCCCGCACCCATCCCGACAAGCCCGCCTACATCATGGCCGGCAGCGGCGAGACGGTGACCTACCGCCAGCTCGACGAGCAGTCCAACCGCATCGCGCAGCTCTTCCGCTCGCTCGGCCTGCAGGCCGGCGATCATGTCGCGATCTTCCTCGAGAACAACCCGCGGTTCTTCGAGATCTGCTGGGGCGCCCAGCGCTCGGGCCTGGTCTACACGGCGATCAGTTCGCGCCTCACCGCCGCCGAGGTCGACTATATCGTCACCGACTGCGGCGCCCGGCTGTTCGTCACCTCCAAGGCGCTGGCCGACAAGGCGGCCGACCTCGTGCCGCTGATGAAGGGCGCGCCGCACCGCTACATGATCGACGGCACGATTCCCGGCTACGAGGCTTGGGAGGACGCGGTCGCGCGCTTCCCTGCGACTCCGATCGCCGACGAGACGGCCGGCCACGACATGCTCTATTCGTCGGGAACGACGGGCCGGCCCAAGGGCGTCATGCCGGTGGTCGAGAAGCAGCCGATCGACTTCGACAATCCGCTGCTGGCGGTCAGCCGCAGGCTCTACGGCATCGACAGCGACACGGTCTATCTGTCGCCGGCGCCGCTCTATCATGCGGCTCCGCTGCGCTTCAACATGAGCGTCATGCGGCTGGGCGGCACCTCGGTGATCATGGAGCATTTCGATGCCGAGGAATATCTGGCGCTGATTGCCAAGCACCGGATCACGCACACCCAGGTCGTGCCGACCATGTTCGTGCGTTTCCTCAAGCTCCCGGACGAGGTGCGCGCGAAGTACGACGTCTCGTCGCTGAAGTGCGCGATCCATGCCGCCGCGCCCTGTCCGATCCCGACCAAGGAAGCGATGATCCAATGGTGGGGCCCGATCATCTGGGAGTATTACGGCGGCACCGAAGGCAACGGCCTCACCATGTGCAACGCCCAGGAATGGATGGCGCACAAGGGCACGGTCGGCCGCGCCATCATCGGCAAGCTGAAGATCTGCGACGACGAGGGCACCGAGCTGCCGACCGGCGAATCCGGCACCGTCTATTTCGCCGAGGGTCGTCCCTTCGAGTATCACAACGACCCGAAGAAGACCGCCGAGTCGCGCCATCCCAAGGGCTGGAGCACGCTCGGCGACGTGGGCTATCTCGACGCCGACGGCTTCCTGCACCTGACCGACCGCAAGGCCTTCATGATCATCTCCGGCGGGGTGAACATCTACCCGCAGGAATGCGAGAACCTGCTGATCAACCATCCCAAGGTGATGGACTGCGCCGTGTTCGGCGTGCCCAATCCGGACTTCGGGGAGGAAGTGAAGGCCGTCGTGCAGCCGCGCGACATGGCCGACGCCGGCCCCGCGCTGGCCGAGGAGCTGATCGCCTACTGCAAGCAGCACCTCTCCGCGATCAAGTGCCCGCGCAGCGTCGACTTCGAAGAGGAGCTGCCGCGCCATCCGACCGGCAAGCTCTACAAGCGCCTGCTGCGCGACCGCTACTGGCAGGGCATGGCCAGCAAGATCGCGTAGACGGTCGCCGGCCTCCGCCGATGTGCTAAGGGTATCTCCACAGTTCAGGGAGGTCACCATGAAGGCAGCCGTCGTCACCGATAAGGGCGTCCAGTTCACCGACGCCCCCAAGCCCGTGCCCAAGGCGGGCGAGATCCTGATCAAGGTGAAGGCGGCGTCGCTGAACCGCGCCGACCTCGCGGTAGCGTCCGGCCATTCGCACGGCCGCATCGGCGGTCCCGGCACCATCGTGGGCCTCGAATGCGCCGGCGAGGTCGAGGCGGTCGGCCCTGACGTGAAGGACTTCAAGCCGGGCGACAGGGTCATGAGCGCGGCGGCGGGTGGCTTCGCCGAATACGCCGTCACCGATTCCGGCCGCGCCCACAAGATCCCCGCGAACAACATGAGCTATGAGCAGGCCGCCTGTATGCCGGTCGCCGTTCAGACCATGCACAACGCCCTGGTCGGCGCCGGGCGCCTCAAGAAGGGCGAGACCGTGTTGATCCAGGGCGCCAGCTCGGGCGTCGGCCTGCTCGGCATGCAGATCGCCAAGATCATGGGCGCCTCCGTCGTGCTCGGCAGCTCGACCAACGACGGCCGCCGCGCGCGACTGGGCGAGTTCGGCTGCGACGTGGCGATCGACACACGTGATCCGAAGTGGCCGGACAAGGTCAAGGAAGCGACCGGCGGCAAGGGCGTCGACCTGATCGTCGACCAGGTCTCCGGCGGCGTGATGAACCAGAACATGGAGGCCGCCGCCATCCTCGGCCGCATCGTCAATGTCGGCCGGCTGGGCGGCATGAAGGGCGAGTTCAACTTCGACCTGCATGCGCTGAAGCGCATCGACTATATCGGCGTCACCTTCCGCACCCGCAGCCCCGAGGAGGTCCGCGACATCGTGCAGGCCGCCCGCGAGGATCTCTGGCCGGCCATCGAGGACGGCAAGCTCAGCCTGCCGATCGACAAGACCTTCCCCCTGTCCGAGGCGGCCGCCGCGCTTGCGCACATGAAGGCGAACGCTCATTTCGGCAAAATCGTCCTGGTGGTCTGAGAGGTCCGTCATGAAAGCCGCATACATCGAAAAATTCGGCGGACCCGAGGTTCTGATCGTCGGTGACCTCCCCGATCCCGTCGCCGGCCCGGGCCAGATCGTCGTCGAGACGGTGGCAGCCAGCATCAATGGCGCCGACGCGAAAGTCTGCGCCGGCGAATATCCCGGTCAGCCCCGCTTTCCCTTGAGCCTGGGACGCGACTTCTCCGGCGTCGTCGCGACGCTTGGCGATGGCGTGTCGGACTTGCGTGTCGGCGACGCGGTGTTCGGTGTCCTGGAAACCGGCCGCGACGGCACCTATGTCGAGAAGCTGGCAATTGGCGCGGCCATCGTTGCGAGGAAGCCAGAGACGCTCACGCATGTCGAAGCCGCGGCCTTGGCGCTTATTGGCCTTACGGCTTTGTGCACCATCGAAAACGCCCTGAAGCTGCAGAAGGGCGAAACGATTCTGATCCAGGGCGGCGCTGGCGGCGTGGCGAGCTTCGCCATTCAGCTCGCCAAGCATCTCGGCGCCCATGTCATCACCACGGCAAGCGCTGCCAACGCGCCGTATCTGCGCGAGATCGGCGCCGATCAGGTCATCGATTGCAATTCGACCGACTTCACCAAGGCGGCAAGCGATTGCGATGCCGTGTTCGATACCGTGGGCGGCGACGTCGCGATGCGATCGTTTTCGGTCCTGAAGCCTGGGGGACGCGCCGCCTTCATCGCCTCGGGGGCCCAGGCCCCCAAGCCCGACCGCGGCGATGTCACCGCCTTGCGGCCCGCCGTTCCCCGCACCCGCGCGCACCTCGAGCGCATCGTGGAGCTTCATCGCATCGGCGCCGTTCGCGTACCTCCCATCACTGAATTCAGTCTGGCCCAGGCGGCGGATGCGCTGCGGGTCAGTGCCAGCCGTCACCTCAAGGGCAAGCTGGTACTCAAAACGCGGTGAGCGTCGCTTGCACGCAGGAACGCCAATGCCCATTTTGAAGAGATCGTATTGGTCGTATGAGGCTATTGTCGTCCTGAGCGCAGCGAAGGACCTAGCCTCACAACCATCGGAGTGTCTGTAGCTGGCGCTAGGTCCTTCGCTGCGCTCAGGACGACATAGAGAGAAGGTGTGCCCCATGAGCAAGTCGATCAACCATCTCGCCACCGCCGACGGCCTGTTCTTCGGCAAGGACGGCCTCGACAAGCGCAAGACCGAGAAGATGGTCGACGACGCGCTGGCCGGGACCGACGATGGCGAGCTGTTCCTCGAATATGTGCAGAGCGAGAGCCTGTCGTTCGACGACGGCAAGCTGAAGAGCGCGTCCTACGACACCTCGCAGGGCTTCGGCCTGCGCTCGGTGGCGGGCGACGTCACGGGCTTCGCCCACGCCTCGGCGCTCGACGAGCAGGCACTGAAGCGCGCGACCGAGACGGTGAAGACCGTTCGCTCGGGCCGCGGTGGTACGTCCGACGAGTCGCCGCGCGGCACCAATCGCCTCCTCTATGCCGACGACAATCCGATCGACGGCGTGCCCTTCGCCCAGAAGGTCGCGCTGATGCAGGAGATCGACGCCTATGTGCGGGGCAAGGAGCCCAAGGCTCGCCAGGTCTCGGTCTCGCTGTCGGGCTCGTGGCAGGTCGTGGAGATCGTGCGCGCCGGCGGCTGGCGCGCCGCAGACGTGCGTCCGCTGGTGCGGCTGAACGTCAGCGTGGTCTGCGCCGACGGCACACGCATGGAGGCCGGCAGCACCGGCAGCGGCCGCCGCGCCGCCTATGGCGACATCTTCCTGCCGTCCTATTGGCAGAAGGAGGCCGACGAGGCGATCCGCCAGTCGCTGGTCAACCTCGATTCGATCGACGCGCCGGCCGGCGAGATGCCGGTCGTGCTGGGCGCCGGCTGGTCGGGTGTACTTTGGCACGAAGCGGTCGGCCACGGGCTGGAAGGCGACTTCCACCGCAAGAAGACCTCGATGTTCAGCCACCTGATGGGCGAGATGATTGCCTCGCCCGGCGTCACCGTAGTCGACGACGGCACCCTGAACGACCGCCGCGGTTCGCTCACCATCGACGACGAGGGCACGCCGACGCAGCGAAACGTCCTGATCGAGGACGGCCGCCTGGTGGGCCTCATGCAGGATCGCATGAACGCGCGACTGATGGGCGTGAAGCCGACCGGCAACGGCCGCCGGCAGGGCCACGCCCACGCGCCGATGCCGCGCATGACCAACACCTTCATGCTGGGCGGCGACAAGGACCCGAAGGAGATCATCGCCTCCGTCAAGAAGGGCCTCTACTGCGCCAACTTCGGCGGCGGCCAGGTCGACATCGTCTCGGGCAAGTTCGTGTTCAGCGTGACCGAGGGCTACCTGATCGAGGACGGCAAGATCGGCCGCCCGGTCAAGGGCGCCACCTTGATCGGCGCCGGCTCCGACGCCCTGACCCGCGTCGGCATGGTCGGTAACGACATGTCGCTCGATCCGGGCATCGGCACCTGCGGCAAGGACGGCCAAGGCGTCCCCGTCGGCGTCGGCCAGCCGACCCTGCGCATCGACGCCCTCACGGTGGGCGGCACCGCGACCTGACTTGAGATTGCCCTTCAAACTCCTCTTCCCCGATGGGGAAGAGGGACACGAGGGGCACTCGCTACCGCTTCTACTTTTTCGCGGCGCCCCTGTTCAGGACCGGTATAGGCCCTTCGATTCGGCGAGGCTGACGCAGATCGATTCGATGGCGTCGAGCGTGGGCGTGTCGAGGCCGGCGCTCCGCGCAAAGGCAAGGGGCGCACGCACGATCGACTCGATTTCCATCGGCCGGCCGCCTTCGTAATCCTGCAGGATCGAAGGCCGGTGATCGGGATAGACACGCTTGGGCCCGTAGCGGACCTCGGGCGAATCGTCGAGCACGACGCCGTTCGCGGCGGCGATGGCCAGCGCCTCGGCATGGGCGCGGCGCGCCAGGCGATTGACCATCGGCGTCGCCTGGATGGTCGTGGGCTGGCGCAGGATGAGGCAGAGCGTCGAGCCGGTGAAGTTGGCCATCAGCTTGTGCCAGATGTCGTAGCGGATGTCGGTGGTCGAGGGCGAGGAAATGCCCGCCGCGATCAGGGTTTCGCGCAGCTTGAGGATCCGCGGCGTCTGACCGTCGTCGGGCTCGCCGACCCACAGCACGTTACGCTCTGGCGAGATGTTGCGCACCACGCCGGGCTCGATCACGTGGTTGGACGAGGTGATGACGCCGCCCAGGGTGCGGTCGAAGCCGACCGTCTTGAGCAGCGCACCGCCGGGATCGAGCCGCGACAGATCGGGCGCCGGAGGCCGGTCCTTGCCCAGCCCGTGGCCGTACCACCAGGGAATGCCGTTCTGCGCGAAAACCACCGGCGTGCCGGGACCCAGAAGCGGCGCCACCGTGTCGGCGATCGCCGAGAGGCTGGAGGCCTTCAGGGTCGAGATCACCACGTCCTGCGGGCCGAGATCGGCCGGACTGTCGCTGGCGGCGACCCTGGCGACGATCGTCTTGTCGCCGGTCAGCAGCGTCAGGCCGTTGGCGCGGATCGCCTCGAGATGCGGGCCGCGCGCCACGACCGAGACCTCGTTGCCGGCCGCCGCGAGGCGCGTCGCATAGTTGCCGCCGATCGCGCCGGCGCCGAAAACGCAGATACGCATCCTAGTTCTTTGTCTCCGCGAACCGCAGCGAGTTCAGGAAACGCGCCGCCGCGGCCTTCGTCTCCTCGTCGTTCTTCGCCGTCACCAGCAGACGGTAGAGCCGATCCTTCACGATGTAAGTGCGCATCATCACCAGCGCCCCCTGCTGGTCGGCGATGTCGAGCGCGTAGCCGTCCCAACCCTGCAGGATGACCGGCTCGTCGAGGACGTACTTGAACGTGGCACGGGGAAAGGCTTTCTCGGCCTCGCCGCGCCCCAGTTCGCGCGCCATCTCCTTGCTGTCCTTCGACGAGAACCAGCCCGGCTCGTAGTCGACAAAGTCGAAGTCGAACATCTCGTCGGCGCGCTTGGAGGCCCACGCGACCCTCTCGCCGGCATGGCCTGTTTCCTTCTCGGCCGCCGAGCTCTTGTTGACCGGTGCCGGCATCTCCAGCCGGAAGCGCAGGTCGGGTCCGACCACGGTCTGCCACTGGTCGGGCTGGGCGTAGCTGACCGTCGGGACGGCCGACAGCGCCGGAGCCGTGAAAACGAACGAACGACGGGTCATGCCAGGACTCTTGAAAAAACTCATACGGGGGGCACCAATTCTTCGCGGCCGGACCAGTCCCAGGCCAGCCCGGTGCGCGAGACGCCGAGCAGCACCCCGTGCAGTTCCTTCGGATGGATCCAGCCGCCGTCGGGATCCGTCACGGGATCGGATCCGCGCGGTGTGTAACGCGCACCGGCGTCGAGCAGGCGCTGGCGCACGTTCGGCCAGTCGTGGACCTCGACGTAGCACATATAGAGCGAGTCGCCGTGCTTGTGCGCGTAGCGGCCCATCGCATGGACGTTGTCGGTGACCTGGCTGAGTTCGATGCGGTCGAGCCGGTTGGGTGGATCGAACAGAGTGAGCGTGCCGATATAGCCGAAGCGCTCGCTGCCGATCTCGCTGAAGCGCGCGGGATCGAGACCGAACAGCCCGGCATAGACCGCGGCGACGCGGCGCCAGTCGCTCATCAGCGTGTTGGTGGTCTCGTAGAGGAACGATACCGGCCCGACCCTGGGGCGATAGGTACTCTCGGAAATCACCATCGGCAGGCCGAAGGTCGTCTCGGGAGACAGATAGAGCTGCTCGTTGTCGAGATCGTAGGGAATGCCGAGACCTTCCCAGCGCTTCACCATGCCGTCGAGGTCGGCGGTGCAGTAGCCGGCGGTCATCAGACCCTCGCCGCGCCGGCTCAGGAAATCCTGGGTGGAGCCTGCGCCGTCGGGCTCGCAGAGCTCGAACTCGCTCTCGCCGACGGCGAGGATGGTGCGCTTGGCCGATAGGTGCCGGCTATGGTCGTGCCGCGACACCTGGCTGCCGAGCAACTGGCCGAAGCGCTGCGCCGCCTTGGCGGCGTCGTGCACGGCGATCTGGACGCGGTCGCAACGATCGAGCATGTCGCGACCTTACCTCAGTAGGCACAGTCGCGGAACAGCGCCGCGAAGGACCCTTTCCATTCACCATGCCACTTGGCGAGGAGTTCGTCGGCCGGCGCCTGGCCGCTGGCCACGGCGCGGTCGAGCGGCGCGAGGTACATGGTCTCGTCGGCGCCGTCGGCATTGAGCTGCTTGCGCGCGCGCAGGCCGGCATGGGCAATCTCGACGACGTCGCGTGCCAGTTCCGACAGGACACGGCCGCGGAACATCGTGGCGAGGCCCGACTTCGGCGTCTCGGCGCGCAGGAAGTCGTGGTCTGCCGTGCTCCAGTCCTTGACCAGGTCCCACGCCGCATCGAGCGCGGCCTGGTCGTAGAGCAGTCCGACCCACAGCGCCGGCAGCGCATTGAGCGCGCCCAGCGGACCGGAGTCGGCGCCACGCATTTCGAGGTAGCGCTTCAGCCGCACCTCGGGGAAGGCCGTGGTGATGTGATCGGCCCAGTCGTTGATCGAGGGCAGTTCGCCCGGACGCGCCGGCAGCCGGCCCTTCAGGAAGTCGCGGAAGCTCTGGCCGGACGCGTCGATGTACTTGCCGTCGCGATAGACGAAGTACATCGGCACGTCGAGCATGTAGTCGACGTAGCGCTCGAAGCCGAACCCCTCCTCGAACACGAAGGGCAGCATGCCGCAGCGGTCGGGATCGGTGTCCGTCCAGATGTGGCTGCGGTAGCTCTTGAAGCCGGCCTCCTTGCCCTCCTTGAAGGGCGAGTTGGCGAACAGCGCCGTGGCGACCGGCTGCAGCGCCAGCGAGACACGGAACTTCTTCACCATGTCGGCTTCGGAGGCGAAGTCGAGGTTGGTCTGCACGGTGCAGGTGCGCAGCATCATGTCGAGACCGAGCGTGCCGACCTTCGGCATGTAGTCGCGCATGATCTTGTAGCGGCCCTTGGGCATCCAGTGCATGTCCTCGCGCGTCCACTCGGGCGCGAAACCCAGACCGATGAACGACGCGCCGATCTCGCCCGCGACCTGCTTCACCTCGTCGATATGCAGAGCGTTCTCGGCCGCCGCCTCGTGCAGGGTCTCGAGCGGCGCACCGGACAGTTCGAATTGGCCGCCCGGTTCCAGCGTGATGCTGGCCTTGTCGCGCAGGAGCGCGATCGGGTTGTTGCCCTCGATCACCGGCTCCCAGCCGAACCGCGTCAACCCTTCGAGCATGGCGCGGATGCCGTCGGGCCCGTCATAGGCCAGCGGCTTCAGGGTCTTGGTGTGGTAGCCGAATTTTTCGTGCTCGGTGCCCATGCGCCACTGGGCGCGGGGCTTGTTGCCGGCCGCGAAGTACTCGATCAGCTGCCGCCGATTTTCGATCGGCGCGCCGCCGCCCGACGGAGGTGCGGACATACGATCATCTCTCCCTGATCGCTCCGCGCCTTGTGAGGGCCTCGGGAGCGGCGCGGTCGCATGAGAAAACCTCACGCGAGCCCGCGGCTGGTTCATCCTGTTCGATTCGCTCTCTCCCACATCGCCGGGGGCCTGCGCAAGCGCTCAGACGGTAACCCTGGAGGCGCGATAATCGCCGCTGAGACGCGGTGTCGGGCGCCGCCAGTCCCCGACCAGCGCCTGCCAGCATGCAAGCGCTGCCAGCGCCGCGGTGTCGGCCCGCAGGATGCGGGGACCGAGCCCCACCGACGTTACATCCTTTATGCGACGGAGCGCCTGAAGCTCGATTTCGGCGAAGCCGCCCTCGGGACCGATCACGATGGCCCAGGGCGCCGCGCGCGCCGCTTCGTCGAGGCCCGACAGCGCCTCGGCGATCGGCGGCCCGCCGCCGGTCTCGTCGCACATCATCAGGCGCCGCCCCTCCGGCCAGCGGTCGAGCAACTTCCCGAGATCGACCGAATCGCGTACGTCGGGGACGGTGAGCCGCTCGGTCTGCTCGGCCGCCTCGATCGCATTGGCGCGCAGGCGGCCGACATTGACGCGCTCGACGGCCGTGTGGCGCGTCACCACCGGCTGCAGGACGGAGACGCCCAGCTCGGTCGCCTTTTCGGCGATATAGTCGATGCGGGCGCGCTTCACCGGCGCAAAGCAGAGCCAGACGTCGGGCTCGGGGGTCTGCTCGCGCGTGCGCTCGCCCAGTTCGGCGACCGCGGACTTCTTGCCACGGGACGACAGGGTGCCGCGCCATTCGCCGTCGCGGCCATTGAACAGCAGCAGCGGCGCGCCGTCGGGCCGCCGCATGACGTTGCGCAGGTAATGGACCTGCGCCTCGTCCAGCGCGACCTCGCCGCCGGCCGCCAGGTCCGCCTCGACGAAAAGACGTGCCGCACTCATCTATTTGCCTTCATGGATCATTGTCGCGCATAGCTGCATCATGAAGCGCATGATGACGCCATGACTGCCGGGCGGACAACCGGCTTCACCGATATCGACACGACGCACTGGACGTTGCGTTACCTGCCGCCCTGGGCACGACCCTACGGGCGGCTGGCGCGCTGGGACCGGCCGATCGGCATCTGGCTGCTGCTGTTTCCCTGCTGGTGGTCGGCGGCGCTGGCGGCGGCGCCCAACTGGGCGCAGCTCGCGGGCTACATGGCCCTCTTCACGGTCGGCGCCATCGCCATGCGCGGCGCCGGCTGCACCTGGAACGACATCGTCGACCGCAAGGTCGATGCCGGCGTCGAGCGTACGCGAGGCCGGCCCCTGCCCTCGGGCGAGCTGAAGCTGCACCACGCGCTGATCTGGATGGCGCTGCAGGGCGCGGTGGGCGCGGCCGTCCTGTTCAAGCTCAACAAGTTCGCGGGGGGCGTGGCGCTGCTGTCGCTGGTGCTGGTCGCGATCTACCCGACGATGAAGAAGATCACCTCCTGGCCGCAGGTGGTGCTGGGCTTCGCCTTCAACTGGGGCGCGCTGGTGGGCTACGCCACCGTGACCGGGACGCTCTCGTGGGCCACCGTCGCGCTCTATTTCGGCGGCGTCGCCTGGACGATGGTCTACGACACGATCTACGCCATGCAGGACCAGCGCGACGATGCGGTGGTCGGCGTGCGCTCGACGGCGCGCCGCTTCGCCGCCGCACCGCGGCGCTGGCTGAGTTTCTTTGCGGTGCTGGCGATCGGGTTCTGGATCGCGACCGGCCTGCTGGCGCCGCTCGGCGTCGGCTACTTCATCCTGCTGGCCGGCATTGCCGCACACCTCTGCTGGCAGATCGCGCTGCTGAAACCGGATGATCAGGCCGACTGCCTGATGCGCTTCAAGTCCAATCGCCTCGTCGGGTGGCTCATGCTGGCGGCCCTCATCGTCGACAGGATTGCTTGATGTCCAAGCTGCCCAGCGACCCCGAGGGATTCATACGCGCCAACACCGCCCTCGAGGTGCCGGCGATGGTGCCCGAGTTCAGGCTGTGGCTGGCCACCGAGTATGTCCCGATCTGGCAGGCCACCGAGGCGTGGCTGGAGGAGCAGAACGTCGACCCACCCTACTGGGCCTTCTGCTGGCCGGGCGGCCAGGCGATCGCGCGCCACCTTCTCGACAATCCCGACCTGGTCACGGGAAAGCGGGTGATCGACTTTGCGGCCGGTTCCGGCGTCTCCTCGCTTGCGGCGGTGCGGGCGGGTGCCGCCTCCGTCGTGGCCAACGACATCGACCGGCTGTCGCTGGTTGCCGCAGGCCTCAACGCCACGGCCAACGGTCTTTCCATCGAGACGAGCAGTGAGGACTGGCTGGCCGGAACGCCGGGAGCCCCCGAGGCCGACGTGGTGATCGCAGGCGACGTCTGTTACGAGCGCGAGATGTCGGTGCAGGCGCTGGCCTGGTTGCGCAGCCATGCCGCCAAGGGCCGCCTGGTCCTGCTGGGCGACCCCGGCCGCAACTATTTCAGCGCCCAGGGCCTCGAGGAACTGGGCCGCTATGAAATACCGACCTCGCTCCAGCTCGAGAACCGGGGCATGCGCGAGACCGTCGTCTGGCGGGTGCTGCCCGTTTCGTGAAGCTATTCGGCGGCGGGCTGTTATAATTCCGTAACTGTTCTTTCACAGACGGATCGGGCTACAGCAAATACATGCCCCCTAGCACCCAGAAATCAAAGATAAGCGCGGCCGACTTCGCGAGCCTGTACGAGGGCTTCAACGCGCCGGTCTCGCGCTTCGATTGTGGCCGCAAGTGCGCGCCGCTGAACGACGGAGAGCCGGTCTGCTGTTCGACGCAGAACGCAGTGCCCGTCGTGCACAAGGCCGAGTGGGCGCTGCTCAAGACCCGCACCGACCTGTGGTCCAAGTTCAAGCCCTACGATTATTCCACCCGGATGATCGTCGAGGAGCTGACCTCCGACTGCATGGCCATCCACTGCAAGGGCGCGCGGCACTGCGAGCGCGACAACCGCACGATCGCCTGCCGCGGCTTCCCCTTCTTTCCCTACCTGACGCGGCAGAAGCAGTTCGTCGGCATCGGCACCTACTGGGTGTTCCAGGACCGCTGCTGGATGATGTCCAATCTCGAGGTCGTCGACCGCACGTTCGTCGAGGAGTTCATCACCGCCTACGAGGCGCTGTTCATCAAGGATCCGAGCGAGTTCGAGACCTATGTCGATTACTCGGCGACGGCGCGGCGCGTCTACTCCCGCTGGAAGCGCGAGATTCCGCTGCTCGGCCGCAAGGGCGAATTGCTGATCGTGACGCCTTCGACCGGCGAGATCCGCCCGGGCAAGCCGCGCGACTTCCCGAAGATGGAGCCCTTCAATTCGGAGAAGAACTACAAGCAGGCCATCAAGGACGCCGGCGGCGAATACCCGAAGGACGGGCTGCGCCCGAGCTGAACCTGTCAACGCTTGCAGGCGCCGCTAAAGGTCCCTCGCTGCGCTCGGGATGACAATTTTGTTGGGATCTGCTCAGTGCGCCCATTAAGAAAACGGTGTCATCCCGAGCGCAGCGAGGGACCTTTCCTTCACGGGAAGATCCACGCCACGACGTGCTAGAACACCGCCGTGTCGTCCCTCACCCGCCGTCGCATCGCCTGGACGCTGTTGCTGCTCACGCCCGCGATGTTCGCCGTCAACATGCTGATGGCGCGCTACGCCACGTTCGTGCCGCCGAACGCGCTGGCACTGGGGCGGTGGTTCTTCGTGGCGGTGCTGCTGCTGCCGTTTGCGGGGCCGCGCCTCATGCGCCATCGCCATGCTCTCACGCGCGAGTGGCGCGACCTGCTGCTGCTCGGCGCGATCGGCATGTGGATCTGCGGCGCCTGGGTCTATATCGGCGCGCGCTCCGTACCGGCGCTCAACATCGGGCTGATCTATGCCGCCTCGCCGATCCTGGTCGTCGCCCTAGGCCGCCTGTTCTATCGCGAGCGGCTGACGATGGGCCGCATCGCAGGCATCGTGCTCTGCCTTGCCGGTGTCGCCGCGGTATTCGCCAAGGGCCGTCTCGCAAATCTCCTGTCGGTGCAATTCACCGAGGGCGATCTCTGGATTGCGGCCGCCTCGGCCTGCTGGGGCCTCTATTCGGTGCTGCTCAAGGCGCGTCCCAGCGCGCTCGATCCGCTGACGCGCCTCTGCGCCATCTCGTTCGCGGGCTGCCTCGTGCTGCTGCCGTTCACCGTGGGCGAGGCCCTCATCTGGCAGGCGCCGGACCTCGGCGACTGGCGCACCTGGGCGTCGTTCCTGGTGCTCGCCGTCATTCCCGGCGTCGGCGCCTACGGTGCCTTCGCCTATTGCGTGCGCGAGCTGGGACCGTCGGTCACCAGCGTCTCGATGTATCTCGGGCCGCTCTATGTCGGCATTCTCGCCTGGATCATCCTCGGCGAAGCGCCGCAATGGTATCATCTCATCGGAACGGTGCTGGTGCTGCCTGGCCTGTTCCTCGCCACACGCTCGGCCAGCAAAGGAATCTGACATGAAACGCGCGATCCTCGCCGTCCTCGCCCTGATGGTTGCCGTTCCCGCAGCAGCCGAAGAAATCGGCTCGGTCGGCTATCGCTTCAAGTGGCTGGGTCCCAACGACAAGATCGTGGTCGAGGCCTTCGACGATCCCGACCTCGGGGGCATCACCTGCTATCTCGCGCGCGCCCGCACCGGCGGCTTCAAGGGCATGGTCGGCCTGGCGGAGGATCCGCCCTACGCGTCGATCTCCTGCCACCAGGTCGGCCCGATCGACGGCGACAAGGCCGAGAAGCTCAAGAGCCCGCACGAAGTGTTCAGCGAGCGCGCCTCGCTGATCTTCAAGACCACGCAGGTCGTCCGCTTCTACGATCCCAAGCGCCGTGCGCTCATCTACCTCACCTACACTGACCGCGTGATCGAAGGCAGCCCGCAGAACTCGATCAGCGTCGTGCCCGTCGGCCTGCGCTGACTTCTCCGGAGAATTATGAAATGACCACTCGTCCCACGCCGAACTGGCGCTCGCTGATGTTCGTGCCGGTACTGGCCGAACGCTTCATCGCCAAGGCCCATACGCGCGGCGCCGATGCGCTGATCCTCGACCTCGAGGATTCGATCATTCCGGCCAAGAAAGCCGAAGCCCGCGCCGCGATTGCCGCCGCCGTGCCGCGGGTGGCACAGAACGGCGCCGACGTCGTGGTCCGCATCAACCGGCCGCTCGAACTGGCGGTGCCCGACATCGAAGCCGCGGTGATGCCGGGTGTCTCGGCGCTGATGCTGCCCAAGGTGATGGGACCCGAGCATGTGCGCCTGCTGGCCGAGCTGGTGACCGAGCGCGAGACGCAGCTCGGCATGGAGATCGGCCACACCCGCTTCCTTGTCCTGATCGAGACGGTGGCCGCGCTGCCGCATCTCTTTGCCATCGCCGCCGAGCCGCGCATGGCCGGCATGTCGGTCGGCGGCGAGGATTTTGCCACCGACATGGGCGCGATCCCGTCGGCCGACAGCATGTACGTCTTCGCCATGCAGGGACTGGCCGCCTGCCGCGCCGCCGGCATCCTGCCGATGGGCTCGATGGGCCAGCTCGCCAAGATCGACGATCTCGAGTCCTATCGCGCCGGCCTGAAGCGCGGCCGCGAGCTGGGCTTCACCACGGCCTCCTGCATCCACCCCGCCCACGTGCCGATCATCAACGAGGAATACGGCGCCTCCGACGCCGAGATCGACCGCGCCCGCCGCCTGCTCGCGGCCTTCGAGGTCGCCAAGGCCAATGGCGAGGGCGCGGTCGCCTTCGAGGGCAGCATGGTCGACCTGCCGATCGTTATCCGGGCGGAACGTTTGCTCGCGCGGGCCGCTTCGTGGAAGAAGACCGGCTGAACGGGAGCCCTGGACAATGTCGCTTGCGATCTACGGCCACCTCTTTTCGTCCTACACCCAGAAGGTGTTGATGGCGCTTTACGAGAACGGCACGCCGTTCGAGTTCCGCGCGCTGGGGCAGGAAACGCCCGAGCATGTCGGCGAGTGGCTGAAGCGCTGGCCGTTGCGCAAGTTCCCCGTGCTGGTCGACGGCGATCGCACCGTCGTCGAGACCAGCATCATCATCGAGTATCTGCAGCTCGCGCATCCGGGCGCGGTGCGCCTGATCCCGGCCGACCCGATGGCTGCGCTGGACGTGCGCTTCCTCGACCGCTTCTTCGACCTGCATGTGATGAACATGATGCAGCTCGCGGTCGACGGAGCGCTCACCGGCGATCCGATCAAGCGCAAGGACGGCCACGACGCCGCCATCGAGAAGCTCGAACGCGCCTACGCCTGGCTCGATAGCGAACTGGCCGGCCGGAGCTGGGCCCTGGGCAGCGACTTCACGATGGCCGACTGCGCTGCCGCACCGTCGCTGTTCTATGCCGACTGGGTGCACCGGATCCCCGAATCCTATCCGGTGCTGCGCGCCTACCGCACGCGCCTGCTCGCGAGACCGTCCTTCGCCCGCTGCGTCGACGACGCGCGACCGTTCCGCCCCCTCTTCCCGCTGGGCGCACCGGACCGGGATTAGCAAGACGGCAAAGGTCCCTTGCTACGCTCGGGATGACACAGGGTTTGTTGCCCCATCCATTGTCATCCCGAGCGTAGCGAGGGACCTTTCTTAACCTTCGCCTCACCGATACAGGAACGTCCCCAGCAGGACCCAGCGGCCGGCCTTCGGGGCGCCGACCAGCGGCGTCGTGTAGTGCCAGAAGGGCAGGCGATAGGCGGTGACGGTCGAGGGGCCTGCCACCGAGACGATCTCGCTGAAATGGCCGGCGCGGCTGTAGACCAGCCACTGGTGCTCGACGCCGGGGGTGCACAGGCTGAGATGCAGGTCGATGTATCCGCCGATCGCCGCCTTGTTCTCGGGATGGTGATCGTTGTGCGGGCCGGCATAGTCGCCCGGACCGTAGCGCAGCACCTGCAGGCCCCAGCCCGACTTGAGCCTGCGTCCCGCCAGCGCCTCGGCGAAGGCGCGGAAACTCTGTGACCGCATCATGCGGGCGAGGCCGATCCGTTCGGCGGCCTTCACACCGGGCTCACGGCGGCTCTCGAAATAGATCGTGCGCGCCCGGCTGCTCTTGGGCAGCAGTTCGGCATAGTCCTGCTTCATCTCGAAGATCGTGTCGGGCGGGATCGGCCGCTCGATCGCCTCCAGCACGTCCGGCAACTCCGCTTCGAGCGTTCGCCGCACGCGCGCGACCTTGGCGCGATCCAGCAGGTCCTCGGCCGCCAGGAACCGCGTGCGCGGATTGGCCAGCGCCCCGCACAGCGGATGCGTGCCCGCCAGCACGCGCCGGCCGGCGCGGCTCAGCAGGTCCTCGAATTCAGCCGGAATGCCGTTTGATCTCATCGGTCAGCCCCTCTAAACGACGTGCCTAGCATGCCTTACGCCTCGCTTCGCGACTTCATCGACCGGCTGGAGAAGAGCGGCCGTCTCGTGCGCGTCACCGCGCCGGTCTCGCCGAACCTGGAGATGACCGAGATCCAGACGCGCCTGCTGGCCGAGAAAGGCCCGGCGGTGCTGTTCGAGAACGTGGTGCGGCCCGACGGCACGCGCTCCGACATCCCGGTGCTGGTCAACCTGTTCGGCACGGTCGAGAGGGTGGCCTGGGGCATGGACCGCGAGCCCGGCCAGTTGCGCGCCGTGGGCGAGACGCTGGCTTTCCTGCGCCAGCCCGAGCCGCCGGGCGGATGGCGCGAGGCGCTCGAGATGCTGCCGATGGTGCGCACCGTCATGGCGATGAAGCCGAAGACGGTGAGTTCCGCGCCCTGCCAGGAGATCGTCCTCACCGGCGACGACATCGACCTCGGGAAACTGCCGATCCAGACCTGCTGGCCGGGCGAGCCCGCGCCGCTCATCACCTGGCCGCTGGTGGTGACGCAGGGACCCAACCCGAAAGGCGACAAGCAGGACAGTTTCAACCTCGGCATCTACCGCATGCAGGTGACGGGCAAGAACACGACGCTGATGCGCTGGCTGAAGCATCGCGGCGGCGCTCAGCATCACCAGCGCTGGCATAAGTCAGGCAAGCGCGAGCCGCTGCCGGCCGCCGTCGTGATCGGCGCCGATCCCGGCACCATCCTGGCCGCCGTGACGCCGGTGCCCGACACCTTGTCCGAGTATCAATTCGCCGGGCTCCTGCGCGGCAAGAAGGTCGAGTTGGTCGCGTGCAAGACCGTGCCGCTCAAGGTGCCGGCCGAGGCCGAGATTGTGCTCGAGGGCCATGTCAGCCTCGACGACTATGGCGACGAAGGCCCCTACGGCGACCATACCGGCTACTACAACAGCGTCGAGCCATTCCCCGTCTTCACGATCAGCGCCATCACCATGCGGCGCAAGCCGATCTACCTCTCGACCTTCACCGGCCGCCCGCCCGACGAGCCCAGCGTGCTGGGCGAGGCGCTGAACGAGGTGTTCATTCCCCTCTTCCAGCAGCAGTTCCCCGAGATCGTCGACTTCTGGCTGCCGCCCGAGGGCTGCTCCTATCGCATCGCCGTGGTGTCGATGAAGAAGGCCTATGCCGGCCACGCCAAGCGCGTGATGATGGGCGTGTGGAGCTATCTGCGGCAGTTCATGTACACCAAGTGGGTGATCGTGGTGGACGCCGACATCGACGCCCGCAACTGGAAGGACGTGATGTGGGCGCTGTCGACCCGCATGGACCCGGCGCGCGACATCACGGTGATCGAGAACACGCCGATCGACTATCTCGACTTCGCGAGCCCCGTCTCCGGCCTCGGCTCCAAGATCGGCCTCGATGCGACCGACAAGTTCCCGGGCGAGAGCAATCGCGAATGGGGGCGCCAGATCCGCATGGACGACGCGGTGATCGAAAAGGTCGATGCGATGTGGAGCAAGCTCGGCCTGCCGGGATCCGGCAGGAAGATCTGGCGTTGAGTAGAGGGCATCAACAGGGACGAGACGGATGGACGACTTCGACAATCTCGAGAATGCAACGGTCGATGACCTCAAGGCCATCGCCAAGGGCCAGGCCGAGATCGCCAGCAAGGTCGGCGATCACCTGATCGCGCATCTCAGCCTGCTGAAGGGCGATTTCGGCGGTTTTCCGATCGACCGCTACGACCACTGCCTGCAAGCCGCGACGCGCGCCCATAACGACAAGCGCAGCGCCGAGTACGTCGTCTGCGCGCTGTTCCACGACATCGGCGACACGCTGGCGCCGTACAATCATGGCGAAGTGGTTGCCGAGATGCTGCGACCCTTCATCGACGAACGGAACTATTTCATGGTGCAGCGCCACGGCGTGTTCCAGGGCTACTACTTCTGGGGCAAGCTCGGCCTCGATCGCAATGCGCGCGACAAGTACAAGGACAGCCCGTACTTCAACGATACGGTCGAGTTCTGCGAGAAGTACGACAGCCCGTCCTTCGACAAGAACTATCCCAACCTTCCGATCGAAGCCTTCCGCCCGCTCATCGACGAGGTGCTGAAGTCCCCGAAACAGGCATCCGTCTATTCGGCGATCTTCGCGAAGACGAAATAGCTCGACCCACCCGCGGCTCCGCGGGGGAGTAGCGCATCTCCACGCACTCCCTGTGACAGGAGCCGTACTGCCCTTGCCGCGTTGAGGCTCGTAGAAAAGTCTCAATGCGCGTCCAAGGGACCTGCGTGCCGCCCGCCCCCAACAAGCTCCTCGAAGGTCCGATCCTCCGCTCCCTGCTGACGCTCGCCGTGCCGATCGTGACGGCGAACGTGCTGCAGTCGGCCTACCAGATCATCGATGCCTTCTGGGTCGGGCGGCTGGGCGGAGCCGCGGTGGCCGCGGTGTCGATCAGCTTCCCCGTTCTGTTCCTCACCTTTGCCATCGGCTCCGGCCTGTCGCTCGCCGGATCGACCCTGATCGCGCAGTATGTCGGCGCGCGTAACGACAAGATGGTGGCGCACGTCGCGGGCCAGACGCTGCTGATGGTGATCCTGGTCTCGGTGGTGCTGGGCACGATCGGCTATTTCTGCTCGCCGGCGCTGCTGCGTCTGATGGGCGTCGGGCCCGACGTCTATCCCGGCGCGCTGGGCTTCATGCGCGTGTCGTTCGTGGGCATCGTTTTCAATTTCACCTTCTTCGTGTTCCAGGCGATCATGCGCGGCATCGGCCGGCCGACCCTGCCGGTCTATATCGTGCTGGGCACGGTGTTCCTGAACTTCGTGCTCGACCCGCTGCTGATCTTCGGCTGGGGCCCCGTGCCGGGCTACGGCGTGATGGGCGCCGCCATCGCCACGCTGGTTACCCAGGCGATCGCCGCCATCATCGGCATCGCCGTCCTCCGCCTGGGCCTGCACGGCATCCATGTGCGGCGACGCGACTTCATTCCCGACTTCGGCTACGTGAAGCGCGCCTTCTTCCTAGGCCTCCCCGCCTCCGTCGAACTCTCGGCGCGGGCGCTGGGCCTGATGGTGATGACGTTTCTGATTGCCAGCTTCGGCACGCTGACGCTGGCGGCCTACGGTGTCGGCTCGAACATCCTGCAGGTCGTGATGGTGCCGGCGATGGGCCTGTCGATGGCGATCTCGACCCTGGTCGGCCAGAACATCGGCGCCGGCAACATAGAGCGCGCGGCGCAGATCGGGCGCCTGGGCGGGCTGCTCGGGTTCGCGAGCCTCTCCTTCTTCGGCATCATCGTCTTCCTGTTCGCGCCCCAGCTCGTTTCCGTCTTCGTGCCGGGGGACGCCGCCGTGATCGAAGCCGGCGCGGGCTTCCTGCGCATCATGTCGCTGGCCTGGGGCTTCCTCGGCCTGCAGTTCGCGCTGACGGGCGTGTTCCGCGCCTCGGGCAACATGGTCCTGACGATGGTGCTGACTCTCGTATCGCAATGGGTCGTGCAGTTTCCGCTCGCCTACGTGCTCTCCAAGCACACGGACCTGCACGAGCAGGGAATCTGGTGGGCGTTGCCGGTCTCCAACATCGTCACGGCGCTGATCACCCTGTGCCTCTACGCCAAGGGCGACTGGAAGAAGAAGCGCCTGATCGAGCCGGAAGAGGAACTTGCCGGCAAGGTGACCGAAGACATCCTGGTTGGCGAGGTATCGCGCTAGTTCCTGTTGCGGTGGCCCGGATTAATGTAAAGTTCCTTAACATGAGCTGGAAGCGCACCGACCGTGAGGAGCGGAAGTATCACCACGGCAGTCTGCGCGAGGCGCTGATCAAGGCTGCCCGCGAACTCATCAAGGAAAAGGGCCCGGCGGGCTTCACCTTTGCCGATGCCGCGCGCTCCGCCGGCGTGAGCCCGGCTGCGCCCTACCGCCATTTCCGTGACCGCGACGCGCTGATGGCGGACGTGGCGCGCGAGGGCTTCGAGCGTTTCGCCGCGATGCTTGCGAGCGGCTGGGCCAACGGCAAACCCGATCCCGTCACGGCCTTCCACAATATCGGCAAGGCCTACCTCACCTTCGCGCGGTCGGAGCCCGCCTACTACGCCGCCATGTTCGAATCGGGCATTTCCCCCGACACGAATCCCGAGCTGCGCACCGCCTCGGAACGGGCCTTCGCCGTGCTGCGCGCCGCGGCCGATCAACTGGTCGTCCTTCTCCCGGCCGCCACGCGCCCGCCCGCCCTGATGATGAGCCTGCACATCTGGTCGATGTCGCACGGCATCGCCTCCCTGTTCGGGCGCGGCGATTCCGGCCGGCGGCCGCTGCCCATGACGGCCGAGGAACTGCTCGAATCCGAAGTGCTCATCTACCTGCAGGGCCTGGGCTTTCCTTCGGCGCGCTGAAAGTTTTTGCCGAGGCCTTGACTCACCGGGCTGCCAACCCCAATGTAAATGTCGTTAACATTCACATCGTTAACATCAGCAAAAGGGGGCTCCCACATGGGCCTGATCGAAAAAATAGACGACCTCGGCAAGCCGGCGTGGATTGCGCTCATGGTGCTGAGCTTCATCCTGTTCTGGCCCGTCGGCCTGGCCCTTCTCATCTATCTCAAAGGGAGTGGACGCATGTTTTGCTCGAAGCGCTACGGTCACTGGAACATGCCCGATGGCCGCTCGTGCCGTGAGGAATTCCGCGGCTGGAAGCGGCGCTCCGGCTGGGGCCGCTCGAGCAGCAGCGGCAACGTCGCCTTCGACGAGTATCGCGAGGAGACGATCAACCGCCTCGATCAGGAGCAGCGCGAGTTCCGCGACTTCCTCGACAAGCTGCGCGCCGCCAAGGATCGCGCCGAGTTCGACCAGTTCATGGCCGAACGACGCAATCGCCCGGCCGCCAGCGAGCCGCCACCGGCGCCCAGCGCCGCCTGACACTTCGGAGGCAGATATTCCACGACGCGCCCGCGGCTCACGCCGCGGGCGTTTTCGTCAGTGATCGAGTTTCATCGGCAGACGTTCGGCCTCGGCGCGCCGGGAAAGGTCGGAAAGGATCGCGAAGGCGTAGCGCGCGCATCTTTCCACGGTGCGCTCCTCGGGCGGCACCCGGCCCCAGGCGGAAATGTCGACGGCAGGAGCCTTCCAGGTTGCAGCGTTCAGGTCCGCGAGCTGGCGGCGCAGCGTGGCCACCGAGCCCATCACCACACGGCTCCCCGCGACATCCTCCCCTTCGAACGTGATCTCGAAGGCGACCGGGAGCCACAGCTCCACATTCCGTACGAGATGCGAATAGCGCGACCGGAAACCCTCGGCGGTGGAGCGGGCGAGCGCGATGTCGTCGTCCCAATCTTCCGCCAGGACGGCAGGCATGCGCAGGGATGGATTCTCGGCGTAGGCGGCCCACAGCACCAGGGAGCCGAATCCGTCCCAGCCCGGCCGAGCAGTGAACCAAGCCGCGGCTTCGCTCTCGTCCCAGTCGAGCGGAATCTCGATCCGTTCGCCGAGCGCCTTTGCCAGCATCGCGCGCCAGGCGAGCACCTTGGGGCGAATTCGATCCTGGCTCCGGGCGGTGCCGGTCGCTTTACCGGCTCCAGCCGGACGCGGCGCTCCGCGTTTGCGCGCCGCGGTTTCGGCCACGCTTTCCCAGGCACCCGCATAATAGCGCGTGAGCGGCCCCACATAGACGTCTAGGGCCATGAAAGACTCGGTCCCTTCGGTTCGATTTCTGACTGGCGGTCGCTTCTTGCACCTTCGCTACACGTACAATCGGAACGAGCAGATGCGCAATCGCGAATCGCCGGCCAGGCCTCGGTTTTCGCGCGGACCGATCAGACCACGTCGGCTGCTACTGCGGCTCGAGGTTCAAGCCCTTCACCAGCTCGATCCAGATCGGCCCCTCCTCGGCGACGATCTTCTCGAAGAAGACGTGATCGCGCGCCGCATTGTCGATGCCGAAGGTGGCGAGGATCTTCTGGATGCGCTCGCTCTTGCCGCCTTCGACCATGAGGTCCGAGAGTTTCTGCACGATCTCCTTCGGCATGCCGGCGGGACCCACCAGCCCGATCCAGCCCTGCACCTGGAAGGCCTTGTCGGTGACGCCCTGCTCGAAGAAGGTCGGCACGTCAGGCAGCTTGGCCATCCGCTTCATGGTCGGCACGGCGATCGGCCGGCCGTTACCCGACTGCAGCACCCCGGAGGCGGCGGCGACGCTGCCGCTGCCGCCCTGGACCGCGCCGGAGGCCACGTCCTGCCACATAGGCGCCTCGCCGCGGTAGTGCACGGCCTCCATGCCGAGCTTGTAATGGCGGTTCAGCGCCTCGACGACGACGTGGCTGTAAGAACCGGCGCCATAAGTGCCGAGGCTGGTCTTGTTGGCGCGCGCATGGTCGGCGAGCTCGGCCAGGTTCTTCACCGGCAGCTTGCTGTTCACGATCAGCGGCAGATGCCCCGCATCCATCCACGAGATCAGGACGAAGTCCTTGTCCGGATCGTAGGGCAGTTTCTTGAACAGGACCTTGTTCATGATCATCGTCGTGGAGATCGTCCACATCAGCGTGTAGCCGTCGGGCGCAGCGGCCTTCACCTGCTCGGCCGCGATCGCGCCGCTGGCGCCGGTCTTGTTCTCGACAGACACCGGCTGACCGGTTTTCTGGGAGATGTACTCGCCATAGGCACGGGCGAAGGTGTCGGTCAGACCGCCCGCCGGGTAACCGCAGATGATGCGGATGGGTTTGTTGGGCCAGGCTCCCTGGGAAATCGCGGGAGCCGGCAGAGCAGCGGCAACGGCAGCGGCCGAGCCATAACGCAGCACATCACGTCGCGACGCACGCACGATCATCGATTGCCTCCCTGCGGCGCGGAATTTTTTTGACGGTCAGGCCGTCTCGGGCGCGCCTGGGACGAGCATGGCGGCGATTTCGCAGGGCGTAAAGACCGCACCGCAATGCGGTAGACCTACTGGGGCTCGATCCCCAGGCTCCTGATGACCTCGATCGAGACCGGGCCCTCCTCGTCGAGGACCTGACGGAAATAGGCGGCGTCCCGCGCACCCTCGTCGATCGCGAAGGTGTCGTTGATCTTCTGAACCCGTTCGGTCCGGCCGGCCTCGACCATCAGCCTCGAGAGCTTCTGCACCACCTCGGGCGGCGTCCCGGCCGGGGCGGCGCAGCCGACCCAGCCGCGGATCTGGAACGCCTTTTCCGTCAGCCCCTGCTCGTAGAAGGTCGCGACGTCGGGCAGCTTCTTCATGCGCACCATGGTCGGCACCGCAATCGGCTTGACGCTGCCCGCCTGCAGCACCGCCGCGCCCGAGGCATAGCTGCCGGTGGCGCCCTGCACGGCGCCCGAGGCCACGTCCTGCCACATCGCCGACTCGCCGCGATAGTGCACGGCCTCCATCTGCAGTCCGTAGTGACGGTTCAACGTCTCGGTGACGATATGGGCGAACGAGCCGATGCCGTAGGTGGCAAGCGAGACTTTGCGGCCCTTCGCCCAGGCGGCGAATTCCGGAATGTTCCTGACCGGAACATCCTTGTTCACCATCGTCGGCAGGTGCCCGGTGTTGAACCAGGCGACCAGGGCGAAATCCTTGTCGGGATCGTAGGGCAGCTTTTTGAACAGCGCCTTGTTCTGCACCATCGTCGTGGAATTGGTGAACATCAGCGTGTAGCCGTCGGGCGGCGATTGCTTGACGATCTCCGCGCCGATCGCGCCCGCCGCACCGGCCTTGTTCTCGACGATCACCGGGTGGCCGGTCTTCTCGGCCACGTACTCGCCGTAGGCGCGGGCGAAGATGTCGGTGAGCCCACCTGCCGGATAGGTGCAGACGATCTTGATCGGCCTGGCCGGCCACGCCTGCGCAATGGCCGGCGCCGGCAGTGACGCCGCAAGCGCCGAGAGTGAGCCGTAGCGCAACAGGTCGCGCCGCGTCGTCCGCAGGATCATGGTCGCCTCCCCCTATGGGCGGCGACTCGTTGTGGGACGGCCTGTTGTTAGGGGGCCGTCCTGGTCGCGCCCGACTTGAGCATGGCGTCGATCTCGCCCTGCGTAAACCCGGCCTCCTGCAGGACCTCGACACTATGCTCGCCCAGCCGGGGCTGCAGGCGCGTGATCTCCGGCTTGGTCTTGCTGAAGCGCGGCGGGATGTCGGTCATGCGCAACTTGCCCTCGGTCGGATGATCGACATGCTTCCAGAAGCCGGTCGCCTCGAGCTGCGGATCGACGAACAGGTCGTCGAGTGTGTTCACCGGCCCGTGCGGCACGTTGGAGTTCTTCAGCAGCTCCACCCATTCGGCGTTGGTGCGCTCGGCGCACAGGCCGGCCAGGGTCGCGTAGTATTGCTCGACGTTCTTCAGACGGTTGGCCATGCCCTGGAACCGCTCGTCCTGCGCGAGGTCCTCGCGGCCGACCAGGGTGCAGAACTCCCGCCAGTGACCGTCGGTGTACGGCAGCAGCGCGAAGTAGCCGTCCTTCGACGGATAGGGACGGCGCTCCTTGTTGAGCACGCGCTTGTAGCCGGCCGTGTCGAGCGCCGGCTCGAAGGTCTCGCCGTAGAGATGCTCGACCATCACGAAGGAGACCAGTGTCTCGTACATCGGCACCTCGACCGACTGGCCCTTGCCGGTGCGCTCGCGCGCGAACAGGGCAGCGAGCAGGGCCGAGACGACGCCGTTGGAACTCGTCTTGTCGGCCACGATCGTCGGCAGGAAGCGCGGCTGGCCCGCGACCACGGTCTGCAACGCGGCCAGGCCGGAGCCGGCCTGGATGATGTCGTCATACGCGGCCTTGGCGCCCATCGGACCGGCGGCGCGATAGCCGTAAGTGGCCAGATAGACGAGGCGCGGATTGATCTTCTCGAAGGCTTCGTATTCGACGCCGAGGCGCTTGGCGGGACCGGGGCGATAATTGTGCATCAGCACATCGGCGGTCTCGGCCAGCTTGAACAGGGCGGCGCGGCCGGCCTCCTGCTTGAGGTCGAGCACGATCGACCGCTTGGAACGATTGCAGCCGAGATAGAAGGCCGACATGCCGGGATTGCGCGCCGGTCCCAGCACGCGCGTCGTGTCGCCTTCGGGCGGTTCGATCTTGATGACGTCCGCCCCGAGATCGCCCAATTGCTGCGCCGCCCACGGACCCAGCACGACGGTCGTGCAGTCGAGAATGCGAACGCCGTCCAACGGACCTGCCATCTGATGATTCCTCCGATTATTCGATCCCGCTTACCACAAGTTGGTCACCATCCCAGGGCGAATTCACAGGCAACATCCGGCTGGTGCAGGACGTTTCATCCTGCAGCAAAGGAGACCGCAAAAATGAATATCGAGGTCCTGCGTCTTGCCGGTTCGCTCGCTGTGGCGGGCACCGTCATGCTCACCGCCTCCGCAGCGATGGCCGGCGACTGGAAGAAGGGCCGGGGGCACCACAAGCATCATCACCATCACCACTATGATCGCGAGGTCGTGGTCGTGCAGCCGCCGCCCCGCGTCTACTACGCGCCTCGCCCCGTGGCCGTTTACCCGGCGCCCGTCTATGCCCCGCCGGTGGCCTACGCCCCTGCCTACGGGCCTGCCTATCCCGGCGGCAATCTCAGCATCGGCGTGAACGTCCCGCTGCGTTAACCGTCGTTTCCCCTCCCCTTCGCGGACTCCGCAAAGGGGAGGGAAACAAGCCGGGTTGACGCCCGGCGGCAAATCGACGATTGTCGCGCCCAACATGCTGCGACTGACGACGCTACGACTTATTGGCTGATCCGCCGCCCGACCGGGAAAACCGGAAGGGCCCTGCGGATCGCTTGTCGTTCGTCTCTGTTTTACCCAACCAGTCGCCGCCTCAATTCCATCCATCGCAGTGTTCGTTTGAGCCATACGGCCGTGCGCGGCGCGAGGAGCTACGTCATGTCATCCCAAAACTCTCACGTCACCAATCCCCAGAAGCCCATGATGCCGATTGCGGCCGAGAAGTACGTGCCCTTCAAGCCCGTGCCCCTGCCCGACCGCAAGTGGCCGAACGCCGTGATCACCAAGCCGCCGATCTGGTGCGCGGTCGATCTGCGCGACGGCAACCAGGCGCTGATCGAGCCGATGGACTCCGACCGAAAGACGCGGATGTTCAAGTTGCTCTGCGACATGGGCTTCAAGGAAATCGAGATCGGCTTCCCCGCCGCTTCGGAGACCGACTTCGAGTTCGTGCGTGAGCTCATCGAGAAGAAGATGATCCCCGACGACGTCACCATCCAGGTGCTGACGCAGAGCCGGCCCGAGTTGATCGAGCGCACGTTCGAGGCCTGCCGCGGCGCCAGGCGCGTCATCGTCCATCTCTACAACTCGACCTCGACCCTGCAGCGCCGCGTCGTGTTCGGCCTCGACACGGCCGGCATCATCGATATCGCCGTGACGGGCGCCAAGCTGGTCAAGCAGATGGCCGACGCCGATCCCGCGACCGAGTGGGTGTTCGAGTATTCCCCCGAGAGCTTCACCGGCACCGAGCTCGAATTCGCCCGCGACATCTGCGCCGCCGTCGCGGACGTCTACAAGCCGACGCCGCAGAAGAAGATGATCTTCAACCTGCCGGCCACGGTCGAGATGTCGTCGGCCAACGTCTATGCCGACCAGATCGAATGGTGCCACCGCAACTTCAAGGATCGCGATTCGATCATCCTCAGCCTGCATCCGCACAACGACCGCGGCACCGGCGTGGCGGCGGCCGAGCTCGGCTACATGGCCGGCGCCGACCGCATCGAGGGCTGCCTGTTCGGCAACGGCGAGCGCACCGGCAACGTCGACCTGGTCACCCTGGGCCTCAACATGTTCACGCAAGGCGTGGATCCCGAGATCGACTTCTCGAACATCAACGAGATCCGCCAGACGGTCGAATACTGCAACCAGCTGCCCGTCCATCCGCGCCATCCCTATGGCGGCGACCTCGTCTTCACTGCCTTCTCGGGCTCGCACCAGGACGCGATCAACAAGGGCTTCAAGTCGCTCGAGGCGTCGAACAGCAAGGTCTGGGAAGTCCCCTACCTGCCGATCGATCCGGCCGATCTCGGCCGCAGCTACGAGGCGATCATCCGCATCAACAGCCAGTCGGGCAAGGGCGGCATCGCCTACATCCTGAAGAGCGACTACGGCATCGACATGCCGCGGTTGCTGCAGGTCGAGTTCTCCAAGGTGATCCAGCAGATCGCCGACGAGACCGGCAAGGAGATCCAGCCGGCCCTGATCTGGGACACGTTCCGCAAGGAGTATCTGGAGAACGCCTCGCCGGTGGCGTTCGACAGCCACACGACCGTGCCCGACCCCGATCACGCCGACGTGCGGCTTCTCGATGCCAAGGTGACCTTCAACGGCAAGCCGGCGACCATCTCGGGCCGCGGCAACGGTCCGATCGCGGGCTATGTCGATGCGCTGGGCAAGAATTGCGGCATCCAGATCCGGGTGCGCGACTATCACCAGCACGCCACGGGCGCCGGTTCCGACGCCCAGGCCGTCAGCTTCATCGAGGCCGAGACGCCCGGCGGCAAGGTCCTGTGGGGAGTCGGCATGGACTCGAACATCGTGGCGGCCTCGCTCAAGGCCGTGACCTGCGCCGCCAACCGCGCCGCGGCGCTCAAATAGCGGTACCGCCGCTTCAAGGCGGGCGATAGCATCGGGGCGTGCGGGAGACCTTCCGCGCGCCCCGCAACGACCATGGACTGAAGAAGTGGCGCTTCCCGATCCTGTTGCGACACGCCGGCGGGCCGAAGGCCCGTTCATGCGCGGCGCCCGTCACGTCTGGAACGCCGCGATTTCCCTCACGCTGGGCGCGATGATCGGCATCCTCGGCCACCAGTTCGTGGGCGATGCGGTGACCCGCCTGTGGCCCGACCAGGCGATGATCGCCGATCTCGTGCGTGCCACATTCTGGACACTCGGTATCGCTGCGACCGGCGTGTTGTTCTTCTCCTACTATCTCGACGACACGGGCCGATAGCGCGTAGAACGGCCTCATGGCCAAAGCGAAAAAGACCGCCCCCAAATCCTCCCCGAAGAAGCCGGCTGCGAAGAAGTCGGCAAAGCCCGCCACCCGGAAGGTGGTGAAGAAGGCCGCGCCCAAGAAGGCAGCGCCTGAGAAGCTAGTGCCTAAGAAGGTCGCGCCGAAGAAGGCTGCTCCAAAGAAAGCCGCTCCGAAGAAGATCGAGAAGGTGGCTCCGAAGGTCGCCAAGCGCCCGGCGCCAAAGATCGCGAAATCGCCCGCGCGCAAGCCTGTGCCGAAACCCGTCACCAAGGCGGCCGTGAAGATCGCGCGCAACACGCACCCAGCCGGCGCACTCGACCCCAATCTCCTGTCCGACCTGCTGAAGTGGGCGAAGGACTTCGGCGCGGACGCGGCCGACGCGCTCTACGTCAACGGCGAGTCGATCTCGGTCGCGCAGCGGCTGGGCAAGCGCGAGAAGCTCGAAAGCAGCGAGGGCCGCGACCTCGGCCTGCGCGTGTTCGTGGGCAAGCGCCAGGCCTTCGTCTCCTCGACCGACTTCGCGCCGGCCTCGCTGCGGGAACTGGCGAGCCGCGCGGTCGACATGGCGCGCGCCGTGCCGGAAGACCCGGTCTGCGGCCTCGCGCCCGAGGAATTGCTGGCCCGCTCGTGGCCCGACCTCGACCTCGACGACAGGACGCGCCCGACGGCCAAGAAGCTGATCGCCATGGCCTCCGAGGCCGAGGATGCGGCACGCGCCGTGAAGGGCGTGACCAATTCCGAAGGCGCCGAGGCCGGCTGGGGCCGCACCTCGGTGATGCTGGCGGCCAGCAACGGCTTCTCGGGCGGCTACAGCCGCAGCGGCTTCTCGCTGTCCTGCTCGGTGCTGGGCGGCGAAGGCACAGGCATGGAGCGCGACTATGAATGGACCAGCGCGGTCCATCTCGAGGACCTGATGTCGGCCGCCAAGGTCGGCCGCAACGCCGGCAAGTTCGTGGTGCGCCGCCTCAACCCGCGCAAGGCGCAGAGCGCGCGCGTGCCGGTGATCTACGATCGCCGCGTCTCGGGCGGCCTGATCGGCCATCTCGCCGGCGCCATCAACGGTCGCGCCGTGGCGCGCGGCACCTCGTTCCTGAAGGACAAGATGGGCGAGCGCGTGTTCGCCGAGGGCATCCGCATCCTGGACAATCCCCTGCGCAAGCGCGGGCTGGGCAGCCGCCCGTTCGACGCCGAGGGCCTGGCGACCTCGCGCCGCGCGGTGATCGACGACGGCGTGCTGACCACCTGGCTGCTCGACCTCGCGGCCGCACGCCAGCTCAACCTCAAGCCGACCGGCCACGCCTCGCGCGGCGTCTCCGGTCCGCCCTCGCCCACGACCTCGAATTTCTATCTCGAGAAGGGCAAGCTGTCGGTGAAGGAGCTGATCGGCGACATCAAGAGCGGCCTCTACATCACCGACATGATCGGCTTCGGTGTCAACGGCGTGACCGGCGACTACAGCCGCGGCGCCTCGGGCTTCTGGATCGAGAACGGCGAGCTTGCCTGGCCGGTGAGCGGCATCACCGTCGCCGGCAATCTGAAGGACATGTTCCTCAACATGACGGCCGCCAACGACCTCGAATTCAAGAGCTCGACCAACGCCCCGACCGTGAGAATTGAAGGGCTGACCGTCGCCGGCTCGTGATAAACTGTCGGGCATGACCTTCATGCCCAATGCACGAATTCTCGCCGCAACGACGGCGCTTATCTGCAGCCCCGCCTTCCTCGGGGCTGCGCCCGCGCAAGCCCAGGATGGCGGCTTCCGCGACTGCCTGGCCGGCATCAAGGCCGATGCGCTGAAGCAGGGCGTACCGGCATCGGTCATCGATGGCGCCTTCCAGGGACTGACGCCCGACCAGAAGGTCGTCGATCTCGACAACCGCCAGCCCGAATTCTCGCTGACCTATGCCAAGTATGTCGGCGGCACGGTTTCGCTCGATCGCATCCAGAAGGGTCAGCAGAAGATGGCGCAGCACCGCGCCCTGCTCGACCAGCTGCAGGCCGAATACGGTATCCCGCCGCAATACATCATGGCCTTCTGGGGCATCGAGACCAACTACGGCACCTATATGGGCGACTTCCGTGTGGTGCGGTCCGTCGCAACGCTGGCCTGCATGACCAAGCGCCGCGAGTTCTTCAGCAACGAGACGGTCCAGGCGCTGCGCATCCTCAACAGCAACCACATGACCAGCGACCAGATGCGCGGCTCGTGGGCCGGCGCCATGGGCAACATGCAGTTCATGCCTTCGACCTTTACCCGGTGGGCGGTCGACCGCGACGGCAACGGCCGGATCGACATCTGGAACAGCCTGCCCGACGCCTTCGCCTCGGCGTCCAACTACCTGCGCGGCGTCGGCTTCAAGCCCGGCCTCCCCTCGAGCGAGGAGGTAATGCTGCCCCAGGGATTCCCGCTCGACCAGGCCGACACGACGGTCGAGAAGCCGGTGAAGACCTGGGCGTCGATGGGCGTCAAGAAGATGAACGGCGGTGCGCTGCCCGCGGTCGACGACGCCGCCTCGATCCTGCTGCCTGCCGGCTTCCGCGGCCCCGCCTTCATCATCTATCCGAACTTCAAGGCGGTGATGAACTGGAACCGCTCGACGCTCTACGCCCTGTCAGTCGGCATCCTGGCCCGCCAGATCGCCGGCGGCCCGCCGGTGCAACAGCAGGCCCCGGCGGACGATGCGCCGATCTCGCGCAACACGGTGATCGACATGCAGATGCGCCTGGCGCGTCTCGGCCTCTACAAGGACGAGGCCGACGGGCTGTTGGGCCCCAAGACCCGTTCGGCCCTGCGCCTGTTCCAGCAGCAGCAGGCGCTGCCGGCCGACGGCCATCCGACGCAGGAGTCGGTACGCCGCCTGCAGGCCGTCCAGTAACGGCGCCTTAGGCCGGCCTCAGCAGACGCACCGTTTCGGTCGAGAGACCGATCGACACGGGCAGGGTCAGCGCGTCGTCGCCGTCGATCTGGACCGGCTGGCGACGCCGTTCGCCGGCATCGTTCAGGACCGAGATCCTGACCTCGCGCCCGGCGACGACACGATAACCGGGTGTCTTCGGCAGCGTGCCAAGCACCAGTGCCGCGCCGAAGCGCAGAGCGTGCACCCAGCCCCAGCGCTCGAACAGGCAAACATGCAACAGCGGGGCATCGAGCGACGCTTCCGGCGCCACGACATAGGGGCCGGCATAGTGGCGGGCGTGCGTCACGATCACTGACGCGGCCTCGTGACGAACACCGTCGATCTCGACGGCATAGCGCACCGGCCGGTAGCGCCTGGCCTCGATCAGCGAGCGCCAGACATAGGCGATCTTGCCCCAGCGGCGTTTCAGCGGCGCAGTGACGCCCGCCACCACCTTGGCATCGAAGCCTGCGCCGGCCATCAGGGAGAAGCAACGCGGGCGGCCGACGCCACTGGCCTGGCCCGGATGCATCAGCACCTCGCGGCCGGCCGTGATGGCCTGGGCGAGCGCTGAGGCGGTCGAGCCCAGTCCCAGCTCGTGCGCCAGCACGTTGGCGGTCCCCAGCGGCACGAGGGCGAGCGGCGGCGCCGTGGCGGCGCGGGCGGCGAGGCCGTTCACCACCTCGTTGATCGTCCCGTCGCCGCCCGCGACCGCGATCACACCATAGCGTCCGGCATCGCACTGTTCGGCAAGGCGGCGCGCATCGCCCGGCGCCGCCGTCTCGACGACATCGACCGTCCAGCCCAGGGATCTGACGTGGCGCACGACCGCATCGACCAGCCCGCGGCGGCGCCGGCCAGCCGTCGGATTGAAAATGAGAAGCACCGATGGGGCAGCGCCGGTGATTGAGGCGAATGTCATCGAACAGTCACAACCGATACACCTCCACGCAACGGCTCCCTTACACAATCCCATGCGTACCGTGCAATCTCGCACAACAGATTTAGTGCCGGCCCGACACTATCCACATGACCGTGCCTGTATCATGACGCTCCACGAGCGAAACCAGCCCGCCCGTCACAGGGCGATCTTCCTGTCCGACATCCATCTCGGCACGCGCGGCTGCCAGGCCGACTTGCTGCTCGACTTCCTGCGGAAGAACGAGAGCGAGCATCTCTACCTGGTGGGCGACATCGTCGACGGCTGGCGCCTCAAGCGCTGGTGGTACTGGCCGCAGAGCCACAACGACGTGGTTCAGAAGATCATGCGCAAGGCCCGCAAGGGCACCAACGTGGTCTATATCCCCGGCAACCACGACGAAGCCGCCCGGCAATATTGCCAGCTCACCTTCGGCGACGTGCGGGTCGAGGACGAGGCGATCCACGAGACGCCCGACGGCAGGAAACTGCTGGTGATCCATGGCGATCAGTTCGACGGCATCGTGCGCTACGCGCGCTGGCTCGCCATCCTCGGCGACTGGGCCTATGCCGCGGCCCTGCGCCTCAACACGATCTTCAACTGGGGACGGCGCAAGCTCGGCCTGCCCTACTGGTCGCTCTCGGCGTTCCTGAAGCACCGGGTGAAGAACGCGGTGCAGTTCATCAACGACTACGAGAAGGCGGTGGCAAGCGAAGCCCGGCGCCGCGGCGTCGATGGCGTCGTATGCGGGCACATCCATCACGCCGAGATGCGCATGATCGACGGCGTGCTCTACTGCAACGATGGCGACTGGGTCGAGAGCTGCACCGCGCTGGTCGAGGATTTCGACGGCCGCCTGCGCATCGTCCACTGGGCCGACGAGATGGCCCGCCGCGCCTCGCGCCTGCCGCTGTCCCAAGTTCGACTCGCCGCGGAGTAGACGCTTGCGCATCGCCATCGTTTCAGACGCCTGGCGGCCCCAGATCAACGGCGTCGTCCGCACGCTCGAGACGGTGGCGCGCATTCTTCGCGCCGAAGGCCACGAGGTCGAGGTGTTCGGCCCCGACCGCTTCCGCACCCTGCCCTGTCCGACCTATCCCGAGATCAGGCTGTCGCTGTTTCCGTCCTCGCGGCTCAGCCACATGCTGCAGCTGTTCGCGCCCGATGCCATCCATATCGTCACCGAGGGGCCGCTCGGCTGGGCAGCGCGCGGCTTCTGCCGGCGCCGCGGCATTCCCTTCACGACCGCCTATCACACGCGCTTTCCCGAATATGTCCGCGCCCGCATCCGGGTGCCGCTCGCGTGGAGCTACGCCTTCGTGCGCTGGTTCCACGCGCCTTCCGCCGGGGTGCTGGTCGTGTCGCCGGCGATTCGCGACGAACTGAGCGCGCGCGGCTTCAGGAACCTCGTGCCGTGGTCGCGCGGCGTCGACATCACCGCGTTCAAGCCGCAGCCGCATGAGGATATCGGCGATCCCCGCCCGATCTGGCTCTACGCCGGCCGCGTCGCCATCGAGAAGAACATCGAGGCCTTCCTCGACCTCGACCTACCCGGCACCAAATGGGTGGTGGGCGGCGGGCCGCAGCTCAAGTCGCTGCAGCGCCGCTACGCGAATGCACGGTTCTTCGGCTCAGTCGACTCCGCCGAGCTCTCATATCGCTATGCACAGGCAGACTGCTTCGTCTTCCCGAGCATCACGGACACGTTCGGCCTCGTGATGGTCGAGGCGCTGGCCTCCGGCGTGCCGGTCGCCGGATATCCCGTGCCCGGACCGCTCGATGTCGTGACCGATTCCAGGGTCGGTGCGCTCGACAAGGATCTGCGCACAGCCTGCCTCGCCGCGGTGTCGCGCGATCCCAAGGATTGCCGCCGCCATGCGGAAACCTTCACCTGGGAACGCTGTGCGCGGCAGTTCCTGGAGGCGCTGCAGGTCATTCCGCGTCGTCACTGGCAGCCCTTGCGCAATCGCGTGCTGCCCGACGCCGCCGCCCCCTGAGCGACATATTGCCCCCGTTCATTGTGGGTTGCGGCCCACCCCCGAGGAAGAGTAGATGCGGCGTCCGCATTCCTGAGGGCAGACCGGCATGGCCATCCAGTACTTCGCCAAAGTGACCGCATCCGACCACGAGGTGCTGCAGCGCATCGTGAAACACTATCCGCTCAGCTCCTATGCCGACTGGCATCTGAAGGAGATGAGCCGCATGTCCGACTGGCGCAGCCGTCGTCACGCCATCAAGATGGTGCCGGTGACGCCGCAGGAATTCGAGGAATACTGCAAGGAGAAGGGTGTCCCCAGCGACATCATCACCTTCAAGGCCTTCGTCTGCGAGAAGGGCGGCGGCTGATCGCTCCGCCGATCACCGGCGCGTAACCGGTTGAAGTCATCCGCGGCCTGCCTACGTTCAGGACACCGCAGGAGGACTTCGATGCCAGCCCTCAATCACCTGATCGTCCACGCGAAGGACAAGGATGCGTCGGCCGAGTTCCTGGCCGGCATCCTGGGCGTCGAAGCCGGCCCGCAATGGGGTCCGTTCCGCCCGGTGCAGATGTCGAACGGCGTTACCCTCGACTTCATCGGCACGCCCCATCCCAGCACGACCCACTACGCCTTCCTCGTCGACGACGCGGAATTCGATGCCTCGTTTGCGCGGATCCGGCACGCCGGCATCCCCTACTACGCCCATCCCAACAAGAGCGGCCCGGGGGAGATCAACCATCTCTACGGGGGCCGGGGTGTCTATTTCGAGGATCCCTGCGGCCACATGCTCGAACTCATCACCACACCCTACGGCGATTCTCCGGCTTAGGGCTTCAAAAGGATTTACGACATGGGCAAACGCGACGCGGTCTTCCCGGCGAACGGCCGGCACGCCCTCTACAACGCTCACAAATATTCCCCGGCCATCCGCTCGGGCGATCTTCTCTTCGTGTCGGGGCAGGTCGGCAGCCGCGACGACGGATCGCCAGAACCGGTCTTCGAGAATCAGGTCCGGCGGGCCTTCACCAATCTGCGCGCGGTGCTGGCGGCCGCCGGCTGCACGTTCGACGACGTGGTGGACGTCACCTCCTTCCACACCAACCCCGAAGCGCAATTCGAGACGGTGATGAAGGTGCGCGACGAGGAGATCGGTGAGGCGCCCTATCCGAACTGGACGGCGGTCGGCGTCACCTGGCTGGCGGGCTTCGACTTCGAGCTCAAGGTCATCGCCCGCATTCCCTCGGCGGCGGCCTAGTACTGCGCCGCGCGGCTACCGCTCATCACGCCCGCCTGCCCCGAGCCCGGGTCGGTCTCGCGAATGCTGCAGACATACTGGCCGGGCAGCATCTGCACATCGACGTAGCGGATGTTGCCGGGCGCGATCTCGATGTTCATCGCATTGGCCGAACCGCCACCGCGGCAGCGTAGCGTGTAGGGGCCCGCGGCCAGTTCCGTGCGCATCCAGGTCTGCGTGCCGAGACGCCCGATCTCCTGGCCGTTCGCCGTGACGTTGAGCACCGGGCTTGCCGTCGACGGATTGAAGAAATAGACCGCACCCATGCCGGGCGGCGGCGGCGCGAACTGCTTGCCGGCAATGTCCTGGCCCGGCGGCGCCATCGCCACGTTCGAGCCTTCGCAAGCGGCCAGGCCGAGCATCAGCAGCACGGCGATCGATGAAACACGCATTAGAACCTCCTCACCCGCCGGCAGGCTCACCGGCCTTGATCCAAGCCTGATAGAGTTTCTTCGTCTCGTCGTTCGGCGGATAGGTGCCGGCGATGGGATGGCCCTGCCCCACCCGGATCGCGACGAACTTCTCCAGCCGTTCCTGCTCGAAGGAATCGCGCGCCACCTCGTCGGCGAGATGGCGGGGCACGACGATGGCGCCGTCCTCGTCGGCCACAATGACGTCGCCGGGATAGACGGGGACGCCGCGGATGCCGACCGGCACCTGCACTTCCACGGGCCGCAGGTTGGCCATGCTGGGCGGCGCGGCGGCGGCACGGCAATAGACCGGAAAGTCGAACGTGCCGATCACCGGCGAATCGCGCATCGCCCCGTCGCTCAGCACGCCCGCGAGCCCGCGCACCTTGAGCCGCAGCGCCAGGATGTCGCCCAGCGTGCCGGAGCGCGTGTTGCCCTCGGTGCCGATCACCAGCACGGAACCCGGCGGCGATTCCTCGATCGCCGTGCGTTGCGCATTCGGCGGATCGCTGGGGCTCGGCGCCTTGTCGATATCCTCGCGGCTGGGAATGTAGCGCAGCGTATAGGCCGGCCCGACGATCCGCGCCGCCGCCGGATTAAGCGGCTTGACCCCGTTCACCGCGACGTTGCGAAAGCCCCGCTTCAACATCTGCATCGAGACGGTCGCCGTGCTCGCATACAGGAAGTTCTTGATCGTCTCGGCCGAAAGCGGTTCAGCGGTCATTGGCGCCCTCTCCTCGATTCATCGAGGAAAACTTCAATCGAAGCGCCCCTCCATCTCGGGACGATACAGCGCCTCGAAAATCGTTTCGACCACGGAGTCGGTGCGGGACAGCACGTCGCCATTCCAGAAGCGCAGCACGCGAAAACCGGTCGACCGCAGGAAGGCATCGCGGTTGGCGTCGTACCGTACGTCCGTCACGTGCTGGCTGCCATCGAGTTCGACGACGACCGCAGCCTCGAGGCAGACGAAATCGCAGATGTAGCGGCCGATTGGGTGCTGGCGGCGGAACCTGAAGCCGTTGAGTTGACGACGTCGGAGGCGGTTCCACAGGACACGCTCGGGTTCGGTGGCGTTGTTGCGGAGGTCCTGGGCGTAGCTCTTCATCTCGTCAGTGAAACGCTACGAATGGACGAAATTATGACGAGTAGACAATCATGGGTTGCTCTCCCCCTCCCTAGCCCTCCCCCGTATGACGGGGGCGGGAATAAGAGTTCATGTCCCCGCCCCCGTCATACGGGGGAGGGCTAGGGAGGGGGAAGGCTACAGCAAGGACCCTTGATTGCCAGTGCCGCCGTCGCGCCGCTTGGGCGGTGCGGGCGGAGTCGCAACCGGCTTCGGCGCACCGGCGCCATCGGTAACACGGGCGCCGACGCGGCCGTCGTTGAATTCGATGCTGATCGTCTGGCCGGCGCTGGTGCCGGCGGCCGCGAGGACGGGTTGGCCGTCCTGGTCGCGCACCAGGGCGAAGCCGCGGTTGAGCACGGAGTGGAAGGAGTAGCTTTCCAGGAGCTTGGCTGCCTGGTCGACCTGACGCTGGCCGTTCAGCAGCAGCTCGTTGCCGTGACGCTTCAGCCGGTCGCCCAGCTGATCCAGCCGGTCGAAGGCGCGCGCGTACTTCTGCAGCGCGTCGCTCTTGAAGCGATCGACGGCGCGGGTGAGCGCGCGGCCTTCGGCGACCAGCGCCTGTTCCTTGGCGGCGATCACCGCCTGCGGGCTCACCAGGCGGGCGGCCGAGAGCTGATGCGCGCGCCGCTCGACCAGCTGGCGCGCCGCGAGCGCCAGCCGCTCGCCACTGACATCGACCCGCTGCTGCCGCTCCTCGATCAGACGGCGCGGATCTCCGAGGCCGCGGGCGAGGCCGGCCAGTTCCATCGACTGCTCGCGCAGCAGGCGCGTCATGCCGCCGACCAGGCGCTTTGCATAGTCGAGCGTCTCGGTCATCAGGTCGGCGCGCACCGGCACCGCCATCTCGGCGGCGGCGCTCGGCGTGGGCGCGCGGCGGTCCGAGGCGAAGTCGATCAGGGTCGTGTCGGTCTCGTGGCCGACGGCGGAGATCAGTGGAATCCCGGAACTCGCGGCGGCGCGCACCACGATCTCCTCGTTGAAGGCCCACAGGTCCTCGAGCGAGCCGCCGCCGCGCGCCACGATCAGCACGTCGGGCCGCGGCACGGGACCGTCTTCGGGCAGTGCGTTGAAGCCGGCGATGGCGCGGGCCACCTCGCCCGCCGCCTTCTCGCCCTGGACCGCCACCGGCCAGACCAGCACGTGGCAGGGAAAGCGGTCGCTGAGGCGATGCAGGATGTCGCGGATGACGGCACCGGACGGCGAGGTCACGACGCCCACCGTCTGCGGCAGGTAGGGCAGCGGGCGTTTGCGCTCGGCGTCGAACAGGCCCTCGGCCTGCAGCTTCTTGCGGCGGTCCTCCAGCAGCTTGAGCAGCGCGCCTTCGCCGGCCAGTTCCAGCCGCTCGACGATGATCTGGTAGCGCGAGGAGCCGGCATAGGTGGTGAGCTTGCCGGTCGCGATGACCTCCAGCCCTTCCTCGATCTTGATGCCGAGCCGCGGGATCGAGCCCTTCCAGCAGACGCCGTCGATCACGGCATTCTCGTCCTTGAGGCGGAAGTAGCAGTGGCCCGAGCGCGGGAAGGAGGGCTGGCTGATCTCGCCGCGCACCCGCACCCGCGGAAACGCGGTTTCGATCTCGCGTTTCAGGGCGAAGGACAGCTCGGAAACCGAGAATTCCGGGACGTTCGAGGGGGCTGCCGGGGCGTCGAGGTTATCCATGTCGGCCGAACCTAGCCGCTTGTGCCGCCGGCGCAAACTGTGGTCAAAGCCTCGCCATGCGAATCCTCGTGGTAGGCGGCGGCGGCCGCGAACATGCGCTGTGCTGGGCGATTTCGGCCTCCCCGCTCTGCACGAAGCTCTACTGCGCGCCGGGCAATGCCGGCATCGCGCAGGTGGCCGAATGCATCGAGGTCGGCGCCGAGGACATCCCGGGCCAGGTGGCGCTGGCGCAGCGCCTGAAGATCGACTTCGTGGTGATCGCCCCCGACGCGCCGCTGGTGGCCGGCATGGCCGACGCCTTCGCCGCAGCCGGCATCAAGGCCTGGGGCCCGTCCAAGGCGGCGGCGCGCATCGAGGGCTCCAAGAGCTTCACCAAGGAACTCTGCCGCGCCAACAACATCCCGACGGCCGCCTACGAACGCTTCACCGAGGTCGGACCGGCCGAGGCCTATGTCAGGTCCCAGCCCCTGCCGATCGTGATCAAGGCCGACGGACTGGCGGCCGGCAAGGGCGTGATCATCGCCGAGACGGTCGAGCAGGCGGTCGAGGCGGTGCGCGACATGCTCTCGGGCAACCGCTTCGGCGCCGCCGGCGCCTCGGTGGTGATCGAGGAATTCATGCAGGGCGAGGAAGCGAGCTTCTTCGCCCTGACCGACGGCGAACATGTGTTGCCGCTGGTCGGTGCGCAGGATCACAAGCGCGCCTTCGACGGCGACACGGGCCCCAACACCGGCGGCATGGGCGCCTACTCGCCCGCGCCGATCTTCGACGCCGCCATGCAGCAGCGCACGATGGACGAGATCGTGCTGCCTACCGTGCGGGCGCTCGCCAAGGCCGGCACGCCGTTCAAGGGTGTGCTCTATGCCGGCCTGATGATCGACGCCAAGGGCCCGCGCCTGGTCGAATACAATTGCCGCTTCGGCGATCCCGAGACGCAGGTCCTGATGATGCGTCTGAAATCCGATCTCGTGCCGGCGCTGCTGGCCAGCACCGAGGGCGGGCTGAAACATCTCGACCTGCGCTGGTCGCCGGATGCCGCCGTCACCGTGATCATGGCGACCAGGGGCTATCCCGACTCCTACCCCAAGGGCAGCGAGATCCGCGGGCTCGCCGAGGCCGCCAGGGTCGAGGGTGTGCAGATCTTCCACGCCGGCACCAAGGCCGGCCCGGACGGGAAGATCCTGGCCAATGGCGGCCGCGTCCTGAACGTCAGCGCCATGGCCCCCACGGTCGAGGAGGCCCGCGCCCGCGCCTACCGCGCCGTCGACCTGATCGACTGGCCCGAGGGCTTCTACCGCAAGGACATCGCCTGGCGGGCGCTCAAACCCTCGTAAGGCTGGCATGCGCCCTCCCCCGGAGACGGGAGCGGGAGAATCCTTTAGTTTCCGCCCATGCCTGACGCCCTCTCCGAGTCCCAGCGCCTGCTGGCTCAGCTCCGCTTTCCCTGCGGCGACGTGCCCGAACCCGGCGACATCAAGAACGTCGCCCCCGGGATCTACTGGCTGCGCATGCCGCTGCCCTTCCAGCTCAACCACATCAACCTGTGGCTGATCGAGGAGAAGGACGGCTGGACGATCGTCGACACCGGGATCAATTCGCAGGACACGCGAACCCTGTGGGAGAAGATCTTCGCGGAGAAACTCCAGGGCAAGCCAGTCGTGCGCGTGATCGGCACGCATCTCCATCCCGACCATATCGGCCTCGCCGGCTGGCTGTGCGAGAAGTGGAACGCGCCGCTCTACATGACGCTGGGCGAGTACATGAGCGCGCAGGCCGCGCGCAACGACTTCGTCGAAAGCGAGGAGACGCGGGCCGCGCATGTCGCGCGCAACGGCGTGCCGGCCGACCGCATCGCCAACTTCCACCGCCACAAGGGCGGCTACGCCAAGGGCGTGGTGCCGCTACCGACCGCCTTCCGGCGCATGATCCATGCGCATCCCATCACGATCGGCGGCCATCGCTGGGACGTCATCGTGGGCCGCGGCCATGCGCCCGAGCATGCCTCGCTGTGGTGCCCCGAACTCAACGTGATGATCGCGGGCGACCAGGTGCTGCCCAAGATCAGCACCAATGTCGGCGTGTGGCCCAACGAGCCGCTGGCCGACGCCCTGACCTGGTTCCTCGACGGCTTCTCGCGCTTCCGCCGCCTGCCGGCCGATGCCCTCGTGCTGCCGAGCCACGGCTTCCCCTTCATCGGCCTGCACACGCGGCTCGACCAGCTCGTCGCCCATCACGATGCGCGGCTCAACGACATGGAAGTGGCGATCGCCCGCATGGGGCCGCAGGGCGCCACCGGCTGGGACATGGTGCCGATCCTGTTCCCGCGCCATCTCGACAATAACCAGATCGTCTTCGCCTTCGGCGAGACCCTGGCGCATCTCCACTGCCTGGAAACGCGCGCGCGCGTGAAGCGCGTCGTGATCGAGGGTGTCCACCGCTTCGTGGCCCTGGCCGATCTCAACACCCTGCCCCCGACCGACGATTCCGACGGCGTGGTCATGGACATCGGTCAGACCTGACAAAGGCCAGATCCTCAAACAATGCGCGTCGACCTTTTCGATTTTGCGCTGCCGGACGATCTGATCGCCCAGCGGCCTGTTTCCCCGCGCGACTCCGCGCGCTTGCTCGACGTCACGGGCGACACACTGCACGACCGCACGGTGCGGTCCCTGCCCGGCCTGCTGCGGCGAGGTGACCTGCTGGTCTTCAACGACACCAAGGTCATCCCCGCGCGGCTGAAGGGCGTGCGTCCGGGCCAGGGCATTCGCCAGGACGTGGCGGTCGAGGCCCTGCTGATCCGCGATCTCGGCAACCGGCGCTGGCGCGCCTTCGCCCGTCCCGGGAAGCGGCTGCGGCCGGGCGATGCGCTGGTCTTCTCGGGTCTGCGCGCCCGCGTCGAAGCCAAGGAAGAGGACGGCTCGCTGGTGCTGGCCTTCGACCAGGAGGGTCACGCCTTTCTCACCGCCCTGGAGCAGGAAGGCACGGTACCTCTGCCTCCCTACATTCGCGGCGGCACCGCCGACGCGCAGGACCGGAAGGATTACCAGACGCTGTTCGCCCGACACGAAGGCTCCGTCGCTGCCCCCACCGCCGGCCTGCATTTCACGCCGGAGCTGATGGCCGCGCTTGCCGACAGCGGCATCACCACGGCGGGCGTGACGCTGCATGTCGGCGCGGGCACCTTCCAGCCGGTGCGGGTCGACGACACCGACGCGCACACGATGCACGCCGAATGGGGCGAGGTTTCCGAGGCCACGGCGCGCGCCGTCGAGGCGACGCGCATCCTGGGCGGCCGGATCGTGTCGATCGGCACGACCTCGCTGCGTCTCCTCGAAACCGTGGCCCGCGAGCATGACGGCGCGCTCAAGCCGTGGAGCGGCGAGACCGACATCTTCATCACGCCGGGCTTCCAGTTTCGCGCCGTCGACTTGCTGCTGACGAACTTCCACCTGCCGCGCTCGACCCTGTTCATGCTGGTGTCGGCCTTCGCCGGGCTGGAGCGCATGAAACAGGCCTACGAGCACGCTGTCGCAGCGCGATACCGCTTCTATTCCTACGGCGATTGTTGTCTGTTGCGCCGATGAGCCTTTCCTACGAGCAGCTGGGCAGCGACGGCGCCGCCCGCCGCGGCCGCATCACGACCGCGCACGGAACCATCGAGACGCCGGCCTTCATGCCGGTCGGCACGGCGGGCACGGTGAAGGCGATGCTGCCGCAGTCGGTCGCCGAGACCGGTGCGCAGATCGTCCTGGGCAACACCTTCCACCTGATGCTGCGGCCGGGCGCGGAGCGTGTCGCGGCGCTCGGTGGCCTGCACAAGTTCATGAACTGGTCGGGCCCGATCCTGACCGATTCGGGCGGCTTCCAGGTGATGTCGCTCAAGGAGCTGCGCAAGCTCGACCCCGACGGCGTCACCTTCCGCTCGCCCAAGGACGGATCGCAACATCGCCTGACGCCCGAAAGCTCGATCGGGATCCAGCGGCTGCTCGACGCCGACATCACCATGTCGTTCGACGAATGCACCAGCTGGCCGGTCGAGGAGCCGGAAGCCGCCTTCTCGATGCGGCTCTCCATGAAATGGGCCGAGCGCGGCCGCCGGGCCTTCGTGGAGCGCCCCGGTTACGGACTGTTCGGCATCGTGCAGGGCAGCACCTTCCCCGAGCTGCGCGCGGAAAGCGCCAAGGCGCTGATCGACATCGGCTTCCACGGCTACGCGGTCGGCGGCCTCGCCGTGGGCGAAGGCCAGGAGCTGATGTTCGGCACGCTCGACTATACGGTGCCGATGCTGCCCGCCGACCGGCCGCGCTACCTGATGGGCGTCGGCCGTCCCGGCGACATCGTGGGCGCGGTGAAGCGCGGCATCGACATGTTCGACTGCGTGATGCCCACCCGCGCCGGCCGCACGGCGCAGGCCTTCACGCGACGCGGCGAACTCAACATGCGCAACGCCCGCCATCGCGACGATCCGCGGCCGATCGACGAGCAGTGCGGCTGCCCTGCCTGCAAGCACCACAGCCGCGCCTATCTGCATCACCTCATTCGCGCCGACGAGATTCTGGGTGCGATGCTGCTGACCTGGCACAATCTCCACTACTACCAGGACGTGATGCGCGGGCTGCGCGGCGCCATCGAGAGCAAGACCCTGGACTCCTGGATCGCCTCGTTCGAGCGCGACCAGGCGCTGGGCGACATCCCACCCCTGTAGCGGAGCGCACCGGATGCCGAACGAGGCCCTGATCGTCGTCGACGTCCAGAACGATTTCTGCGAGGGCGGCGCGCTGGCCGTGGCCGGCGCCCACGCCATCGTCCCGCTGGTCAATCGCCTCATCGCGCGCCACGATCATGTCGTGCTGACGCAGGACTGGCATCCGGCCGGCCATGCCTCGTTCGCGAGTTCGTGGCAGGACGCCGAGCCCTTCTCGACCGTGCAGTTTTCCTACGGACCGCAGGTCCTGTGGCCGGACCATTGCGTCCAGGGCACGCCCGGCGCCGCGTTCCATCCCGACCTGGAGATCACCAAGGCGCAGATGATCGTGCGCAAGGGCTTCCACACCGGCATCGATTCCTATTCGGCGTTCCGCGAGAACGACCGCATGACGCGCACCGGCCTCGACGGCTACCTGAAGGCGCGCGGTTTCACGAAACTGATCTTCTGCGGCCTGGCGCTCGACTACTGCGTCGCCTGGTCGGCCATCGATGCACGCCAGGCGGGCTTCGACGTGGCCGTCGTCGTCGAAGCGACGGCCGCCATCGACCTCGACGACAGCCGCAAACGCATGATGAGCGACATGCGCCGCGCCGGGATCAATCTGAACGCTGCAGTTTAGCGGCGCTTGGTTTTAGCTTTCCTCCCCCGTCACACGGGGGAGGTGGCCGAAGGCCGGAGGGGGAAAGCCACAGGCCCGCCCCCTCGAATTCACAATCATCGCGTTGCCTTCCCCCTCCCGGCCTCCCCCGTAAGACGGGGGAGGTGAAAGAATTGGAACGGCTCAGACACGCTCCAGCGCCAGCGCGATGCCCTGGCCGACGCCGATGCACATGGTGGCGAGGGCGCGCTTGCCGCCGGTGGCCTCGAGCTGGTTGAGCGCGGTGATCATCAGGCGCCCGCCCGAGGCGCCCAGCGGATGGCCGAGCGCGATCGCGCCGCCGTTCGGATTGACCTGCTCGGCATCGTCGGCGAGGCCCAGCTGGCGCAGCACGGCCAGCGCCTGGGCGGCGAACGCCTCGTTGAGCTCGATCGTGTCGAAGTCGCCGATGGTCATGCCGAGCTTGGCCAGCAGCTTCTGCGTCGCCGGCACCGGGCCGATGCCCATGACGCGCGGCGGCACGCCGGCCGAGACGGTGCCCAGGATGCGGGCGCGCGGCGTCAGGCCGTTGGCGCGGGCGGCGGCTTCCGAAGCGATGATCATGGCGCAGGCGCCGTCGTTCAGGCCCGACGAATTGCCGGCCGTCACCGAGCCGCCGTCGCGGAACGCGGCCGACAACTTCGACAGCGTTTCCATCGTCGTGTCGCCGCGCGGATGCTCGTCCTTCTCGACGATCACCTCGGTCTTGCCCTTCTTGACGCAGACCTTGACGATCTCACGCTCGAAGAAGCCGCGCTCCTGCGCGGCCTTGCAGCGGCGCTGGCTGCGATAGGCGAAGGCGTCCTGGTCGGTGCGGCTGATCTGGTGCTCGGTGGCGACGTTCTCGGCGGTCTGGCCCATCGGGTCGACGCCATAGGCGGCCTTCATGCGCGGATTGACGAAGCGCCAGCCCAGCACCGTGTCCTCGAGCTTCATCGAGCGGTCGAAGGCGCTCTCGGGCTTGCCCATCACGTAGGGCGAGCGGGTCATGCCCTCGACACCACCGGCGATCATCAGGTCGGCTTCGCCCAGCTTCACGGCGCGGGCGGCATGGCCCGCCGCTTCGAGGCCGGAGCCGCAGAGACGGTTGACGGTGGCGCCGGCCACCTCGACCGGCAGGCCCGCGAGCAGCCCGGCCATGCGGGCGACGTTGCGGTTGTCCTCACCGGCCTGGTTCACGCAACCATAGATGACGTCGTCGACCGAGCCCCAATCGACATTGGCATTGCGCTGCATCAGCGCCTTGATCGGATGGGCGGCCAGGTCATCGACACGCATGGCGCCCAGGCCGCCATTGTAGCGGCCGACGGGGGTGCGGATCGCGTCGCAAATGAAGGCTTCAGTCATCTTGGGTACTCCCGACACAGGCAATCGTTGGTGTCGGGTTAGCACCCGCCGCGGTCGGTTGCCAATGCCCCGCGCGATGCCCCTGGGACAGGGGCGCCATGTCTTTGAGGGGATGGCGGACTAGGTCGCGCGGCGGCAGACGGCGTACTGGGCGTAGCCGAGATGCGGCCGCTCGAAGCACCGGACCTCGATGCCGCCGGGCAGCCGCGCCAGGGCGGCCTCCAGCGTGTCGCGGGGGATGACGTGGAACAGCGCCAGCCACTGGCGCAGTCCGCCGCGGAACCAGCGGGGCAGCCGCTCCTGGTCGCCGAAATCGACGAGATGCAGCTCGCCGCCCGGCTGCAGCCAGACGACCGACTGGGCGAGCGCCCTCTCCCATTCCGGGATCATCGACAGCGTGTAGGAGAAGAAGATGCGCGAGAAGCCGGGGACGCCGAACAGCAGCGCGGGGTCGAAGTGCGTGGCGTCGGCATGGGCCAGGCGAACACGGCCGCCCAGCCCCTCGCGCTCGACGCGGCGGCGCGCCGTGTCGAGCATCTCCAGCGACAGGTCGATGCCGAACAGCGGCGTGGCGGGATGGCGTTGCGCGACCGCGATCAGGTTGCGCGCGGTGCCGCAGCCGATCTCCAGCACCCGGCCGCCGGTCGGCGGCGCGAGACCGTCGATCAGCCGGTCGCGGCCCAGCAGGTAGTATTTGCGGCTGAGATCGTAGACGTGGCGCTGGCGGCGATAGATCCGGTCCATCAGACCGGCATTGGCGAGGGTGGTGCTCACGGCTTCAACACATAGAGATGGAAGCCGCCGTAGATCGCCGAGCGGTCGCGCGCGGTGAAGGCGCGCGACGCCTCGGCCTCGTAGTGCCACTGGTCGAGCAACTCGGGCGCGACGCGTCCCGGCAGCAGCGAGGGCTCGGCGGCGGTGCGGAAGATCACGCGGGCACCCGGCCGCGCCGTGCGCGTGATCTCGGTCCAAAGCGCGTTGAGCTGCGCGTCGGTCATCCAGTCCTGCGCGTCGAGCAGTACGTAGCGGTCGCGCGAGCCGGCGGGACAGTTTGCAAGATAGTCGGTCACCGAACGGTTCATGACTTCGACGCGCTCGGCGCCGCGCTTCACCGCGGCAAAGTTCTCCTGCCGCAGATAGGGGGGCAATGGCCCGCTGGCGTCACGCGCATAGCCCCGGCCGAAGGCCTGCCAGGCAAAGTAATTGTCGTCGAGGCTGAAGCCGCAGGCCAACCGCTCGACCCGGTCGCGCAGCACCGAGCCCATGTCGCGGCCGCCGGCCAGCGCCTCGTACTGCGCCGGCGGGATGCCGAGACCGTAGAGCGACAGGCGGTTCGAGGTGGCCCAGCGCACGGCCGGCTTGTCGAACAGCGGCGCCAGCACCGTGTCGAAGAAGCGCTGCTGCTCCTCGATCGTGCGCGCGGCGAGAAGCTTGCCGAAGTCGACGCCGTAGGCACGGGCGGCCACGTGCGCCGCGCCGATGAAGCGGCCGAGCACGCCGTGGCGGTAGGCGTTCTTCGCAAAGATCGAGATGCGGCGTCGGCCGCCCCGGTGCAGGCTGCGGCCCTCCCAGTAGGCGCGGCTCTCGGCATCGAGATGCGGCGCGATCTCGCGGTCGTAGACGCGCGGATTGACGCCGGAGTCGGCGGCGCCGAAGAAGCGATAGTAGTCCGACCAGCTCGGCAGTTTCTGGGCCGCCGTGAGTTTCAGCCGGTTGAGCGCCACATGGGCGCGGCTGAGATCGACGGCGGCGATGCGCGCCGGATCGGCGGTGAGATAGGACAGGATGTTGCAGCCGCCCGACGCGATGGCCACGACGTGGCAGTCGGGCGTCAGCGCCATCGCCTCGAGGTCGATCTCGGGATCTTCCCAGATCTGCGCGTAGACCAGCCCCCGGAACAGCCGTTCGAACAGCTTCTCCAGAAGTCCCTCGCGGGACAGCACCTTATGACGGCGCACCGCCTGCTTCAGGATCGAATGGCTCTCGGCCCGCGGATAGATCAAACCATCGACTCCGGCTCAATATCGACCGTCCGACGCTAGCCGTGGTCAGTGCCAGTTTGATGACGGCTATCTGTGGGTTCTCCCGACTTGACGGGATGACCGGTTAGGCAGGAAGGTTCAGCGATGAACGCCCAAGGATTTGCCCTGTTCGACACGCCGATCGGCACCTGCGGCATCGCCTGGAGCGGCCGTGGCATCGCGGGTCTGCAGCTGCCCGAGCCGACCGCCGCCGCGACGCGGGCGCGCGTCAAACGTCGCTGGCCGGGTGCCGTCGAGGCCGAAGCCGTGCCGGCCGGCGTGCAGCGCGCGCTCGACCGCGTGCGGGCGCTCCTCGCAGGCGACGCCGTCGATCTCGCCGACATCCCGCTCGACCTCGAGGCCGCACCCGAGTTCCACCGCAAGGTCTACGAGGTGGCGCGCACCATCCCGCCCGGCCGCACCCTGACCTATGGCGAGATCGCCCGGCGCCTCGGCGTGCCGCACGACTCGCGCGAGGTCGGCCAGGCGCTGGGCCGGAATCCCGTCGCCATCATCGTGCCCTGCCACCGCGTGCTGGGCGCCGACGGAAAGATGGGCGGCTTCTCGGCCAATGGCGGCGTCTCGACCAAGCGCCGCATGCTCGAGATCGAGGGCGCGCCCGAAGTCGGCGCGGGCCCCCTGTTCGCGGCGCGATGACGGGATTTCCGTTCAAACCCGCGAAAGCGGTCGCGCATCTCGAGGCTGCCGACCCGAGGCTGGCCACGATCATGGACATGGTCGGCCCGTTCCGCATGGAGCTGAAACACTCGCGCAGCCTGTTCGGCGCGCTGGCCGAGGCCATCGTCTACCAGCAGCTTTCCAACAAGGCGGCCGCGACCATCTACGGCAGGGTCGAGGCGCTCTATCCAGACGCGCCCGACGGCTTCACGCCGCGTCACATCCTGCAGACGCCGGACGAGGCCTTGCGGGGCTGCGGCCTGTCGCGCGCCAAGGTGCTGGCGGTGCAGGACCTCGCCCGCCGCGTCGAGGGCGGCGAACTGCCGACGCTCGACGAGGCGCAGGACATCCCCGATGCCGAGCTGGTCGAGCGCCTGGTGAAGGTCCGCGGCATCGGCCGCTGGAGCGCCGAGATGTTCCTGATGTTCCGCCTCGGCCGCCCCGACGTGCTGCCGGTCGACGACTACAGTCTGCGCAACGCCTATGCGAAGGCGTTTGCGAAACGCGTTTTGCCGTCACCGAAGGAGCTGGAGAAGGCAGGCCGCAAGTGGCGTCCCTATCGCACAGTCGCGAGCTGGTATCTGTGGCGCGCGCTCGACCTGCCGTCTTCATGACGGCGCGACAAGGACATGAAGCCGCGTTCATCTGACGCCACTGGAGTGACACGTTTGCTATGACATAATCGGCGCATGGCCCTACTGTTTTCCAATACCGTCGACCGTACCCTCGAACGACTTCGTACTGCGTTCATCGACACCGCCCGCGGCGCCCGCGAGGCGGTGGGCGCCCCGCTCCGGCCCGATCTCCCCGACGACGACATTCCCCGCCTGAAGAGCCGCATCGACGCCTGCCTCGAAGGCAAGGGCGGCGAGACCGCACGGCGCGGCCGCGCGGCGGAACTCGGACAGGCCTACCTGTCGCTGTCGCCCGCGGGCCGCAAGAAATTCCTGCTGACGCTGGCGCGCGACTACGGCCTGCCGCGCGAGGCGGCGATGAAAACCGTCGATCTGTGGCGCGCCGGCAAGGACCCCACCCGGACGCTGCTCCGCGATCTGGAGCCGCCGGCGGTGCGGCTGCTGCGCGAGTTCGTCGGCGTGCCGCAGGGTGTGAAATTCGTCGTCGACCTGCGCGCCGAATTGCTGGCGCTGGGCCGCAGCGATGCCGCGGCCAAGGCCCTGAGCGAGGATCTGCGCTCGCTTCTGGGCGCCTGGTTCGACGTGGCCTTCCTCGATCTCGTACGCATCGACTGGGCCTCGCCTGCCTCGTTGCTTGAAAAGCTGGTGACCTACGAGGCGGTCCACGCCATCCGGTCCTGGCGCGACATCAAGAACCGACTCGATTCGGACCGCCGCTGCTTCGCCTTCTTCCACCCGCGCATGCCCGACGAGCCGCTGATCTTCGTCGAGGTGGCGTTGGTCGACGGTATGGCCGGCAACGTGCAGCGCCTGCTCGACGCGCGCGACGAGACGCACGATCCCAAGCGCGCCAACACCGCGATTTTCTACTCGATCTCGAACTGCCAGCAGGGTCTGGCGGGCATCAGCTTCGGCAACTTCCTGATCAAGCGCGTCGCCGACCAGCTCTCGCGCGACCTGCCCAACATCAAGGATTTCGCCACCCTGTCCCCGATCCCCGGCCTGCGCCAGCATGTCGAGCACCGATTCAAGACCGAGGGCGACGGCGCGCTGACCCCGAGCGAGATCGGTTCGCTGGGGCCGGTGATCGACGAGGCCTACGGCGCCGCGGCCATCCTCAAGCTGCTGGCGCGGCCGAACTGGTGGGAGGTCCCCGCCATCGACAAGGCGCTGCGCCCGATCCTGACGCGACTCGCCGCCGTCTATCTCACCGCCACCGACAAGGGTCGCGCGCTCGACCGCGTGGCGCACTTCCACCTCGGCAACGGCGCCGTGGTCGAACGGCTGAACTGGCTGGGCGACACCAGCGCCAACGGGTTCAAGCAGTCCTACGGCATGATGGTGAACTACCGCTACAAGCTCTCCGACGTCGACGCCAACCACGAGTCCTATGCCGCCGGCAAGGTCGTCGCCAGCCGCGAGGTGCGGGGACAGACAAAGGGGTGACGCCGCTGGGGGGGGGCGCCCCCCAGCACGCTCTATTTGTTCAGATACTCGAGCTTCAGGCCGGGACGCGGCCATTCGAAACTGACCAGTTTGCCGGTCATCGACAGCGTGGCGTAGGCGGTGCGCAAGTCTTGCCCGCCGAAGCAGACATTGGTGACCATCGCGTCGGGAAACTTGTACTGCGTCACCGACTGGCCGTCGGGCGAGATATCGGAGACGGCACCGGTGATCAGAGTCGCGACGCAGACGTGGCCGGCGGAGTCGACGGCCAGCGAATCGAACATCTGGTAGCCGCCGAGGCCCGCCACCACCCGGCCCTTCTCGCCGCGATAGGGGCCGTTGGCGTCCTTGATGACGCCCGGCGAGGAGAGATCGAAGGCCCAGAGGCGCGCGGTGGGCGTTTCCACGACGTAGAGCGTCCTGCCGTCGGGCGAGAGGCCGCAGCCGTTGGGACGCTCCAGCGGGAACACCTTCTGCTCGATCCTCGAACCGTCGGCCTTGGCGTAGTAGACGGCGCCACGATCGTTGTCGTACTCGCGCGTCTTGCCCAGGTCGGTGAACCAGAAGCCGCCGGCATCGTCGAACACGAGATCGTTGGGGCCGTTCAGCTTGCGGCCGTCGCAGCTGTCGTACAGCGTCTCGAACGCGCCGGTCTCCGGGTCGACCACCTGGATCGAGCCGCCTTTGTAGGAGGCGGGCGCGGTGCCGGGAAACAGCCGGCCCCCGGGCCGCTCGATCCAGTTGAAGCCGCCGTTGTTGGTGACGTAGATCTTGCCGCCGGGTCCCATCGCCGCGCCGTTGGGGCCGCCGCCCAGCTTCGCAATGATGTGCTGCTTGCCATCCGGCGTGACGCGCGTGAGCGTCTCGCGCGCGATCTCGACCAGGATGACGGAGCCATCGGGCATGGCCACCGGGCCCTCGGGAAACTTCAGGCCCGAGGCGATTTCCTTGAACGGCGTCGTCATGGTCGTCTCTCCCGTGGTTCTTTTCGTTCTTACTTGCCCTTGAAGGCGGGCTTGCGCTTGGCGAGGAAGGCCGCAACGCCTTCCTTGAAATCCTCGCTCTTGCCCAGCTCGCGCTGGAAGTCGCGCTCGACATCGAGCTGCTGCGAGAGCGTGTTGCCGCTGGCGCGATTCATCGCCTCCTTGATACGCGCGAGCGACATTGTGGGCCCATCCGCCAGGCGCCGCGCGAGGTCGCCGGCCGTCTTCATGAGGTCGGCATCCTCGACCACGTCCCAGATCAGGCCCCAGTCCTTGGCCTGCTGGGCGGTGATCTGCGGCGCCAGCATGGCCAGCGCCCGCGCCCGCTGCTCACCGACCAGCCGCGGCAGGAACCAGGTGCTGCCGCCGTCGGGCAGCAGGCCGATGCGGGCGAAGGCCTGCAGGAAGGAGGCGGACTTGCCCGCAATGGCGATGTCGGAGGCGAGCGCGAAGCTCATGCCGACGCCGGCCGCCGGACCGTTCACCGCCGCGACGATCGGCTTGGGGACGCTGCGCATCAGGCGAATCACGGGATTGAAGAACTTGTCGAGCGCCTCGCCCGAGTCGGAGATGGCGCCCTTGGCGCGGTCGGGATCGGCGAGGTCGGCGCCGGCGCAGAAGCCACGCCCCGCACCGGTCAGCAGCACGGCGCGCACCGAGGTGTCGGCGGCGAGTTCCTCCCAGCACTGCTTGAGTTCGCCGATCATCTTGCGCGACACGGCGTTCAGCCGGTCGGGCGCGTTCAGGGTCAGGGTGGCGAGTCCGTCTTCCTTGGCGATCTGGATCTTCTCGTAGGTCATCTGTCTCGTCTCTCAACGTCCGGTGAAATTGGGCGCGCGCTTGGCGAGGAAGGCGGCGACGCCCTCCTTGAAATCCTCGCTCTTGCCGAGCTCTCGCTGATGGTCGCGCTCGAGGTCGAGTTGCTGGTCGAGCGTGTTGGTGGCAGCCGCGTTGATCGCGCCCTTGATCGCGGCATAGGAGCGGGTCGGTCCTGTGGCGAGCTTGGCTGCGATCTTGCCGGCCTCTTCCATCAGGACGGCATCGTCGACGACCTGCCAGACCATGCCCATGCGCGCGGCCTCCTCGGCCGGCACCGAGGCGCCGAGCATCGCCAGCGCGCGGGCGCGGGCATCGCCCACCGTGTGCGGCAGGAACCAGGTGCCGCCCAGGTCGGGGATCAGAGAGATGCGGACGAAGGCCTGGTCGAAGCGCGCCGAGCGCGCGGCGATCACGATATCGCAGGCCAGCGCCAGGTTGGCGCCGCCGCCCGCCGCCACGCCGTTCACCGCGGCGACGATCGGCTTGGGCAGGTCGCGCATGGCCCGGATCATGGGGTTGAAGAGACGGTCCATCGCGGCGCCGACATCGCGAGGGCCGGAGGCCGACGCGTCGCCGGGGCCGCCGCCCGCCAGATCGGCACCGGCACAGAAGCCGCGGCCCGTGCCCGTCAGCAGCACGGCGCGCACCGCCTCGTCCTCGCGGGCGCGTTTGAGCTCGGCGTTCATGGCGTCGATCAAGGGGTGGCTCATGGCGTTCAGCCGCTGCGGGCGGTTGAGCGTCAGGGTCAGGACGCCGCCTTCGAGGGCGGACAGAACAGGCGTTTCTTCCATGACTGCGAGACTGGCATGGCGGAATCTGCCGCGCCATCCGGTCGCGTCGCATCGCGGCACTCCGTCCCGTATCCGGGAGTATGGCCACGATCCTCATCCTGGTCGGCACCGAATCGGGCAATGCCCAGATGGTGGCCGACGCGCTGCAACCCGTGCTGGCGGGTGCCGGACACACCGTCGACGTCACAGACAAGGCGGCGACCGCCGTCGACCTGCAGGCGCACGACGTGCTCCTCGTGGTCTGCGCGACCCACGGTTCGGGCGACATCCCGACCAACATCCTGCCGCTGGTCGAGGCGCTGCAGCGCGACAAGCCCGACCTGTCGGGCCATCGCTACGGCGTCATCGCGCTGGGCGACATGACCTACCAGGACACGTTCTGCGGCGGCGGCAAGAAGGTCGACCAGGTCCTGGAACTGTGCGGTGCCCGGAAGGTCGGCGACCGTCTCGAAATCGATGCCTCGGAACAGCCCCTCCCCGACGAGGAAGCCCTAACCTGGATCGAGGGCTGGAAGACGAAGGTTTGAAGGACCTTTAGCTCAATCCGGCAGCGTGAAGATCTCCACCGGCTCGCGGACGCCGCGCAAGCGGTGTTTGCCGAGCGACTTCATCGGGCGCGGGCAATCTTCGTTGAATTCGGCCGAGGCGCAGACGCGAACACCCAGCGCCTTGGTGAGACCTTCGAGCCGCGAGGCGCGGTTGACGGCGGAGCCGATGACGGTGAAGTCGAGCCGGTCCTCGGTGCCGATATTGCCGAAGGTCACCGTGCCGACATGCAGCCCGATGCCGAATCTCATCGGCTCGGCGCCGGCCGTGGCGCGGGCCTCGTTGGCGGCCTCGGCATCGGCGATCAGCTGGCGCGCGGCATCGAGCGCGGCCGCCGTCACCATCGGCATGAACAGCGCATCCTCGGCCGGGAAATAGGCCATCACGCCGTCGCCGATGAATTTGAGGATCTCGCCGCCATGCCTGGCGAGCGCGTCGCCCACCAGCTGGAAGTAGTTGTTCAGCAGCTCGAGCACCTGGTCGGGCGGCAGGCGTTCGTTGAGGCCGGTGAAGTCGCGCAGGTCGGAGAACCACAGCACCGCGCGGATCTCCTCGCCGTCGCCGCGGCGGATCATGCCGTGCAGGATGCGCTCGCCGACCTGACGCCCGAGATAGGTCTGGGCCACGGTCTGGGCGACGCTCTCCTCGATATGCATCTCCGTCACGGCGCCCATCATGTCGACGAGGCGCGTGAGATCGTCGATGTCGGCCTCGCTGAAGCCCCCCTTGCGGTCGGTCGCGAAGGCGACGACCGGCAGCGGCCCGTCGCGGCGGATGTGCATCGGCAGCGAGAAGTAATCAGTACCGCCGCCGTCCTTCACCTCATGCAGCACCTGGTGATGACGCTCGGTCAGCTTGTCGAGCCGGTAACGCACGGGCGTGCCGCCCTCGCGGACCTCCTGCAGCGGGCTGCCGATATAGGCCGGGGTGAACTGGATGCCGTAGGCGCGCGCCACCGATTCGACGCGTTGGCCGCGCCGCCAGAGATAACCCATCGCCTGCAGCTGCGGATGGACGAGCTGGAGGCCGACATACATGCGCCAGACCGGCACGCCGGCTTCGAGCACGCGGTTCATCAGCTGCTCGATGAAGGCGTCCGGCCTCCTGATGAGCCGGCCTTCCCGAATCAGCCACTTCCCGACCGGCAGCAGCCGATCCGCTGCCGGTGCGATGGCGGTAGACGCCTCGGCGCTCAGGAGCCGCTCACGACGGCTGCGACTTCCTCGCCGGAGGTGCGGAAGACGCGGCTGGCCGAGACGTCGGCGATTTTCTCGATATTGTCGGCCACATCCTCGATGGTCGGCGCGCGGCCATCGACGCGCAGGCCCTCGGCCTCGCGATACTCGATGCGCGCGAAGGTGCCGGCGCCGGCGCTCCAGATGTCGCCGGTGCGCTGGCATTGTTCGCTGCACAGATAGGCGACCATCGGCGAGACGAACTCGGGCCGCAGCTTGGCCAAGGCCTCGGGCGTCATCAGGCTCTCGGTCATGCGCGTGGCGGCGATCGGCGCCAGCGCGTTCATCATGATGTTGTACTTCTGGCCTTCGAGCCGCAGCGCGTTCATGAAGCCCACGACCGCGAGCTTGGCGCCGCCGTAGTTGGACTGGCCGAAGGTGCCGTAGATGCCGGAGTTCGACGAGGTCACGACGATACGGCCATAGGCCTTGGCGCGCAGGATCGGCCAGGCGGCATGAGTCACGTAGGCGGTGCCAAGGAAGTGGACCTTCACGACGAACTCGAAATCCTCGGTCGTCATGTTGTGGAAGGTCTTGTCGCGCAGCACGCCGGCATTGTTCACGACGATGTCGACCGTGCCGAAGGCATCGACGGCGGTCTTCACGATGTTGGCGGCCGTCGCGGCCTCGGCGACGGAATCGTAGTTGGCGACGGCCTGGCCGCCCGCCGCCTTGATCTCGTCCACGACCTTGTCGGCGGCGGCGTGCCCACCGCCTTTACCGTCGACCGCGCCACCCGGATCGTTCACGACCACCTTGGCGCCGCGGCTGGCCAGCAGGAGCGCATGCGCGCGGCCGAGTCCGTTGCCCGCGCCGGTGACGATGGCGACGCGATTGTCGAAGCGGATTGTCATGTCTGTCCTCTACTCTTTCTTGAGAATTACGACGGAGGCCACGGCCTCCTCCATGCCGATCACGCCGCCGCCATTCTCGGCGAGCGCGACCTCGGCGCCTTCCACCTGACGCTCGCCGGCCTCACCGCGCAGCTGCGTCGCGAGTTCGGCCAGCATCGACAGGCCGGTGGCGCCCACCGGATGGCCCTTGGACACGAGGCCGCCCGACGTGTTGACCGGCAGCTTGCCGCCCGGGCCGGTGGCGCCCGATTCGACGAACTTGCCGCCCTCGCCCTCGGGGCAGAAGCGCAGCATCTCGCACTGGTAGATCTCGCAGAAGCTGGTGGCGTCATGGACCTCGGCGACGTCGATATCCTCAGGCCCGAGGCCCGCCATCCGGTAGGCCTTGTCGGCGGCTGCACGCGTCAGGCCCGGCGCGTCGAGGTTGCGGTACATGCCGCCCGAAAAGCCGACGCCCGCGATCTTCACCGCGCGGTCCTGGACCTGCTTGGGCTGCTTCGCGAGATACTCCGCCGAGCAGAGCAGCGCCGCCGCGGCGCCGTCGCCGATCGGCGCGCACATGGCGCGGGTCAGCGGGAACGAGACCGGCCGGTCCTCCAGCACCGACTGCGGCGTCATCTGGAAGCGGTACTGCGCCTTTTCGTTGAGTGCCCCGTAGTTGTGGTTCTTGGCAGCACCTGCCGCGATCTGGGCTTGGGTCGTGCCGTACTTCCACATGTGCCACTTGGCCTGCATGGCATAGGTATCCATGAAGATCGTGCGGTCATCGCCCGGCTTGAATTCGGAGCCGACCATCTTGCCCACCCGGTTCATCTCCTCGACCAGCCGGTCGTGCTGGCTGGTGATATAGCCCTGGTTGAACAGGCCGGCCGTGCGCTCCGGCGCCTCCGGGCTGAACAGCTTCTCGACGCCCAGGCAGAAGGTGAGTTCGTGGGTGCCGGCCAGCACGTCCTTCCAGGCGCCCATGAAGGCGGTCGAGGCGGTGGCGCAGGCATTCTCGACGTTGAACATCGGCACCCGCTCGGGAAACAGCCCCTCCTCGACCAGCGGCTGGAACAGCGCCTGGCCGCGGATCGAGTTCTGGCCCCAGAAGCCCATGCCGCAATTGCCCAGCCAGCCGGTCTCGATGTCGGTGCCCTTGTCCATGCCGGCATCGGCCAGGGTGCCCATATAGGCCTCCCGGGCGAGGTCGCCGAAGCTCAGGCCGGGGTGCTTCTTGAAGACGGTCGTGTAGGCGCCGATCACATAGACGTCGCGCATGGGGCGGTTTCCTCAGGTTGGCTTTGGCCGCATTTGAGCGTATCCAAACGGCTTACGCTAGGAGAACGAACATGGCTGTAGCGGCCCAGGCGAGACCCCTCAACGTCGATGCCACGATCGCCGAGCTCAGGGCGCTGTTCGGCGACCGGGTCAGCACCGCGCACGCCGTGCGCGAGCAGCACGGCAAGGACATTTCATATCACGAAGCCCACCTGCCCGACGCCGTGGTCTTTGCCGAATCGACCGAGGAAGTGCAGCAGATCGTCCAGCTCTGCGCCCGCCACAAGACCCCGATCATCCCGTTCGGCACCGGCACCTCGCTGGAGGGCCATATCAGCGCCCCCAACGGCGGCATCTCGCTCGACGTCAGCCGCATGAACAAGATCCTGCAGGTCAACGAGGCCGACCTCGACGTGGTCGTGCAGCCCGGCGTCACCCGCAAGCAGCTCAACGAATACCTGCGCGCGACCGGCCTGTTCTTCCCGATCGATCCCGGCGCCGACGCCTCGATCGGCGGCATGACCAGCACCCGCGCCTCCGGCACCAACGCCGTGCGCTACGGCACGATGCGCGAGAACGTGCTGTCGCTGCAGGTCGTGACGCCCGACGGACGGATCATGCAGTTGGGCCGCCGCTCGCGGAAGTCGAGCGCGGGCTACGACCTGGTGAAGCTGTTCGTGGGCTCCGAGGGCACGCTGGGCGTCATCACCGAGATCACGCTCCGCCTCTACGGCACGCCGGAATCGATGGTCGCCGCGACCTGTGCCTTCGACAGTCTCGAAGGCGCGGTCAACACGGTGATCCAGACCATCCAGTCCGGCATCCCGGTGGCGCGCATCGAGCTGATGGACACCTACACGGTCGACACGGTGAACCAGTATTCCAAGCTCACGCTGCCGCAGAAGAACCTACTGCTGCTGGAATTCCATGGGACCGAGGCCGGCACGAAGGAACAGGCCGAGATGGTGCAGGCCATCGCCGCCGAGCATGGCGGCGGCGACTTCGCCTGGACCAACCAGGCCGAGGAGCGCAGCAGGATGTGGCAGGCCCGCCATGACGCGGCCTGGGCCGCCAAGGCCTACAAGCCGGGCTGGGGCATGTGGGCGACCGACGTCTGCGTGCCGATCAGCAAGCTCGCCGAATGCATCCTCGAGACGCAGAAGGACATCCAGGCCAACGGCCTCTACGCGCCGATCGTCGGCCATGTCGGCGACGGCAACTTCCATCTCACGATGATGGTCGATCCCAGCGACCCGACCTACCTGCCCAAGGCCGAGGCGCTCAACGACCGCATGGTCGCCCGCGCCCAGCATCTCGGCGGCACCTGCACCGGCGAGCACGGCGTCGGCATCGGAAAGATCAAGTATCTCTACGCCGAGCACGGCGAGGCGATGTCGCTGATGCGCGCGATCAAGAAGGCGATCGACCCGGACAACATCATGAACCCGGGCAAGATCATCGGCCCGATCAATTAGTCATCGCTGGGAGCGCGCCGGCTTTCGCCGGCCCTTTCTCATTCACCTCACCCGCCCGAGGCGACGACGCATTCCTTGACGCGCTTCCAGGCGGCGGGGGCGCTCTTGCCGAGGTTGACGTCGTCGCGGTCCTCGCTGCCGCCCAGCAGCATGCTGTAGCCGCCCTTGGCGGCGATGGTCTCGATGGCGGCCGGCGGCAGGACGACCCACATGCGCTTCCCGTCGGCCTCGATCGGGACGTCCCATTGCATGCCGTTCGCCGGCTCGCGCAGGGGAACGACGATGGAGTCTCGGAACTTGCCCTTGCGGCCTTCGGCACGGACGCTGAGATAGGAATGGCCGTCGGTGCGCATCGCCATGATGTCGTCGCGGCCGCCGACGCGGCGGAAAGCCCGGCAATTGGTGACGCCGCTCGACTCCTTCGTCCGCGTGAAGGCCCAACTATCGAAGCCCTTGCCGTAAGGCTGCGGGCCGCCCTGCGCGAGTGCCACCGACGACACTCCCGCCAGGCACAGGCCCGCGAGTACGCACTTCACCAGCATCTACCCTCTCCCCAGAGTTCGACCGGATAGAAGCCGACGCCGGGCAGTTGCGTCAAGACAGCGCCCGAAAAGCAAAAGGGCCGGCGAATGCCGGCCCTTTTCTATTGAAGCAGACGCGCCTTACTTGGCGGCCTGGATCATGATCTCGACCGAGAGGCCGGGCGCGGCGAGCTTGGCTTCGACGGTGGCGCGGGCCGGGGCGTTGCCGGGGGAGACCCACGCGTCCCAGACTTCGTTCATCTGGCTCCAGGTCGAAATGTCGGTCAGCCAGATATTGGCAGAGAGCACCTTCGACTTGTCGGTGCCGGCTTCGGCCAGGAACTTGTCGACCTTGTCGAGGATCTGCTTGGTCTGGCCCTTGACGTCGGCCTTGGCGTCGTCGGCGGTGAGGCCGGCGAGATAGACCGTGTCGCCATGGACCACGGCGCTGCTCATGCGGGCGCCGGCGTTGATGCGCTTGATGCTCATATTCTCTCTCCTCGAAGAAACTTCAAAAGCGGGCGGGACCTTAGCAGAGGCTAGATCGCCGCGACGACCATGATTTCGACCTTCATGTCCGGGTCGTTCAGCCGCGCCTCGACGGTGGCGCGTGCGGGCGTGTGGCCCGGCACGACCCAGGCGTCCCAAACTTTATTCATGGCGGCAAAATCGGAGATATCGCTCAGCCAGATCGTGGCGGTGAGGATCTTCGACTTGTCGCTGCCGCCTTTGGCCAGCAGCGAGTCGATCTCGGCCAGCGCCTGTTGGACCTGACCGGTGATGTCGAGGCTCGTATCCTCGGGGATCATGCCCGAGCAGTGGATGCGGTTGCCCAGGATGACGGCCTCGCTCATGCGCGGGCCGCAGTCGATTCGCGTGATGGTGCTCATGATGCCCCCTCTTAAAGCCCGCTGTCGGCTCGCACAACGGACCGGAAACGCACGGCGCGCTACCTGCGCCGCGGGATCGCGTTACAGTCCGGGGAATGACCGGAGCAAACGCCATGACCACCCAGCCCCAGATTCGACGCCCCCTCGACGGGATGCTCGTCCTCGATCTCGGGCAGATCTACAATGGCCCCTATTGCGGGCTGCAGCTCGCCTTCATGGGCGCGCGCGTGCTCAAGATCGAGCCGCCGGAGGGCGACGTGGTGCGCCGCCGCAAGCGCGAGGTCGAGCCCTATCCTCTGGTCATGCTGAACTCCAACAAGGAGTCGGTGGTCCTCGACTTCAAGCAGCCGCGCGGCAAGGAGATCTTCCTCGACCTGGTCGCCAAGGCCGACGTGCTGATCGAGAATTTTGCCGCCGGGGTCATGGACCGGCTGGGACTGGGCTACGACGTGCTGAGCAAGCTGAACCCGCGCCTGGTCTATGGCGGCAGCTCGGGCTTCGGCCTCGACGGCCCCTATCGCGACCTCGCCGCCATGGACGTCACCATCCAGGCGATGAGCGGCATCACCAACGCCACCGGCGACGCCGACGGGCCGCCGACCAAGGCCGGCGCCGCGGTCTGCGACTTCCTCGCGGGCATCCATCTCTGCGCCGGCATCCTGGGCGCGCTCGTGCAGCGCGAGCGCACCGGCAAGGGCCAGCGGGTCGAGGTCGCCATGCACGAGGCCGGCGCGATCTCGATCGCCTCGGCGCTGGGGGCGGTGATGGACGGCGACAGGAACGTGCCGGACCGCACCGGCAACCGGCACCCTGCGCTCGCCATGGCGCCCTACAACACCTATCGCTGCCGCGACGGCTACGTTGCGATCTTCACCTCGGCCGAGCGGCACTGGATGTCGATGTGCGAGATGCTGGGCCGCCAGGATCTGCTGACCAACCCCGAGTTCATGACGACGCCGGGCCGCGCGAAGAACATGGACCTGATCGACGACATGGTCGGCGCCTGGACCTTGCCCAAGTCCAAGGACGAAGTGCTGGCCGCGCTCACCGAAGCGCGTGTCCCCTGCGCCCCGGTGAAGACCGCGCGCGAGGTCGCCTACGATCCCCACCTCGAGGCGCGCGGCTTCTGGGTCGATGTCGACCATCCGCGCCGCGGCAAGACCCGCGTGCCGATCTCGCCCATCCGCCTCCACACCGGCGGCAAGTCGGAGATCAAGCGCCCGGCGCCGACGCTGGGGCAGCATACGGATGCGGTGCTCGGTGAATTGCTTGGATTGAAGGCGGACGAGCTGCTGCAGCTGCGCGCCGATGACGTCACGGTGCCTGTGACGGAACGGAAGAAAAAGTAGCAAGAGAGAGGAAACCCATGCCGATCATCGATTCCCAGGTCCACGCCTACGAGGCCAACACGCTGCAACGGCCATGGGCCACCATTCCGAACTGGCCCGGTCACGTGACCGGCGACGAGATGGTGGCGGCGATGGACGCGGTCGGCGTCGACGGCGCGATCATGATCTCGCCCTTCGCAATGTACCGCTATGACGCTAGCTACGCCGAAGAAGTGGCGCGCCGTCATCCGAAGCGCATGGCGATCGTGAAGCCGGTCGATCCCGACGACGAGAACGTGGCCGACGTGATCGCCAAGTGGAAGGAGACGCAGGGCGCCGTCGGCATCCGTATCTTCCTGCGCGAGGAGGAGAAGCGCGCCGCCGACCATCCCGGCCTCGACCGCATCTGCAAGGCCGCCGTTCAGTACGACCTGCCGCTCAACTTCCTGTTCTGGGGCCGGGTCGAGGAGGGCATGCAGATCATCGACCGTCATCCCGAGACGCGGTTCATCGTCGACCATCTCGGCATCCTGCAGCCGCGCGTCCCGCCCGCGCCCGCCCAGCCGTGGGCCGACCTGCCGAAGATCCTCGACCTCGCCAAGCGCCCCAACGCCGTGATCAAGATCAGCGGCGCCTGCACCCTCTCGAAGCAGCCCTATCCGTTCCCCGATATCTGGGATCCGCTGAAGCGCATTTTCGACGCCTGGGGCTTCGAGCGCTGCCTCTGGGGCACCGACTGGACCCGCGCCTTCGCCGTCGTGAACTACGAGAACGCGGTGACGCCGTTTCTGGAGACCAAGACCCTCAGCGACAGCGAACGCGCCATGCTGATGGGCGGCGCCTGCGCCAAGGCCTACGGCTGGTCGCCGAAGAGATAGCGCCTCTGTCGTCCTGAGCGCACGCGAAGGACCTTGCGAATCGACCAGCGGACTCCCGGGCGAGCGCGAGATCCTTCGCTTCGCTCCAGGGCGGGGGTTACCCCGCCCGCGATGACAAGAAAAGATCACGCCGTCGAACGAACCAGCTTGCCGGGACGCGCGCCGGTGTCGACGCCCTTCTCGAAGATCGGCGTGCCGGAGCAGATGGTCATGTCGTAGCCGTCGACGCTCTGGACCAGGCGGTGGCCGCCGGCCGGCAGGTCGAAGATCATCTTCGGGCTGTGCAGGTTGAGGCCGTCGAAGTCGATGACGTTGACGTCGGCCTTCTTGCCAACCTGCAGGCGGCCGCGATCCGTGAAGCCGTAGAAGTCGGCGGTGCTGCTGGTCATGCGCCTGACCACGAACTCGAGGCCGAGGCGCGGGCCCCGCGAGCGGTCGCGCACCCAGTGCTGCAGCATCGAGGTGTTGAGCGAGGCATCGCAGATCACGCCGCAATGCGCGCCACCGTCGGACAGGCCGAGGATGGTGTGTGGATCCTCGATCAGCTCGCGCACGACCTCGAGATCGCCGTGCACGTAGTTGGTGACGGGGAAATAGACCATGCGGTTCTCGGCCCCGACCAGATAGTCGTAGCAATATTCCTGCGGCGTCACGCCGGCGCCTTTGGCCAGCGCTTCGATGCTGCGCTCCGGCGCGGGCTCGTAGTCCGGCCGGTCGCCCAGCGGATTCTACAAACGAACGCTCGCGAGGCTTGACCGCAGCAACAAGGAAGCATCTGACTGTTGCATTCTCTCTATGGATACAACCATAATTTACATCGCGGATTTCGAGGCATGATTTTTGGACCTGCATGTCACGACTAGGTCGCCTATTGGGACGAGGAGGGCGAGATGGGAACTGGATCCGATTTAGACAAGATTCTCAAGACAGAGCTCAACCTACACGCCGCGTGGATACCAATCGCTAACACTTTCAGAGTCGGAGACTACGGTCTGGTTAGCAACGGAGTCGTAGTAAAAGGCGGAAATATTAAAGATGATTTTGGCATTGACTTTAAAGCGGCGGGAGGAACGAAGAAGCTACAGGTCAACTTCATGTCTAAGGGCACAACTTTGATACGCAGCGCCAATGGTGCGCAAGTGCCAGCATTTACGAATGATGGAGACATCGACGCCAAACTCACAATCAATTTCTCAATCACAAATTCTTTTCTGTTAAAAGCGGCGGAACTCAACAGTTTTGAAATGCAAGATCTAATCAATGTCGCAAGAAAACTTGCCGAAAAAAAGCGTTGGAAACGCGCCTATAGGGTCGTCTCCGCTGTGTACTCAGCGAGCGATTGCGCCATCATCTCGTCCAAGTCCTCAAATTCGAGCATCGAATTGTCTGGAAAGGCAAATGCTCTGAGACACTTCGACATGGGCGCAGCCTCAGTTGGAATCGAGGTGTCCAAGAAACAGGACATCGGACTCGAGATCATTGGAGAACGTGGAGTTCTCGGACTGGCGTTGTTCAAGTTACCCATGCTGCTCGGAGACACTCCGAAGATTCTATCGGAAGAAGAAAAAGGAAACTTAGAAACTAGCTTTGATGCAAACTGGCCCCAAACTCTACCAGATGATGTGTAACATCACGGGGTGCCTTCCCAATCAATGTAACAGTTCACCCCTCGGTACAGCGAATAGACGAGACCAAGAGGGTTCTTATAGTCATCCCACATCACCCGATTTACCTTCTGAAGTAGCGGGCCCATCCTCACGGGTTGTTTGCTCTTGGTAAAGAAAGCGCTGAAAACTTGATGACCATACTCGGCCGCAAAAACTGCAGGGACATCAACTTGCGCGCCCACGAGACCAATTGCGCCCTGCTTTAAAAGGGTGATGGCAAAGCTCTCATAGAAAAGTGTTTGCATCTGCCCGCCCTGACACGCGTTGATGAATATTAGCGGGCTTGTGGATAAGGGTTTATCGCCATCTGACCAGTACTCGAAATCTCCTGCGTTTACCTCTCCATCGGTAAAGATAAGATGTGGCTCGACTGCTTTTCCAGCATCTGCACCGATTCCTTTTCCATGGCAGTAAAAGTATAAGATACTCTCCAGACTCTCACGTTTGGTCGTGAAATCCTGCGCGAGCTCAGATTTCTTGGTTCGCCTAATGCGTGGTTCTGCAACGAGCTTCTGGATCAGGTCGATATGACAATCGATTATCGGCAAGTTGAGATTTGTCGCTAGTCTGTCATCAAAGTTGACACTCAATAATGCAGGCGCCGCCGGATCCAGGCGACCCGTTGCGGGTAGCCGCACCTGTACTGGATTCTGATGTACAAGATGTTGATAGCCCCAAAATCCCTCTTTCCGCCAATTGGTGCCATCTGCGGCGAGGCGTTCTCCTAGAGTAGGATGCGTATACATCATTCCCCATGGCGGAAAGATTTCCGAAGATGTAATCGCCAAGTGGCACGACTTGAATGCGAGCTTAGCCCGAAGCACTGCGGCGAGTACCTTGAGGTCCTCATTGCCGCTTCCTTCGAAGATCGCCATAAAAAGCCTATTACCAGCCAAGGCTAACTTCGGAGCGGCAGTTGCAAGTAGTTCGGGCTGAGTACTTTGATCCCAAGCATCTTGGAAAGGTTTGGCGTATTTATCCTCTTGAGTTTGGCGATCGACATGAGGAACACTGAGCCCCACGATGGAATCAAGCCAAGCGAGCCTGCATTCATTGGACCGAGCAACTATTTCGTTAGCGGTTCGTATCGACTGGCCGATTAATTGGCCGTCCTCATGATCAATCATGGCTCCGTGAAGTACGAATTCGACCTCTTTGTCGTCTCGGCGAACAATGCGTAACCCGAGATCGGGAGGGGTAGAAAGAGATGCGCGTGGCAATAACTCCCATGAGCCGCCATAGTTCTCGACCTTTTTGGTCGAACGGGTATCGAGTGTTATAATCATGAATATCACGCTGCTCGGCTTCGGGTGACGCGACTCAGAGGAATCTCAAATTCCTCTACGAGAGTCAGATCGATTGCCATGTAAATACTGATTCTCAGAAAGGGCGATTCGGTCCGAGGCGTGACTTGAAATCGCACGATCTCACTGTCTCCTTCCGGAGGAAGCCAAAGTGTCTGCTGATGGCGTTTGATGGAGAAGCCGTGGCCTCCGATAACAACAAGCAACTCAAGAGGCGCCCCAGCCGAGAAATTGGGCTCCACAATAGGTTCAGTCGCTAAGCTACCCGGCCGCAGCTTTCCAATGTTAATGGCAAGATAATAACTTCGATCTATTTCCAATTGTTCGTCACCATCTTCGAACCAAGCGTTAACATGTCTTGGTTCGGAGGGTCCGGACTGCTTCTCACTTGAGGCTGCCGGAGCGGATACCGTAGCCACCGTCTTTTCAGGATTCGTCTGTGCAGCGGGTACCGTAGATTTGGGGTCTCGCTTTAAACCAGCGGTCGGCGCCGATCGTCCCGTCCAACCAGTAGTCTCTTGGGCAACATATTGCTGACGTCGCGAAGTGGTTCGATCAGAGACAACATGTCCCGCGCCCTGCACCATTCTCTCTATGCTGTCAGGTGATGCTCCCTCGATTGCAGTTTCGAACAAGAGGCCAGCCGTTCCCGGTTGTCCCATGCGTCGATACTGCTGAGATATCGGAATGTATTCAGAATCTATGCCCGAAAGCGTAGCAAACTGATCCGCTGCGGTAGCACTCCCGCCGCCCAGTAAACCGAAGGCAATGGCCGATCCCGTATCGCCGAACTCTCGCGCAAACCTCGCCGCTCGCCCCAGTTCGACCGCGTGGATCTCCATCCTGGGCCCTTTGTCCACAGGATTTAGTTCTCGAGATTTCGCATCAAGTTCGCCGAGCACCAGTTCTTGAATCAACGGCAAGCCATCAAGCGCAGCGATTCGAGCTGCCGAAGCCAGCATGCCAGCGGCTATCCGGTTTGGAACGAAATTTGAACGCTTTCTAGATTCGGTGACTATTTTGTTCGAAAATGTCACGAATCGATTAGAGTCATAAATGTCTTCGTACGAGGGCGGCTCCAAGCCGAAATATGGCGCCAACCCCATCATCGCGGTCACTGCTGGCAAAGACGCAAGATCAAGATGCCCCATCGCTGCGGCACCACGAGCTGCCTCAATTGCAATTCCGATTGTATTTATGCGGTGTGAGTGACGGTCTAGGAAAGAGTCCAGTTCGCGCATAACACCCCGCCGAATGGCAACTTTCACCACATGCGATGCTAGATAAAGGGCCTCCACTGCGTGGCCACCCTCATAGAGCTGACCCGCATAGATCTGCAGTGGCTCGACTACTTCATAGAAGAACCTCTGGGTCTTCCGTTCATAGACTGTCGGCATGGCAATCTTGAGCTCAGCATCCAGACGATGTTGCGCCTCAACCCCCTAGTATTTGCACGAGGCGACCATAAAAATGGTACAAAACTGCCAAGTACGTCAACCCTTGCTTGCAAAGCTGGTTACTGCAATGGGTGTGGAGAGCTTCTTCGCTCTGAAAGTGTCTGCCTACTCCGCGCGCTCGACTGCCTACTCTCTAATGGCTGATTGCTATGAATCGGCCGAACGAACCAGCTTGCCGGGACGGGCGCCGGTCTCGACGCCCTTCTCGAAGATCGGCGTGCCGGAGCAGATGGTCATGTCGTAGCCGTCGACGCTCTGGACCAGGCGGCGGCCGCCGGCCGGCAGGTCGAAGATCATCTTCGGGCTGTGCAGGTTGAGGCCGTCGAAGTCGATGACATTGACGTCGGCCTTCTTGCCAACCTGCAGGCGGCCGCGATCCGTGAAGCCGTAGAAGTCGGCGGTGCTGCTGGTCATGCGCCTGACCACGAACTCGAGGCCGAGGCGCGGGCCCCGCGAGCGGTCGCGCACCCAGTGCTGCAGCATCGAGGTGTTGAGCGAGGCATCGCAGATCACGCCGCAATGCGCGCCACCGTCGGACAGGCCGAGGATGGTGTGCGGATCCTCGATCAGCTCGCGCACGACCTCGAGATCGCCGTGCACGTAGTTGGTGACGGGGAAATAGACCATGCGGTTCTCGGCCCCGACCAGATAGTCGTAGCAATATTCCTGCGGCGTCACGCCGGCGCCTTTGGCCAGCGCTTCGATGCTGCGCTCCGGCGCGGGCTCGTAGTCCGGCCGGTCGCCCAGCGGATACATGCGGTCCCAGCGCGTCGCGATCTGGCGCGACAGCGGCGGCAGCACTTCCAGCAGGCGCGGTGAGGCCTCCTGCGACAGGATCAGGCGACGCACCTCCGGCGTGCGCAGCTTCGCCAGCATCTCGGCCGGCGGCAGATGCGCCAGCTCGGCATAGCCTTCGCGCAGACCGAACGGATTGAGCGAGGTGTTGAGGCCCAGCGTCAGGCCCACGGGGCGTCCCGCGACCTGGGCATAGAGCGGCAGGTTGTCGGCGCGGCAGGCGCGTACGCCCTCCATCAGGCGCTTGTAGCGCTGCGGATCGTAGCTGCGGTCGGTCAGCAGGAACCAAACCGGCCGGCCGCTCTCCTTGGCGACCTGGCGGACCCAGTTCCACTCCGCCTTTTCGTCGTCGAAGTCGGACAGGAAGCCGAACGTACCGACTCCGGCCCGGCCCATCGCCTTGCCGATGGCGATCAGCTCCTCATGCTCGGCGTAGCGGCCGGGCACCAGGTCGCCGGCCAGGGTCTTGTGCTGGTCGGTGCGGCTGGTGGTGAAGCCGACGGCGCCGGCCTTCAGCGCCTCCTCGGTGAGCCGCGCCATCAGCTCGATGTCCTCGGCGGTCGCCCTCTCGCGCTTGATGGCGCGCTCGCCCATCGCATAGACGCGCAGCGGATGGTGGGCGACCTGCGCGCCAATATCGATGGTGCGCGGCAGGCGCTCCAGCGCATCGAGATATTCCGGGAAGCTCTCCCAGTCCCACTTCAGGCCTTCGGTGAGGGTGATGCCGGGGATGTCCTCGACCCCTTCCATCATCTCGATCAGGGCGGTCTGGTGCTCAGCTCGCACCGGCGCGAAGCCGACGCCGCAATTGCCGAACACGAGGGTCGTGGCGCCATGCCAGGAGGACGGCGCCAGCACGGGGTCCCAGGTGGCCTGGCCGTCATAGTGGGTGTGGACGTCGACCCAGCCCGGCGTGACCAGCCGTCCCTCGGCCTGGACCTCGCGCTTGGCCGGCCCCGCCTTGCCGCCGACCTGGACGATCCTGTCGCCGGAGAGTGCGACGTCGCCCTGGAACGCCGGCGCGCCCGTGCCGTCGACGATGGTGCCGCCCCGGATGACGATGTCGTGCATGGCCCGTCCCGCTGCTTGTGTAAGGGGACGGTAAGACTTTCACACAAGGCCGGGCGCGGAAAGCCCGGAGCCATGCGTTATGGGCGTGCTGCTATTCTGAGGCAGTGAAATGCGCAGAGTCGTTCCCCCACCAGCCACGACGGTCGCTCAGCATGAGGTTGGTGATGGTGATTCGATCGTACTCGGAAAGACTCTAGCGCTGGGAGCGCGCCACTCCAGTGGCGCGATCATAATTTAAGAGAAGACGCGCCACTGGAGTGGCGCGCCCCCAGCTAAGCGCGTTCGCGAATATCCGAGAACTTCACCTTGGGGCTCTTCTCGGCGATGTAGCCCAGCTCCCAGGCATTGCGCGCGAGGAACACCGGGGAGCCGTCACGGTCCTCGGACATGCCGCCGCGGTTGGCCGACATGAACTCTTCCAGGTCGGCCTTGGTCTCGGCCGAGATCCAGCGGGCGGTCTCGAACGGCGCGGGCTCGAGATCGATATGGACGTTGTACTCGGCCTCGACGCGGGTCTTGAGCACGTCGAGCTGCAGCTCGCCGACCACGCCCACGATATGGTCGCCGCCGATGACCCGGCGGAACACCTGGGTCACGCCCTCTTCCGCCAGATCCTCCAGCGCGCGCCGGAGCTGCTTGGACTTCATCGGGTCCTCCAGCCGCACGCGGCGCAGGATTTCCGGCGCGAAGTTGGGGATACCGACGATCTTCAGCGTCTCGCCCTCGGTCAGCGTGTCGCCGACCCGCAGCACGCCGTGATTGGGAATGCCGATGATGTCGCCGGGCCACGCCTCGTCGACGATCTCGCGCTCGCGGGCGAAGAACAGGATCGGCGAATTGACCGACAGGACCTTCGACGTGCCCATCTGCGTCAGCTTCATGCCGCGGCGGAACTTGCCGCTGCACAGCCGCAGGAAGGCGATGCGGTCGCGATGGTTGGGGTCCATGTTGGCCTGGACCTTGAACACGAAGCCCGAGACCTTGGGCTCGGTCGGCTCGATCGGCCGCGGCTCGGCGGGCTGCGGCCGCGGCGGCGGCGCCCAGGCGGCGATCGCGTCGAGCAGTTCCTTCACGCCGAAATTGTTGTAGGCCGAGCCGAAGAACACAGGCGAGAGATGACCGGCGCGATAGCTTTCGAGATCGAAGCCGGGATAGCCGGCGCGCACCAGCTCGACCTCTTCCGCGAAGTCCGAATCGGCGATCGTGTAGTTCTCGATCACCTCGCCGATGCGGCTGCGGTCGGTGTTGTCGAACACCAGCATGCGGTTGTTGTTGAGATCGTAGGTGCCCTTGAAGTTCTGGCCCGAGCCGGTCGGCCAGGTCATGGGTGAGACGTCGAGCGCCAGGGTCGAGGCGACCTCGTCCAGCAGCTCGATCGGGTCCTTGGACTCGCGATCCATCTTGTTGATGAAGGTGATGATCGGCACGTCGCGCAGGCGGCAAATCTCGAACAGCTTGCGGGTGCGCGCCTCGATACCCTTGGCGGCGTCGATCACCATCACCGCCGAATCGACGGCGGTCAGCGTGCGGTAGGTGTCCTCGCTGAAGTCTTCATGGCCTGGCGTGTCGAGCAGGTTGAAGACGGCGCCGCCATATTCGAAGTGCATCACCGAGGTGGTGACCGAGATGCCGCGCTGCTGCTCGATCTTCATCCAGTCCGAGCGCGCCCGCCGCGCCTCGCCGCGCGCCTTCACGGCACCGGCGACATGGATGGCGCCGCCGAACAGCAGCAGCTTTTCCGTCAGCGTCGTCTTGCCGGCGTCGGGATGCGAGATGATCGCAAACGTGCGCCTGAGCCCGGCGGGATGGCCGGCCAGGCGGGCGTCGGAAGCGGGAAGAGCGGCGGAATCGGGCACTTTTTGGGGGTCCTTCGGGGTGGCGAGGGGGTAGCGGACCGGTCCGTTGGCGTCAACTCAGCCGGGGACGCTGTTCTCCCCCGCCATCCGCTTGCCCGCTGCTTGGTCGCACTGCCGAGGTTTGTTAGTACGGCGCGGGCTTTGTCCGGCCACGCGGGAGCAGACCGCATGGACGGGGCCGAATGGATTGGGGCAGATGGACAAGAAGAAGGCTGGCAGTACGCCAATCGCGCTACGCGTGCTGAAAGAGCTGGTGCTGCCGCTGGCCGGCGGCGGCGCCTACGGCACGCTGGTGGCGCAGGCCAAGCAGATGCCGCTCGACGGCGTGACGGCCGGTGGCGTGGCGTTCTTCTGCATCCTGGCGGCGCAGGGCCTGGTCCTGCGCGCCGCGCGCACGGCACGGACCGAGCCGACGGCGCCGGCGGCCGTCAGCGCCCCCGCGCCGGAGCCGCTGAAGCTCCCCGCCCCCGAGAAAGCGCCGGAGAAGGAACCGGAGCCCGCGCCCGTGCTCATCGCCGCGCCGACGGTAGAGCCCCTCCTCAAGCCCATCGTCGAGCCCGTCGCCAAGCCGGTCGAGGAGCCGGCCCCCGTGCCCGTTCCGGCGTCCGTCCCCGAGCCTGCGGCGACACCCGCGCCGAAGCCTGCCCCCAAGCCCGCCAACGATTTCGTCAGCATCCGGGTCGGTATCGAGGAGCTGAAGGAGCAAGGCGCCCTGCCCGAACCCGAGCCGGAAAAGCCGGAAGACGGCCAGCGCCCGCTCTTCCGCAACCTCGCCCACGCCCCCACCAAGCGGACCCCCGTGGAAGCGCTGGCGCCGAAACAGCTGCTCGACCTCAAGATGCCCTACCAGGCCGTGCTGAACGCCGCCGTGAACTTCGAACGCGAGGTCAAGCGCCAGGCCGACATGGCCGACGACCGGACCGCCACGCTCGACAGCCTGTTCGAGGATCCGCGCTTCAACCTGTCCAAGGACCGTCTGCGCCAGCTCGATACGCTGCGCCGCATCCGCAACAACATCCTCCACGGCTTCGAGACCCTCGTCGATCCGACCGAAGCCGCCGCCCTCGTTGCCGCTTTCGACAAAGCAGCGACATGGTTCGATCCCGCCAATGTCGAGCCGGTGGAGTCTGCGATGGCCGAGGCCGAGGCCGAAACGCCGGTGAAGGACGAAGCGGAAAAGCCTGCCGAAGATGAGGCCGAAGAGACCGCGAGGGCTGAACAAGAAGAGCCGGCGGACGAAGAAGCAAAGGCTCCCGTCGAAGACGAGACGAAGAAGCCCGACAAGGATGAGCCCGAGAAGAGTGAACCGGAGCAATCCGTTGAATCGGAGAAAAAGAAGGACGCTGTCGCGAGTTGAGCGGAGTAGTTGCAGGCGTGTAGGTCAGGCCTAAACTCGCGCCATGGATTGTCACGAGTTTGGGGCCAGCTGATGTTTCCCCCGGCCGACAATAGGATCACAAAGTACGAACGAATCGTTTTGGCTTCCATTGTCGCTGTCGCGACAATAGTTACAGCCGTCGCGATTGTGGCCGATCAGTTCAAGGTGAACCTGCTCGCCGATTTGATGCGGGACCGCAGTGATTTGCCAAGCACATGCAACGCGAAACTGGGAGCCCGATTTCTGTTCTGGGCGGCCTTCGCCTACGAGATTGCCAGTATCCCTGTGGCGCTTCATCTCAAACGCCAAACGCCGGACGTGGTGGCGTATCAGAAGTTGGGAACATCTGGCCAACACGAACACGGGCGCGGATCGATCCGATTCAAAACAGCGGCATCGATCATCGTCTTTGCCGCCATTACATACTGGGGATCATTTCATCTCGCATACGGCGATTCCAGTATCTGTAATTCTCAATATCTGGTGCCAGTAGTCGTCGGCTATGCGCAGGTGTTTGGGGTCAGTGTTGCTCGCGGGCTGTTGGCGTTTCTCTTTTGTCATTTCTATTTCATGTCTCTCGATACGGCCCCGGATCGGAAGTCCACGGAGTGACCCTCTTTGCTCCGGCATCGCCTTGGCGGCCAACGCCTCCGGCTCCCAGGTGCTTGCAGGCATGAACTGCAGGGCTAGACTGCCGCCCATGAACCCCGACCAGCTCAAGACCTTCATCGGCAGCTTCTGGGACGACCAGATCCTGCCGTCGCTCACCGAGTACATCCGCATCCCCAACAAGTCGCCGTCCTTCGATCCGAAGTGGGAGGAGAACGGCTACATGGAGCAGGCGGTCACGCTGATGACCGACTGGGCGCGCCCGCATGTGGCCGCCTTCGCGGGCGCGACGATGGAGGTGGTGCGGCTGCCGGGCCGCACGCCACTGATCTTCATCGAGATCCCGGGGGACGACAACGACGACACCGTCCTGCTCTACGGCCATCTCGACAAGCAGCCCGAGATGAAGGGCTGGGCCGAGGGCATGGGGCCGTGGATCCCGGTGCGCAAGGACGACAAGCTCTACGGCCGCGGCGGCGCCGACGACGGTTACGCGATCTATGCCTGTTTCGCGGCGCTATTGGCTCTCAAGGAGCAGGGCATCCCGCGCACCCGCTGCGTCATCATGATCGAGGGCTGCGAGGAATCCGGCAGCTACGACCTGCCCTTCTATGTCGACCACCTGCTCGACCGGATCGGCGACCCGTCTTTGGTCGTCTGCCTCGATTCGGGCTGCGGCGACTGGGACCGGATGTGGCTCACCACGTCGCTGCGCGGCATCGCGGCCGGCACGCTGAAGGTGCGCGTGCTGAACGAGGGCGTGCATTCGGGCGACGCGTCGGGGATCGTGCCCTCCTCGTTCCGCATCACGCGCGCGCTGCTCACGCGCCTGGAGGACGAGGCGACTGGCGAGATGAAGCTGCCGGAGCTGTTCGTGCAGATCCCGCCGCAGCGCATCGCGCAGGCCTCTGAAGCCGCGCGCGTGCTGGGCGAGGAGGTCTATCGCAAGTTCCCGTTCGCCGGCACGACCAAGCCGATGGTCGAGGATCTCGGCCAGATGGTGCTGAACCGCACCTGGCGGCCGCAGCTCGCGACCGTGGGCATGGCGGGCTATCCCGAGCCGGTCGATGCCGGCAACGTGCTGCTGCCCTACACCGAGGCCAAGATCAGCGTGCGCACGCCGCCGACGCTCGACGCCAAGGAGGCCGTGAAGGCCATGAAGAAGGCGCTGGAGTCCGATCCGCCCTATGGCGCAACCGTCGAGTTCGATGCCGGCGAAGGCGGCCAGAGCGGCTGGCACGCGCCGCCGCTGGCGCCGTGGCTGGAGACGGCGGTGAACGATGCCTCGCAGGAAGCGTTCGGCCAGCCGGTCGCCTACATGGGCGAAGGCGGCACGATCCCGTTCATGGGCATGCTGGGCGACAAGTTCCCCAAGACGCAGTTCGTGATCACCGGCGTGCTGGGGCCGCACTCGAATGCGCATGGGCCGAACGAATTCCTGCACATTCCCACGGGCAAGAAGGTGACGGTCGCGACCGCGCTGATGATCGCGGCGCACTTCGAGCGGAAGGAAAGCTAAGATGCCTCGCTTGGGTGGAAAGCACTTAAACAGCGAAGCGTTAGACTGCCGACGCTATCGTTTCGCTCTCGTCGCGACTTTGGGAATGAAGCCATTCCCATTTTGCCCTGACGCTAGGAATATCTGACGTCCTGCCCTCTGCAATATGAGCAGCGACCAGCTTAGAAAATTCCTTCGGCTCTGCAGGAATTCGGTCCTCGGCGACGAAGTCCGCCATCTGGCGGACGCCACTCCAATCTGTGAATAGGTCGATAAAGTACTCACCGTCACGATCTTGCTTAATCCAGCCAGCATATGGCGGCGGCGTTCCTTCAACAAATTCCGTTCGCCAATATTCCATCGCCACATCGTCCAGAATTACCCGTGGGTATACTGCGCGCTTTTCAAGTTCATAAGCGGTGATGAGTGCAGGTCCCACTACTACGCGACCTTCATGGAACACTGGCCCTACAGTGATCCCACCTCGAGTCGCAAATCCATGTGCCAAGAGGTATCGAGCGAGCATGCCGACTTCGCGAACCAAGTGTACGAAATAGTGCTCGGGAGTACCGATCGACACCAGAATGGTGTCGGAGAAAAAATTACTCTTCGCGAGGCCACCCAACGTCACCCATTGCGGGAAAAGGCGGTCTGCCACGTCAATAAACTTGTCCAACCGTTCCCGAGCTTCTTTCGAATCGGTACTCCGGACGACGAGGTTGGAAAAGCCCAAAACGTCCAGAAAGGCAAACGAGCGCTCGGTGTAGTCGACCATGATCCACGTGGCTGAACGAACTAAAAAATCACCCTAGCCTATTGATATAAGGCTATTCTGCATCTGGCGACCTGCGCTTCCGCTTGTGCGCGGACTTGACGGTATCACTTCGGAATCCCGCAAACTCCACCCGCAATGCCGATTCTCCTAGCGACGCACTGTAGGCAAGCGCAAAAATGCGTAGGTCATACACGCCGCCAATATTAAAGACTTTCCTTGCTCAATTCGGGAGGGGCGTGAAGGTCGGCGCGATCCACGTTAGCTACTCAGCTCTTCGCGGAGCATCTCGAGTTCGAGCCATTCGGTCTCGGCGGCTTCGATCTCGGCCTGGGCGGTGCCGATGCGGGTGGTCTTGGATTGGAAGGACTTGGGATCGCGGCGGTAGAGGTCGGGATCGGCCAGCGCCTTTTGTAGCGTGGCGATCTCGGCCTGCAGGGCTTCGATCTTCTTCGGCAGTTCGACCAGGGCGCGTTCGCGCTTGTAGCCGAGGCGGGCCTTGCCCTGTGCTGCCGGCTTCGGCGCGGCCGGCTTGTCCTTTGCGCGTGACGGCGTGACGCCGGTCGGTTCGACGCGCGGGCCGCGCTGGGCCACGTAGTCGCTGTACCCGCCGGCATATTCGGTCGCCGTGCCGTCGCCTTCGAGCACGATGGTCGAGGTGACGAGACGGTCGAGGAAGTCGCGGTCGTGGCTCACCAGCAGGACGGTGCCGTCGTAATCGTCGAGCGCCTCCTGCAGCAGGTCGAGCGTGTCGGCGTCGAGATCGTTGGTCGGCTCGTCGAGCACGATCATGTTCGACGGCGCGGCCAGTGCCTTGGCCAGCAGCAGGCGGTTGCGCTCGCCGCCCGACAGGGTGCGCACCGGCTGGCGCGCCTGCTCGTCGCGGAACAGGTATTCGCGCAGATAGGTCATCACGTGCGTGAGGTGGCCGCGCACCAGCACATGGTCGTTGCGGTCGGCCAGCGTCTCCCACGGCGTCTTGTCGGGATCGAGGCCGATGCGGCGCTGGTCGATCACCACCGGCATCAGGTTCGAGCCGAGCTTCACCGTGCCGCTGTCGGGCTCGAGCTCGCCCATCAGCATCTTGAGGAGCGTCGTCTTGCCGGCGCCGTTCGGTCCGATCAGGCCGATGCGGTTCTTGCGGAAGATGCGGGTCGAGAAATCCTGAACGATGGGCTTGTCGCCCCAGCGCTTGGTGATGTTGCGCGCGGTCACGACCAGCGCGCCCGAGGCCTCGGCGCTGCCGGCCTCGATGCTGGCACGGCCCACGGGGCCGATCTGCTGGCTGCGCTGCTGGCGCAGGGCATTGAGCGCGCGCAGGCGGCCCTCGTTGCGCGTGCGGCGGGCGCGGATCGACTTGCCCGCCCACTCGGTCTCGCGCTCGATCAGCCGGTCGAGCTTGTGCCGCTCCGTCGCCTCGCGCTCGATGATGTCGTTCGACCAGGCCTCGAACTCGCCATAGCCCTTGTCGAGGCGGCGCACGATGCCGCGGTCGAGCCACAGCACGGCGCGCGTCAGGTTGGTGAGGAAGCGCCGGTCATGGCTCACCAGCACATAGGCGCCGCGCCACTTCGAAAGCTTCTCCTCCAGCCACTCGATGGTCGGCAGGTCGAGATGGTTGGTCGGCTCATCGAGCAGCATGACGTCGGGCTCGCCGATCAGCACGCGCGCCAGCGCCGCGCGGCGCGCCTCGCCGCCCGACAGGGTGGTCGGATCGCGCCCGCTGTCGAGCTTCATGTCCTCGAGGATGGCAGCGACGCGATAATCGTCCGGCCCCAGCGAATCGGTGAGGGCGGAGGCGACATAGTCCGCCACCGTGGCATGGCCGGAGAAATCCGGCTCCTGCGGGAGGGTGGCGACGGTGGCGCCGGGCTGGGCGAAGCGCTCGCCGGAATCGGCGATCGGCGCGCCCGCCAGGATGCGCAGCAGGGTCGACTTGCCGGCACCGTTGCGGCCGACCAGCGACAGCCGCTCGCCCGGCGCGATGCCGAGATCGACGCCGGCCAGGATCGACTGGTCGCCGAGACGGAAGCGGATGCCGCTGAGCGCGAGGAGAGGAGGATCGGCCATGGAGCGCGCTGTATTGGCCGAACCTGTCCGCCTCGGCAAGGGCGAAGCCCGGGTTGGGGCAAGGGCGAAGCCCGGGGTTGGGGCAAGGGCGAAGCCCGGGTTTGACGGGCCGGACGGCGGGCTTCATGAAAGCCTCATGGTAATGGGGCTCACCACCGGACTCTGGGTCAGCGCGCAGATACGCCTGTGCGACCGCGCGTTCATTCCCGCAGCCGTCGTGCGGCGCGGCGATCCCGATGTCGGAACCGTGCTGCTGAAGATCAACCGCTTCGAAGCCGGCGTGACCGTCTTCACCCAGACCAGCACGCTCGACGATGAGGCGGCGTGGAGCCGCGGCACCGGCCCCTCGCCCGTCAGCGAGCCCGAAGCCGACGCCTACATCGCCCGCCAGGTTGCCCGCGATCCCGACCTCTGGGTCCTCGAAATCGAGGACCGCAAGGGCGAATACAAGATGGTCGGGAAGATCGTTTAGGCCGAGCGAAGCTCGGCCCGTGAGCGTCAGGACATTGTGCAACAATGTCCGGGAGCGACGTAAGGAAGAACGACCACAGGCCTATTGCGCGCCGAGCACCGTCCTCGGATCGATGGTCTTGCCGGAGCGGCGGACCTCGAAATGGAGCTGCGGCTCGGCTGTTCCGCCGGAATTGCCCACCTTGGCGATGGTCTGGCCCTTCTTGACCGTGTCACCCTTCTTCACCAGCAGCTCTTCGTTGTTGCCGTAGGCCGTGATGTAGCCGCCGGAATGCTCGATCAGCAGCAGGTTGCCCATGCGGGCGACCTCGCCGCCGGCATAGACGACCTTGCCGCCCTCGGCGGCCTTCACCGGTGTGCCCTTGGCGGCGGCGATGTCGATGCCGTCATTCTTCTGGCCGCCCGACGTGCCGTAGCTCGAGACGACCTTGCCGTTGACGGGCCAGATCATCCGCGCCGGCGGCGTGGCCGGCACGGTGACCGACTGCGAGGCCTTGCTGAGCGGCGTGGGTTCGCCGGCGGGCGCGGCGGAGCGCGGCGCCTCGCCCTGCGCGCCCGGCGGCGGCGCCAGGCCTTCGCGCTTCACCGAGGACGGCGCGTTGGGATTGGCGGCGGCGGTCTGCTGGCTGGCGGGCTCGCCGTAGCTGTCCTGCACGAAGCGGGCGCCCGGCATGGCGAGCGACTGGCCCGGCTTGATCGTGTACGGCGGCTTGAGATTGTTGCGGTCGATGATGGTCTGCGACGGCACGCCATAGCGGCGCGACAGGCCGTCGACCGTGTCCTTGTCCTTCACGACATAGACCGGAACGGCATTGGGGCCGGCGGCGGACCCGGGATATTCCATGGTGCCTTCACGGGCACCCATGACGGTGTTGCAGGCGCCGAGCGCGACCGACAGCACCGCCATTGTACCCAGCGTATGCATGCGGCCGGCCCATCGCGAGGGGAAGCGAGGGGCGTTCTTCATCTGTGAAGTGTAGCGCATCAGGAGGCTCCGCCAAAGCGGAGCGTCCGCCTGCGCGCTTTCAGCCCTGGCCGAGGACCGGCAGCGGGCCCGCGACCAGTGGCACGAACCTCACCGGCATCAGCGTGTCGCGTTGCAGGCCGCTCTCGTTCTTGACGATGCGCTCGACGACCTGGGAGGTGGGATCGCGGCCCACCGGCACGATCAGGATGCCGCCGACGGCCAGCTGGTCGATCAGCGCCTGCGGGCGCTCCTCGGCAGCGGCGGTGACGATGATGCGGTCGAACGGCGCCTGGCCCGGCCAGCCCTTGCTGCCGTCGTTGATGTCGACCACGACGTTGTAGATGCCGAGGTCGAGCAGCAGACGCTCGGCGGCCTTGGAGAGCGGCTTGAAGCGCTCGACCGAGTAGACGCGGCGCGCGAGCTTGGCCAGCACGGCGGCCTGGTAACCGGAGCCGGTGCCGATCTCCAGCACCTTCATGCGCGGACCGACGCGCAGCGCCTCGGTCATGGCGGCGACCACCAGCGGCTGGCTGATCGTCTGGCCGAAGGCGATCGGAAGCGCCGTGTTCTCCCAGGCGCGTTCGGCGAAGGTCTGCGTGACGAAGCGCTCGCGGTCGACCGAGGCGATCGCTGCCAGCACGTTCTCGTCCGTGATGCCGGAGTTGCGCAGTTCGGCGATCAGCCGCTGCATGGCGGGGACGTTCACGCCGCCCCCTCAGTCGAGTTCGACGGGTGCCGCCTCGAACTCCGCGACGAGCTTCCGGCGCATGGTCTCGTGCGTCAGGTCGAGGTGCAGCGGAGTCACCGAGATATGGCCGGACCGGACGGCGGCGATGTCGCTCGCCTCGTCGATCTCGCTCTCCTGCGGGGCGTAGCCGATCCAATAGTAGGTGCCGCCGCGCGGATCCTTGCGCTCGAGGATGTGGCCGCCGAAGCCGCGCGTGCCGGTGTGCGTAACCCGCACGCCCTTCACCGACCCCGCCACGACATCGGGGAAGTTGACATTGACCAGCACGTTCCGCGGCCAGTCGAGCGCCAGCACCCGCCGCGCCACCGCGGCGCCGTGCGCCGTCGCGGTGCCCCACTTCACGGGATGGTCATGGACATAGGCCTGGCTGAAGGCGATCGACGGGATGCCCAGCAGGCAGCCTTCCATGGCGCCCGCGATGGTGCCGGAATAGGTCACGTCGTCGGCGATGTTGGTGCCGCGGTTGACGCCCGACAGGACGAGGTCGGGCTTGCGGTCCTTCATCAGGTGCTTGACGGCGAACAGCACGCAGTCGGTCGGCGTGCCGTCGACCGCGACCTTGCCCTCGCTGACCTCGCGCGCACGGATCGGCCGCGACAGCGACAGCGAATGGCCGGCGCCGCTCTGGTTGACCTCGGGCGCCACGATCCAGACGTCGCTCGACAGCTGGGTCGCGATCTCGACCAGCGCCTCGAGACCGGGCGCATGGATGCCGTCGTCGTTGGTGACGAGGATGCGCGCCTTGGCGAGGTTGGGAACCTTCATTTCCGGGCCGGCGCAGACGCCGCAGGGGGCGCGGGAATAAGCTCGAGGCCGCCCATGTAGGAGCGCAGCGCCTCGGGCACCGTCACCGAACCGTCCTCGTTCTGGTAGTTCTCCAGCACCGCGACCAAGGTGCGGCCGACCGCCAGGGCGGAGCCGTTCAACGTGCACAGGAAGCGCGTTCCCTTGCCTTCCTGGGGTCGGTAGCGGGCGTTCATGCGGCGCGCCTGGAAGTCGCCCATGTTCGAGCAGCTCGAAATCTCGCGATAGGCGTTCTGGCCGGGCAGCCAAACCTCGATGTCGTAGGTCTTGCGCGAGCCGAAGCCCATGTCGCCGCCGCACAGCACGACCGTGCGATAGGCCAGGCCAAGGCGCTTCAGCACCTCCTCGGCACACGCCGTCATGCGCTCGTGCTCGGCGGCCGCCTGCTCGGGGGTGGTGATGCTGACCAGCTCGACCTTGGGGAACTGGTGCTGGCGGATCATGCCGCGCGTGTCCTTGCCGGCCGACCCGGCCTCGGAACGGAAGCACGGCGTGAACGCCGTGAAGCGCAGCGGCAGCTCCTTCTCGTCCAGCACCATGTCGTTCACCAGGTTGGTGAGCGAGACCTCGGCGGTGGGGATCAGCCAGAAGCCGTTGTCGGTATGGAACATGTCCTCGGCGAACTTCGGCAGCTGGCCGACGCCGTAGACGGCGGTGTCCTTCACCAGCAGCGGCGGATTGACCTCGGTGTAGCCGCCCTCGACCGTGTGCAGATCGAGCATGAACTGCGCCAGCGCCCGCTCCAGCCGCGCCAGATGCGCCTTCAGGAACACGAAGCGCGAGCCGGAGATCTTCACGGCGGCGGCAAAATCCATCTCGCCGGTCGCCTCGCCCAGCGCCACGTGATCCTTCGGCGGAAAGCTGAAGTTGCGCTGGTTGCCCTCGCGGCGAATCTCGACGTTGCCGGTCTCGTCGGCGCCCTCGGGCACGTCGTCGAACGGCAGGTTCGGGATCACTTCGAGACGGATTCGCAGGTCCTCGTCGAGGCGGCTCGCCTCGCGCTCGCCGTCCCTCAGGCTCTGCTCGAGATTGGCGACCTCGGCCATCAGCGCGTCGGCGTTCTCGCCCTTGCGCTTGGCCATGCCGATCTGCTGGCTGAGCGCCTTGCGCTTCGCCTGGATGGCTTCGCTCTCCGAGATCGCCGCGCGACGGCGCCTGTCGATGTCGAGGATCTCCGCCGAAAGCGGCGCGAGGCCGCGCTTCTTCAGGCCAGCGTCGAACGCTTCGGGGCTCTCCCGGATGAATCGTATGTCGTGCATGTCTAGCTGCCAGTCGCCTGGTCGGACTTTTCGGCTTCCTCGGCCTTCGCCTCGGCCTCTTCGGCCGCCTTCTCCGCGGCCGCGCGCTTCCGCTCGATCACGCCGCCGATCAGGATGCTGATCTCGTAGAAGGCCATCAGCGGGATCGCGAGCGCGATCTGGCTCACCACGTCGGGCGGCGCCAGCACGGCGGCGATCACGAAGGCCACGACGACGGCATAGCGGCGCTTGGACTTCAGCCCCTCGGTTGTGGCGATGCCGACCTGGATCAGGAGGGTCAGCAGGACCGGGACCTCGAAGGCGAAACCGAAGGCGAAGACGAGCTGGAGGATTCGTTCGAGATAATCCGACGATCTCAGCGTCTTCTCGATGTCCGGCGGCGCGTACTGCGTCAGCATGAAGTTGATCACGTACGGCAGCACGACATAGTACATCAGCGCGCAGCCGGCATAGAACATGAACGGCGTGGCGACGAGGAACGGCACGAAGGCGCGCTTCTCGTGACGATAGAGTCCCGGTGCGACGAACAGCCAGATCTGCACCGCGATCAGCGGGAAGCCCACGATCAGCGCCACGAACGCCGACAGCTTCACCGTGACGAAGAAGAACTCGAAGATGTCGAGGACGATGACCTTGTAACCGTCGGCCAGCGCCGGCTGGATCAGGAACGAAAAGATCGGCTTGGCGAAATAGAACGTGACGAAGAAGACTGCGAAGAAGCACACGAGCGCATAGATCAGGCGCTTGCGCAGCTCGACCAGGTGATCGAGCAGCGGCATCGGCTTGTCGTCTTCGGGTCCGTCGTATGCCTGGGTCACGAATTACATCGCAGCGTTGGGAGCCGCGTTATGCCGCCCTTTGGGGCGCAATTCAAAGCGCAAGTTGGCGCTCAGCCGGCCGCAACGGCTTTGGCCGGCTTCTCTTCAGCTGAAACGACCGGCACCGGAGCTTCGGATAGGGTCGTTTCGGCAACCAGCGGCACCGCCACCGGGGCTGGCGTCGTGTCCGGCGACGCGACGGGCGTCGCCTCCGCGCCTTCGAGCGCGGGCTGGGGCTCGGCCGCGATCTGCGGGGCCGATTCCGGCTCGGCCAGGGGATTGTCGAACTGAGCCTTGGCCTCGGCCATGGCCTTCTCGCCCTCGGCCATGCCTTCCTGTAGCGCGCTCTTGATCTCCCGGGTCGGGTCGAGCGCCTGCAGGTCGAGGCCGGGTGAGGCGGTCAGCTGCTTCTTGACGTCATCGAGGTCGGCCTGGCGCACCATCTCGTCGACATGGCCGCGGAATTCCGAGGCCATGCCGCGCATCTGGGCCATCCACTTGCCCCAGCTGCGCAACAAACCCGGCAGTTCCTTGGGGCCGATGACGACGAGCGCCACGACCGCAATGACCATCAACTCAGGACTATCGATACCGAACATGGCCGGTCAGGCCCTCATGTCGCCCGCGACTCAGATCTTGGCGGCGCTGTCCTGGTGGTGGACCGTCCCGCCCGGCGGGGTGGTCGTCGCCTGAGCCGAGATCGGCTTGGCGCTGTCGCCCGGCTGCGTACCCGGCTGAGCCTGCGGCGGTGTCTCTTCCTGCGAGCCCCCGACGCCCTTCTTGAAGGCCGAGAGGCCCTTGCCGAAGTCGCCCATGAGCTGCGAGACCTTGCCGCGACCGCCGAACAGCAGCAGCACCACGGCCAGCACGATCAGCCAGTGCCAAATGCTGAAGCTTCCCATTTCACAATGCTCCCAAGATCTATTGCAATCGGCGTGTCGATTTACTTGTGCCGATTATGGCACCCGTTCCGAAGCCCCGGCAACCTGTCGAATAAGGTGGTTCTGGGGCGTCAGCGCCCGGGTTCCGCGGGACCTTCCTCGACGGCAAGAGGCTCGTCGGCCTCGTCCTCCGTCGGCTCGAGCGGCAGATCGGGCTCGTCCGGCCTGAATATGGGGGGCTGGGAGCGGGCATCCAAGAGCCCGGCGGCCTTCAATTCCTCATGGCCCGGCAGATCGTCGAGGCTCGGCAGGCCGAAATGCTCGAGGAAAAAGTCCGTCGTGCCCCAGGTCACCGGCTTGCCCGGTGCCCGGCGGCGGCCCATCGGCTTGATCCAGTTCTGCTCGAACAGCAGGTCGAGCGTGCCCTTGCTCAGGCCCACGCCGCGGACCTGCTCGATCTCGGCGCGCGTCACCGGCTGGTGGTAGGCGATGATGGCCAGCGTCTCGACCGAGGCCCGCGACAGTTTGCGCGTCACCGGCTTCTCGATCTTGAGCTTCTCGGAGAGATCGGGCGCCGTGCGGAAGGCAAACCCGCCCGCCACCTGCACGAGGTTCACGCCGCGGCCGGCATAGAGTTCCGCGAGATCGGCCAGCAGGCGCTTCACGTCGGCATCGTTGGGCAGCCGCTCCACCAGCTCCTTCTCGCCGAGCGCCTGGGTGCCGGCGAAGATCAACGCCTCGAGCAGCCGCAGATGCTGGGCATGATCGGGCGAGACGACGTCGGTCACCTCGCCGGCCGGCGCGGCAGCGGCTGCCGCCATGGACACGGCCGCCTCTGCGACGGCCTCAGCGGCCACGGTCTCGACCAGGCCATTCTCGACGGGCGCGTCCGGCGCGGAACTCTCCTCTACCGCAGGAGCTTTCGCAGGCTTGTCGTCGTCGCCGTCCTCCTCGTCACGATCGTCGACGTCGGACTCCTCGACCTCCTCAGCCTCGTCGTCCTCCTCCTCGTCGTCGTCGTCGTCCTCGTCTTCTTCATCGACTTCGTCGCCGTCCGGCGTGTCGTCAGCCGATCCGTCGTCGTCATCGTCATCGTCATCGTCATCGTCATCGTCGTCGTCGTCGTCGTCCGAATCATCATCATCATCGGCATCGTCCGAACCGCCGTCCTCGACGTCGTCATCCTCTTTCTTTTCGTCGTCGTCCTTGCCAGCCTCGTCCTTGGCGGCGGCCTCCTCGGGAACGAGCGCGGGCTTGTCGAGATCCTCGACCGGGGGCGTGGCGTTTTCGATGTCTGACATGTCCGGGACCGTCACTGCTGGTCAGTACGTTTACGCAAATGAATGGGGCCGAAGCGCTCGGTCTGGCGCAGCTCGATCTGGCCGTCCTTGGCAAGCTGGAGGCCGGCGACGAAGGTCGCGGCGATCGCCGAGCGGCGGCGCGCGGGATCGGTCAGGCCGGCCGGCAGGAAGGCTTCGAGCGACTGCCAGTCGATGGCGATGCCCAGCATGCGGCCGAGACGCTCCGCCGCCTCCTCGACCGAGAAGAACTCCATCGGCTTGATCTGGTAGGTGTCGGCGTCCTTCGGCCTGACCTGCGAGCCGTAGGCGCTCAGCAGGTCGTAGAGCTTCACGTCCCAAACGGCGCGGCGCACGACGACGATGCCTTCGGGCTGGCCGCGCGAGAAGATGTCCCGGCCGAGCTGCGGGCGTGCCATCAGGCGCGCTCCGGCCTCCTGCATCGCCTCGAGGCGGCGCAGCTGCCACTGCAGCGCGTCGGCCATTTCCTGGCCCGACGGCTCTTCGCCGGCGGGCGGTTCCGGCAGCAACAGGCGCGACTTCAGATAGGCCAGCCATGCCGCCATCACGAGATAGTCGGCGGCCAGCTCCAGCCGCATGCGGCGCGCCTGGTGGATGTGGACCAGGTACTGATCGACCAGCGCCACCATCGAGATCTTGCGCAGGTCGACCTTCTGGTCGCGGGCCAGGCTCAGCAGCAGGTCGAGCGGGCCTTCGAACCCTTCGAGATTGACGATCAGCTCGCCCTCGCCCGGCGCGATGACGTCGGGTCCGGTCGCGCCGAAGGCGTCGGCAGCGGCGCCCGGGGCCGCAGTCGCGTCAGCCGGTGCAGAGGCACCATCGGCGACGGGCGCCTCCTCGGGGGGCGGGCTGGCGGGTTCGGTCATGCAGTCCCGGTTTAGTGAGCGGAAGAGCCTACCGCCACATGATTTGGCCCTGCCTTATCCCCATTCCGGCAGGAGTTCGGCGACCCGCCGGGCCGCCTCGGCGAGCCCGCGGGCACCGGCGGGGTCGCGATGACGGGCAAGGAAGTTGCGCCCGTCCTGGAAACGCCGATGGGCGCGCTCGGTCATCGGACCGGTCCGGCCCGCGATCTCGACCATTTCGGCCATCCGACCGTTGCAGTGGAGGGCGATGTCGCAGCCGGCGGCCAGCGCCCGCGCCGCCCGGTCGCCGAGCGACCCGCCCAGTGCCTGCATCGAGAGATCGTCCGACAGCAGCAGCCCGTCGAACCCGATATGGGCACGGATCACGTCCTGCACGGCACCCGCAGAAACCGTAATGCAGTCCCTGGGATCGATCGCCTCGAACAAGAGATGCCCCGTCATTGCCCACGGCAGGTCGGACAGCAGCTTGAAGGGCACGAAGTCGGTGCGCTCCAGCTCGGCGCGCGGGGCCGTGACCGTCGGCAGCGCCTCGTGGCTGTCGACCGTGGCCCGGCCATGCCCGGGAATGTGCTTGATGACCGGCATCACGCCCTCGGCCATCAGCCCCTCCGCCGCGGCCCGGCCCAGCGCCGCGACCGGTTCGGGCCGGTCGGCATAGGCGCGGTCGCCGATCACGGCATGGGTCTCGGGGAAGGCGATGTCGAGAACGGGCAGGCAATCGACGTCGCAGCCGACCGAGGCCACGTCGGCCGCCAGCAGCCGGGAATTGAGCTTCGTCGCCTCGAGCCCGGCGTCTGGATCGCGGGCATAGAGCTCGCCCAGTAGCCGGGCCGGCGGCGCCTTGCGCCACTGCGGCGGCCGCAGCCGGGCGACCCGGCCGCCTTCCTGGTCGATCAGCACCGGCGCCTCGCCGCGCGCCACGCAGGAGCGCAGCTCGTCGACCAGGCGGCGGGTGCTCTCGACCGTGTCGATGTTGCGGGCGAACAGGATGAAGCCCAGCGGATCTGTGTCGCGGAAGAAGGCACGCTCCTCCGCCGACAGTTCGGTCCCGGCGCAGCCCAGGATCAGCGCGCGCGGCCGGCTCATCGAAGAGACCTCACCCCGCCGGCCTCAGCGCGCGGGCGGGACCGAGACGCAGTCGGCCTTGCGGGCCTTCAGCGAGGCGCACACGGAATGGGCCTGCTTCTCGTCGAGCGGGCCGGCCTGCACGCGGTACCAGACGCCGCGATCGCCGAGATCGACGCGCACCGCCTGCATGCGCAGGCTCGACAGTTGCTCGCCGTGCGCGCTCTGCAGGCGCGCCCACGTCGATTTGGCGACGTCCTCGTTCTTCACCGAGGCGACCTGGATGCGCCAGCCGCCGGTCGGACCGGACATGTTCTCGATCAGGCTGGCGATGCTGGGACCGCTCTCGGTCGTGGTCGGCGTGTTGGTCGCCGGCTGCATGTTCGGCGGATTGGCGGGCACCTTCGGCTCGGTGACGGCCGGGGCGCTGGTGGTCGAAGCGGGTTGCAGCGGCGTCGGAGTCCTCGTCCCCGCCGTCTCGGTTTCCTTCGGCGCAGCCGGCAACGGCAGACCATTGGGCGGCAGCTTCGGTGTCACGGCGACCGGCAGCAGCTTCTCGGGCTGCGTCGGCACGGTGCCCGGCGAGATGCGGTTGAAGACTTCCTTGTCCTGATTCGGCGGCACCAGTCCGCCGGCATTCTCCGGCTTGACGCGGGAGGGCGTCGTCGGCGCCTGCACGACCAGCGGTTCCAGCCCGCGGCCGCCGGCCTTGACGTCCTGGTTGTGTGCCCACCAGACCACCGAACCGAAGCTCGCGACGGCGGCGACAGAGACCATCACCGTGAGGATCTGGCCGCGGCGCCGGTTGACCCGCATGAGCAGCGAGTCCCGGGGAGGCGGGGGTATCGAATCGGGTTCATGCGCGACGGGCCGAGGCGGAGGATCGAGCCGCACAGCTACCGACTCGTTGGGCCGGTAGATCGTTGGTCCGTCGCCGGAGGGGGACCGGCGAACATGCATTTTTTATCTCATTTCATCGACGGGTGTGACGCCGAAGACCTTTAATCCTGATGCTATCACAAAACCGATTCCCTGTACCAATGCCAGTCGCGCCCGCGTGAGATCGGAGTCGCCCTCGATCACGAAGCGCAGGCCCGGCTCCTCCCGTCCCCGGTTCCAGTGGGAATGGAAGGCGGCCGCCAGGTCGTACAGATAGAAGGCGATGCGGTGCGGCTCGTGCGCCACCGCCGCCGCTTCGACCTGGCGCGGCCACTGGGCGATCATCCGGATCAGCGCGAGTTCGCCGACGTCGGACAGCCGGTCGAGCGGCGCGCTGTCGAGCCCGTCGATCGCGATGCCCGCGGCCGTCGCCTGGCGCATCACGGAGCGGGTCCGCGCATGGCCATACTGGACATACCAGACCGGGTTGTCGCGTGACTGTTCGGTGGCCTTTACGAGATCGAAGTCGAACGGCGCGTCGTTCTTGCGCGTGAGCATGGTGAAGCGCACCACGTCGGGACCGACCTCGTCCAGCAGGTCGCGCAGGGTCACGAAGGTGCCGGCGCGCTTGGACATGCGCACCAGCTCGCCGTTGCGCATGACGCGCACCAGCTGGCAGAGCTTCACGTCCAGCTCGCCCTGCTTTTCGGTGATGGCGCTGACGGCCGCCTTCATGCGCTTGACGTAGCCGCCATGGTCGGCGCCCCACACGTCGATCATGTCGGCGAAGCCGCGCCGGTACTTGTCGTGGTGATAGGCGATGTCGTTGGCGAAGTAGGTCCAGGTCCCGTCCGATTTCTTGAGCGGCCGGTCGACCTCGTCGCCGAACTGGGTGGCGCGGAAGAGCGTCTGCTCGCGATCCTCCCAATCGTCCGGAAGCTGACCCTTCGGCGGCTCCAGCCGCCCCTGGTAGATGAGGCCCTGCTTGGTCAGCTCCTCGAAGGCGCGGTCGACGGCGCCGCTCTCGACCAGGGCGCGTTCCGACGAGAAGACGTCGATATGGACGCCCAGCGTCTCCAGGTCGGCCTTGATCTCCGCCATCAGCGTGGCAATGGCGAAGGCGCGCATCTCGGGCAGCCAATCGGCCTCGGGCTTGCCGATCCAGCGCGCCCCGTCGCGTTTGGCGATCGCGGCGCCCACGTCCTTCAGATACTCGCCGGGATAGAGCCCCTCGGGAATCGAGTCGATCGTCTCGCCGAGCGCCTCGCGGTAGCGCAGGTAGGTCGAATGGCCGAGCTTGTCGACCTGCGCGCCCGCGTCGTTGATGTAGTATTCCTTGGTGACGTCGAAGCCCGCCTTGTGCAGCAGGTTGGCCAGCGCGTCGCCCACGACCGCACCGCGCGCATGCGCGACGTGCAGCGGTCCCGTCGGGTTGGCCGAGACATATTCGACGTTCACCTTCTCGGACTTGCCCATCGTCGAATCGCCGTAGGCGACACCGGCCTTCAGGCAGTCGCCCAGACGCGCGCGCCAGAAACCGTCGGCGATCTTGAGGTTGAGGAAGCCCGGTCCCGCCACCGCTCCGTCGACCACGTCGGGATTGGCCTTGAGGCGCGCCAGCAGCGGCTCGGCGATGTCGCGCGGCTTCTTGCCCGCCGCCTTGGACAGGACCATCGCGGCATTGGTCGCGATGTCGCCATGCGCGGCATCGCGCGGCGGCTCGGCCGTGATGGCGGAAAAATCGAGCTTTTCGGGCAGTTCGCCCGCGGCCTGCAGGGACTGGAGGGCCGCGACGATCTCGCCGATGAAATGACGGTAGGGATTCATGGGGCGGGTATTGCCGAATCCGCGCCCTTTGTCATCCGCGAGGCGAGTTGCCTCATTGGAGCGCGCCACTCCAGTGGCGCCTCATGAGCTGAGCGCCACCGGAGTGGCGCGCTCCCTTGAGAGGTCCGTCCGCAGACTCAGGAATAGAGGTCGAACAGGCGGCGGTGCTCGTCGAGGGCGAAGCGGTCGGTCATGCCGGCGATGTAGTCGGCGACCACGCGGGCGCGGGCGTGGGTGCTGGCCTGCTCGGCCTTCTCGCGCCACGGCGAGGGCAGGCAGTTGGGCTCGGCGAACAGCAGTTCGAACAGGTCGACCACGACACGGCGGGCCTTGGAATGCGAGCGGTTGAGCTTCCAGTGCTCGTACATGCGCGTGTAGAGGAACCGCTTCACGGTCTTCTCGGTCGCGGCCATCGCCTCGGAAAACGCCACGACGGGCCGGCCGAGCGCACGGATGTCGGCCACCGACTTCGGCGCGGCTTCGGCCAGCCGGCGGCGCGTCTCGGCCACCACATCCTCGACCATGGCGTTGATCACGCGCCGCACCGCCTCATGGATCAGGCGGGTCTGGTCGATGCCGGGATACTTGGTCGTGACCAGCGAGAACATCTCGCCGACCAGCGGCAGGTCGAGCAGGTCGGCGACCTCGAACAGGCCGGCCCGCAGCCCGTCGTCGATGTCGTGGTTGTTGTAGGCGATGTCGTCGCTCAGCGCCGCCACCTGCGCCTCCGGCCCGGCATGGCCGTCCAATTCGAGATCGTGGTCCTTGCAATAGTCGACGATGGCGGCCGGCAGATCGGCGAGCGTGCGCCCCGGCTTCAACAGCGGGCCGTTGTGCTTGACCGCCCCCTCGAGGGTCTCCCAGGTGAGGTTCAGCCCGTTGAACTCGGCGTAGCGGTCCTCGAGCTTGGTGAGGATGCGCAGGGTCTGGGCGTTGTGGTCGAACCCGGCATAGGGCGCCATGACGCCGTGCAGCGCCTCCTCGCCGGCATGACCGAACGGCGTGTGGCCGAGATCGTGGGCCAGCGCCACCGCCTCCCCGAGATCCTCGTCGAGGCGCAGCACGCGGCAGATCGTGCGCGTGATCTGGGCGACCTCCAGCGAATGGGTCAGGCGCGTGCGGTAGTGGTCGCCTTCATGGAACACGAAGACCTGGGTCTTGTGCTTCAGCCGGCGGAACGCCGTCGAATGGATGATGCGGTCGCGGTCGCGCTGGAACGGGCTTCGGCTCGGCGACTCGGCCTCGCGATGATACCGCCCCTTGCTCTGCCACGGCAGCGTCGCATAGGGCGCCAGCGCCTCTTGTCGCCACATCTCCTCGGCCAAACGCGGTCCTCCTGCAGGGCCCGCGTTCTACGCCGTCGCGGCCGAAATGGCTACTTGACGAGGGTGACCGGCACCTTCGAGTGGGCAATCACGTCCTGGGCCACCGAACCCAGCAGCACGCCGGTGAGGCCGGTATGGCCGCGCGTGCCCATCACGACCAGGCCCGCGCCCACCTTGCGGGCGAAGTCCGCAACGATCTCGCCCTGGCGGCCGACCCCGACATGCGTCTTGGGCGTCACCGAGGCGGTCTGGGCCAGCGCCACCGCCGAGGCGAGGGCCTTTTCGCCCTCTTCCCGGTGGTACGAATCGATCTGCTCGCGCGACACGAAGCTAGAGACGGCGCCGCCGACGCTCGGCTGCACGTTCAGCAGGTGCAGCTCGGCCGCGCAGCCGGTGGCGATCATGTCGAGCGCATGCTGGACCGCGCGATCGGAGGTCTCCGAACCGTCGACCGCCACGAGGATGGCACTGATCTTGTGCATGGTCGCTACTCCTTGCCCTTGGTTGCCGCGAGATCCACCGGATCGTGTTCCTTGTGTTTCTGCTTGGCGCGGTGCTGCAGGAAGTATCCCACGGCCACGACCAGCACCGCACAGCCGATCTCGAGGATCGTCTTGGCATGCGGCGTGAGGGCGGTGAGCTTGGCGGCATAGCCCGGATCGGTGGCCAGCACCTCGCCCGCGATCCATCCCAGCAGCGCGCCGCCGGCGATCACGATCACCGGGAAGCGGTTCAGCAGGGCCATGATCAAGGTGGCGCCGAACACGATCAGCGGGATCGAGATGATGAGGCCGAGCACCATCAGCGTCGTGTCGCCCTTGGCGGCGGCGGCGATGGCGATGGCATTGTCGAGGCTCATCACGGCGTCGGCGATGATGATGGTGCGGATGGCGGACCCCAGCGAGCTGGCCGCCTTGACGCCGTCCTCGCCCTCTTCCTCGCCCTGGACCAGCTTGACGCCGATCCACAGCAGCAGGAGGCCGCCGCAGAGCTTGAGGAACGGGATCGACAACAGGTAGTCGACGATCAGGACGAACAGGATTCGCAGCAGGATGGCGCCGCCGCTGCCGATGATGATGGCCGGCCGCTGGTGCTTCTTCTCCAGATTCCGGCAGGCGAGCGCGATGACGAGGGCGTTGTCGCCCGACAGGATGATGTTGACCAGAATGATCTGGGTCAGGCCGCTCCAGAAAGCGGGCGTCAGCTCAAATCCCATTTTTCAGCGGTCCCCGTACCATATTATCCCGCGCGCCCTGTATCCCCGTGGCGCGCGCTTCTAAGCTCCGGCCGAAGGTGTTAGTGCAGCCCTCCCGTAGGGGCAAGCCAAACCGGACAGGATCCAGGGACGAAATCGCATGGCGGGCAGTGCTGGTTACAACAGGATGTTCCCCGTCTCGTGGACGGAATTGCATCGCGACGCCCGGGCCTTGGCCTGGCGCCTGGCCGACCTCGGCCCCTTCAAGGGCCTGGTCGCGATCACCCGCGGCGGTCTCGTTCCGGCCGCCATCATTGCGCGCGAACTGAATCTTCGCCTGATCGACACGGTCTGCTGCTCGACCTACGACCGGATGGAGCGCGGGGCCAAGGTCGAGCTGCTGAAGGGCACCTCGGCCGAGCAGGACAAGGGCGCCGGCTGGCTGATCGTCGACGATCTGGTCGACACCGGCGTCACCGCCCGCGCGGTCCGCACCATGCTCCCCGAGGCCCATTTCGCCACGGTCTATGCGAAACCCGCCGGGCGACCGGTGGTCGACAGCTACGTCACCGAGGTCAGCCAGGACACCTGGATCCTGTTCCCCTGGGACCAGGAGGCCGTCATGGCCAAGACCATCATCGAACTGAAGGGCGACGCCAAATGAAGTGCTACGTCATCCCCGCCCCCAAGGGCATCGACTCGCTCACCCTGGCCGAACGGCCGGACCCGACGCCGGGACCGCGGCAGGTGCTGGTGCGGGTGATGGCGACGTCGCTGAACTACCGCGATCTGCTCACCATCGAGGCGCAGTATGCGCGGTCGGCGCCCAAGCCCGACCTGATCCCGCTGTCGGACGGCGCGGGCGAGGTCGTCGCGGTCGGTCCCGGGGTCAGCCGGGTCAAGGTCGGCGACCGGGTCGCGGGCTGCTTCATGCAGCGCTGGTTCGGCGGCGCCATCAGCGAGAGCGCCACGCCCTCCGCCATGGGTGGCGCGATCGACGGCATGCTGACCGAGCTCGCGGTGCTGGAAGAGGAAGGCGTCGTGAAGCTGCCAGCGCATCTCAGCTACGAGGAAGGCGCCACCCTCCCCTGCGCCGCCGTCACGGCGTGGAACGCCCTGGTCGAGATCGGCCACATCAAGGCGGGCGACGTGGTGCAGATCCAGGGCACCGGCGGCGTCTCGATCTTCGCGCTGCAGTTCGCGAAAATGTTCGGCGCCCGCGTCATCGGCACGTCCAGCTCCGCCGCCAAGGCCGAACGGCTGAAGCAGATGGGGGCCGAGGCGGTGATCGACTACAAGGCGACGCCCGACTGGGACCAGGAAGCGTTGAAGCTGACCGGCGGCCGCGGCGCCGACATCACGGTCGAGGTCGGCGGCGCCGGCACGCTGCCGCGCTCCTTCATGGCCACGCGCCTCGGCGGCTCGATCGCGGTGATCGGGCTGCTGACGGGCATGGCGACGCTCGATCCCATGCCGATCCTGCGCCGCAACCTCAAGGTCCAGGGCCTCTATGTCGGCAGCACGCAGATGTTCGAGGCGATGAACCGCGCCATCGAGGCGAACGGGCTGAAGCCCGTGATCGACAAGGTGTTCCCGTTCGCCGAGGCCCAGGCCGCCTACCGGCACCTCAAGAGCCAGAAGCATTTCGGCAAGATCGTCATTTCACACGCCTAGGAAGCAGATCTCATGATCAAGCGTCGTCTGTTCAGCGCCGGCCTGCTGGCCGCGCCCTTCGCCCAGTCTGTTTTCTCTGGGCCCGCCTTTGCCCAGAACGCACAATCGGCCTGGCAACCGTCCGGCCCCATCAAGATGGTCGTGGCCTATCCGGCCGGCGGCCCGACCGACGTGATCGCGCGCATCGTCGCCGCCGACATCTCCGGGCCGCTCGGCCAGCAGGTCGTGGTCGAGAACATCTCGGGCGGCGCCGGGGCGATCGGCACGCGCGCCGTCGCCAAGGCCAAGCCGGACGGACTGACGATCACGTTCGGCAACAACCAGACGCACGGCAACAACATGTTCATGCTGAAGGAGCCGGGCTACGACGCGGTGAAGGACTTCGCGCCGCTGGCCGGCGCCGGCGCCTTCGAGCATGTCTTCGTGGTGCGCAACGACCTGCCGGTGAGGAACATCCAGGAGCTGATCGCGCTGGCCAAGTCCAAGCCCGGCGAGCTGAACTACGGCTCCACCGGCATCGGCTCGGGCTCGCATCTGTCGACCGAACTGTTCATGGCCCGCACCGGCATCAAGATGACCCAGGTCCCCTATCGCGGCGCCCCGCCGCTGGTGCAGGACCTGGTCGGCGGCCGCATCGACATCTCCAACTCGACGCTGCCCAGCGTGCTGGCCCAGATCAAGGCCGGTACGATCCGCGCCATCGCCATCGGCAGCGCCAAGCGCAACCCGCAACTTCCCGACGTCCCGACGCTGGAGGAGCAGGGCGTGACCGGCGCCAATGCCTCGTCATGGGCCGCCTTCTTCGCGCCGGCAGCGACGCCGCAGCCGGCGCTCGACCGGCTGTCGGGCGAGATCATGAAGAGCCTGAAGAAGCCGGAGGTCGTCGAGAAGATCGACAAGCTCGGCTTCACCGTCGAGCCGCGCGACCCGGCGCAGTTCAAGCCGTACCAGGAGCAGGAGATCGCGACCTGGGTGAAGATCGCCAAGGATGCCGGGATCGAGCCGGGAGAATAGGCAGCGCCATGAAGAACCTCTGGTCCGACGACGACGCCCAGCACGCCATCGCAAGCCACGCCGCCAAGGGCATCGGCGAGGACCTGGCCCTGCGCGTCTACACGACTCGCCTGCTGGGCGGCGAGCCGAAGCTGGTGCTGCACGGCGGCGGCAACACCTCGGTGAAGACGCGCATGGCCGACGTCACCGGCCAGGCGCTCGACGTGCTCTGCGTCAAGGGCAGCGGCTGGGACATGGGCACGATCGAGGCGCCGGGCCTGCCGGCCGTCCGCCTCGCGCCGCTGCGCGAACTGGAAGGACTGCAGGCGCTCAGCGACGAGGACATGGTGAACGTCCAGCGCGCCAACCTGCTCGACAGCAAGGCGCCCAACCCGTCGGTCGAGACGCTGCTGCACGCTTTCCTGCCGCACAAGTTCATCGACCATACGCATTCCAACGCGGTGCTGGCGCTGACCGACCAGCCCGACGGCGCGGAGCTGGCTGCCGATCTCTACGGCAAGCGCGCGGCGCTGGTCCCCTACGTCATGCCGGGCTTTGCGCTCGCCAAAAAGACCGCCGAAATCGCGCGCGCGAATCCTGACGTCGAGGGGCTGATCCTGCTGAAGCACGGCATCTTCTCGATGGGCGCCACCGCGGAAGAAGCCTATGTCCGCATGATCGATCTCGTGACCATGGCCGAGCAGCGTCTCGCCAAGGCCACGCGCAAGATCTTCCCGGGCGCCACCCTGCCGGCAAAGCCTGCGACGGCCGCCGAGATCGCGCCGATCCTGCGCGGCCTGTTCTCGCTGCCGGCGAAGAGCGGCGGCCGCGAAGCCGCCCAACGCTTCGTCTTCGAGTTCCGCAGCTCGCCCGAGATCCTGGCCTATGTGAACGGCAGGGAGATCGCGCGCTACAGCCAGCAGGGTCCGGTGACTCCCGACCATGCGATCCGCACCAAGAACGTGGCCTTCGTCGCGCCGGCTCCGGAAGCCGGCAAGCTCGATACGTTCAAGAGCGAGACGAAAGCCGCGCTCGAGAAATTCGCGGCCGACTATCACGCCTATTTCTCGCGCTACAACGGCAAGCAGATCACGGCGAAGAAGGAGCTCGATCCGATTCCGCGCGTGGCGCTGGTCCCCGGCGTCGGCCTGTTCGGCATCGGCAACACGTCGAAGGACGCCAAGATCGCGGCCGATCTCGCCGAGACGACGGTGGCGGTGATCGCCGATGCCGAGCGGCTGGGCACCTACGAGTGCATTCCCGAGCCCGACATCTTCGACATCGAATACTGGTCGCTCGAGCAGGCCAAGCTCAGCGCCGCGGCCGAGAAGCCGCTGGCGCGGCGCATCGTGGTTGTGACCGGCGGGGCCTCGGGGATCGGGGCCGCGACCGCGGCCGCCTTCGCGCGCGAGGGCGCGGAGGTCGCGGTGCTCGATCGGGACATTTCCAAGGTGAAGGGCTTCGGCGTCGCCTGCGACGTCACCGATCCGCAATCGGTACGCGCCGCGTTCGACACGGTCGCGGCGACTTTCGGCGGCGTCGACATCGTGGTGTCCAATGCGGGCGCGGCCTGGCAGGGCCGCATCGGCGACGTCGACGAGGCCGTGCTGCGTAAAAGCTTCGAACTCAATTTCTGGGCCCACCAGAGCGTGGCGCAGAACGCCGTTCGCATCATGCGCACCCAGGGGCTCGGCGGCTGCCTGCTGTTCAACACCTCCAAGCAGGCGGTCAATCCGGGACCGGACTTCGGGCCCTATGGGCTGCCCAAGGCCGCGACCCTGTTCCTGATGCGCCAGTACGCGCTCGACCATGGCGCCGACGGTATCCGCGCCAACGCCGTGAATGCCGACCGCATCCGCACGGGTCTCCTGACGGACGAGATGATCGCCCAGCGGTCCAAGGCGCGCGGTCTCAGCGAGGCCGACTATATGGGCGGCAACCTGCTGGGCCTCGAAGTGACGGCCGACGACGTGGCGCAGGCCTTCGTTTCGCTGGCCAAGGCGGCGAAGACGACGGGCGCTGTCACGACCGTGGACGGTGGTAATATCGCGGCCGCCCTGCGCTAGGGTTCCTCACCCAAGGGAGGTCCTGTTGCCGATCGAGACGCGTCCGCTCCAGCCGCTGCAGCCCCATTTCGCCGCCGAGATGACCGGCATCGATGCGACGCGGCCGCTGACGCCGGCCGATGTCGCGGCGATCGAGGCCGGCATGGACAAGTATGCCGTGCTCGTCCTGCCCGGCCAGGACATGACCGACGAGCAGCAGCTCGACTTCACGCGCAACTTCGGCCCGCTGCAGGTAGCCGCCAACACGGGCATGACCGCGGCGGACATGCGCCTGCACGATGCCTTCGCCGACGTCTCCAACCTCGACAAGGAGAACAGGAAGCTGGAGCGCGACGACCGCCGGCGCATGGCCGCCCTCGGCAACCGGCTGTGGCATTCGGATGCCACCTTCCGCGTCGTGCCGGCGCGCTACTCTCTGCTGAGCGGCCGTATCGTGACGCGCGACGGCGGCAACACCGAGTTCGCCGACATGCGCGCCGCCTACGACGCGCTCGACGACGCCACCAAGGCCGAGATCGAGGACCTGGTCTGCGAGCACTCGCTGATCTACTCGCGCGGCCAGCTGGGCTTCACCAACTTCACCGACGAGGAACGCCACCGCATGAAGCCGGTGCTGCACAAGCTGGTGCGCACCCATCCGGTGACGGGTCGAAAATCCCTGCTGCTCTCGGCTCATATCGGCGCCATCGTCGGCTGGCCGCGGCCCGAGGCGATGGCCTTCATCCGCGACCTGATGGAACATGCGACGCAGCCCGAGTTCGTCTACGTCCATCGCTGGACGAAGCATGACTTCGTGATCTGGGACAACCGCACCACCATGCACCGCGTCCGCCGCTTCGACGACCTCAACATCGTTCGCGACCTGCGCCGTACCACGACCATGAGCGAAGGCCCGACGGTGGCGCAGCAGGGGACACAACATGAAGATCAAGCTCGGTAGCCTTTCAATCCTCGTGGCGCTGTGTGCCGTATCGTTCGCCGCACAGCCCGCCGTCGCCAAGGACGTGCGTTTTCCGGCGACCGGCAATCCGGCCTTCTCCTTGCGCATACCCGACGACTGGACGACCGAGGAAGGCGACGACGACAGTCTCCTCGTGGCCAGCGGCGATCACAGTATGGCCTTCACCCTGATGCTGGAGACGGGCGACGCGCCGTGGGACGATGACACCATCGACGAAATCGCCACAGTGGCGCTCAAGGTCGCCAAGGCGGCCCCGCCGAAACGCAAGGACGCCGTTTCGATATCGGGATGTCCGGGCTTTTCCTATCCTTCGGCGGCGACGAACGATGCCGGCGACGTTGTGAGACTGACGCTGTACATCTTACGGATCGACAAGACGCGCCTCGCGTTGTTCAGCCGGATCGAAGCTGCGGACAATTCGCCGGCGCAGCGGAAAATCGCCGAAGCCGTGCTTGGGAGCATGAAGATCAGTCCGCCACGCTGAGTGCCTTCAGCGCCCCTCGAACTCCGTATCCTTCTTGGGGATCAGGTCGTAGGGCAGCGCGAAGCCCGGCAGCGCCTTGATCCGCTCGCGCCAGGCGGCGAGGTTTGGACGGCTGTCGATCGACAGGCCGCCTTCGTGGGCGAAGACCATGCGGCCCCAGCAGCCGATGTCGGCGATCGAGCAGGCATCGCCCACCAGCCATTCGCGGCCCGCCAGCGACCTGTCCGCGAAGTCCAACGCCGCCTCGGCGCCGGGCCGGAAGAAGTTCACGATGTCCTGCGGCACGTCAGGGCGGAAACGCGCGAAGTGGCGGACGCGCGCGACGTTGGTGATGGCGTCGTTCTCCCACGACAGCCACTCGCGCGCCTGCCAGCGATGCTGCTCGGTCTTGGGTTCGAACTGACCGGTGGTGCGCGCGAGATAGTCGAGGATCACGTTCGACATCACCAGCGTGAGACCGCGATGCCGGAGCACCGGTACCTGGCCGTAGCGGTTGAGGGCGAGGTGTGCGGCTTCCTTCTGCACGCCGTTCTTCAGATTGACCGTGCGGAACGAGAACGGCAGGCCCGAGAGCGCCAGGAAGAGCATAGGCTTGTAGCTCGAACTCGACGTGAAACTGCCGTGCAGAACGAGGCGCTCGTCGCTCATGGTCTCTCCTGTGGCGTTGGCCCGAGGCAATTCGTACTCTCCCCCGTCCTCGGAGGAAACGAACATGACAGCGCTGAAGCGCCGGCAGGTCGGGAAAACGAAACTGGAAGTCACCGAGATCGGTCTTGGCGGCGCGCCGATGGGTGGCTTTCGCGCCTCCATCTCCGATGCGGAGGCGGTGCAGCTCACCAACGACGGCTACGAGTCCGGCATCCGCTACTTCGACACCTCGCCCTTCTACGGCTATGGCCGCAGCGAGCTGCGCATGGGCGCGGCGCTGCGCGAAAAGCCGCGCGACAGCTACGTGCTCTCGACCAAGATCGGCCGAATCCTGCATGTGCGGAAGCCGGGTGAAGTGCTGCCCAGGGATTTTCGCGAGAACGGCCTGCCGGGCTTCGTGCCCCAGTTCGACTACACCTATGACGGCGTGATGCGTTCGCTGGAGCATTCGCACTTCCGGCTCGGCCTCGACAGGATCGACATCGCGCTGGTCCATGACGTGGACTTCTGGACGATCAAGGATCGCGCGATCCTCGACGAGCGCTTCAAGACGGTGATGGACTCCGGCTTCCGTGCGCTCGACGAGCTGCGCAAGGCCGGAATCATTTCCGCGATCGGCGTCGGCATCAACGAGAGCGACACCAGCACGCGCTTCATCAAGGCCGGCGACTTCGACTGCATGCTGCTGGCCGGCCGCTACACGTTGCTCGAACAGGGTGCGCTGGAGGAGTTCCTGCCGGAATGCACCAGGCGCGGCGTCTCGGTTATCCTGGGCGGGCCGTACAATTCCGGCATCCTCACCGGCAACGTGAAGGCCGGCGCGACGCACGACTATGTTGCCGCCCCGCAGCATCTGGTCGAGAAGGCGCAGAAGATCGAGGCGGTGTGCCAGCGGCATGGCGTGCCGCTCGGCGCCGCAGCGATGCAGTTCCCGCTGTTCCACCCCGCCTTCTGCTCCGTCATTCCCGGCGCACTCAGCGTCGCGGAGGTGAAGCAGAACGTGGCCTACATGAACGTGAAGATTCCGGTCGAGCTGTGGAGCGAGCTCAAGCAGGCGAAGCTGCTCGACGCCGCGGCACCGACCCCGAACTGAGGAAGCTCGAATGAAGATCGTCGACGCGCAGATCCATATCTGGTCGCAGACCGTCACGCCGCCCTCGGGCCTGCATCGCAAGGTCGAGAGCTTCACGGCCGAGCAGGCGCTGAAGGAGATGGACGAGGCCGGCGTCGCTGCCGCGCTGATCCATCCGCCCTACAGCTGGGATCCGACCTCCAACCAGTTGGCCCTCGATGCGGCGCGGAAATATCCCGACCGCTTCGCCGTGATGGGCCAGTTCCCGCTGGAGGACCCCGAGAGCCGCAACCGCATCAAGGGCTGGCGCGACCAGCCCGGCATGATGGGCCTGCGCTGGGCGCTGCTGCAGCCGGCCGAGCAGAAGTGGCTGAACGACGGGCTGCTCGACTGGGTGTGGCCGGCCGCCGAGAAGGAAGGCATTCCGGTCGCGACGATGGGCGGCATCTTCCCCGACAAGTTCCGCGAGATCGCCGAGAAGCACCCGAACCTCAAGATGATCGTCGACCATTGCGGCCTGAACCGTCACGGCCAGGACGAGGAGGCCTTCATCCATCTCGACAAGCTGGTAGCGCTGGCCAAGCTGCCCAACGTCGCAGTGAAGGCCACCGGCGCGCCGCATTATTCGACCAAGGGCTACCCGTTCCGGAACATCCAGGACGGTCTGCACCGCATCTTCGATGCCTTCGGTCCCAAGCGCTTCTTCTGGGGCACCGACATCACCCGCATGCAATGCACCTACCGCCAGTGCGTGACCTTCTTCACCGAGGAACTCCCCTGGCTGAAGGGACGCGACCTCGAGGACGTGATGGGCCGCGGCCTCTGCGAATGGATCGACTGGAAGCTGAAGTTCGACTGAGCGGATCGCCATCGCATTGAGGAATCGACATGAGTACTCCGCGAAAGAAGCTCACGACTGAAACGGAGGGCTGCGAGCAGCGGTCAATCGCCTACGATGTGCCTTTTGAGCAACCGCGCGTTCATGTGATGGAGGCCTATGAGCGCAGCCATGCAAAGTACGCCGATCTCTACAGAAAGCTGGCTCAGTAAGGTCGCCCATGCGCCCGGAATGCATAGTTCCACCAACGACTCCGTCGTCTCGACCGGAGCCGAGCGCAGCGAGGCGAAGTGGAGAGACCTTGTCTCGACCAATTGCCGGCATTTAGTGGAGCCAAGGTCTCTCCACTTCGCGCCTGCGGCGCTCCGGTCGAGACGACGGGAATGCTACTTCAGCGGCAGGATCTGCCCGCGGATCTCGCCGTCGGGGTACTTTTCGGTCAGGACGTTGACGTACCAGAGGCCGGCCAGCACTTCCTTGGCCTGCTGCTCGGTAAGCGTGACGCCGTCATTCACGGTCGAGCGGTCGGCGTAGAAGGGCACGTCGATGGGAACGACCTGCACAGCATTCTGGTTCGCCGCCGCGGGTCCGTAGAGCCCCACCTGGCGGACCGGGCCGCTCAGGCGCACCAGGTTGATCCTGTATTCAAGCACCTTGGTCGACGGCCGGTACGTGGCGGCGAAATAGCCCTCGCCCCTGCTGTCGGTCGCCGGCACCTCGCGCGCGCCGCTCAGGTCCGCGCGCAGGTCGGTCTTCGGCAGGTTGGGCTCGCCCATGTTGAACGAGCAGCCCGAGGCGGCCAGCAGGAGGCCGAATGAGAGGACGAGGCGGCGGGTCGAGCGATGCATACTGTTTAGTCTACGTCGCCAGTCCGCCCCGCGTCCCCGCTCCCCGTCACGCTTTGTGATGCACCGGGCCCTGGCCATAGACCGGCGTCGGCAGACCCTCCAGCCGCGCCTTGAGCTGCAGCGACAGGAAGATCGAATAGAGCCGCGACTGCATCAGGTTGCCGCCGTGGAACCAAAGGTTCTCCTGCGCCGTCGGCTTCCACATGTTGCGCAGCTCGCCTTCCCAGGGGCCGGGATCCTTGGCCGTGTCGGAGCCGAGGCCCCAGCACTTGCCGACCTTGTCGGCGACCTCGGGCGAGATCAGCTGGGCGGCCCATTGGTTCATCGAGCCGTAGCCGGTGGCGTAGACCACGAGGTCGGCCTTCAGTTCGCTGCCGTCGTTCAGCATGACCGAATCCTCGGTCATGCGCTCGATTTCGACGCCGGACTTGAGCTTGATGCGGCCATCGGCGATCAGCTCCGAGGCGCCGACATCGATGTAGTAGCCGGAGCCGCGACGCAGATACATCGGACCGATGCCGGTATTGTCCTCGCCGAAGGTCAGCTTGAAGCCCGCCTTCTCGAGCCGCGCGTAGAAATCCGCATCCTCGTGCCGGATCCGCTCCATTACCGGCTGCGCCACCGTCGGAAGGGCGCCGTAAGGCATCGAGGCCGTCGTGAGGTCGGCGATCTCGGTGGTGATGCCCGACGCCACCGCCTCCTCCGAATAGAGCGGCCGGTTGCGCGCCAGCGTATCGGCCCGCACCACGAGAGTCGGCGAGCGTTGCAGCAGCGTGACGTCGGCGCCGTGCTCCCAGAGGTCGGCGGCGATGTCGTGCGCGGAATTGTTCGAGCCCACCACGACGCAGGTCTTGCCGGCCCAGCCCTCGCCACCGCGATGATGGCTGGAATGATGCTGTGTGCCCTTGAAGAGCTCGGCACCGGGAAACTTCGGAATCTCCGGGAAGCCCGACATGCCGGTCGCGATGACGAGCTGCTTCGGCGTCAAGGTCACGTCCCGGCCGTCGCGTTCGACGACGACCGTCCACTCGCCCGTCTTCTCATCGAACGACGCGCCCTTGCACGTGGTCGACGACCAGTAATCGAGTTCCATGATCTTCGTGTAGGACTCGAGCCAGTCGCCCATCTTGTCCTTGGGCGTGTAGATCGGCCAGTGATCGGGGAACGGCAGGTACGGCAGATGGTCGTACCAGACCGGATCGTGCAGGCAGAGCGACTTGTAGCGATTGCGCCAGGCATCGCCCGGCCGCGGATTGCTGTCGACGATCAGGGTCGAGACGCCCAGCCGCTTCAGGCGGGCGCCGAGCGCGATGCCGCCCTGCCCGCCGCCGATCACCAGCACGTAGGGCTGGCGTTCGAAACCCAGCTCCTTCGCATCGGCCTTGCGGCGGTCGGTCCAGGTCACGCGATCCTTGAAGGCCCCGTGCTGCGTGCCGTTCTCGCGCGACGGCCCCCTCTTCTCCTCGAAGCCCTTCAGCTCCATCAGCGCGGTGAAGAAGGTCCAGGCCTTGCCGTCCTTCAGGCGGACATGCCCGGTGCCGCGGCCCTGCGCGGTTTCGAAGGTGAACCAGCCCGGCCGGCCCGAGAGTTGGAAGGACTCGGGCTTCACATCGCTGAGCCGCGCTTTGAGCATGTCAGCAATCGCAGAGCGGCTCTCGAGCGTCACGATGTTCCAAGTGAAGGCGACGAGGTCGCGCCAGTAGCATTCGTCGTCGAACATCGCCGTCGCAGCTTCGATGTCGGATCTCTTCAACGCGGACGCAAACTCGGTAAGCCACTCGGTTTCGGTCATTGTCATCCCATTGCGACGGACAGGCAGGCGGCGCACTCTAGAAGAAGGACGACTCCAGAGGAATGGGCGCCCGGGAGGAACCAACGATGAAATACGACGTGATTTCCGCGGATGGGCATATCGACCTGATCTGGCTGCCGCCGGATCTCTTCACCAGCAACGCACCCGCATCGATGAAGGCACGCATGCCGCATGTCGTCGACGGGCCCAAGGGACCGGAATGGACCAGCGCCAACGGCGCCAAGTTCGGACTGGTCAACGGCATGGGCTCCGCCGGACGCGAATACGTGCCGGGCATCATCCACCGCTCCGACCGCATGGCCTCGACCGGTCTTTATGACGACGGCAAGAAAGGCATCCGCCGCCTGACCGAGGTCGACCATCGCCTCAACGACCAGGACCGCGACGGCGTGCAGGCCGAGGTGCTGTACGGCGTGCTGGGATCGAGCGGCCGGCTGAACGACCCGGAAGCCGCGATCGTGATGCTGCGCATCTACAACGACTGGCTCCACGATTTCTGCCAGCAGGCGCCCGATCGTCTGGTCGGCCTGGCCAACATTCCGAACTACGACATGGAAGAATCGGTCGCTGAGGCGATGCGGTGTGCGAAGCGCGGCGTGAAGGGGCTCGACATCGCCAACCGTCCCGACATGACGCCGCTCTGGGATCCGTTCTGGGAGCCACTGTGGAAGTTCGGCCACGAGACCGGTATCCCGCTGCACTTCCACACGATCGGCGGCCGCTCGCCCGACGTCACGAAGTTCACGCCCGAAATCCAGCGCCGCATCTTCGCCGTGCACATCACCGGCTTCCAGATGCACATGAGCACCATGCTGATGGGGCTGATCTATTCCGGCGCACCGGCGCGCTATCCCAACCTCAAGATCGTGATCGGCGAGGCGGGCCTCGGCTGGATCCCCTATGTGCTGCAGCACATGGACCTCGAATGGGAGGACCAGTTCCAGGACCTCGACCTCAAGATGAAGCCCTCGGAGTACTGGCACCGGCAGTTCTACGCCACCTACCAGACCGATCCGGTCGGCATCGAGCTGCTGCGCCATCTCGGCGAGGACAATGTCATGTGGGGCTCGGACTATCCGCATCCCGACGGCATCTGGCCGGACAGCCAGGAGTTCCTGGCCCGGGAACTGACCGGCGTCACGCCCGAGGTGAAGCGCAAGATCGTGCGCGACAATGCGATGAAGCTCTACGGGCTCGCGCACTGACATGGGTCGGGAGGGCGGAGGGGCGCGCACCGCCCTCCTGATCGTCTTCGCGATGCTGGCCTTCGCCGGCAACTCGCTGCTTTGTCGTGTGGCGCTGCGCGACACGTCGATCGACGCGGCGACGTTCACCTCGATCCGGCTCGCTTCGGGCGCGCTGCTTCTCGCCGTCCTCCTTCGCGCGCGGGGCAAGCGGCCGACGGCGGCGGGCAGCTGGCCGATGGCCGCCATGCTGTTCGCCTACGCGGTCTGCTTCTCGTTCGCCTATCGCGACCTCACCGCCGCGACCGGCGCGCTGCTGCTGTTCGGCGCGGTGCAGCTCACCATGACCGGCTATGGATTGCTCGCCGGAGAGCGGCTCAAGGGCCTCCGCCTGGTCGGTGTGTTGATCGCCATCGCAGGCCTCGTCTGGCTGCTGCTGCCCGGCCTCTCGGCGCCACCGCCGCTGGCGGCGGGGCTGATGCTGGCGGCCGGGCTCGCCTGGGGCATCTATTCCCTGCTGGGACGCGGCGCGGGCGATGCCACCGCGGCGACCGGCGGGAATTTCATACGCGCCGTCCCCTTCGCAGCGATCCTCAGCCTGGCGGCCGCGACGGGGACCAGCCCCGACCAGACCGGCCTGATCTACGCGGTCCTCTCGGGCGCGGTGACGTCCGGGCTGGGCTATGTGCTGTGGTACGCGGCGCTGCCCGCGCTCACCGCCACCTCGGCCGCCACAATACAGCTTTGCGTTCCGGCCATTGCCGCGCTGGGCGGCGCGGTGCTACTCGCCGAGCCGATCACCGCGCGGCTGCTGCTGGCGTCGGCGGCCATTCTGGGCGGCATCGCGCTCACCATTCGCACGAAGAGCTGAAGCAAGGGGACACATGTTCGAGGTTGCCGATCGTCTGAAGAACGTGAAGGTGTCGGCCTCGGCCGCGATGACCCGCAAGGTGCGCGACCTGCGCGCCCAGGGGGTCAAGATCGTGGGCCTGTCCTCGGGCGAACCCGACTTCCCGACCCCGTCCCACGCCATCGAGGCCGCGCACCAGGCGGCGCTGGCGGGCGACACCAAGTACCCGCCGCAGGATGGCGTGAGGTCGCTCAAGGAAGCGATCCAGCGCAAGTTCAAACGCGACAACCATCTCGACTATGCGCTGGACGAGATCATGGTCTCCAACGGCAGCAAGCAGATCATGTACGACGCGCTGATGGCCAGCGTGAACCCGGGCGACGAGGTCATCATCCCCGCCCCCGGCTGGATCTCCTACGCCGACCAGGCGGTGATCGCCGGCGCGAAGCCGGTGTCGGTCTCCTGCCCCGAGAACAACCAGTTCAAGCTGCGCGCCGCCGATCTCGACGCCGCCATCACCGCGAAGACCAAATGGGTGGTGCTGAACTTCCCCAACAACCCGACGGGCGCCGTGTGCTCGCCGGCCGAGATACGCCAGATCTGCGACGTGCTCCTGAAGCACAGACACGTGCTGGTGATGGCCGACGACGTCTATGAGCACCTGGTCTACGGCGACGCCGTATTCAGCACGGTGGCCGAGGTCGAGCCGGCGCTCAAGGACCGCACCCTGACGGTCAACGGCGCCTCCAAGGCCTATGCGATGACCGGCTGGCGGGTCGGCTTCGCCGGCGGTCCGCGCGCGATGATTGCGGCCATGACCAACATGCAGGGCCAGATCGGCTCCGGGATCTCGACGATCGGCCAGGCCGCCGCCGCCGCCGCATTGAACGGCCCGCAGGATCTCCTGAAGGAGCGGGCCGCCGACTACCAGAAGCGCCGCGACGAAGTCGTGACGATGCTCCGCGCCGCGAAGGGCGTCACCTGTCACCTGCCCGAGGGCGCCTTCTACGTGTTCCCCAACATCGCGGGCTGTATCGGCAAGACGACGAAGGGCGGGACGCGGATCGCCAACGACACCGACTTCGTCACCGCGCTGCTCGAGGAAAAGCATGTCGCCACGGTGCAGGGTGCCGCCTACGGCATGAGCCCCTACTTCCGGATTTCCTATGCCACCGACATGGCGAGCCTGCGCGAGGGCTGCACGCGCATCCAGGAGTTCTGCGCCGAACTCAGCTGAGCGATCTGTCGCTCATGGCCTTCCGAGCGCCACTGGAGTGGCGCGCTCCGAGGAAAGACCGCGACTATAACGCGTTGATTTCCTGGACCTTGGCGGCGAGACCAAGCTTGCGGTTGCAAAGCGGCCAGTGCCAGGTCTCGCCCTGCTCGAACATCACCCAGGAGGTGAGAGCGGCGGCCTTCTCGTAATCCTGCGCCGCCTCGATCGCCTCGCGGGTCGTCAGCACCGTACCGTCGCGGCGCTGCTGCAGGGTGATGTAGGTGCGCGGCGTGTACTGGAAGCGGCCGTGATAGGAACCGCGTCCGCCGCTGATGCGATTCGAGTGCGGGCCCCAGCTTCCGCTCTCGCAGACCGCGAGCGACTGCACGACCTCGTCCTTGCGCGACTGGACGTACTGCTCGTGCTCCGTGGGGCCTTGCGGCACGGCGGCTGCCGGCGGCGGCTTCTTGGCGCATCCCGGCCCGACGCAGAGCGCGGCGAGCAGGATCGGCAGGAGGGTTGGCTGAAAAGCGTTCACGACCCGACATTGTTCACACGAGTTTATCCCCAGGGTAAACCCCGGCCGCCGGCAGGCCTGGCAGGTCCCGCCGCCGCACTACAGGCGCGGACTAGCCCGGTCCGGTGTCGACAAAATGGCGGCCGGCCAGGCTTTGACGGCTTCGGCGACCGCGAAAGACACGATCGGCGCGCCTCGCGGCCTGGCGGGCCCGCGAGTCCTTTCGTGTTTCAATTGTAACGGCGGAGCCGAGAATCAGCCCTTCGCGGCCGGATGCGTCCCGATCCAGTGCCGTGCGATCTCCTCGCGGGTGGCGACCCAGACCTTGGGTTTCGATGCCACGTAATCCAGGAAGCGTGCCAGCGTGGCGGCCCGGCTCGGCCGTCCGGCGAGGCGGCAATGCAGACCGATCGACATCATCTTCGGCACGTGCGCGCCCTCGGCATAGAGCACGTCGAAACTGTCCTTCATCGCCTGCAGCCAGCCATCGCCCGCCGTGAAGCCCGGTGCCACCCCGAACTTCATGTCGTTCACTTCGAGCGTGTAGGGAATGATCAGGTGCGGCTCGGCGCCGACCTTCACCCAGTAGGGAAGGTCGTCGGCATAGGAATCGCTCGAATAGAGGAAGCCGCCATGCTTGATGACGGCTTCGAGCGTGTGCAGGCCGAAGCGGCCGGTGTACCAGCCGACCGGCGCGCGGCCGGCGGTCTGCTCGATCACCTTCACCGCCTTCCGCATATGGTCGAGCTCCTGCTCGAGCGTGAAGTCCTTGTAGTTGATCCAGCGCCAGCCGTGGCTCGCGACCTCGTGGCCCGCTTCGGCCATCGCCTTGCCGGCGGCGGGATTGAGCTCCAGCGCGCGGCCGACCGCCCACGAAGTGAAGCGCATGTTGCGCTCCTGGAAGAGCCGCAGGATGCGCCAGAATCCGGCGCGGCTGCCATACTCGTACATCGATTCGGTCGAGAGATCGCGGCCGCCCTCGATCGGCGTGCCGCCCGGCGTTTCGGTCAGGAAGACCTCGGAAGCGGCATCACCGTTCAGGATCGTATTCTCCCCGCCCTCCTCGTAGTTCAGCACGAAACTCACCGCGATGCGGGCATCCCCCGGCCACTGCGCATGCGGCGGGTTGGGGCCATAGCCGATCAGGTTGCGGTCGAGATGGTTGTGCATGAGGCCCCCGGATACGCCAGATTGAAGCCCGACTATGGCGCGGCTATAGCTCGCGCGACAAGCTTGAGGAGGCGAAATGGGCGCAGCCGACGCGATCCGGGAAGACCGTCTGTGGCAGCGGCACGCCGACATGGCGAAGCTGGGCGGCACGCCGAAGGGCGGCGTGAACCGGCAGGCGCTGTCGGCCGAAGACGCGGCGTCGCGCAACCTGCTGGGCTCCTGGGCCAGGGCGCGCGGCTTCGCGGTCTCGACCGATGCGATCGGCAATCTCTTCGTGCGCCGCGAGGGCGCGGACCCGTCCGCACCGCCGGTCATGAGCGGCTCGCACATGGACAGCCAGCCGACCGGCGGCCGCTTCGACGGCATGTACGGCGTGCTGGCGGCCTTCGAGGCGCTGGAAGCGCTGGAGGATGCCGGCGTGACGACTCGCCGCCCGGTCGTCGCCGTCGCCTGGACCAACGAGGAGGGCTCGCGCTTCCAGCCCGGCGCCATGGGCTCGGCGGTGTTCGCCGGCCACTACGACCTCGACGAGATGCTGCAGGCGAAGGACTGGAAGGGCGTCGTGCTGAAGGACGCGCTCGCCGAGACCTTGAAGAACGCCCCGGCCCCGCTGCTCGACGGCCGGCCCGGCTTCGCGCTCGACGGCTACGTCGAGGCCCATATCGAGCAGGGCCCGCGGCTGGAGAACGAGAACAAGACGATCGGCGTCGTGACCGCCATCCAGGGCAGCCGCCGATACATCGTCACCACGCATGGCGAGGAAGCGCATGCCGGCACCACGCCGCGCGCCGCCCGCAAGGATGCCTTCGCCGCGGCGCTCCGCATGGCCCAGGCTATGTACGAGGCCACGACCGATGCCGACGACACGTTGCGCTTCACCATCGGCCGCGTCGAGGTGGCGCCGGGCTCGCCCAACACGGTGCCGGGCCAGACCACCTTCACCATCGACATGCGCCACCCCGACGATGCGGTGCTGGAGGCGCACGAGAAGAAGTTGAAGGAGATCGTGGCGGCGAAGGCGGCGCCCTGCTCGGCCGGCATCGAACGCGTGACCGCCGTGCCGCCCACCAACTTCGATCCGATGGTGGTCGACCTGGTGCGCGCCAAGACGAACGAGCTGCAACTCTCCAACATGGACATGCCGTCGGGCGCCGGTCACGACGCCATGCACATCGCCCATCTCTGCCCCGCCGGCATGATCTTCGTTCCCTGCGAGCGCGGCATCAGCCACAACGAAATCGAGAATGCCACCCCGCAGGACCTTGCCGCCGGCGCCCGCGTCCTGGTCGAGGTGCTGGTCGAACTGGCCAACCGCTGAACCCATCCATCGCCGACGCACGATTTGTCGCCACACGCACGTTGTTGAAGAAAGATACCGCGCCATGTCCAAGAAGATGCAGTCCGAACTCGTAGCGATCCTGTCCGACCTGATCGCGCTGCCGAGCCCCTACCCGCCCGGCACCTCGGTCGAGATCTGCGCCTATACGGCCAAGCGCCTGAAGAAGGCGGGCTACAAGGTCGAGATCGCGACCCACAAGAAGGGCGTCGACAATGTCGTGGCGCGGATGAAGGGCAAGCAGAAAGGCCCCGTGATCGCCTTCAACGCCCATGTCGACACGGTGGGCGTCGGCGAGCGCACCAACTGGAAGAGCGATCCCTACAAGGCGCTGGTCAAGGGCGGCCTCGTCTACGGGCTCGGCGCCGGCAACTGCAAGGGCAGCATGGCCGTGCAAATCTGGATCGCCGAGGAGATTGCGCGCCGCGGCGGCCCGGCCTCGGGCGAGCTGATCTTCACCTTCGTGGCCGACGAGGAGAATCTCGGGCCCGAGGGCATGGAGTACCTGCGCAAGAGCGGCAAGGTGCGGCCCGACGCGCTGATCCTGGGCGCGCAGACCGAGAACAACCTGATCGTGGCCGAGCGCGGCGTGATGTGGGCGCGCCTCACCACCAAGGGCCGCGCCGCCCATGCCGGCAACCCGGCGGCCGGCGACAATGCCATCATGCGCATGATGCGCCTCGTGGGCGCGCTCAGCTCCTATTACGACAAGGCGCTGGCGGATCGCGTCTCGGGCGCGATGAAGTCGACGGTGAACATCGGCATGTTCCATGGTGGCCACAACACCAACGTCGTGCCGTCGGCCTGCACCGTCGAGATCGACCGCCGCCTGCTGCCCAACGAGAAGGTGAAGGACGCCTTCAAGGAGCTGAAGAAGGTGGTCGACGGCGTCGGCGAGCCGAAGTCGATGTATGGCGTGGAGTTCCTGACCGGCACCAACGGCTTCTTCGCGCCCGAGAACGGCGCGGCCGTCGGCGCCTTCGAGGCCGCGGTGAAGGCGCACAGCCGGCGCAAGGTGAAGTTCCTCAACGCCACCGGCGTGAGCGACGGCCGCTACTACGCCGACGACGGCATCGAGATCATCAACTTCGGCCCCGGCTCCGGCGCGCAGGGCCATGCCGCCAACGAGAGCGTGCCGATCGCCGAGATGGTCGACGCCGCCCACATCCAGCTCGACGTGGTGAAGCGGCTGCTGGGCTGATCGCGGCCTGTGCTTTGCACCCTGCCGCCGCGCATGGCACGCTGGCGGCAGGGAGAAAAACCATGCCGTTCTATGAAAAAGGCGACGTCCGTATTCACTACGAAGAGGCGGGCTCGGGTCTGCCGCTGCTGATCATTCCGGGCGGCGGCCTGAACTCGACGATCGGCGGTCTCGACAAAACGCATCCGTTCAGCGCGCTGAAGGAATTCAGCGACCGTTTCCGCTGCGTCGTCGCCGACCTGCGCAACGCCAATGGCGGCCAGTCGACCGGTCCGCTCGACATCGAGCGCACCTGGGATTCCTTCACCGATGACCATGTCGGACTGATGGACCATCTCGGCGCCGACCGGTTCATGGTGCTGGGTTATTGTATCGGCCAGCCGATGATCTGGAACCTGATCAAGCGGGTCGGCGACCGCGTGATCGCCGCCGTGCTGACGCAACCGTCGGGCTTCCGGCCCGAGCTGCCCAACCAGTTCTACGACAACAACATGAAGGGCTGGGGCCCCGACTTCGTGGCCAGGCGCCCCGACGTCACGATGGACCAGGTGAGCCAGTTCCTCACCAACATGTACACGAAGAAATCCGACTTCGTGTTCACCGTGCCGCGCGAGTTCGTGAAGGCCTGCAGGACGCCGATCCTGGTCGCGCCCGACGACAGCCCGCCGCATCCCTACGAGGTCGCGATGGAAGTGGCGATGCTGGCGCCCAATTCGCAGGTGACGCTCTATCCGTGGAAGGACACGCCGGAGCGCGTCCCTCTGGCGGTGCGCCACATCAGGATGTTCCTGGAGGCGCACCGGCCCTGAGGGGCCGATCGTCAGCCTGGCCGTGTGTCGACGATCAGGCCGACGATCCGCCGGACGACCGGCATGACGGCAAGGAGAACGGGAAACGCGACCAGCCAGGACAGGCCCCAGGCGCTCATCCAGGTCGACACGAAGCCGGGCGACAGCCCGGCACTTCGCGCGGTCGAGATGCCCGACACGACGAAGGTCATGATGAGCGACAGGACGAGGGGCAGAACGATCGCAGCGTAGCGCGCCGGCAGACGGCGCAATCCAATATATGCAAGCAAGACAGTATCTCACGCAGGGTCGAGGCCACGGCAGACGAGGCCTGCGACGGTTGACTGCGTTGCCTTACGTGAGACGCTTACGATCTTCGTTCGAAGACGAGCCTTTCCTACCGCAGTTGCGAGTCCTTCGCAATAGCAATGTTGCCGAATGGCCCGCAAAACCGGCAATGCCCCGACCAACAAACGAAATAATCGAAACAAACGAAACAATCGAAGCCGGAGTCGCACCCCTAAATCCGGTACCAGGGTACCGCGTACGGATCGATAGTGCGCTCCGGCTCCTGCGGGAAGGCCTTTCTCAACGGCCCCTAGACGGCGCGCGCCACCCCCGGCAGCCGGCGCAGCAGGCTCGAGGCGGCCCAGCTCAACCCGAAGCCCAGCACCATGGCGAGCGCTCCCTTGGCCAGCGGCGAAAGCGGGGTCCACAAAAGGAACAACTGCAGCCACAGCACGATCGGCCAATGAACGAGATAGATACCGTAGGCATTGGCGCTGAGGCTGTTTCCGATGGGGCCCGGCGTGCGGGAGAACCGGACGACGAACGCCAGTAGCGCAAACGCCGTGATCGTCGAGAACAGCACCAGCATCACGCCATCGACCCACGCGGGCACCTGCCGTCCGTCGAGCGCGAAGAACGGAGCCGTTGCGATCATGGCCAAGAGAGGCCACCTCACCCACTGGCGTTCGAACGCGCGCGCCAGCCGCTCGGGGCCGATGACCGCGCCCGCGGCAAACGACAGGAAGTAGAGACCGATGCGGCTCGACTGGATGCCAAACGGACCGGCCGTCAGCCAATGCGACGTGCCGAAGGCGAGATGGAACGGCAGGTAGGCTGCGGCACTGGCCACGATGAAGAGCATCGGCCACGCGCCTGCAGGCAAGCGGTCGAGGAACAGGCCGGTACGGCGCGCCAATTCCCACACGCGGTCCTGCGCGAGCACCATCGCCAGCGCAGCGTCGAACACCAGCAGCGCGCCCACGAACCAGAGCGGCCCGCTCGGCCACGGTCCGACCGTCACCATGTGCTTCCAGAAGGTGGCGAGGCTTTCGCCACCCCCGCTCAACAGGTGGGCGGCGTAATAGGAAAGCGGCACGATCGTCACGATGCCCACGAGCAGCGGCACGCCCAGTCGCAATGCGCGGTCCATGAGATACTGGCGCAGTCCCTTGCGCGCGAGCGAGGGACGCACGAACAGGCCCGACAGCAGGAACATCAACGGCATGAAGAAGCCGTTGGTCCAGGTGACGATGACGTTGAATCCGGACCATTGCGCCATGTCCACGACCGGCGCGCTGCCGTTGGTGTAGGAGCCGCCGGAAACAGCCTGACCGCCGGCCATGTAACCCAGCGCGACATGCTGCAGAACGACGAGCGCGATCACAAACACACGCAGAGTGTCGAACGCCGGGAAACGCGTCGCCGGGTTCGCGATGCGGACAAGGGGAGCCTGGCGAAGGGATCGATGTCTGTCGTGGGAACGGACGAACGAATCGGTGGTGGCGACAGCGACGGACTTCACGAGCAACACGCCCCGGTTGATGTCGGACCCGCCGACAACGACGGGCCACCGGACGCGTTGCGCCTCCCCTCAAAGGGTCACAAGAATGCCCGCAATCGTTTCACAGTCGGTGCACTCGGAACGTCTTAAGCCGTCTTCTGCGCCGTGAGCCCGAGCTTCTCGATCGTCTGTTCGCGCATCACGAACTTCTGGATCTTGCCGGTGATGGTCATCGGGAATTCGGGCACGAACTCGATGTAGCGCGGGATCTTGTAGTGGGCGATCTGGCCCTGGCAGAAGGTGCGGATCTCCTCGTCGGTCGCGGTCTGGCCGGCGTGGAGCTTGATCCAGGCGCAGACCGCCTCGCCGTAGCGTGGGTCGGGCACGCCGATCACCTGCACGTCCTGCACCTTCGGGTGGCGATAGAGAAACTCTTCGATCTCGCGCGGATAGACGTTCTCGCCACCGCGGATGATCATGTCCTTGAGGCGGCCGACGATGTTGACGTAGCCCTGCTCGTCCATGGTCGCGAGGTCGCCGGTGCGCATCCAGCCGGCCTCGTCGACAGCCTCCTTGGTCTTGGCCTCGTCGTTCCAGTAGCCCTTCATCACCGAGTAGCCGCGGGTGCAGAACTCGCCGGTCTCGCCGCGCGGCACCACCCTGCCCTCGGTGTCGACGATCTTGATCTCGATGTGCGGCAGCACCTGGCCCACGGTCGAGACCCGGCGCTCGACCGGATCGTCGGTGGCGCATTGCGTCGACACGGGCGACGTCTCGGTCATGCCATAGGCGATGGTGACCTCGCCCATGTGCATGTGGCTCTGTACCTTCTTCATCACCTCGATGGGGCACGGCGAGCCGGCCATGATGCCAGTGCGCAGGCTCTTGAGGTCGAACTTCGCGAAGTCGGGATGGTCGAGCTGGGCGATGAACATGGTGGGCACGCCATAGAGCGCCGTGCAGCGCTCCTCGGCGACGGCCTGCAGGGTCGCCAGCGGATCGAACGCCTCGGACGGATAGACCATCGTCGAGCCGTGCGTCAGGCAGCCGAGATTGCCCATCACCATGCCGAAGCAGTGATAGAGCGGCACGGGAATGCACAGCCGGTCCTCGGGCGTGAGCTTCAGCCCCTCGCCCACGAAGTAGCCGTTGTTCAGGATATTGTGGTGGCTGAGCGTGGCGCCCTTGGGGAACCCCGTGGTGCCCGAGGTGAACTGGATGTTGATCGCGTCGTCGAACTGCAGCCTGGGCGCCAGCTCGGCGATGCGTGCCTTCTCCGCGTTGCCGCCAGCCGTCGCGACATCGTCGAAGTTCAGCATGCCCGGCGTCTTCTCGGTCCCGAGGCGGATGACGTGCTTCAGGTGCGGCAGCTTCTTCGCCTTCACGAGATCCTCGACGATCTCGAGATAGTTCGAGGTCTTGAGCGCGGGCGCCAGGATCAGCGCTTTGCACTCGACCTTGTTCATCGCGTAGTCTAGCTCGGCGCGCCGGTAGGCCGGATTGACGTTGACCAGCACGAGCCCGGCCTTGGCGGTCGCGAACTGCGCCAGGGTCCATTCCGACGTGTTGGGCGACCAGATGCCGACCCGGTCGCCGCGCTCCAGCCCCAGGGTCAGCAGACCGGCGGCGAGATCGTCGACCCGGCGGCCGAGTTCGCCCCAGCTCCAGCGCACGTTCTGGTGGCGGACCACCAGCGCCTCGCGCTCGCGATGGGTCTCGACGGTGCGGTCGAAGAAGACGCCGATCGTCTCGCCGATCAGCTTCTTGTCCGAGACGCCGTGATCGTAGGAGATTTTGGGAGCGGCCTGAGCTTTGGTCATGCGTCGAGATTAGCGCGCCATGCCAGATTTGGAATCATGAAACTCCATTTCGTCACCGTCGACGTCTTCACCGACCGCCAGTTCGGGGGCAACCCGCTGGCCGTCATCACCGACGCACAGGGCCTGTCGGGCGAACGGATGCAGGCCATCGCGGCCGAGTTCAACCTGGCCGAGACGACCTTCGTGCTGCCGCCCAAGGACCCGGCCCATACCGCCGAGGTGCGCATTTTCACGCCCAAGGCCGAGATGCCCTTCGCCGGCCATCCCAATGTCGGCACCGCCTTCGTGCTGGCGCGCGCCGGCACAAGCTACGGCCGGCCGGTGTCGGGCGACCGGCTGGTCTTCGAGGAGAAAGCGGGCCTCGTGCCCATGGACATCGTGCGCGAGGCCGGTGCGGTCGTGGCCACCCGCCTCGCCGCCCCCGTGCCGCTCAGCTTCGGCGAGGAGATCGACCCGGCGCTGGTGGCGGAAGCCTGCTCGCTGAAGCCCGGCGAGCTGAAGCTCGACGTCCACCCGCCGCGCGTCGCTTCGTGCGGCGCGCCGTTATTGTTCGTCGAACTCAAGTCGCGCGAGGTGCTGAAGCGCGCTGCACCGCGTGCGGAAATCTTCGCCCGCGAGCTGCCGCGCGACCGCCTCGTCGGCATCCATCTCTATGTGCAGGCGAAGGACGGCGACATCGACGTCCACACTCGCATGTTCGCTCCCGAGCACGGCATCCCCGAGGATCCCGCAACCGGCGCCGCCAACGTCGCCCTGATCGGTGTGCTGGCGCATCACCGGCGCGAGGCCGACATCACGCTCACGAAGACCATCGGCCAGGGCTTCGACATGGGCCGCCCCAGCGTGCTGCAGGCCTGTGCGGAGAAGAAGGACGGCAAGGTCGTCGCGACCTATATCGGCGGCCGCTGCAAGCCGATGATGAGCGGCGTGATCGAGCTGGAGTAATCCTGTCGTCCTGAGCGCTGCGAAGGACCCAGCCGAACGACCATCGCACTCCTCTGCTGGCGTGAGATCCTTCGCTGCGCTCAGGATGACAAGAATGGATAGATCGTCGCCTATCGCCCAGACACGCCAAGCGGCAACGCCGCGCCCTGCTTCACGGGGCGCAGGGCGAACGAGCTGCGGATTTGCGCGATGCCCTGGATCTTGGTGAAGTCCATCACGAAGCGCTCATAGGCTTCGAGGTCGGGGACGACGACCCGCAGCAGGTAGTCGCTGTCGCCGGTCATCAGGTAGCACTCCATCACCTCGGGCCGTTCCGCCGCGGCGCGCTCGAAATCCTTGAGCGCTTTCTCCGTCTGGGTCGTGAGCGAGACGCTGACGAAGACGTTGACCGACAGGCCGACCGACTTGGCGTCGACCTGAGCGGCATAGCCCTTGATGACACCCGCTTCCTCCAGCGCCTTGACCCGCCGCCAGCACGGCGAGGACGACAGCCCGACCTGCTCGGCAAGGTCGGCGTTGCTGAGCCGGCCGTCATGCTGCAGCCGTTCGAGAATGCGCCGGTCGATCGCGTCCAGGGAGATCATTGCTGAAATCGCCACAATCCAGGGAAATCCTGCCCTATACAGCCCGTCCGGCGACCTGAACGCAAGGACCTTCCAGCGGAGCAGGCGTATGTCGATAGCCATGACCACCCTCGCCCCCATCCAGCGTCTTCGCCTCCTCCGTGAACTGGAACGCAAGGTGCTGTGGCTCAGCGCCTGGACCATCCATCACGCCAACCACATCCGTCCCAACCGCGACGGACTGAAGGTCGGCGGCCACCAGGCCTCCTGCGCCTCGCTGGCGACGGTCATGGCGGCGCTCTATTTCTCGGTGCTGCGGCCCGAGGATCGCGTCGCGGTGAAGCCGCACGCCTCGCCGGTGTTCCACGCCATCCAGTACCTGTTCGGCCACCAGACCCGCGAGAAACTCGAACGCTTCCGCGCGCTGGGCGGTGCGCAATCCTATCCGTCGCGCACCAAGGACGTCGACGACGTCGATTTCTCGACCGGCTCGGTCGGTCTCGGCGTGGCCATGACGCTGTTCTCGTCGATCGTGCAGGACTATGTGCGCCTGAAGAATCTCGGCGACGGCAAGCGTCCCACCGGCCGCATGGTGGCGCTGGTCGGCGACGCCGAACTCGACGAGGGCAATATCTTCGAAGCGCTGCTCGAAGGCTGGAAGCACGACGTCCGGAACCTGTGGTGGGTGATCGACTACAACCGCCAGAGCCTCGACGGCGTGGTGAACGACCGGCTGTTCGGCCGGGTCGCCGAGATGTTCGAGCTGGTCGGCTGGCGGGTCGTCACCCTGAAGTACGGCAAGCTGCTGGAGACCGCCTTCACGCAGCCCGACGGCGCGCATCTGCGCGACTGGATCGACGCCTGCCCCAACTCGCTCTACTCGGCGCTGGTCTTCAAGGGCGGCGCCGGCTGGCGCGAGGCGCTGACGCGCGATCTCAACCAGTATCCGGGCGTGCGCCGCATCCTTGAGCAGCATGACGATGCGGCGCTGCACAAGCTGATGACCAACCTCGCCGGCAACGACATGCAGGCGGTGGTCGACGCCTTCGAGGGCGTGAACGACGACACGCCGACCTGCTTCATCGCCTACACGATCAAGGGCCAGGGCCTGCCCTTCGCCGGCCACAAGGACAATCATTCCGGCCTGATGACGCTCGACCAGATGGCGAGCTTCAAGAAGGGCATGGGCATCGCGGACGGCCAGGAATGGGAGAAGTTCGCGGGCCTCACCGCGTCGCCGACCGATCTGCAGGCCTTCCTCGACGCGGCACCGTTCAACGCCGAAGGCCGTCGCCGCACGGACGCGCCGGTCGTCGCCATCCCGGCGCAGCTCACTAAGCCCAATGACAAGAAGTCGAGCACGCAGGAAGGGTTCGGCAAGATCCTCAACGCGATCGCGTCGGAAGACGGCGAACTCGCCCGCCACATCGTCACGACCTCGCCCGACGTGACGGTGTCGACCAATCTCGGCGCCTGGGTGAACCGGCGCGGCCTGTTCGGCCATACCGAAGCAGAGGACGTGTTCCGCGAGCTCAAGGTCGTGTCGGCCCAGCTGTGGCGCCAGACGCCCAAGGGCCAGCATGTCGAGCTGGGCATCGCCGAGAACAACCTGTTCATCCAGCTCGCCGCGCTCGGCCTCAGTCACCAGCTGTTCGGCGCTCGCCTGCTGCCGATCGGTACGCTCTACGATCCCTTCATCGCGCGCGGTCTCGATGCGCTGAACTATGCCTGCTACCAGGATTCGCGCTTCATGCTGGTGGCGACACCGTCGGGCGTGACGCTCGCACCGGAAGGCGGCGCGCATCAGAGCATCCACACGCCGCTGATCGGCATCGGCCAGCCCGGCCTCGTTTCCTACGAGCCGGCTTACGTCGACGAGTTGGCGGTGCTGATGCGCCACGGCTTCGAATACATGCAGCAGGACGATGGCGGCTCGTTCTATCTGCGCCTCTCGACGCGCAGCCTGCCCCAGCCCGAACGCACGCTGACGCCGCAGCAGCAGGCCGACATCGTGTCGGGCGGTTACTGGTACGCCCCGCCCGAGGACGGCGCGGACGTGGCCATCGTCGCCATGGGCGCGGTGACGCCGGAAGCGATCGCGGCCCATGAAAGCGTGGCGCGCGACTTCGCCGGCGCCGGCCTGCTGGTGCTGACCTCGCCCGATCGGCTGCACAGCGATTGGCTCGCCGCGCAGCGGAACCGCGGGCGCACGACCGGTCAGGTCGACCGCTCGCCGAGCCCGGTCGAGCGGCTGCTCGCCCCCTTGTCGCGCGATGCGCGCATCGTGACGGTCATGGACGGCCATCCGCTGGCGCTGTCGTGGCTGGGGTCGGTGCGCGGTCAGCGGGTCGTGCCGCTGGGCATCGAGAAGTTTGGCCAGTCCGGCGACATTCCCGATCTCTATCGAACCTACGGGCTCGATTCGGCGGCGATAATCGACGCGGTGGCGCGCGCCGTCTAAACTGGCGGCGTGAAAGTAGACGGCACCCCCTACCGCACCATCTGGCTCAGCCCCGACGGCACGACCGTACAGGCGATCGACCAGACCCTGCTGCCCCATCGCTTCGTCGTGCGCGACCTGCGCACGATGGAAGACGCCGAGGCGGCGATCCGCACCATGATCGTGCGTGGCGCACCGCTGATCGGCGCCGCCGCGGCCTATGGCATGGCACTCGCGATGGCGAGCGACCCTTCCGATGCCATGCTGGCGCGCGCCTATAAGGTCCTGATGGAATCGCGGCCGACCGCGGTGAACCTGCGCTGGGCGCTCGACGACCAGCGCGCGCTGCTGGTGCCGCTGCCGCCCGCGAAGCGCCGCGAGGCCGCCTACCGGCGCGCTGCCGAGATCTGCGACGAGGATGCCGAGATCAGCCGCCGCATCGGCGAGAACGGGCTGGGTCTCATCCGCAAACTCAAACCGCGCGACAAGAGCGGACGCATCAACGCCCTCACCCACTGCAACGCCGGCTGGCTGGCCACCGTCGACTGGGGCACGGCGATGGCGCCGATCTACCAGGCGCACAATGCCGGCATTCCCATCCATGTCTGGGTCGACGAGACGCGGCCCCGCAATCAAGGCGCCAGCCTGACGGCGTGGGAGCTGGGCAAGCACGGCGTGCCGCACACGGTGATCGCCGACAATGCCGGTGGCCACCTGATGCAGCACGGTGAGGTCGACTTCGTCATCACCGGCACCGACCGCACGACGCGCGGCGGCGACGTCTGCAACAAGATCGGCACCTATCTCAAGGCGTTGGCCGCCCACGACAACGGCATTCCCTTCTATGTCGGCCTGCCCCACACGACCATCGACTGGACGCTGCTCGATGGCGTGCGCAACATCCCGATCGAGGAACGCAGCGCCCGCGAGCTGTCGCACATCACGGGACGCCTGGTGAAGGACGGCACCGAAACCGGCGAACTCGCCACCGTGCAGATCCTCCCCGAAGGCAGCAGCGCCGCCAATCCGGCCTTCGACGTCACGCCGGCCCGGCTGGTGACGGCGCTGATCACCGAACGCGGCGTGTGCGACGCCAGCGAAGCGGGACTTCTCTCCCTCTACCCCGAGCAGCAGAACCGGGCGGCGTGATCGTCACGCCGGCGGCCAAGGCCACGATCGGGCTCGGCCTCACCCAGATCGTGGGCTGGGGCACCACCTTCCTGATGCCCTCGGTGCTGGGCCGCCACATCGAGCGCGACCTCGGGCTGGCGAGCGAGATCGTGTACGGCGGCATCACCGTGATGTTCGGCGTCGGGGCCCTGTTCGCGCCCTGGGTCGGACGCCTGCTCGACCGGACCGGCGCGCGCACGGTCATGGCGGCGGGTTCCCTCGTCTACGCGCTGTCGCTCGCCGCGCTCTCGTTCTCGCAAGGGCTCGTGAGCTATCTCCTGTGCTGGGCGGCCATGGGCATCGCCTCCACCCTGGCGCTGAATACGCCGGCCAGCATTGCGCTGGCGCAGGTCGCGGGCGCCCGCGCACGCCAGGCCATCGCCGTGCTCGCCATCGTCGGCGGTTTCGCCTCGACCGTGTTCTGGCCGGTCTCGGAGGCGCTGGAGCTCTTCGTCAGCTGGCGCGGCGTACTGCTGATCTATGCCGCGATGCATCTTCTGGTCTGCGCGCCGGTCCATCTGCTCGCGCTGCCGGGCCGGGTCCCGACTGGCCCGCAGGCCGCCGCGGGCGCGACGGCTCCGGCACCGCCCTCCGAGAGAAGCCGGCAGATCTTCCTGTTGCTCGCGGTCTCCTTCTCCTGCGGTGCCTTCATCTTCACCGGCTTCATCGTCCACGCGATCGGCGTGCTGCGCGGCCTGGGACACGATCCCGCAGCCGCGCTGCTGCTGGCCTCTCTGATCGGACCGGCACAGGTGGCGGTGCGCGTGGTCGAACTGGTGTTCGGCCACCGCTATGCGATCAGCAGCTCGGCCCTGTTCGCAGCCGCCGTCCTGCCGCTCGGTCTCGGCCTCGCGTGGCTGGCCGGCGGCAATTTCGCGATCGCGCTCGTGTGCCTCGTTGGCTACGGCATCGCCAACGGCCTGAAGGCGGTGCTGCGCGCGACCCTGCCGCTCGCCCTGTTCGGTCGCGCCCAGTTCGGCACCTATCTCGGCCGCCTCGCCCTGCCGCAGGGCATCGTCTCCGCAGCAGCTCCGCCTGTGCTGGCCGCCGTGATGACCAGCTACGGCGCCGAGGGCGTGCTTGCCGTCACCTTCGTGGTCGCCATGGTGGCCCTGATTGCCACCATCCTGCTGGTGCGCGTCAGCGGCACCGTGCGGTGACGGTCAGGCCGGCCGTCTTTCGCCGAACAGTTTCAGCCTGAACTCGACGAGCCGGAAGCCCATGCGACGGGCTTCCTCCTCGATCAGCCGCGCAAGGACGCCGTCGTCTTCGACCCCGACGATCTCGCCCGTGGCCACGTCGATCAGGTGCGGATGCGGCGCGCCGCCGGTGCGCTCGTAGCGCGCCTTGCCGTCGCGGAAGACGTGGCGGGTAACGAGCCCGGCCGATGCGAGGCTGTTCAGCGCGCGATAGACCGTGGCGACGCCGATCCGGCGGCCGGCCGAAGCGCGGCGGTGGATCTCGAAGGTGCAGGGATGATCGGTCGCGGCCTCGAGGACCTCCAGCACGATGCGCCGCTGCTCGGTGAGCCGCAGTCCGCGCTCGCGGCAGAGCTCGTCCAGCCGATCCATCCGCTCACCTCCTGAGGAAGAACTGCACGGGCACGACGATCTCCAGGCTCTCGCCCGGCTGATCCTGGGGCAGCGGCGGCAGTGGCTGCGCCCGCTGCAGCAGTTCCAGTCCCTCCTGGTCGAGCGCGGCGTGCCCCGACGGCCGCTCGATGCGCGCCGCGAGGATGCGACCGTCGCGGCTCATCGTGAACCGCACATAGGTCACGCCCTCGTGGCGCGACCGCTGCGCCTCCGACGGGTAGCGCTTGTGCCGTTCCAGGTGTCGCAGCAGCAGCCCCTTCCAGGTCGGCAGCGTGTTCGACGGCGGCTCGACCGAGGCGCCCGGCATCGGCGCCGCTGCGACCCTCGACTGCTCCGGTGCCGCCTGCGGGGCCGAGACCTTGGGCTGCGGCGGCTTCTTCTCCACCTTCTTCTTTTCCACCGGCTTGGGCGGCGGCGGCTTGAGGTCGAGCGGCGGCGGCGGCTCGGGATCGGGCAGCGTCACCTCCGCCTGCACCGGCGGCGGCATCTCCACCGGCGGCGGTTCCTCGGGCTCGGGCAGCACCTCGCTCAGCTCCGGCCCCGGTGGCGCCTCGTTCGGCAGGGCCTCGGGCGCCGCCGGCAGCGGCGCCAATTCCAGCATGATCGCCGCCGGCGGCGGCGAATACGGCACCTCGCCGTGCACCCAGCCCAGCGCGATCCGGATCGCACCCGCGTGCAGCGCCAGCACGAACGCGAACGAGCCGATCCAGCGGGCCGCCTCCCTCATTGCTCCAGCCCGACCAGCGCCACCTTCAGGTAGCCCGCCGTCCGCAGCACGTTCATCGCCTGCATCAGCTCGCCATAGGGCACCGCCTTGTCGGCCCGCAGGAAGATGCGCTCGTCCTTCTTGGCGCCCGTCGCCTCGTCCAGCGCCTTCGCCAGTGCCTCGCGGCTCACCGGCGTATCCCTCAGCGTGAACGACAGGTCCTCCTTCAGCGTCAGATACAGCGGCGTATCGGGTTTCGGTTGCCGCTCCGCCGTCGACACCGGCAGGTCGACCGGCACGTCCACGGTGGCCAGCGGCGCAGCCACCATGAAGATGATCAGCAGCACCAGCATCACGTCGATGAACGGCGTGACGTTGATCTCGTGGTTCTCCGCCAGCTCGTCGTCGCCATGGTCCAGCTTCACCGACATCGCGCTACCTCCGTCCCAGGTCGCGCGAGACCAGCCGCAGCACCGCAGCCGACGTGTCGCCCACCAGCGCCCGATAGGCCGTCACGCGGCGCGAGAAGTGGTTGTAGATCACCACCGCCGGAATGGCCGCGGCGAGGCCCAGCGCCGTCGCCAGCAGCGCCTCGGCGATGCCCGGTGCCACCACCGCGAGGTTGGTCGTCTGCGAGCGCGAGATGCCGATGAAGGAGTTCATGATCCCCCACACCGTGCCGAACAGGCCCACGAACGGCGCCGTCGAGCCGATCGTGGCCAGCACGCCCGTGCCCTTCAGCATGCGCCGGCCGGTCGCCGCCTCGAGACGCTCCAGGCGCGAGGCCACGCGCTCCTTCAGCCCCTCGCGATCGTCGACCGTGTCGACGCTCAGCCGCTGCTCGGCCTGCGCCGCCGCCACCAGGTCGCTGGCCGGCGCCTTGTCGAGCGAGGCCGCCAAATCCAGCCCGGCCAGCAGGCGCCGCTGACGCCGCACCGCCATCGCCAGTTCCAGGCTCTTGGCCACGAACACCGTCCAGGTCAGCACCGAGGCCAGCACCAGCCCGATCATCACCCCCTGCACCACCCAGTCCGCCGCCACGAACATGCCCCAGACCGACAGGTCCTTCGGCAGAACCGCCTGGGCCGGCGCCGCGGCAGCAGGCACCGGTGCGGTCGCGGCCGGTAGCGCGGGATCGGTGGGCGCGGTCGTTGCCGCGGGCGGCGCTACGGCGGAAGGCGCTGTGGCGGGCGCCGGCGCAGCCGACGGCGTGGCCTCCGGGGCGGCCGGCGCTTGAGCCCAGGCCAACGACGGGAACAGCAGGAGGAGAACCAGCAGACGACGCAGCAGCATTACGCGATACCTTGAAGAGTGCGAACGACAGGACGCAGCCAATTGGCGCGCCAAGTGAGAGTGCAGGTCACGGCAACCGCGCCGACGCTGAGCATCGTTGCCCAGACGAGCGAGCCGAAGCTCGGGCCGTCGCGCCACAGCGCGAGCGCGAGGGAGACCAGCAGAAAGGCATAGCCCGCGATCCGCAGCGGCAGGACGAGCCGCCGCGGGCAGTCGCGACCGCCGCCGGCGCGCTCCCAGTGGCGGTCCTGGCTGAGCGCCAGCAGGGCGAAGCCGAAATAGGAGGCGAGCGCGAGGGCGATCAGGAGAGCGGGCGCCATCTCAGCCGCCCGCGGTCAGGCGCAGGAGGCCCCAGGCACCGCCCCAGGACGCGATCCCGGCAGCGGCCATGACGAGACAAAGACGGGCCAGCCGCCGGTCGGCAAATGCCCAGATCAGCAGCGCCAGATAGACCAGAAAGGCCAGCATCGACGCCAGGACCACGGCTTCGCTGCGCACCATCAGCCCGGCCGCCGGCAGCGCGACCGCCGCCAGCGCGGCGAGACCTGCCGCCACGGCGTAGCCGCCCCCGACCGCCGCGACGAGGCGGACAAGGATGGAAAGACCGGTCATGGACGGAATCACGTTGCAACTACCTCTCATTCATAAGACGAACGAGAGGGTCGCTTTTCTCCCCGGCCGCACCGCCAGGCGCAGTTTATTTTCGCCCTATCCGACTCACTGCGTGCGAATTATCGCGACGCGGGCATATTGTTCCTCAGGACCCGGCAAAGACGGACGGAGCGCGGCGGCGCCAATCGAAATGCCGCTCCCAGGCGGCGCAGAACTGCAGCACCTTATCGTCTGCAAACCGCCGCCCGATGACCTGCAGGCCGACCGGCAGGCCGGACGGCGACCAGCCGCAGGGGATGGAGGCCGCCGGCTGGCCGGTCAGATTGAAGGGGTAGGAGAAGGGTGTCCATCGCGCCCAGGGCACCGGCTTGTCCATGTCCATGTCCGGCGGCCCATCGGCCTCGGCCGCGAACGGTTCGATCGGCACCATCGGCATCACAAGCAGGTCGAACGTCTCGAACGCCTCGGCCACCGAGCGGTTGAAGGCGGCCCGCGCCTGCAGGGTCCGGAAATGGTCCTCCAACCGAATCGACGCCGACCGTGCCACCATGCGGGCAAATCCCGGATCGATCCGCGCCACGTCTTCGGGCTTCATGCCGCCATAGAGCGCGCCGCGCGCCACCCAGAGCGCATCGAAGATGTCGATGGGATCGGGCCAGTCGAGCTTCGTGTCGACGATCTCGACTGGCAGATGCGCCGCGATCGCGCCGAAGGCCTCGGCGATCACCGCCGCGATGGCTGGATCCACGGAAGCGCCGAACAGGGTCGGCGCGAGTACGCAGCGGAGCTTCGGCAGATGGCCCAACGTCGCGTGATAGGAAAGGCCTGCCGGCGGCAGCGACTGCGGGTCGCGCGCATCCGGTCCCTGCAGCACGTCGAGCGCCAGCGCATAGTCCTCGACGCCGTTGGTCATGGGACCGGCATGCGACAGATGCTCGGTCGGGCTGAGCGGATAGGTCGGCACGCGCGCAAGCGTCGGCTTTAGCGAGAAGATGCCGCAGAACGAGGCAGGCACCCGCATCGAGCCGCCGCCGTCGGAGCCCAGGGTCAAGGGTACCGTGCCATCGGCCACGGCGACGGCCGAACCCGAGCTCGAACCGCCGGCGGTCCTGGAAACATCCCAGGGATTGCGCGTTACGCCGTAGAGCGGTGAGTTGGACGCCGCCTTCCAGCCCAACTCCGGCGTCGTCGTCTTGCCGACCATGACCGCGCCAGCCGCGAGGAGACGCTCGACCGACGGCGCCGTCTCGGTCGCGACCGAATCGACGTAGAGGTTCGAGCCGCGCTGCGTCTTGTAACCCTCGACCAGGAACAGATCCTTGATGGCGACCGGCACCCCGTGGAAAGGACCGCGCAAGGACCCGGCACGCGCCTCCTTCTCCAAAGTCACCGCCCGCGCCTTGGCACCCTCGGCGAAGATGGCGCTGTAGGCATTCACCCGGGCCTCGGTCTCCTCGATCGCATTCAGCGAGGATTGGACCAGTTCCACCGGCGAGACCTCGCCCTGCCGCACGAGACGCGCCATCTCGACCGCGCTCAGGCCTGCGTACTGACGCAGTTCCATCGTCTTCCTCCTGATCCTGCTTTCCTAGAGCCGCTGGCCCGACCTCGCGTCGAACACGTGCATGTCCTTGCCGCGCACGGTCGCGCCCTGTTGCGTGGCCTCGCCCAGTTCCGTGTCCGGCGGCACCGCCACGACAAATCCGCCACGCCCGTCGTCGAGATGAACCAGCTTCACGCTGCCCAGATCCTCGACCAGCTCGACCCGGCCGCCGAGGCCGCCGGCCTGCGGCGGCGCCAGGGTGAGGGCGTCGGGCCTGACACCGACCACGACCTCCTGCCCCGACGGGCCGATCCGCTCACCACCGCCCGCGACCGACGCGCCACCGGAGAGGACGATCGATTGGCCGTCACGCGCCACCGTGCCGTCGAAGAAGTTCATGGGCAGCGAGCCGATGAAGCCGGCCACGAACAGGGTGGCCGGCCGCGCATAGACCTCGCCCGGCGAACCCACCTGCTCGACCCGGCCGGCGTTCATCACGATCAGGCGGTTGGCGAGCGACATGGCCTCGACCTGGTCGTGCGTCACCAGGATCGAGGTGGCGTCGAGCCTGAGATGCAGGCGCTTCAGCTCGGTGCGCATCTGGTGGCGCAGCTTGGCGTCGAGGTTCGAGAGCGGCTCGTCGAACAGGAAGACCTTGGGCTCGCGGATGATGGCGCGGCCCATGGCGACCCGCTGGCGCTGGCCGCCGCTCAACTGCGTGGGCTTGCGGCCGAGGAAGTCGCCGATGCCCAGAATACCGGCGACGCCCGCCACCTTGTCGCGGATGGTCGCCTTGGACGCATGCGCGATCCGCAGCGAATAGGACATGTTCTCGGCCACGCTCATGTGCGGATAGAGCGCGTAGTTCTGGAACACCATGGCGATGTCGCGCTCGCGCGGCTCGAGCCGGTTGACCACGCGTCCGTCGATCGCGATCTCGCCGCCGGTGATTTCCTCCAGGCCCGCGATCATGCGCAGGAGCGTGGACTTCCCGCAGCCGCTCGGCCCCAGGATGACGGCGAACTCGCCATGCCGGATCTCGAGGTCGATGCCGTGCAGGACCTTCGCGGGTCCGTAGGACTTCTCGACTTTGCGTATGTCGACGGTGGCCAAGGAATGCTCCGCTATTTTTCCGAGTCGACGAGGCCTTTGACGAACCAGCGCTGCAGCACGATCACCACCATTACCGGCGGCAGCGTGATCAGCAGCGCCGACGCCATCAGGGTGTTCCATTTCGGCACGGCCTCGGGCGCGGCGGAGATCTGCTTGGACAGGCCGATCACCGCAGTGGTCATGCTGGCCTCGGTGGTGATCAGCAGAGGCCACAGATACTGGTTCCAGCCGAACACGAAGAGGATGACGGTGAGCGCTACCACGTTGGTGCGCGACATCGGCCACAGCACGTCGATCAGGAAGCGGATGGGCGACGCGCCGTCGATCTTGGCGGCCTCCAGCAGCTCCTCGGGGATGGTGAGGAAGAGCTGGCGGAACAGGAAGGTCGCGGTCGCCGAAGCCATCAGCGGCAGGATCAGGCCGGCATAGGAGTCGAGCAGGCTCCATTTGACGACCGCCTCGACGTTCCAGCCGGTCAGGCTCTCCAGCGGCCCGCGCAGGCCCGTCTCGTCGAGCAGCCAGCCCAGCCCCTGCAGCGGATGCGCGGCCACGGCGTATGTCGGCACGATGCGGACCTCGATCGGCAGCATCAGCGTGGCGAAGATCAGCCAGAACGCCGTCATCCGGAAGGGAAAGCGGAAATAGGTGATGGCGAACGCCGAAAGGATCGACACCGAGATCTTGCCGACCGTGACACCGACCGAGACGATCAGCGAATTGACGAGCTGGCGACCGAGATCGCCGCGCTCGATTGCCACCTTCAGGTTGGCGAGCAGCTCGTTGCCCGGCGTCAACGGCATGGGGACCTGAAGCACGTCGGACAGCGTGTGAGTGGCGGCGATCAAAGCGTAATAGAGCGGCAGGCAGACGGCGACCACGCCCGCGATCAGCAGCAGGTGGCAGAAAAGGTCGAGCTTGGGGGTCCGCTCGATCATTGGGCGTACTTCACGCGGCGCTCGAGATAGCGGAATTGGATGGCCGTCAGTCCGATCACCAGGATCATCAGGATGACTGACTGGGCCGAGGACAGGCCGAGATCGAGGCCGAGGAAGCCGTCGGCATAGACCTTGTAGACGAGGATGTCGGTCGCACCGCCGGGCCCGCCCTGGGTCAGGGCATGGATGATGCCGAACGTGTCGAAGAAGGCATAGACGACGTTGATCACCAGCAGGAAGAAGGTGGTGGGCGAGATCAGCGGGAAGACGATGCTGACGAAACGCCGGATCGGTCCCGCCCCGTCGATCGCCGCCGCCTCGATCAGCGAGCGCGGGATCGCCTGCAGGGCGGCGAGGAAGAACACGAAATTGTAGCTCACCTGCTTCCAGGCGGCCGCCACGATGACCAGCAGCATGGCGTCGCTGCCATCGAGCAGTGGGTTCCACGGGATGCCGAAGCCCTGCTTCAGCATCAGCGCGATGGCGCCGTAGATCGGATGGAAGAGGAACAGCCAGAGCACGCCCGCCAGCACCGGCGCCACGGCATAGGGCCAGATGATCATCAGCCGATAGACCGACTTGCCCCTCGCAACCCGATCGACCAGCACCGCAAAGGCGAGGCCCGCCAGCACGGCCGAGGCGGTCGTGCCCGTGCTGAAGATGGCGGTGCGGTAGATCGAGTTGAAGTACTCCGGACTGGTCAGCACGTCGCGGAAATTGTCGAACCACACGAACGTCGAATGCTGGCCGAACGGATCGGTGATGGTGAAGGCCTGGTAGAGCGCCTGCGCCGCCGGCCAGAAGACGAAGATGGCGAGGACGAGCATCTGCGGCGCGAGCAGCAGGAAGGCCAGCGGCTTGTGCCGCTGGAAGTTCACCCGCTTGATCATGACATCAGCCCGCCGCGCCGCTGCCGCTCAGTTGCCGCGCTGCCGCTCGAAGCGGCGCAGGATCTCGTTGCCGCGGCGCACCGCATCGTCCATCGCCTGCTGCGCCGTCTTCTTGTTCGCCCAGACGGCCTCCATCTCCTCCTCGAGGGCGGCGACATACTGGTTGGCGTTGCCCAGCCGCACCGTCATCGTGTTGAGCGTCGGCGTGCCGCGCTGCACCTGGGTGATGGCCACTTCCTGCTGCGGGTACTTGTCGTAATAGCCCTCGGCCTTGACCTTCTCGTAGGCGGCCTTGGTGATCGGCATGTAACCGGTGTCCTTGTGCCACTTGGCCTGCTGGTCCGGGCTGGCGAGATGCGCGAGGAAGGCGGCCACGCCCTTGTACTCCTCGGGCTTGTGGCCCTTCAGCACCCAGAGCGCGCCGCCGCCGATCAGGCTGTTGTGCGGCGTCGTACCGGCCTGGTAGGGCAGGGGCGCCGCCTCGAAGGCGAACTTGGCGCTGGCCTGCAGCGAGGAGAAGACCGCCGAGGAATGGGTCATCATCGCACAGCGGCCCGACGCGAAAGCCGGCGTCGCGCTGCTGCCCTGGCGGCCGGAATAGGTGTAACGCCCGTCAGCGACCCACGACTGCAGGCGCGCGATGTTCTTCACCACATCCGTCTTGTTGTAGGTGAAGGTGGCAGCGAGCCCGTCGAGCCCGTTATGAAGGGTTGCGATCGGGAGATCGTGGATCGTCGAGTAATTGTCGACGTGAACCCACTGCTGCCAGCCCGAGGTGTAGCCGCACTCGAAGCCCGCGGCGCGAAGCTTCGTCAGGTACTCACCCATCTCGTCCCAGGTCGCGGGCGGACGCGTGAGGCCCGCCTTGGCGAAGCCCTCCTTGTTGTACCAGAGGATCGGGGTCGAGACGCTGAACGGCAGCGACAGGAGCTTCATGTCCTTGGTGCGATAATAGTTCAGCACCGGCTGGATGTAGTTGTCCCAGTCGATCTTGTAGCCCTCGGCCGCCAGCAGGTCCTGCACCGGATAGACCGCGCCCGACAGCAGCATGCTCTGCGTACCCTGGCCGATCACGACCAGCAGATGCGGGCTCTTGTTCGCGCGGAAGCCGGCGATCGCCGCATTGAACGTCTCGTCGTAGGTGCCGCGCCCCGAAGCCACGACCTTGTAGGCGGTCTGGGCGTTGTTGAAGCTGTCGATCTGCTGCTTCAACGCGTCGTCGATGGGACCGAGCGTCGGGTGCCAGAACTGGATCTCGATCGGAGCGGCCGCGGCAACCGAGGCGGTGAAGGCGGCAATCATGCCTGCGAAGGCGCCGAGCAGTCTTCTTCTCATGACGGTTTCCTTCTTCATCAGGGACGGACGTGGAGGCCTTTGGCCGAAACGTGCATGCCGGTGAGGTCGCGCGCGTTCGAAACGATCCGCCACGACAACATCTTCTGCGCATAGGCCAGCATGTCCGGCGCCGCGGCGGGATCGCGCGACAGGTCGTTGAAGCAGTGCGGATCGCCGGCAAGGTCGAAGAACAGCGGCGGCAGCGCAGCGAAATGGACGTACTTGAAGCGCTCGTCTCGGATCACGGCGAGCGAACAGGCGTCCATCGGTACGCCCAGCACCGTCTCGGAATCGGCGACGTCGAGCCCACGGAAATCGAACTCCCAATGCACTTCGCGGCGCCAGTCCTCGGCCATCTCTCCGTGCAGCAAGGGCAGCAGCGAGCGACCGTCGCACTGGCGCGGAATGTCGAGGCCGAGCCAGTCGAGCACCGTCGGCATCACATCGACCGCCTCCGTGAAGCGCTCGATCGCCGTGCCCCGGCTTGCGTCCGCCGCGGCCCGCGGATCGCGCACGATCAGCGGCACGTTGTAGGCCTCGTCGAAATAGCCCTGCTTGCCGAGCATCCAGTGGTCGCCCAGCAGCTCGCCATGGTCGGCCGTCACGACGATCAGCGTGTCGTCGTAGAGATCCCACTCCTTCAGCTTGTCGATCAGGCGGCCGACCTGGTCGTCGACCTCCTGCACCATGCCATAGTAGGTCGCGCGCAGCTGTGCGAAGTCGCCGGCGCTGAGATCGGCGACCAGCCCCTGCCCGGTCACGAAGTAGTTAGCCTGTCTCTGCGAGCGCAGGTAGCTCGCCAGGAGCGGATGCTGCGCAGCCTCCGCGTCCGCCGTCGCGGCGCGACGGGGCGGCGGCATGTCGGCCGGATCGTAGAGCGTGTTGTAAGGCTCCGGGGCGATGAAGGGCGGATGCGGTCGGATGTAGGCCGCGTGCGCAAACCAGGAGCCGTTGCGACGCACCGATATGTAGTCGAGCAGGCGATCCGTCAGGAACGCGGTGATGCTGTCCTGCGCCTTGAAGCGGGCCGGCGGAAAGGTCGGACCACGGTCGCCGGGCGGGCTCGCCGGCCGGTAGATCTCGGTGACATCGTCGGCGAACGGATAGCCCTTGGCCTTGAGATCGGCCATCCACGGATAGGGCAGTTCCGGCAGATGCAGCTCCGGCGCGAAGCCCGCCATGACCGACTCGTAGGTCCGCAGCGCCGGGTCGTCGGGCGGCAATCCGGTCGGATCGGCCGTCGTGTCGGTGTAGCCGAACAGCGCCGGATCGTAGCCGGCCTTGCGGCATTCCAGGGCGATGTTGGTGAAACGGCGCGCCAGCGGCGTGCCGTTCCGCATGACGCCGTTATTGTGCTGGTAGGTGCCCGTCAGCAACGCCGCGCGCGACGGACCGCAGGGAGAGGCCTGCACGAAATGGCGGCGGCAGAGCACGCCGTCGGCGGCCAGCCGATCGAGATTGGGCGTCTTCAGGACGGGATTGCCCGCACAGCCAAGTGCATCGGCCCGCCACTGATCGATGACGATGAAGAGGATGTTCCTCCGCGCGACCATCAATTGCCCCCTTCCCCTTCGGCGATCATCGGGGGCGCGGACTGATAGGACAATTTAATATTACTTCTGTAACTTAAAAAATATTAATACTGGATCATGCTGCACACACAGATCCGCGCCTTCGATGCCGTCGCCCATCAAGGCAGCTTTTCGCGAGCAGCCGAGGCGCTGGGACTGACCCAGCCCGCCGTCACCATCCAGGTGAAGGCGCTCGAGGAGCGCTACGGCGTGAAACTGCTCGAACGGTCTCGCCGGTCGGTGCGCCTTACGGAAATGGGAGAACGCCTGTTCCGGATGTCGCGCCGATATTCGAGCCTGGAAGAACAGATGCGCGAGGTCCTGACCGAGTCGTCCGAGCTCGAAAGCGGCCAGCTCAGCCTGACCGCCGACGGACCGCATATCGCCATGGGCGTGTTCGCGCGATTCCTGGCGCGCCATCCCAACATCGGACTCTCTGTCGCCATGGGCAACACGCGCTTCGTGCGCGAGCAGTTGCTGGAGCGGCGGACCGATCTGGCCATCCTGCCCGGCGTGGAACGCCACCCGCAGATCCATGCGATGCCGTTGTGGCGGCATACCGCCGTGCTGATCGTGGCCAACGACCATCCTTGGGCAGGCCGCGAGAACGTACGGCTGGCCGAGCTCCACGACCAGCCCATGATCTCGCGCGAGGAAGGCTCGAACACCCGGCGCATCACCCACGCCGCGATGGCGAAAGCCGGCGTCCGGCCCCGCACCGTGCTGGAACTGGGCAGCCGCGAGGCCGTCTGCGAAGCGGTCGGCGCGGGCCTCGGCTTCAGCATCATCTGGGAATTGGAAGCGAGCGCCTCGACACGCTTTCGCACCCTTCACTTCCGCGACACGAAGATCACCAGCAGCGACTACGTCGCCTGCCTGAAGAGCGAGAGCATGCGCCGCAGCATCAAGGCCTTCTTCGCCGTGGCAGCCGGCCTGTCCAATCAGCGCGCAGCAACGCGGCGCGGCCTCCCCTGAGGCGATGCGTAGCGCGCGCCATCTGATGCTACACTCGCCGCGCTCATGTTGGAACTCCACTCCCTCTTTCTCGGCTTCGTCGTCGCCCTCGGCGTCGGGCTGCTGATCGGCATCGACCGCGAGCGCAAGAAGGGCGAAGGACCGGGCCGCGGCGCCGCAGGCCTGCGGACCTTTACCCTCGCCTCGCTGGCCGGCGCGACGGGTGCCGCGGCCGGAGGCGATGTCCTGCTGGCCGCCGTCGTGCTGGGCATGGTGGCTTTCGCCGGCCTCTCCTACTGGCGAGCGCGCGACAACGATCCCGGCCTCACGACCGAGACGGCCCTGGTGGCGACGACGCTGCTGGGCGGGCTCGCCATTCGCGAACCCGCCTTGGCCGCAGGCGTCGGCGTGGTCGTCGCCCTGCTGCTCAACGCCCGCGTCGCGCTGCACCGCTTCGTCCGCTCGATGCTGACAGACGGGGAGATCCACGACCTGCTGATCTTCGCCGGCGCCACCCTGGTCGTGCTGCCGCTGCTGCCCGACCATCCGATCGGTCCCTACGGCGCACTGAACCTGCGCACGATCTGGCTGGTGGTGATCCTGGTGATGGGGGTGGGTGCGCTGGGCTACATCGCCGTCCGGGTCGTGGGGCCCCGCTTCGGCCTTCCGCTGGCGGGCTTGGCCTCGGGATTCATCTCGGGTTCGGCCACGATCGGCGCCATGGGCGCACGATCGGCGCGCGATCCGCATCTGATGAAGCCCGCAGCCGCCGGCGCTACGATGTCCTCCGTCGCCACGGTGGTGCAGCTCGGCATCCTGATCGCGGTCACCGACCTCGCCGCCTTCCGGGCCATCATGATGCCGCTGCTGTTCGCGGGAGCAGCGGCGATCACCTATGGCGGGGCCTTCACCCTGTGGGCGCTGCAGACGGACAGCGGCAAGGTCGAAGAGACGCAAGGCAGCGCCTTCAGCCTGCGCACGGCGCTGCTCTTTGCCGGCCTTCTGGCCGGCGTGCTGCTGCTCGCCGCGGCCCTGCAGGACTGGTTCGGCGAAGCCGGAGTCATCTTCGCCGCGGGCGCTGCGGGCTTCGCCGACACGCACGCACCCGCCATTTCAGTCGCCTCGCTGGTCGCCGACGGACGGATGACGCCGGCGGCGGCCGTGATCCCGATCCTCGCCGCCTTCTCGACCAATACCGTGACCAAGACGCTGTTCGCCCTCACTGCCGGCGGTCGGCGCTTCGCGCTCTATGTCGTTCCGGGCCAGCTTCTGATGCTGGCGGCGGCATGGGCCGCGCTGCTCCTCGCTTGAACCGAATGACCTTAGGACTCTGCCACGTGAGATCGCTCGTCCTCCTCCCCGGCTTCATGTGCGACGCCGATCTGTGGAGCGATATGCTCCCAGACCTCGAATCGTTGGGCGCTCTCCATTTCGGCAACGTCTACGAGGACGATTCGCTCGAAGGCATGGCGAGAAGGGTGCTGACTGAAGCGCCGGAACGCTTCGTGCTGGTTGGCTTCTCGATGGGCGGGTTCGTCGCGCGCATCCTCACGCTGGTGGCGCCGGAGCGTGTATCCGGCGTGGCCTTCGTCGCCTCCTCGGCGCGCGGCTATTCCGACGAGGAGCGGACGCGGCGCATCTCGGGCTTTCGGCCCGGCGACCGGCCGCCGCGCGAAGCAGGAACGGTCACCACTGCGATGGGCCTGCATCCCGACCGCGAGACCGATCCGGTGCTGCTCGACCGTCTGCGCGGCATGCAGCGGCGGCTGGGCTCTGAAGTGCGCAAGCGCCAGGCCGCCCTGGTACGGCGCGACGGTTATGCCGACCTCGGACGCATCACCTGCCCGTCCCTGGTCGTGGCCTGCCGCCAGGACCGGCTGCGGACGCTGGCCGAAACCGAGCGCATGGCGCAGGCGCTCCCACGGTCCAGCTTCCGCATCATCGAGGAGTGCGGCCATATGGCCCCGCTCGAGAAGCCGCACGAGCTTTCGGCCCTGCTCAGGAAATGGATCGAGAGCTCCGGCCTGTAGCGCGGCGGCGGTTCCAGCGGGAGAGGCGAACCGCCAGGCCGAAGAACAGCGCCACAACGAAGAAGGTCGCGGCCGGCAGCCACAGATCGGTGAACGATATGATGCGGGCACGCCCCGGCTGGCTGCGATCGTAGACGACGTTGACGACATCGCCTGCCGCAAGCGCGGTTCCGCTGCCGCCCCGACCGTGGAACTCGACCTCGCGGCCCTCCGGCGTGGTAAAGCGCACGATGGGCACGAATGTGAACGTCTCTGCGTCGCGGCGGACCGCACCCCCGCCCGGTCCACGCACCTCTTCGGCGACCCTGGACCGGCTCTCCCGAATCTCTGTCACAGTACCACGGGCGCGGCCGCCTCCGGCGTAGAGGTCGACCGCGCTCCACAGGATGAAGACGCCAACGAACAGGGCCGACAGGGAAACCACCGTGAAGGCGCGCTCGCCGACCAGCGCAAGGTCGGCATTGTGGGAGAGCGCCCAGGCGACGGCACCGAATATCAGGCAGAAGCCTCCAAAGCCCGCGACGACGACCGGCACCAGCCAGAGCCGCTCGAACGTGTCGAGGCGGAAATCGTGCGGACTTTCGGGAAGGTAGAGAACGGTGACGGCGTCGCCCACGGAGAAGTCCGGCGCGCGGAACCAAGCTCCCTCACCTCCAGGCCCTCGCCATCGGGCAGCCGGAATCGCACCACCGGCGCGTACAGTCCGCCCTCGCGCACGACCGCGGCGATCACGCCGTCGGCGCGTTCGCCCAGGAGTACGTGTCGAAGACTGCTCAGCCCCATCAGCACGCCGCCCGCCGCGATCAGACCGCCGATCCCGAGGATCACGAGAGCGATGCGGCGCCAGCTCGCGTCGATGGCCATGCCCGTGGCGTCAGGCGTTGCGCCGGCGCAGACGATCGATCAACTCGGCCAACCGACTGCCCTGCGGCGTGGTGGGATCGAGCAAACGTTCACGTGGCGTGTCGCGCGCCAGCCGGCTGATCTCCGTCAGCGCCCGGATATGCTGGCGGCGGGTGAGACGATACTCCGAGGACCGGTGATGGAAAAAGAGACGCCTGAGCTGGCCGTCGCCCACCAGCGCGTTGAGTTCGCTGGCGGTCACGTAGAGCAGGAAACACACGAAGATCCAGACCTGCACCGCAATGAAGCGATGCCAGGTGAAGTCGACCAGCACCATCTCGACGATCTGGCCGAGGCTATGCGCCTTGAAGGCAACGTCCAGGACCTCCTCCAGGAAGCGCACGATCAGGACGACGACGGAATAGAAGACGGTCTTGTACAGGATCGGCTGAATCAGCGGCGCACCGCGGAACTTGTCGATGATGCGGACCTTGTCGACGACCAGCACCACCTTGCCCACGATCAGCGCCATCGTGCTGGCCAACAGGAAGCTGCTGAGGTTGAACCAGTAGTCACGCGCCAGCAGGTTCGTCATGAGGACGATCAGGTTGAAGGCAACGAAGAAATAGCAGGTCGGCGGAAGCAGATGGCGGAACAGCCCGACCCACCACACGAAGAAACGTCTCGGCAGCGAGGCAATCGTAGCGGTGTTCACACGCGGCCCCCGTCCACGACGAAATCCTGCGCCGTGACCATGCGACTGTCGTCAGACGCCAGCCACAGCACCATGCGCGCGATATCCGGCGGATAGAGCAGCTCCTTGAGGCACTGCGCGCTGAGTTGGGCAGCCTTGGCTTCCGGCGTCACCCAGAGATCGAGCTGGCGCTGGGTCATGATCCAGCCGGGGGTCACCGCATTGAGGCGAATCCCGTCGCCGCCGAGATCGCGCGCGAGGCCGCGTGTCATGCCGATCACCGCGGCCTTGGCCGCCTGGTAGACGGAGAGGTTGGGCGTCATCGTGTGGTGGCTCACCGAGCTGAAGTTCACGACCGAGCCGCCGCCCGCCTTCTTCATCCCCGGTGCCACCGTCTGGATGGCGAAATACGCATGGCGCAGATTGACCGCGATGCGCTCGTCCCAGAAGTCCGGCGTCACCTGGTCGAGCGTGTGGCGATCGTCGCGCGCGGCATTGTTCACCAGGACCGTGATGAGGCCGAGCTTGGCCGCCACGCCTTCGATGGCGCTCTGATAGGCCCTCACATCGCGGATGTCGCAGGGCACGAACAGGGGTGCGGCGTGACCCGCCGCGCGGATGCTCTCGACCAGTGCCGTCGACGAGGCTTCGTCGATGTCCACGAAGCCGACACGCGCGCCCTGCGCGGCGAAATGCTCGACGATCGAGGCGCCGATTCCGGAACCGCCGCCCGAGACGAAGACGGTGCGACCCGAGAGGCTGGGATAGGAAGCGAAGGGCGGCATGACACTCCTCTAGATCTGGACCAGCCGGAAAGAGATCTCGCCGCTGAGCGTGGCGCCGGCAGCGAGCCGCGTCTGCCCGATCGCGCCGTTGGCGTGGCTCACCGGCTCGACGCAGAAATGACGTTGGCCGTCGGGAACATAGATCACCAGATGACGAAATGCCTCCGTCGCCGTGAGGACAAGGCGAAGGCCGCGCTCCGGCCAGGTGACGGTGGCCTCGCCGTCCCAGCCGTCGAAGCAGTGATCGAGACCCATCCCGTCGACGCGGCGCGAGCGCGAGAACTCCCATTCGGGTGGCACCGGCACCCGTTGCAGCGGCAGGACCTCGGCGTCGGTGCGCCATACGCCTGCGAGACGGCAGGCAAGTTCAGTATCGGCATCGCGCACGAAGAACGGATGCAGGCCCAGGCCTGCCGGCACGTCGCAGTCCTCGAGGTTCTCGATCGAGAGCTCGACGGTCAGGCCCGTCTCATCGAGCATGAAGGACTGACGAGCCCGATAGCGGAACGGCCAGTCCACGCCCGCGGCCCCACGCTCGTGCAGATGGACGAGTTCCGCGCGGGTGCGCTCGTGGTGGAGCACCTGCCAGGCATGCCGCCATCCATCGCCATGCATGGGATGGCGAATGCCTGGCCAGTTGCGCGCCAGCTGGAACAGTTCGCCGTCGAAGCCGAAACGGCCGTTCGCGATGCGATTGGAATACGGCACCAACGGATAGCAGGCCGTGTCCATACCGGTTCCGGAAGCCAGGGCGGCGTCGGTGGCGGGCCGCAGCAGGTCGCCTTCATCCTGGCCGGGGCCTTCGACCGCAAAGCGTGCGATCGAGCCGCCGGCGTCCGGCGCCAGATCCACGGCCAGCCGACCCTCCCGCAGCGACAAAAGCGTCACGCATTCCTCCGTCGCTGTGTAAACTCCCCCGCTCTCAAATGACGAGGAAACGCATCGATGTCGAACATGCTGAAGAAGCGGCTGCAGGCCGGCAAGGCCTGCGTCAATGGATGGCTGGCGATCCCCGATGGCTTCGCCGCCGAGACCATGGCGCAATGCGGCTGGGACAGCGTCACCGTCGACATGCAGCACGGCGTGCAGGACTATCTCTCGATGGTCCGCTGCTTCCAGGCGATGGACAAGCATCCGATCACGCCGCTGGTGCGCGTGCCCTGGAACGAGCCCGGCATCGTCGGAAAGGTCCTGGACGGCGGCGCCTGGGGCGTGATCTGCCCGATGGTCAACACGGCCGCCGAAGCCAAGGCACTGGTTTCCTATTGCCTCTATCCGCCCAAGGGCAAGCGCTCCAATGGCCCGATCCGCGCCGGCGCCTATGGCGAGGCGACGCCCTACCAGGCGATGGCCAACGATGAAGTACTGGTCATCCCGATGATCGAGACGCAGGAAGCGATCGACAATATCGACGCCATCCTCGACGTGCCGGGCATCAGCGGCATCTATATCGGCCCGTCCGACCTTGGCCTGTCGCTTGGCCTGAAGCCGATGCTCGACCGCGAGGAGCCGCAGATCCTGTCGATCTACGACAAGCTGCTGGCCGCCACCAAGAAGCGAGGCCAGTTCGCCGGCCTGCACAACGGCACCGGCAGCTACGCCGCGAAGATGGTGCACAAGGGCTTCCAGCTCGTCACCATTGCCAACGACGCGGCCCTTATGGCCAAGGCGGCGCGCGAGGCGGTGGACCTGACGCGCAAGGAAGGCGGCCCGACGGCCGCCAAGTAAGGCGAGCAGAGGCGTGCGCTTCACCAACGCCACGCTGCCCGATGGCAGCCGGTACGATATCGAGGTCGAGGGAGGGCGGATCGCCGCCCTCCTCCCGGCTTCGGCGAAGGCTGCCGACGGCGACACCGTCGATCTGACAGGAACGATCGTCCTGCCGCCGTTGGTCGACGGCCATATCCATCTCGACAAGACCCTGCTCGGGCTGCCGTGGGTGCCCAATCAATCTGCAGGCAACAAGGTTTCGGATCGCATCGAGGCCGAGCGCCGGGTGCGCGCGGCGCGCACCGTGCCGGAATTCGACACCGGCTCGAACCTGGTGCGCCAGGTCGTGGCCAGCGGCACGCTGCACATGCGGACGCACGTCGACATCGACAACCAGCTCGGGCTCCGGAACCTCCACGAAATCCTGAAGATCCGCGAGCATTTCCGCGATCTCGTCACCATCGAGATCGTGGCCTTCCCGCAGAGTGGCATCCTGCGCTCTCGCGGCACGCAGGAACTGCTCGACGAGGCGATCACGCAGGGCGCGGATCTCGTGGGCGGCCTCGATCCGGTCGGGATCGACGGCGACCTCGATGCCCATCTCGATGCGGTGTTCGCCATCGCCCAGCGTCGCGGGGCCGGTGTCGACATCCACCTGCACGACGGCGGCGAAGCCGGGCTGGCGCAGATTCTCGAAATCGCCCAACGCACCGAGGCGACGAGCCTGCAGGGCAAGGTCGCGGTCAGTCATGCGTTTGCGCTGGGCTCGGTCTCCACCGACAGCGTCACCCGCGCCGCAGATGCGCTCGCCCGCTCGGGCGTCGCCATCATGAGCCATGGGCCGGGCGGCGCGACCATCCCACCGCTCAAGTTGCTGCGCGAGCACGGCGTCGAGGTGTTCGGCGGCTCCGACAATATCCGCGATGCCTGGTCGCCGTTCGGCAACGGCGACATGCTGGAGCGCGCCATGCTGATCGGCTACCGCGCCAACTTTCGCCACGACGAGGAACTGGCACTCGCCTTCGACATGGTGACCGCGGCCGGGGCACGCGTGCTGGGCCTTGCCGAGTACGGGCTGAAGGTCGGCGGTCCGGCTGACTTCGTGACGGTCGAGGCGACCACGGTCGCCGAAGCCGTCGCCAGCCGCAAGCGCCGCAGCCTGGTGGTCAAGTCCGGCCACATCGTCGCCCGGGACGGCGTGCTGGTCTAGCAAGGCGACCGCTGGTTCCTGGCGCCCCGTGGTGGTAAACGCCCGGTCGTTTTCGCGCAGGACAGACAATGGCGTCGCGTCAGGCCGTGCTCGGCATGGAGCAGGCTTCCTTCTTCTACGGCTCGGGCCGCGTCTTCGAGAACGTGTCGTTCCTGCTGGACGATGCGCGCACGGCGCTGGTCGGCGAGAACGGCGCCGGCAAGTCGACCCTGCTCAAGTGCCTGACGGGCGCGCTCGAACTCAATGCCGGCCAGGTGACCCGCTCGCGCGGCCTGCGCATCGGTCAGGTGCCGCAGGACGTACCCGACGGCCTCGCCGCGCAGTCTGTTCGTGAGGTGCTTGGCCAGTCGCTGGCCAAAGTCGGCCAGGACGGCGAGGACTGGCGCACCGACGTGCTGGTCGACGAGATCGGCGTCGATCCAGAAATTCTCGACAAAGCGTTCGGCACGCTGTCGGGCGGCTGGCAGCGGCTTATGCTGATCGCGGCGGCGGCGCGGCTCGAGGAGCCCGACATCCTCATCCTCGACGAGCCGACCAACCATCTCGACCTTGCCAACATCAACACCCTCGAGCGCTGGCTGACGGACGAGTTCTCGGTGCCGATGCTGATCGTCAGTCACGACCGCGAGTTCCTCGACCGGGTGACCGAGCGCACGCTGTTCCTGCGCGCCGATGGCGTCCATGCCTTCAAGACGCGCTTCTCGGTGGCGCGCGAGGAGCTGTTGCGCCGCGACGCCACGGCGGCGGCGCGGGCGCGGCAGGAGGATCGCGAGATCAAGCGGCTGGAACAGGCCGCGGCACGCTACAAGGTCTGGGCGGTCAAGAACCCCGACCTCAACAAGCGCAAGAACGCCGTCGAGAGCCGCATCGCGCGCATCGAGAAGGAGCGTACCCAAACCTATGTCGCGCGCGAACGCCGGCTGGAACTGGCCGAGGGCGACATCGACGCCAAGGTGGCGCTGCGCCTGTCGAACCTCGACATCACGGTGCCGGGATCGGGGCGAAAGCTGATCGCCATCGACCGGCTGGCCATCGCCGCGGGCGAGCGCGTCGCCCTGCTCGGCACCAACGGCACCGGCAAGTCGACCTTGCTCGCCGCGCTGTCCGCCGCTTACGAACCCGGTCGAGAGCACTATGATGGACAGGCCGCGGTACGCTTCAATCCGGCCTGTCGCCTGGTCTATTTCGACCAGGCGATGAGCGCGCTGCCGGTCGCGACGAAAATCCTCGACTACGTGGTCGAAGCCGAGGGCGTGACCGAGAAGGAGGCGATCCGCCACCTTGCGGGCGCAGGCTTCGCCTTCGTGCGCCTGAAGGAGCCGATCGGCGTGCTGAGCCACGGCGAGCGTGCGCGGCTGGTGTTCCTGAAGATGAAACTGCTGCGGCCCAACTTCTACGTGCTCGACGAGCCGACCAACCACCTCGACATCGAGGGCCAGGAGGATTTGGAGGCGCAGCTCGAGAAGAGCGACGTCTCCTGCATTTTCGTAAGCCACGACCGCTTCTTCACGCGCACCGTGGCGACCCGCTTCCTCGAAATCCGCAAGGGCCGCCTGGTCGAAACCGACGACGCCGACGCCTTCTTCGATTCGCAGGCTTGATCGTCGGTCAGGCCGCGCCGCCCGCCATCTGCGCGAGGCCGAGAGCGACGGAGAGGAGGTCGGAGCCGCCGGCGAGGCGGGCGTTGGGCGCGGCTCGCGCGACGGCTGTACGCACGGCCGGCACGCGGCTCGATCCACCGGTGAGGAAGATCGTCTCGATCGCATCGGGCTTCAGGCCGGCGGCGGCGATGCAGGCGCCGGCCGCCTCGTGCAGCCGGTCCGTCGCCCCGCCGATGGCCCGGTCGAACGCGCGGCGCGTCGCGACAGCCGACAGACCCGCTTCGAGGAATGCGAGGGGAATGGCGACGCGATCCTCTGTGCTGAGCGCAATCTTGGCCTCTTCGACGGTGAAGGCCAGGCGATGCCCCAGCCCCTGCTGAAGCAGCTTGAGGAGCCGCGACACCTTCTCCGGTTCGCAGGCCAGCGAGACCAGCTCGGCGACCTCGCGTTCGTTCCTGTAGGTGTAGGCGAAATTGATCGTCGACCAGGTGGCGAGCTGGTGAAAGAGCGCGTTCGGCATCGGCAGGTTCTTCTTCACGAGCTGCGTGCCGAGACCCAGCAGCGGCATCACCGAAGCGAGGCTGAGCGCCGTATCTAGATCCGTGCCACCGATCCGCACGCCGGTGCTGGCCATCACGTCGCGGCTGCGATCCGCCCGCCCGCGTCGCTCGGGGCCGACGCGCACGATCGAGAAGTCGCTCGTGCCGCCGCCGATGTCGGCGATCAGCACCAGCTCCTCGCGCGCTACGGTCTGCTCGTAGTGATGCGCGGCGGCGATGGGTTCGTAGGCGAAGGCGATCTCGCGGAAGCCGGCCTGCCGCGCCACACGTTCCAGCACGGCTTGCGCGCGCGCATCGGCCTGGTCGTCGTCGTCGACAAAACGCACCGGACGACCCAGCACCACGGAGGCGATCTCCTGGCCGGCGAATTCTTCCGCCTTGGATTTCAGGTTCCGGACGAAGATCTCGACGACATGGGTGAGCGGCACCTTGCGGCCGCCAAGGCTCGTCTCCTCGTCGATCAGGGGCGAGCCCAGGATCGACTTCAGCGCCCGCATCAGCCGGCCCTCGGTCTGCTCGACATAGGCCGCGATGGCGGCATTGCCGAGCACGACCCGGCCCTTGGTTTCGTAATCGAAGAACACCGCGCTGGGCATCAGCGTGCTGTCCGCCTCGATGGGCGCCAGCTCGGCCACGCCGTTGCGCATCACGCCGATCGCCGAGTTCGACGTTCCGAAATCCAGTCCGCACGCGAGCATGTTGATCCCCAGGAGGCGCGAAGGGGATGTCATCTATTACGATGCGCCACGCGGTGCCAGACCGTTTCTTTTCGCCTAGCCCCTGCGCGATGGACTGCTAGGCGACGATCTCGCCGCGGAAGGCCCAGCGGGTCATGCGCTTCTCGACCATGGCGCAGACCGCGTACATGGCGACGCCCATGATGGCGATGGCGAACAGGCCGGCGAAGGTCGTGGGCGCGTCATTGCGGGCGCTGGCCGAGAGCATCAGGAAGCCGATGCCGTTGTTGCCGCCCACCGTCTCGGAAATCACCGAGCCGATGAAGGCGAGCGTGATCGCCACCTTGAGGCTGGCGAACAGGTAGGGCATGGCGCGCGGGATGCCGACCTTGGTCAGGATTTCGAGCCGCGTGGCACCGAGGCTGCGCAGCACGTCGCGCATCTCCGGTTCGATGGTGGCAAGCCCGGTCGCGACATTCACCACGATCGGGAAGAAACTGATCACGAAGGCGGTAATGACCGCCGGCAGCGAGCCGACGCCGACCCAGATCATCAGGATCGGCACGATCGCCACCTTGGGGATCGCGTTGAAGGCGATCAGCAGCGGATAGAGGCCGGAATAGATGAAGGGCGAGGCGCCGACCGCGAGGCCGAGCAGCAGGCCGAACGCAATCGCCAGCAGGAAGCCGATCGTCGTGGTCCACAGCGTGTCCCAGCAATAGGCCATCAGGACGTCGAAACGCTGGACGAAGACCGCGAAGATCTTGGTCGGCTTGGGCAGGATGATCTCCGGCACCTGGAAGACGATGCAGCAGACTTCCCAGATGATCAGCAGGCCCGCCAGGACCAGCCAGGGCATGGCATGCCTCAGCGCCTCGCGCCGCAGGTCGCTCATGGCGCGTGCTCCTGGTGAATGCGGTCGCGCAGCTCGTGGACGATGTCGACGAAGTGCGGCTCGAAGGTCGTCTCCAGGGTCCGCGGCCGCGGGAGGTCGATCTTCTTGGCCAGCACGATGCGGCCGGGCCGGCGGCTCATCACGTAGACCGTGTCGGCGAGATAGACCGCCTCGCGCAGGTCGTGCGTCACCAGCACGCCGGTGAAACGCTTCTCCAGCCACAGCGCCTGCATGACGCCCCACAGCTCCTCGCGCGTGAAGGCGTCGAGCGCGCCGAACGGCTCGTCGAGCATCAGGAGCTCGGGCTCGTGGATCAGCGCACGGCACAGGTTCGAGCGCTGCTGCATGCCGCCCGAGAGCTGCCAGGGATACTTGTCGGCGAAATCCGTGAGACCGACCGTCTTCAGGAGCTTCATCGCCCGCTCGACATACTCCGCGCGGTGGCTGCGGAAGCGGCGCTTGTGCGGCTCGACCACCTCCATGGGCAGGAGGATGTTGTTCATGGTCGTGCGCCACGGCATCAGGGTCGGATTCTGGAACGCCATGCCGACGCCCTTGATCGGTCCCGTCACCTTCGCGCCGTTCACCCGCACCTCGCCGCCCGACGGCGGCAGCAGGCCCGTGACCAGTTTCATGATGGTGGACTTGCCGCAGCCCGACGGACCGACCACGGCAATGAACTCGCCCTTCTCGATGCCGAAGGTCGCATCGGCCAGGGCCAGGGTGGTGTCCTTGCCCAGCCGGTAGGTGAGGCTGACGCCCTTGAGATCGACGAAGGCCATTTAAATCCTCCCCTCCCCCGTCTTACGGGGGAGGGAAAGGGAGGTCGAGAGCAACAACATGATTGTCTTGAGTGTGAAACCCATGGTGCTGCCTTCCCCCTCCGCCCTTCGGGCACCTCCCCCGTGTGACGAGGGAGGAGTTTGCTTCTACTTGGCGACCATCCGGTCGGCCTTGGGCGGCAGGTAGGCGTTGCTGAACACCTTGTCGGGCGCCGGCGCGTTCGGCAGACCGAAGGCCTCGGACACGTCCTTCACGGCGCGGGCGAAGCGGGCCGGGTCGACGTCGCCCATCCCGTTGGCCTTCACGTAGGGCGTCAGGATGTTGGTCTCCAGCGAGATCTGCAGACGCTCCATTTCAAGCTTCTCGTCGATCAGCGGATCGCGCTTCTTGGCGGCGGCAATGCCGAGTTGCGGGTTGGCGATCACGTCCTTCCAGCCTTTCACCGTGGCCGCGAGGAAGCCCTTCACGGCCTTTTCGTTCTTGATCATGTCGGCCGAGATGACGATGCCGTTGCCGTAGACGTCCATGCCGAAGTCGACGAAGCGCATGGCCACGATGTCCTCGAAGGCCACGCCCCGCGCCTTGAGGTCGAGCATCGACGAGAAATAGTGGCCGGAGATGAAGTCGACAGTGCCCTGGACCAGGCTCTGCTCGCGCAGCTGGGGCGTCAGGTTGACGTGCTCCCACTTGGTGATGCCGTTCTTCTTGGCGAAGGCCGGGAACAGGCGGAAGCTGGCGTCGAACACCGGGGCGCCGAGCTTCTTGCCCTCGAGGTCCTTCGGCGTCTTGATGCCGCTCTTCTTCAGGGCATAGACGCCGAACGGCGCGAAGTCGTAGACCATGAACACGCAGAGCACTTCCTTGCCCGGGTTCTTGGCGTTGTACTCGATGGTCGAATTCACGTCGGCGAAGCCGATCTGGTAGGCACCCGTGGCCACGCGCTGCACCGCGCCGGCCGAGCCCTGGCCGGGGTCCATCGTGACGTCGAGGCCCTCGGCCTTGTAATAGCCCTTCTCCAGCGCCACCAGGAACGGCGAGGTCGGGCCCTGGAAGACCCAGTCCAGGGTGAACTTGATCGCGGTTTGGGCATTGGCCGGGAGGCTCCCGAGCGCCAGCGCGACCGCGGCCGCACTGCCCAGCATCTTGGCGAATTTGCTCATGTTCTTGATCCCCCTGAGTTCCCTGCTCGGCGACTCTTAGGCGGACATTTCACGCCCGCCAAGGGGATATCAGGCAGATTCTATGCCAGCCTGCTGCGTCGCCACCAGCCGGGCGAAGGCACCGCCCTGGGCGAGCAACGCCTGATAGCCGCCCTGCTCGACGACTCGCCCGTGTTCGAACACGACGACCTGATCGGCATCGCGGATGGTCGAGAGGCGATGGGCGATGACGAAGGTCGTGCGGCCCTGCATCAGGATCTTCAGCGCCTTCTGGATGCGGGCCTCGGTGACCGAGTCGAGCGCGCTGGTCGCCTCGTCGAGGATCAGGATCGGCGGATTCTTGAGGAGCGCGCGGGCGATCGCCAGGCGCTGGCGTTCACCGCCCGACAAGGTGGTGCCGCGTTCGCCCACCAGCGTCTCGTAGCCCTGCGGCTGGCGCATGATGAAGTCGTGCGCCTCGGCGAGCTTGGCGGCCTCCTCCAGCTCGGCCTGGGTGGCGTCGGGCTTGCCGATGCGCAGATTGTCGGCGATCGAGCGGTAGAACAAGGTGCTGTCCTGGAACACCACGCCGATGTTCCGGCGCAGCGATTCCAGCTTGATGTCGCGATGGTCGACGCCGTCGATGCGGATCACGCCCGACTGGGCGTCCCACATGCGGTGCAGCAGCGACAGTGCGGTGCTCTTGCCAGCGCCTGTCGGGCCGACGAACGCCACTGTCGCGCCGGCCGGCACCTTGAGCGAAAAATGCACAAGCGCCGGGCGCTTGCCGTCATAGGAGAAGTTGATGTCGTCGAACTCGACATCGCCCCGCGCACGCCCGATGTCGATACCGTTCGGCTTGTCCGGCACGCTCGACTGCGAATCCAGCACGCGAAAGAAATCGCCCAACGACGGCATCTGGAAGAAGATGCGGCTGACGAAGCCCGAAGCCTGGTCCATGCGGCCAATCAGCATGGTGGCGAAGCCCATGAAGCTCACGATCTCGCCGACCGTTGCCTCGCCGCGCGTATAGAGCCAGGTGCCGAGCACGAAGATCGCGATCACGGTGACCGTCGAGGCAGCACGCGTCATCACCGACAGCAGCGCCCACCAGTTGAGCACCGGGAACTGCGCCTGCAGCGTCTGGCCGATGATGCGGTGCATCTCGCTGGTCTCGGCGCCCAGCCGTACGAAGCTCTGGATGAGGCTGATGTTGCCCAGGGCGTCGCCCGCCCGGCCCGCCAGCTCGCTGTGCAGGTCCTCGACCTCCTTCTGCAGCCGGTCGGTGCGACTCACCACCCAGACATTGGTCACGGCGAAGAACAGGATCAGGACCAGCAGCAGCAGGCCCAGCCGCCAGTTCATGAAAAGGCTGAGCGGCAGCATGACGAACAGCGCCACCAGGGTCGCCAGGTTCTCGCGGAAGAAGGACAGCCAGATGCCGAACAGGTTATCGACGCCGGTCAGCATGATCTTGATCAGCCGGCCGGAATGCTGCGCGTTGTGGAACGAGAACGGCAGCATCAGCAGATGCTGGAAATAGGTCGCCATCGCGCCCAGGCGGCGGCGATGGGCCATCCGGTCGGCCTGCAGCGAGACCACCATGTTGGCCACGATGCCGCCGATGCCCACCAGCGCCCAGAGTCCCAGGATCTCGCGCGCATCGCGCCACAGGAGGTCGACCGGCCGGTCGCGCGCGTTGCTCAGCAGGTCGATCACCTTGCCGAACAACACCGGTTCATAGAATTGCAGGCCGGCCACCGCGATGTTCGCAATGGCCAGCGTGATGGCCAGGCCCTTCTCGGCCCGGAGCAGGCCGATCACACGGCCATAGACGCGGAAGAATTCCATGTGCCTCGTCCGCGTCCGTTCGTTCTAGGCCGCCTTCGGGTCGAGAAAGCGCTCGACGGTACGCACGAAGAAGCTCACGCCGAACGGGATGGCCATGTCGTTGAAGTCATAGCGCGAGTTATGCAGGCTGACCGTCCCGGGACCACCGCCGTTGCCCAACCACACCATGGCGCCCGGCACCTTCTCCAGCATGTAGGAGAAGTCCTCGGCGCCCATGCTGGGCCGGGTATTGTCCTCGACCGCGTGTTCACCACAGACCCCGGCCGCAACATCGGCGGCAAAACGGGCCTGCTCGACATCGTTCACCGTCGGCGGATAGCCCGGCTTGTGCTCGACCTCGATCTTGACCCCGTGCATCCGGGCGGCCCCCTCGCAGATCTCGTCGATGCGCCGCTTCACCAGCTCGCGGTTCGCGGGCGTCGTGGTCCGCGTCGTGCCGCCGATATGCGCGTCGCCCGGAATGACGTTGTAGGCGGAGCCCGCATGGAAGAAGCCGACGGTCACGACGCCGGCATCGATCGGATCGATGTTGCGCGAGACGATGGTCTGGAGCGCCATGACGATATTGGCGCCGACGACCATGGGATCGAGCGTCGAATGCGGATGGGCGGCATGGCCGCCCCTGCCGGTGATGCGGATGTCCCAGCGATCGGCGGCCGCCAGCAGCGGGCCGCCCTTGGTGACGATGTGGCCGACCGGGACGCCGGGCTTGTTGTGGATCGCGAAAACGGCGTCGCAGGGGAACTTCTCGAACAACCCGTCCTCGATCATCACCTTGGCGCCGCCACCGCCCTCTTCGGCCGGCTGGAAGATGAAGTGGACGGCGCCCTCGAAATTGCGCGTCTCGCTGAGCATCTTTGCGGCGCCCAGCAGCATGGCGGTATGACCGTCATGGCCGCAGGCGTGCATGCGGCCGGGACTGGTCGACCGGTGCGCGAAATCGTTGGCTTCGTCCATCGGCAGGCAGTCCATGTCGGCGCGCAGCCCGATGGACTTCAGCGAATTGCCCTTGCGCAGGGTGCCGACCAGGCCAGTCTTGCCCAGGCCGCGCGTCACTTCCAGGCCCCATTCCTCCAGCTTGGCCGCGACCACGTCGGACGTGCGGTTTTCCTCGAAGGCGAGTTCGGGATGGGCGTGGATGTCACGGCGGATTGCCGAGATCTCGCCCTGGATTTCGAGTGCGCGCGGCAGGACAGGCATGGGGTACTCCGGTTGGAACCGCGGCCATCTTAGACCAGAGTAGAAGCATGTTGTCTCTCGACGAGATCGAATCGGCTGCCGTCATCGTGCAGGACGCCATGCCGCCCACCGCACAGTATGCCTGGCCCCTCCTCGCGTTGCGCACCGGCTGCGAAACCTGGGTCAAGCACGAGAACCACACCCCGACCGGCGCCTTCAAGGTGCGCGGCGGGCTGGTTTTCATGGACCGGCTGAAGCGCCGGTCGCCCCGCACCCGTGGCGTCATCAGCGCGACCCGCGGCAATCACGGCCAGAGCATCGCGCTGGCGGCGGCGCGCAACGGGATCACCGCCACGATCGTCGTGCCCCAGGGCAATTCCGTCGAGAAGAATGCCGCCATGCGCGCCTTCGGGGCCCAACTCATCGAGGCCGGTCACGATTTCGATGCCGCCAAGGACGCGGCCCTGAAGCTGGCGGGCGAGCGTGACCTCGTCATGGTGCCGTCCTTCCATCGCGACCTCGTGGCGGGCGTCGCCACCTACGCGCTCGAGCTGTTCCGCGCCGCGCCGCCGCTCGACACGGTCTATGTGCCGATCGGGCTGGGCTCCGGCATCTGCGGCACGATCGCCGCCCGCGACGCGCTCGGACTCAAAACGAAGGTGGTCGGGGTCGTTTCGACCGAGGCGCCGGCCTATGCCCTGTCGTTCGCGGCCGGCAACGTCGTGGCGACCAACAGCGCCGACACGATGGCCGACGGCATGGCCGTACGCGGCCCCGACGCGGAGGCGCTCGAGGTCATCCTGAAGGGCGCGGATCGCATCGTGCAGGTGAGCGATGCCGAGATCGGGGCCGCCATGCGAGCCTACTACGAGGACACGCACCAGCTCACGGAGGGCGCCGGCGCCGCCGCGCTCGCGGCGCTCCTGCAGGAGCGCGACCGGGTCGCGGGGCAGAGGGTCGGCCTGATCCTGAGCGGCGGCAACATCGACCGGCCGGTCTATCTGCGTGTGTTGGGCGGAGCCTGAGGCGCCCAGGCGAGGTCGCTCTTCACCGCCTGCATGATGAAGGAGGAGCGCGTGCCGCGGACTCCGGGCATGCGCAGCAGCGCCTTCATAGCGAATTCGCTGAAGCTCGCGAGGTCCGGCGCCAGGATATGGAGCAGGAAATCCATGTCGCCGGTCACGGCATAACAGGCCACCACCTCGGGGCGGGCGCGGATCGCCGCTTCGAAGGCCTCGACGGTCTTCTCCGAGTGATCGTCGAGCGTCACCTGCACCATCGCCTGGAGAGCGAGCCCGAGGGCCGGCGGCGAGACCAGAGCGGCATAGCGCGCGATCACCCCCTCTTCTTCCAACCGCTTCACGCGCCGCTGGCAGGGTGTCGGCGACAGGCCCACGCGCTCGGCGAGGTCGACCATCGGCAGCCGGCCCTCGGACTGCAGGGTGGCCACGATGCGCCTGTCGATGTCATCCAGCTCAATCATGGGGATATTCTCTCGGGAATGCAGAATTTCGAGATGATATCTCTAAAGACAGACCACTCGAAGCCCAACTTCGCCGGGATTCACCAGACGTCCGGCCCCATATTGGGCGTATGAACATCGCCCCCCTCGAGAACCTGCGTGGCGACTATGCCGGCATGGCGCCGGACTGGACGGTGCCGCAGCATCCCGACCTGCATTCCGAAGAGGATCAGGCCGTGTGGCGGCTGTTGGTCGAGCGCCAGCGCGCCCTGGCCGAACGATATGCCTGCGCGGAGTTCCTGGAGGGGCTCGAGGCGATCGGGCTGGGCGACACCATCCCCGATTTCGCGGCGGTGAATTCGCGGCTGGAGGCGCTCACGGGCTGGCGCATCGTCGGCGTGCCCGGACTGATCCCCGATGCGGCCTTCTACGACCATCTCGCCCATCGCCGCTTCCCGGTGACGGTCTGGATCCGCAAGCGCGAGGAGATCGACTATCTGGTCGAGCCCGACCTGTTCCACGACTTCTTCGGCCATGTGCCGCTGCTCACCAACGCGGTGTTCGCCGACTACATGCAGGACTATGGCCGACGGGGCGTCGAGGCGGGCCCTAACGTGCATGTGCTGGCGCGCCTCTACTGGTTCACCGTCGAGTTCGGCCTGATCCGCACGCCTCAGGGATTGAAAGCCTATGGCGCCGGCATTCTGTCCTCGGCCGCCGAAGTGAAGCACGCGATCGAGGGCGAAGGCGTCCAGCGGGTTCCCTTCGATGCGACCGTGGCGATGAACCGTCCCTACGAGATCGACAAGCTGCAGAACACGTACTTCGTGCTCGACGATTTCCGCCAGCTCATGGACAGGCCCGCGGTTGCGAAGCATTGAAACCCGCCATGAAGAGCCGTTGTCTCGACCGAAGCGCCGAAGGCGCGTAGCGGAGAGACCTTCGCTCTACGAATAGCCGGCTTTTGGTTAAGGGAAGGACTCTCCGCTGCGCCTCGCTGCGCGAGGCTTCGGTCGAGACGACGTGATTTTTTAACTCAGTACAACCAGCCCATCGACGGCGACGACACCCTCGCCTTCGCGCTTCACCAGCAGCGGATTGATCTCCGCCTCGGCCACCTGGGCGAACTGCCTGTGGGCCAGTGCGGAGAACGCGGCGATCGTCTTTGCAAGCGCGGCGACGTCGCCCTTCGGCAGGTTGCGATAGCCGCGGATGGTCGCCAGGCCCTTGACCTCGGCAATCATCTGCAGCGCTTCGTTTTCGTCGACCGGCGCGAGGCGTGTCGAGGCGTCTTTGTAGATCTCGGCCAACACACCGCCGAGGCCCACGGTGACGGTAGGCCCCACCAGCGGATCGCGGCGGTAGCCCAGGATCACCTCGACGAGCCCGCGCTCCATCTTCTGCACGAGGAACCCCTGCAGCCGCGCCGCCGGCGCATGGGCTTTCACCCGCTTCTCGATTTCGCGCGCGGCGACGGCGGCGGTCGGCGCATCGGGGATGCCGAGAGCCACGCCGCCCGCTTCGGTCTTGTGCAGGATGTCAGCCGACAGGATCTTCAGCACGACCGGTGTCCCGACCTCGCTGACAGCGGCGGCAACCCGCCGGGCATCCGGTACGGCCAGGGACTTCGCCATCGGCACGCCGAGCGCCGCGAACAAGTCGGCAGCACGGCGCTCGTCGAAGCCGGACGCACGACCGGCTTCCAGCGCGGCGAGCGCGTTGATCGATGGCTCGGCAAGACGCGGCACGGGTTGGGGCGGCATGCGCAGCAGGCAGAGTGCCATCGCCTCGGCACAGGATTCGGGATGGCGAAAGGCCGGCACGCCGGCCGCCGTCAGCAGTGCCAGCGACGTCTCGGCCGACGGCGTCAACGCCACGGCGAACGGCTTTGCCGATCCGGCAAAGCGCAGCAACGGCTCGACCGCGAGCTCGGGATTGAACTGGGCCGAGGAACCGACCACGAAGATCGCGGCATCGTTGCCGTCGTCGGCCAGCAGCCGCTCGATCGTGCCCGCCACGATCTCCGGCTTGGCCCCGGCCAGGGTGAGATCCACGAGCTTGCCGTCGCCGGCCGCGATGCCGAGCGGCTTCAACCACTCGACGAGGTTGCAGGGTGGCCCGACGATGTCGAGACCGGCCATCGCCATGCTGTCGACCACCATCGCCGCGCCGCCGCCCGTCGTGGTCGCCACCGCGACCCTTCGGCCCCCAGTTCTCGACTTTGCGTGGCCGACCAGCAGCGACGGCACGTCGATCAGCGATTCGAACATCGAGACGCGGCTGATGCCGTGACGGCGGCAGAAGGCATCGAAGGTCGCATCGGAACCGGCGATGGCTCCGGTGTGCGACTTCGCGAGCTCCTGGCCGATCTCGGAGCGCCCGAGCTTGTAGGCGATCACCGGCTTGCCCGCTTCGTAGGCCCGGCGCGCCGCGCGCGCCAGCCGCTCGCCATCGCGAAGCGTTTCCATGAACAGCAGGATGGCTTTGGTCTTCGGATCGTCGACCAGCAGGTCGGCGATTTCGCCGACCGCGAGGTCGACTTCGTTGCCGACCGAGATCAGGCGCGAGAAGCCGATGCCGCGCGCATCGGCCCGCGACAGCAATGCGCCGATCAGGCTGCCGCTCTGGCTGACGACGGCCCAGCTGCCGGTGCGCAGCCTGTCCACGGCGAAGGCGGCATTGGCCGTGAGCGCGACGGCGGGATCGGTGCTGACCGTGCCGATGCTGTTGGGACCGACCAGGCGAATGCCGGTCTCGCGCACGACCTTCGAGAGTTCGTCCTGCAGCGAGGCGCCGGCTGCGCCTGCATCCGCGAAGCCGCCGGCCAGGATCGACGCCACCCTGACGCCGCGCCGGCCGCACTCGGCCAGAGCGCGCACCGCAGCCGCGCCGTTGAGCAGGATGTAGGCGTGATCGATATCGCCCGGGATCGAGTCGAGGTCCTTGTAGGCGGCCTCACCCAGTATTTCGCTGCGCGACGGATTGACCGGCAGGATCTCGCCGGCGAAGCCATGCTTGCGCAGGAAGCGTTGCGGCCGAGATGTCGTTTTGGTGACATCCGACGAGGCGCCGATCAGCGCGACACGTCGCGGTTCGAAAAGGGCAGAGAACAGGACCTTGGGATCGCTCATGGCCCGAGTATACTCCGCACATGCTCAACCGCCGCTCCTTCGTCGCCGCGACGCTCGCCGTCGCCGCCACCCCCGCCGCCGCCCAGACTTCGGGCCAGGCGGCGCCATGGCCCAGCAAGCCCATCAAGCTCGTCGTGCCCTACGCGCCCGGCGGCACCACCGATGTCGTGGCCCGCATGGTGGCCGAGTATCTCGGCCAGAGGCTCGGCCAGAACATCATCGTCGACAACAAGCCCGGCAAGGGCGCGATGGTCGGCACGGCGATCGTGGCCAAGGCACCGCCCGACGGCTACACGCTGCTGATGTCGGTGATCTCCGGCCTGTCGATTTCGCCGACGCTCTATGGCGGCGGCGACTTCGATCCGATGGGCGACTTCATCCATGTCTCCATCGCCTCGACCAATCCCAGCGTCCTGGTCGCCAATCCGAATTTCCAAGCCAAGACCTTCAAGGAGTTCGTCGACTACGCCAAGGCCAATCCCGGCAAGGTCTCCTACGCGACCTCGGGTGCCGGCTCGAGCAACCATCTGCTGGGCGCGCGTCTTGCGCAGGTGATCAGCGCGGAGCTCGTCCACGTTCCCTATCGCGGCGCCGGACCGGCCATGATCGACACGATCGCGGGCAACGTGCCGGTGATGTTCGACTCGCTGCCCTCTGCCGCGCCTCATATCAAGGCCGGCAAGGTGAATGCGCTGGCGGTGAGCGGCGAGACGCGCAGCCCCGCCTTTCCCGACGTCCCGACGATGAAGGAACTGGGCTACCCGGACCTGATCTCCTATTCCTGGTTCGGCATCTCCGTACCGGCGAAGACACCGCAGCCGATCGTCGATCGCCTCGCGACCGAGATGCAGGCCGTGCTGAAGGAACCGGCCGTCATCAAGCGCTGGGAGGAGATCGGCGCCGAGGGCAGCACCATGACGCCGGCCGAGGTGACACGCTTCATCCAGGACGAGATCGACAAGTGGACGCCGGTCGTGAAAGCATCGGGGGCCAAGCCCGGATAGCAAACTGAAGGAAGAGACCGCATGACCATCCGCCGCGTGACCTCGCCCGACGTCGCCGAGCCGCCGCCCGAGCGCTGGTCGAACTGCCTCGTGGTCGACGGCGTCGCCTATGTCTCCGGCATGACCGCGCGCGGCGGCGATCCCGGGGCGCTGGGCCGGATGGACGAATACGCCCAGGCCAAGGTCATCTTCGGCAAGATCAAGTCGCTGATCGAGGCGGCCGGCGGCGCCATGTCCGACGTGGTGAAGATCACGGTCTTCCTCACCCGGATCGCCCACAACACCAAGGTCTGGGAAGCAAGGCGCGAATTCTTCACCGGCGACTTTCCCGCTTCCACCCTCGTGGAAGTGAGTGCCCTCGCCGCGCCCGAAATCCTCGTCGAGATCGAGGCCATTGCCTACATCGGCAAGGGCCGGCGCTAAGCCAGCTCGATATCGTAGCGGATGAAGCCGCGGTTCACGGCCATCTTGTCGTAGAGGAGCCGCGCTGTCGTGTTGCTGGCCTGCGTCTGCCAGTAGAGGCGCGGACAGCCTTGCGCCTTCGCCCAGTCGGCGACGGCCTGGATGAGCGCCCGTGCCACGCCCTTGCCGCGCACCTCGGCTGCGGTGAAAAGGTCCTGCAGGTAACAGACATCGTCGGACGACGTGTTGGCGTGGATCAGGAAGTGCGTGATGCCGACCAGGCGACCGTCGAACCGGGCGCCCAGCGCGTGCATGCGCGTGTCCTTGGCGAATTCGTTCCAGGCGCGGTCGTACATCGCCTGAGGCAGCGTGCGCTCATAGAAATCCATGTAGCCGCGGAACAGCACTTCCCACGCCGCGCGGTCGGACGGTTCGAGCTTGCCGATGGTCAGCATCAGGCGTGACTGAACATGGTCTTGCCGGGCACCGGCATCGTGGCCTTGAGGATGGTTCCGGCCTCGACCTTCTCGCTGCGACGCGACACCACGACAAAGAGATCGTGGCCGGAGAAGGCGACGTTGGTGCAGTAGATGTCGTCGCCGCACTCGACGTGATGCGTCGGCCGCCCGAGGGAATCGAAACGCCAGGCCGTGGTGCTGGGATGGGCGATCACCAGCCCGCCCTCCTCGTCCAGCGCCATGCCGTCGGGACCGGCATGGCCGCCGCTCATCTGGATGAACAGCCCGACCTTGCTGGCCGTACCGTCGCCCATCAGCGGAAGGCGCCACACCGCATTGCCGCGCGTGACGCCGACATAGAGGACGGTCTCGGCCTTGTTCATCACCAGCCCGTTGGGACTGGGCACGGTGTTCACCAGCATCGTGAGCCTGCCCGCCGTGTCGTAGCGATAGACGCGGCCCGTCGGGTCGTGCAGGCCGGTCTGGCCCTGATCGGTGAAAAAGAGATCGCCGTTGCCGGCAAAGAACAGGTCGTTCACGCCCTTGAAGCTCTCCGAGCCGCGCGTCTCGAGCAGTGGTGTCACCGTGCCGGTGTCGGGATCGAGCAGGACGATGCCGCGCTTGTAATCGGTGATGAAGATACGGCCGTCCTTGTGGATCTTCAGACCGTTCGGCCAGCCGTCATACTCCGTCACCAGCGTCCACTCGCCCGCCGGGGAGATCCGGAAGATGCGCCCGAACGGAATGTCGGTGACGTAGAGATTGCCCGCGCGGTCGAAGCTCGGCCCTTCGAGGAAGGAATCGAGCAACTGCCCCACCGCATTGGCATCGCCCCACGCGGTGCGCGAGGGCTTGCGGAACCTGTCCGGCAACCGCGTGAACTCGGTCGCGCGAACGGGCTTGGTCAATCCGTACATGATGTCTCTCTCCCGGAGGCATTGTCCCGTTGCTCTCCCCCTCCCGGCCTCCCCCGTAAGACGGGGGAGGAGGAGAAAGAAAGGCGCTAAGCCGCCTTCACTTCGCGCTCGGCCTTCAGTGCCCGCACCGTCTGGCGCAGCGCGTGGACCGTCTTCTCGATCTCCGCGCCGCCGTGCATGGCCGAGACGAAGCCGCCGGGCGAGCCCATGACGTCGACGCCATGGGTCATCAGGCCCATGCGGATCTTGCCGGTGAGCGGCCCCGCGGCGCGAGCGCCCTTGAGCTTCTCGATCGGCACTTTGTGCGGATCGAAGGTCGCGGGATCGATCGGATCGCCGAACGGATTGGGATAGATCAGGAAGGTCGAGCTCTGGCCGTAGATGCCCCACGGCACGCCTTCCTGGACCAGCACCTCGGTCAGTGCCGCGCGCAGTTCGGCCGCCGTCTTGTTGGCCTTCTCGGCGAGGTCCTCATCGCGTACCAGCGACAGCGCGGTGACGGCTGCGGCGGCCGACAGGGGATTGGCGTTGAAGGTGCCGGGATGGAGGATGCGCTCGATCTTGCGGGCCGCGGTCGCGACATGATCGATGCGGTCCATGATTTCGCGCTTGCCCGAGACCGCGCCGCCCGGCAGGCCGCCGGCCACGATCTTGGCCTGGATGCAGAGATCCGGCGTGATGCCGAACGCCTTCTGCGCGCCGCCCGAGGACCAGCGATAGCCGGTGATGACTTCGTCCATCAGCATGACGACGCCCTTCTTGGCCGTGGCGTCGCGCACCGCCTGGATGAAGCCCGGCGGCAGCGGCACCTGGCCCCACGACGCGCCCGACGGCTCGAACATGACGGCCGCGATATCGTCGCGCTCCTCGATCACCTTCACGACCGCGGCGACGTCGCTGCTCGGCATGACGATCGACAGCGAGCTCACCTCCTGCGGTACGCCGGGGGTCGTGCCGCCGTCATAGGTCGCACCCGCACCGGCGGTCACGTGGTCGTGCCAGCCGTGGAAGTGGCCAATGAAGCGGAGGATCTTGTCCTTGCCCGTGTGGGCGCGCGCGAGGCGGATCGCCATGTGCGAGGCCTCGGTACCCGACGCGGTGAAGCGCACGCGCTCGGCGCAGGGCGTCAGCTCGCACACCAGCTCGGCCCAGCGCACTTCGAGTTCATGGCTGGAGCCGTAATGCGTGCCGAGTTCGATCTGACGCTTCACCGCCTCGACGACGGCGGGATGCGAATGGCCGAGCAGCATGGCGCCGTGGCCGCCGAAATAATCGACATACTCGTTGCCGTCGACGTCCCACTTGCGCGGGCCCGCGGCGCGCGAGACGTGGATCGAATAGGGGTCGAGGTAGCGCGCATCGTGGGTGATGCCGCTCGGCAGCACCTTGTGGGCGCGCTCGAACAGAGCCGCCGATTTTCCGGTCTTCGCCTTGTAGTCGGCGACGACGGCAGAGTTCGTCTGCGATGAATCTTTCTCTTGCACGGTCATACTTGCCCTCAACCCAGCTAATGGCTGAGCATCGCTTGTCTCGCTTGTTTCGCCAAGGGCCTCGCGCCACAGTCCGCCATCTAAAAGGTGGAGGAACGCCGTGAACGCCAAGCCCCGTGGCCGTCAATTCTTCAACAATCCCGGCCCGACCAACATTCCCGACCGTGTGCTTCGCGCCATGGACCGGCCCGTAATCGATTTCATGTCGGATGAGTTCATGGCCATCCATCACGCCTGCCACAACGGCGTGAAGCGCGTGCTCAAGACCGACCAGAATCTGTTCATGTATACCTCGACCGGTCACGGCGCCTGGGAAGCCGCCCTCGCCAACCTGTTCTCCCCCGGCGAGACCGTGCTGATGGTCGAGACTGGCTATTTCTCCGAGAGCTGGACCGAGATGGCGAACCATCTCGACATCAAGGTCGAGACGATCCCCGCCGATCAGCGCCAGGGCGCCGACATTTCGCGGATCGCCGAGCGCCTCGCCGCCGACAAGGAACACAAGATCAAGGCGGTCCTAACCGTCCACAACGAAACCGCGACCGGCATGGTCCTGCCGCTGGCCGAGGTGCGCCGCGCCATCGACGAGGCCAAGCACCCGGCGCTGCTGCTCAGCGACACGATCTCCTCGCTCGCCAGCATGGAATACAAGATGGACGCCTGGGGCATCGACCTCACCGTCGGCGGCAGCCAGAAGGGCCTGATGCTGCCCACCGGCATGTCGATGACCGGCGTCAGCAACAAGGCCCTGGAAGTGTCGCGCAAGTCCAAGACGCCGCGCCACTACTGGAGCTGGGAGATGATGACCGGCCGCGCACCGCAGAAGTTCGTCGGCACCGCGCCCGTTCACATGTTCTTCGGCCTGCAGGAATCGCTGAAGATGCTCGAGGAGGAAGGCCTGGATGCGGTGTTCGCGCGCCATGCCCGGCTCGCCGATGCAACGCGCGCCGCGGTGCGCGTGTGGGGTTCCGACGGCAAGGGCCCGCAGCTCTTCTGCCAAAACGAAGACCGGCTTTCGAACTCGGTGACCGCGGTCGTGATGCCCGAGGGCGTCAGCTCCGACCCGATGCGTAAGGCCGCCGTCGATCGCTTCAACCTGTCGCTGGGCGGCGGGCTGGGCAAGATGATGGGCAAGATGTTCCGCATCGGCCACATGGGCGACCTCAACGAGCCGATGCTGCTGGGCTGCCTCGCCACGACCGAGCTCGCCATGAAGGCCTCGGGCGTGCCGTTCGTCCCGGGCGGCGTCGACGCGGCGATCAAGTCGTTGTCGGCTTAACTATCTCGTCCACCTCCCCCGTCAAACGGGGAGGTCGGGAGGGGGAAAGCAACCCGCAGATTTGGCTGCAAGAAGTCAGGCTGAGGCTCTCCCCCTCCGGCCCTCCGGGCCACCTCCCCCGTATGACGGGGGCGGTAAGATGAAGTGTCAGAACGCCGGCTTCTTCCCCGCGAGGGCGGCGGCAAAGGATTCCGGCTTCAGGGCCGAGAGCGGCGTGCCCCCGGTCACGGCGGCATCGAGCTTGACGCCCTCGACCGCCGCGAACTTCAGCGTTTCGGGGTTGAAGGCGTAGAGCTGGCCGACCGTCAGGTTGAACCACCAGGCATGCAAGGTCAGCGTGCCCGCCTTCACCCGCTCCTCGATCCAGCGATAGCCTAGCAGGTTGCTCACGCTGTTCACGACGGCGGCCTGTTCGACCGCGCGCACGACCTCGTCGCGCGGGCGGCCCTTCAGCTCCTCGACGACGAGGTCGCGCGTCTCCTGCGCGATGCTGGTCCAGGTCGAGAGATAGTCGTAATGCGCATAGGCGCCGCGGCTGCCGTCGACCAGCGCGCCGATGCCGCCGCACAGCGCGTGGCCCAGCACCACGATATGCTCGACGCCGAGGCCGCGGACGGCGAACTCGATGGCGGCAGAGGTGCCGTGGTGGCGCTCGTCGGGCGGAATCTGGGCCGGCGGCACCATCGCCGCCACGTTGCGCACGGTGAAGATGTCACCGGGCTGAGTCTGGGTGAGAATCCCCGGATCGACCCGCGCATCGGAACAGCCGATGATCAGGATCTTGGGCGACTGGCCTTCCGTCGCCAGCTTCTCGAACAAGTCGAGATGCTCCTGATAGTAACCAACCCGGAAATCCGCGAAGCCCTTGAGAAGCCGTTCGAGTGCCATGACCTGCCTATGCCCGTTTGCGGCCCAGGGCGACATAGACGATGATGTCGCGGCGCACAAATCAGCAACATTGGATGACATGACCGAAGAACTGCTTTTCGAGAAGCGCGGCGAAATCGGCTGGGTGACCTTCAACCGGCCCAAGGCGCGCAACGCCCTCACCTTCGCAATGTACGAGGGTCTGGCCGAGATCTGCGCTCGTGTGGGCAAGACCGGCGAGGTCCGCGCCCTGGTGGTTACCGGCGGTGGCGACAAGGCCTTTGCGGCCGGCACCGACATCGCCCAGTTCCAGAGCTTCGAGAGCGGCGAGGACGGAATCGCCTACGAGCGCAAGATGGACCGCATCCTGGGTGAGATCGAACGCTGCCCCGTGCCGACCATCGCCGCCATCCACGGCTTCTGCACCGGCGGCGGCGCGGCCATCGCGGCGGTCTGCGACCTGCGGATCGGGTCGGCCAGCGCCCAGTTCGGCTTCCCCATCGCGCGCACCCTGGGCAACTGCCTGTCGATGGCCAACTATGCCCGCCTGGCGGCCCTCATCGGCCCCCAGCGGGTCAAGGAAATGGTCCTGCTGGCCAAGCTGATGGACGCGCCATCGGCGCTGTCCTGCGGCCTGATCAGCGAGCTGCTGCCCGACCAGGCAGCCCTGCTCGCCCGAGCCGAGGAGCTGGCGAACACCGTTGCCGGCCACGCCCCCCTCACGATGCAGGTCACCAAGGAGGCGCTGCGCCGCCTGCAGGCGCGCCTGGGCGACGAGAACATCGACGATCTCGTCAGACTGGCTTACGGTAGCGCCGACTTCCGCGAGGGCATGGCGGCCTTCCTGGGAAAGCGGGCACCCAAATGGTCAGGCGCCTGACAGAGCGATGATACGGAGGACGTGAATGAAGCTGATTGCCACTCTCTCTTTGGTTCTTGGAATGGGCGCTGCCGTCGCCGCCTGCCAGAACCCGCAGCAGGTGATCGCGAACAAGGAAGACATGATGGTGGCGGCGGGCTTCAAGTTCGTGCCCGCGAACACCCCGCAGCGTCAGGCCGCTTTCAAGAACCTCCCGCCGCACAAGTTCTCGCGCGAGATCAAGAACGGCCAGGTGTTCTACGTCTATCCGGACCCGACGGTCTGCGTGTGCATCTATGTCGGCAACGCGGCGGCCTACGGCACCTATCGCAACAACGTCTTCCAGAAGAACCTGGCGGACGAGCAGCAGATGACGGCCGACGAGAATGCGATGAACGACTGGGATTGGGGCCCTTGGGGCGGCTACCCGTATCCCGGCTGGTACTACTAAGACTTTCTTCCGACGAGGAAGAGTGCGATCGCGGCCGCCTGGATCAGGGCGGCCGCGACGAACACCAGCATCCCTTCCGCTGGTGACAGCGTCCGCAGCCAGCCGAACGCCGCCGGTGCGAATGCATAGGTTCCCTGACCGACCGCCACGATCAACGGCACGACGCGCTGAACGTCGGCTCTGCTGAATTCGACCTGCGCGATCAACGGCGGCAGCGACGTCGTGTTGCCGATACCCGCGCCGAACAACAGCACACCTGCCACCAACAACGCCACATCGGTTCCAGCAGCGCAGACCAGCGCCAGGGATCCGGCGATCTGGACCACATGGCTCAGGCAGGCGACCAGCCGCCGGTCGCTGCCTTGCGGCATCAGCCATCCGACCATCGTCCTTCCTGCAATCGCCGCCGCCGTCGCCAATCCCATGAGGATGCCGGCCGCCGGTCCACCGAACACCGGCACGAGCAGCGAGAAGAGATGGGCGATCAGGCCGATCTGCGCGAACAGGCCGAGCGCCATGCCCGCGGCCAGGGTGAGGAAGCGCCGGTCACGCCACAGCAGCGCGCCCGGCAAGGTGCGCTCCACCGCTGCGGTCGTGCCGGCAACGGGCGTCAGGATCTCGCCGTCCTGGACCTGGCCCAGCGACTGTGGCGTATGGGCGAAGACCCGGTCGGCGAGGAACCAGACGGCGACGATCATGATCGCGCCGATGACCGCCGCCGCGGTGGGAAAGCCGAAGGCGGCGATAGCCGCAACCCACAATGGAGAAAAGACGACACCGCCGATGCTGGCGCCGTTATAGGCCATCGACAGGGCCGCCGGTCGCCGCACCACGTACCACGGGGCCACGATGGCGTTGACGGCGGCGGCGCCCATCGCCACCCAGCCGGCCCCGCTCAGGAAGCTTGCGAGCAGGAGCTGCCACGGCTCTTGCGCCACCGCCCATCCGACGATGCCCAGCGCCAGGAGGGCCGCGCCAGCCTTGGTCACCGCCGGCAGACCGAACCGACGATAGAGCGACGGCAGGTTGGCGACCACCACCGCACCCACCAGGAAATGCAGGGTGACGGCGGACGAGACCAGCACGATCGACCAGTCGCGTGCCTCGCGCACGGACTGGAGATAGACGGGCGGGCCATAGAAGCCGAGGCCCCAGCCGAACATGGCGAGCACGAAAGCGGCCGCGACGACGCGGCGACCGAAGAAGGGCGCGGGAGAAGCGAGACTTGTCATGCGCCCGACACTGCCGCCGGCAGGCGCGCCGTTGTTACGGCTGCGGCCGAAGCATCATGACCTGTCGTCCTGAGCGTGAGCGAAGGACCTTGCGGATCGAACAGCGCACTTCCTGGCGAGCGAGAGATCCTTCGCTGGGCTCAGGATGACAAGGCTCAGAAACTCGCCTCGACGGCACCGAGGCCAACGAATTCACCGCGCGCTTGCGAACCGGGCGGAAAGTAGAGAAGTCCGGTCCAGGAGCCGGTGGTGATCGCCTGGCCGGCGCGAAGGCCCCCGCGATGACGAACGGCATGGTCGATCATCCAGGCGAGCGGACGCACCGGATCGACGGCGCCCAAGCCACCTTTCTGGTCGGCGATCGTCTTGCCGTCGACCATCAGTCTCACCTGCAGTTTCGGCCAGTCGAGCGCCCTCCAGTTGCCGATCGCGTCACCAACGACCAGCGCGTGGTTCATCTGGTTGTCGGCCAGCAGCCAGTCCGGATCGGCGTTCTTGAAGTCGGCGAGGCGCGTGTCGACGATCTCCATGCCGACGAAGGCGTCGCCGACGGCCGCAAGCGCCTCCTCGCGTTCGACCGGCGCGGCGCGGGCAGCGATGTCGCGCGCGATGCGGAAGGAAATCTCGACCTCCACGCCGATCATGTGCATCGCCCTGCCGTCGAAGCGCGCCGGCGACGGCACCAGCGCGCCGGCCAGCAGCGGCGCGGGATTGGGCTCGGCGGTCGGCGTGCGCGCGCCGACCTTCCAGCCCGCCACCGGGCCGGTGGCTGCGGCGACGCCGTCCTGGATCGCATAGACCGCAGCGCGGTCCTTCAAGGCAAACGGTGGCGTCGCCTGGCGGCCGGTGCGGCGCGCGTCGAGGAGGGTCTGCACGGCATGGGAAATGTCCTGGCTCATGGTAAGCTCTCGCAAAACGACAAGGAATTGGAGGAGACGATGCCCTACGCCAGCGGCCGCGTCATTCACGACGCCGATGCGCACATCATGGAAGTGCCCGGCTTCCTCGAGGAACATCTGGAGGCCCGGCATCGCGCCGCGGTCACCGACCAGGTCCTGTTTCCGCGCCACGAAGGCTTCCACAGCACGCGCCTCAAGGCAGACACGGACACGGCTGGGCCGGCGCAGGATTTCGACGAGGCGCAGATCATGCTGCGCAAGAACTGGGAGGCGTTGGGTTCATCGAACCGTCAGGACCGTCCGCGCTCGATCGACCTGCTGGGCTTCGCCAGCCAGCTCATGTTCACCACCGCGCTGCTCAACTACTCGTCGGTGCTGGAAGGCGGATCCGACGTCGAGCTGACCTATGCCGTGGCGCGCGCCCATACGCGCCACATGGTCGAGTTCTGCTCGGTCGACCGGCGTCTGCTGCCGACCGGCTATGTCCCGCTGGTCGACTTCGAGCGCACCGCGCAGGCCGCGCGCAAGGCGATCGAGCTCGGCGCCAAGGCGCTGATGATCCCGTCGCGCTGCCCCGACGGCCATTCGCCCAGCCATATCGGCTTCGATCCGCTGTGGGCCATCGCGCAGGAAGCCGGCCTGCCGATCGTTTTCCATGTCGGCGGCGGCGGCAAGCTTCTGGAAGAGGCCTGGTTCAACAACGGCCTGCCGCCGGTGCCCGACTTCCATGGCGGCGACGATAATTTCAAGTCGATCGATTACATGGCGATCGCCTATCCGCCGATGAAGGCGCTGACGGCCCTGGTCGTCGACCGCGTGCTCGACCGTTTCCCGGCGTTGAAATTCGGCGTCATCGAACAAGGTGCGTCGTGGGTGCCGGGCTGGATGCGCAACATGGACAGCGCGCACAACGCCTTCTATCGCAACGAGGAGCGGCTGCAGAAAATGTCGCTGAAGCCCAGCGAGTTCGTGCAGCGCCAGGTGCGCGTCACGCCCTACCCGCACGAGGATACCGGCTGGATCATCGCCAATACCGGCGACGAGGTCTGCCTCTTCTCCTCCGACTATCCGCATGTCGAGGGCGGCCGCCATCCGATCAAGCGCTTCGAGGCGTCGATGGAGAAGGCCGGCATCAGGGAAGCGCAGAAGCAGCGCTTCTATTGCGACAATTTCATCGACCTGATGGGCGCCGGTCTCGCGCCCGAACTCCGCCATCCCGTACAGGCCGCCGCATGACCTATTCGACGCTCCTCACCGAACGCACCGGACCGGTGCTCAAGATCACGACCAACCGGCCGGAAGTGCTGAACGCGCAGAGCCGGATCCTGCTGGAGGAGCTCGACGACGCTTTCGCGGCGGCGGTCAGGGACAGCGATGTCCGGGTGATCATCCTGGCCGGTGCCGGCAAGCATTTCTCGGCCGGGCACGATCTCGGCAGCCCGCAGGAGATGGAGGACCAGAAGAAGACGCCGCTGGAGCCCGGCTTCAAGGGCGAGTATCGCCGCCTGTGGGAGCGCTTCTTCGAGAACACGATGCGCTGGCGCGACCTGCCCAAGCCCACCATTGCGCAGGTCCAAGGCTACTGCATCATGGGCGGCATGATGATCGCCTCGGCCTGCGACATCATCATCGCCAGCGAGGACGCGCAGTTCGCCGACCGCGCCGTGAAGTGGGGCGGCAGTCACGTGCAGTATTTCTCGATGCCGTGGGACTTCGGCCCGCGCAAGACCAAGGAGTATCTCTTCACCGGCGACTTCATCAGCGCCGCCGATGCCGAGAAGGCGGGCCTGGTGAACCGCGTCGTATCGCGCGAAAAGCTCGAGGCGGAGACGATGGCGCTGGCCCAGCGGATCGCCGAGCGCGATCCCTATGCGCTGAAGCTCGCCAAGGCCTCGGTCAACGAGACCCAGGACGCGCAGGGCTGGCGGCAGGCGATGGAGAACGCCTTCAAGAACTACATGCTCACCATCCCGCATCGCATCGAGATGGGAACCTACGGTGCTGCCGCGCGTGAGAAGGCACCGAAGGATCGCTTCGGCGTGCTCAACAAGAAGACCGGATAACGCTCAGCGCTTCGGCGTCACGGCCGGCGGACGCGCCGGCGCCGCGAGTCCATCCGGCACCTTGAAGGTGAGCGTCGTGACGAGGCGCATCCCGTCATAGGGCGCGTCACCGTGAGTGCCCGGCGTGTTGTCGACCACCGACACTTCGACGGCGTAGGTCCCCTTCCACGGGAGTTCCACCTCGAAGGCGCCGGCCTCGTCGGTCTTGAATTCCTTCGTCCAGCCGAACTCGCTCACGACTTCCGCCTTGGCCTTGGGCAGCGGCTTGCCGTCATAGAACACCTTGAAGCTGCCCGGCTTGCCGGTCGGCACGATGTCGAGCGGGATCAGCGGCTTGCGCTCGCTGAAGTCGGCGACGTAGCGCGCCGAGAGCCGGCCCAGCGTGCGCGTGACCTTGTCGTTCTGCTTGCGCTCGGTCACTCGCGCCTGCTCGGCCACGACGCTGCTTGCGCCCTCGGGCGCACCGGTGAACTGGAACGAGGTCGGCTTCTTCTCAACCTTCAACGCAATGTCACCCGAGACGCCAAACGCCTTGGCCGCGGGCATCGGCTCGAAGCGATCGAGCAGGCCGGGCGAGCCCTCCCGCAGATTGTCGCCGAACTCGCCGAAATAGAGTTGGTAACCGCCCGCGTCCGGCTCGAGCCAGAGCGCATGGGCCGAGGCGGCGCCGGTGAGCGAGAGCCACAGAAGAGCGGCGATGACGATACGCATGGGTCGATGTCCTCCGAAGGCGAACATCTAGCATGATCGCAATTAATTACCAGTCGCAAGCCAAATCACGACGGGTGAAACGGGCGGCCGGGGCCGCCCGCCTCCTCCTCGATCAGGCCGCGCGCCGCTTGCGCTCTTCCATCTCGACACCCATCGCGCGGACGACGGACGGCCGCTGCAGGTGTTTGCGATGATAGGCCTGCAGGGCTGGCCACGTCGCGAGGTCGGCCTTCAGGAAGACCGCCCAGTTGAGCAAGGTCACGAGATACGCGTCTGCAACGGTGAATCTGTTCCCGACAAGGGTTTTGCGATCACCCAGGCGGCGCGCGATCGCCGCCAACGTCGGATCGAGTGCGGCCATCGCGGCCCTCTTTGCCTCGGTGGGCACCGTGGTCGAGAAGATGTTGTAGAAGACGCGCTTGTGAACCTCGGTGCCGAGATAATGCAGCGTGTCGATCAGCTCGTAGCGCTCTTCGCTGCCCCAGGCCGGGGCAAGACCGGCATCCGGCTTGCGATCGGCCAGGTACTGCAGCACCGAGGCGCCCTCGTTGAGGACCCGCCCGTCATCGAGCTTGAGGGCCGGCACGTAGCCGTACGGCGACACGGCGAAGAAGTCGCCACCATCGTCGGTCTTCTTGTTCTCGACGAAGCGGACTTTGACCGGCAGGCTCGCCTCGATCACGGCAATATGCGAGGCGAGCGAGCAGGCCATCGGCGAAGCGAACAACTCCATCTTCAGTCTCCTTTGGTTGAACGATCAGCGAAGCGATCCGGGCCGGCGCCAGAACGGCTGGCTGGCTTCGAAGGCGGCCTGGGCGGGGGCGATGCCGGCGTCACGCAGGCTGCGGGCATCGATCTCGGCGAGGGCGTGCCGCGTTCGCGCACGGTCACGCCACAGCCGGAAAACGGCGAGGAGCCGGCGATGCAAGGGCAGGCGCCGCGCCCGCACGGACTGGACGGCCGGATCTCCCGTGAAGGGATCGACCGGAAAGAGGTCGGGGCGTAAATGGCTCATGGTGGAGCGGCTTTCGTATTTATGTACTGAATGGTACAGAAATACGCGGAGCGGTCGGCGTCAAGGATAATTATGCGGAACAGTACAAAAATAGTGAAGGAACCGCGTCCGCGCGGCCGGCCGCGCGGATTTATTACCAGCGAGGTATTGGAGCGGGTGCGCGACGTGTTCCTCGCCAAGGGGTTCGCTGCCGCGTCGCTCGACGAGCTCTGCGCCGCCGCTGGCCTCAACCGGCCAAGCCTCTACGCGGCCTTCGGCGACAAGGAGCAGCTCTACATCGGCATGCTGCGTCACATCGGGCAGAGGACCGTCGAGGCGATGGACGCGGTGCTGTCGGGGCCCGATCCGATCGAGCAACGTCTTGGACGCCTCTACAAGGGGGCGATCGACATCTATACGAAGCCGCCGAAGCCGCCGGGCTGCATCATCGTCGGCACCGCCACCGTCGAATCGCCCAGCCACCCCGAGATCGGCGCCGCGGCCAATACGATCCTCGCCGACTTCGAGAGGGCGTTCGAACGGGGTTTCGTCAACAGCGACCTGAAGCCAGCGCCCTCGCCGGCCGAGCGCGCCAGCATGGCGGGCGCCATCCTGTATGCCACCGGCATCCGAGCGCGGCTCGGCGTCCCCGCGTCGGAACTACGAGCCTTCACCCGTTCGATGATCCCCCTGATCTGCCGCTAGAAATGCGCCCGTTTTCCATCTGAACGATCTCGTCGGTGAACGCGGCGGCCGCCCGCGGATCGTGGGTGATAAGGATAACCGTGCGGCCTTCCGTTGCGGCGCGCAGGGAGGCGATGAGCTGACGGGCGGTACCGGCGTCGAGATTCTCGGTCGGCTCGTCGAGGATCAGGATCCGGGGATCGCGAAGGAGCGCCCGGGCCAGCACGAGCCGGCGGGCCTGGCCGGCGGACAGGCGCGCCCCGGCCTCGCCGATCCAGGTGTCGATCCCGTCTGGCAGGCCCTGCACGAATTCGATGAGCTGCACGACCGCGAGCGCTTGCTCCAACGCGGTCGTATCCGCGTCCGGCGTCGCCATGAGCAGATTCTCGCGCACCGAGCCATTGAAGAGCTGCGCATCCTGGGTGGCGATGCCGACGATCCGGCGCAGGTCGTCCGGCCGATAGCTCCGCAGATCGTGGCCGCCCAGCCGAATGTCGCCTTCGTAGTCCCAGAAGCGCACGAGCAGCCGGCCGAGCGAACTCTTGCCAGCGCCGCTCGGTCCCAGGATGGCGACGTGGCGGCCATCGGGAATCGCAAGATCGAGCCCGTCCAGGGCGGGCGGCGAATCGGGCGCGTAGCGCAATCGCACCGACGAGAAGACAACGCTCGCGTCGCGCGGCACGGGCGACGGGTCGGGCCCGGCAACGATCGAGGGCGTTCGATCGGCGAGATCGAAGAGGCGGCGGGCCGCGGCCCTCACCTCACCCCAGCGCTCCATGGCGCCCGGCAACGGCGCCACCGCTTCGAAGGCCGCGAGGGCCGCGAGGGCGAGCGCCGGAACGAGGGCGGGCGCAACCTCGGGCAGAAGACCGCCCGCGGCGACGCTCGCCGACGCCAGTACGGCGGCCGACCACAAGGCCAGACCGGCCGAAAGACCGACCGCCGCCTCGGCGACCATTCCAGCGTTCGAAGCGCGCGACTGACTGTCGACGAGGCGCTCGCCACTAGCGTCGAGCGAGGTGAGGTGACGCTCGACGGCGCCCGCAACCCGCAGATCCGTCAGGCCCTGTAAAAGGTCAACCGTCCTCACGCGCAACTCGGCGCGCGCGGCGACCGCTTCCGCGCCGGGCACCGTGGCGGCGCGGCGCGCCAGCGCGGGCACGATGCCGCCGGCAACGATCAGCAGCACGGCGAGCGCCAGCGCCGTCGGCGGATGCAGGGCAGCCACGACCAGCACGATCAAGACGCTGCACACCAGCGCCACGGCAATCGGCGAGGCCAGTCGCAGATAGGCGTGCTGTAACGTCTCGACGTCGGCCTGCAGGCCGCCCGCCAGATCGCCACCTCGCCGCGACTGGAGCTGCCCCGGCGACAGAAGAATGAGCCGGCGGAACAGCCAGAGGCGCAGCCCGGCCAGGAGTCGGAAGGTAGCCTCGTGGCTCAGCAGCCGCTCGCCATAGCGACCGCCGGTCCGCACGATGGCAAAGAAGCGGATGCCCACCGCCGGCAGGAAGTAGTTCATCATCCCGGTCGTGACGCCGGCGATTGCCATGGCAGCGATGAACCAGCCGGCGACACCCATCAGCGCCACGCTCGCCAGCACCGTGGCGCAGGCGACGAAGACCGCGAGCAACATCCAACTCCGCCACGGCCGGGCGAGCGCGAGCAGACGGCGAACAAGGGCGAGGCCACTCACGGTGCGAGCCCTGCGTCGCGCAGAAGGCGGGCGAAGCGACCGTCGTCCGCCTGGAGCGCAGCGCGCGGCCCCTGCTCCACGATGCAGCCCTCATCGAGGAACACGACGCGGTCGGCGAGATGCACCGTGGCGAGGCGATGGGTGACGATCAGCGTGGTGCGCCCCGCCGCAAGCCGACGGATGGCATCGGCCACCGAGGCTTCCGTGCCGCGGTCGAGCCCGGCCGTGCCCTCGTCGAGAAGCAGCACGCGGGCCTTGTCCTTGAGAAAGGCCCGCGCCAGCGCCAGGCGCTGGACCTGGCCGCCCGACAGCGTCTCGCCATGCTCGCCGAGCGGCGTGTCATAGGCTTGCGGCAGGGCCGCGATGAAGGCGTCGGCGGCAGCCAGCCGCGCCGCGACGCGCACACTGTCGAGACTCGCGTCGGGGTTTCCCAGCCGGATGTTGTCGAGCACGCTGCCCTCGAACATGTGCGGCCGCTGCGGCACGACAGCGACATGCTCGAGCCAGTGAGCGGGATCGAGGGTGGCGAGGTCGTGGCCGTTGACGAGCACCCGACCTGTCTGCGGACACAGAAAGCCCATCAGCAGCGAGAGCAACGTGCTCTTGCCCGCGCCGCTCGGCCCGACCAGGGCCACGATCTCGCCCGGCACGAGGCGCAGCGAGAAGTCCCGGAGGGCGGGCCTGTCAGGCTCCCAGGCGAAGCTCACGCCTTCGCATTCGATCGTGACGTCCGCATCGAGGGCCGGCCGCGCCTCGCCGGCCGGCATCGGCGTCTCCGCTTGCAGGTCGAGGATGCGCTCGGCTGCCGCCAGGGCTTCCATGCGCGCGTGATAGTCGAGGCCGAGCTGGCGCAGCGGGGCATAGAACTCGGGCGCCAGCAGCAGGACGAAGAACGCGGCCTCGAAGCCCAGCGCACCGTCGAGCAGCCGGAAGCCGATCAGCACGGCGACCAGGGCGATGCCGACGGTTGCGAAGAATTCGAGCGCGAGCGCCGACAGGAAGGCGACGCGCAGGACGGCCATGGTGCTGCGGCGATAATCCTCGGCCGCTTCCGCGAGGCGCTCGGCTTCGCGGTCCCCGGCGTTCAGCAGGCGCAAGGTCGTCAGGCGCTGCAGCCCGTCGAGCAGCCGGCCGGACAGGCGCAGCAGGCGCAGCCATTGCCGGCGGTTCAGCTGATCGGCACCGAGCCCCAGTAGAATCATGAACACCGGAATGACCGGCGCCGTCACCAGCAGCACGAGTCCCGATATCCAGTCGCGCGGCAGGACGACGACCAGCACGAGCGGCGGCAGGACGACGAGCACGCCGAGATGGGCGAGGAAGCGCGCCACATAGGCGTCGAGCGCGTCGACGCCTTCGAGCACGACGGTCGCGGCCTCACCCGTGCTGCGGCCTGCGTTGGTTGCAGGTCCAAGCGACGCCAGATGGCGCAGCAGCACCGAGCGGATGCGCCGCTTCAGCCGGCCAGCCGCCTCGATCCCCGCCCGCCCCGAGGCGGTGGCGAGCCCGAAGCGCAGCCCCAGCACCGCAAGTACCGGGAGCAGCCACGGAAGCGCCGACGAGAGGGAGGCTTTCTCTATGACGACGGGAGCGATGGCATGGGCCAGCAACCAGGCCTGCGGCACGGCGAGGGCCGCGGCGAGGGTGCCCAGTACGATCGCGCGCCGCACGCCGCTTTTCGCGGCTTGCGCGATCTCGGCGCGCAGCCAGCGCTCGACACCGGCGCGCCGACGACCGGGCGCGTCCGCCGGGGTCCCGGTCATGGGAAGGTGATCGTCAGATCAGCGCGAGGGCCGTTGCACCGTCGCGGGCGCGTCGACGGCGCTGGAGACGTCCAGCGATTGGCCAGGACCGCGGGCCGCCTTGGCCGCATCCTCCTGCGCCTCGAACAGCACGCCGGCCGAGACCGCAACCAGCACCATGAAGCCGGTGCCGAGGAACCAGGAGAGATACCAGGGGCCGTAATCGCCGAGGATGATGGCGAACAGGATGGCCAATGCCGCAAGCGTCATGGCGATGATGTAGCGCACGAACATGTCCGGCCTCCCCTAGTACGCGTGGTCCGAGGTTTCGACGTGCTTCACGCCCACCTTGCCGCGCATCACCCAGAAGGCCCAGCTCGTGTACCAGATGATGAGCGGCATGAAGATCACGACGAAGCCCACCATCCAGGTCAGCGTCACGCGGCTCGAACCGGAGTTCCAGACCGTGAGGCTGTGCGCGGGATTGCTCGACGACGGCATGATGAAGGGAAACATGGCGGCCCCGACCGTGCCGATCACGCCGATCCAGGCGAGAGCGCCCAGCCACCAGGCGAGGATCGGCCGCCGGATCGTGTGCGCCAGCGCGCCCAGCAACAGCCCGGCATAGACCAGCGCCGGCAGCAGCCACAGCGCCGGATGGGCGGCATAGTTGGCGAGCAGGCCGCCGGGCACGCGCGTCACCTGCTGGTGCAGCGGCGTCTGCGGCACGCCGGGATCAGGGCCTGCCACCAGCTTGAAGCCCTCCATGGTCGAGACCCAGAAGCCCGCGATCGTGAAGATCACGAGCGCGGCCAGGCCGCCCACGATCGCGGCCCGCCGGGCGCGCGCGCCGATCGGATCCTCGGCGCCGCTGGCGAGGCACGACCCGCCCATGTAGACCGCGAGCGCGACCGACATCAGCCCGCACAGCACGGCAAAGGGATTGAACAGCCACAGGAAGCTGCCGGTGTAGAAGGACGTCAGGCGCCAGTCGAAATGAAACGGCACCCCCTGCAGGACATTGCCGATCGCCGCGCCGAACACCACCATCGGCAACAGGCCGCTGAGGAACAGGGCCGTATCCCAGACGGCGCGCCAGGCAGGCGACGGCAGCTTGCTGCGATACTCGAAGCCCAGCGGCCGCAGGATCATGCTCCAGAGCAGCAGCAGCATGACGATGTAGAAACCGGAGAAGGCGGTCGCATAGACCAGCGGCCAGGCCGCGAAGATCGCACCGCCGCCCAGAATGAACCACACCTGGTTACCGTCCCAGTGCGGCCCGATGACGTTCAGCGCCACGCGCCGCTCCGCATCGCTACGCCCGACATAGCGCAGGATGGTGCCGACACCCATGTCCATGCCGACCATGGCGCCGATGCCCGTCAGCAGCACGCCGAGCAGCACCCACCAGACGACCAGGAGAATCATGTAGGTTTCCATGATGCGTCTCCCTTACGACGCTGCGAGCCGGCGGCCGGCCGGCGACAGGCCGGCGGCTGGGGCATGGCCGGTGCCGTGCTCTTCCGGTCCCTTCCGGATGAACAACAGCATCAGATAGATCTCTACGATCGCGAAGGCGGTGTAGAGCAGGATGAAGCCCGACAGCGAGAACACCATGTAGGCGACGCTGTGGGTCGAGGCCGAGAGCCAGGTCGGCAGCATCTCGTTCACCGTCCAGGGCTGGCGACCGACCTCGGCGACCAGCCAGCCGAACTCGCAGGCGAGGAACGGCACCGGCACCATCAGCAGGGCGGCCCACTGGAACCAGCGCTGGCGCTCGACCTGATTGGAGAGAGTCATCAGCGTCGCCAGCACGAGGTAGGCCAGCATCAGCAGGCCAAAGGCCACCATGATGCGGAAGGACCAGAACACGATCGACACGTCCGGAATGGTGTCGCGCGCTGCGCGGACGATGTCGGCATCAGTGATCTTCGAGAGGTCGCCCTGGGGCGCGTAGCGCAACACCAGGAAGCCGTAGCCGACATCCTTGCCGTGCGCCTTGAACTGGGCGAGCGCGGCCTCGTCACGCGGATTGGCGCTCAGCTTCTCCATTGCCTGCACGGCCGGGATGCCGTTGCGGATGCGCTCCTGCGCCTGGACCTCGAGCTGGTCGATCGCCGGCACGACGCCGTCGAGAGAATGCGTGACCAGGATCGACAGCATCGCGGGAATCTGGATCGTGAAATAGTTCTTCTGCTCGGCCTGGTTCGGGAAGGCGATGGCGTTGAACGCCATCGGCGCCTTCTCGGCCGTCCACAGGGCCTCCATCGCGGCGAGCTTGGTCGGCTGGACCTTGGCGCCGACATAGCCCAGCGCATCGCCCAGTGTGATGACGCCGCCACCGCCCAGCATGCCGAACACCGCGGCGACACGGAACGAGCGACGGGCGAGATCGAGATGGCGCCCCTTCAGCATGTACCAGGCGCTGATGCCACAGACGAAGATGGCCGCCGTCACGTAGCCCGCCAGCACAGTATGGACGAACTTCGACTGGGCATCGGAGTTGAAGAACAGCGCGCCGAAGTTCTGCAGCTCCATGCGCATGGTAATGGGATTGAACTCAGCGCCCTGCGGATGCTGCATGAAGCTGTTGGCCACCAGGATCCACAGCGCCGAGAAGTTCGAGCCCAGCGCCACGGCATAGGTGACGATGAGATGCTGGGCCTTGGACATTCTGTCCCAGCCGAACACCATCAGGCCGATGAAGGTGGATTCCAGGAAGAAGGCCATCAGGCCCTCGATCGCCAGCGGCGCGCCGAACGTGTCGCCGACGAAGCTCGAATAGAAGGACCAGTTGGTGCCGAACTGGAACTCCATGGTGAGGCCGGTCGCGACGCCCAGGGCGAAGTTGATCAGCAGCAGGCGGGTCCAGAACTGGGCCATCTGCTTGTAGATCTCGCGGCCCGTGGTGACATAGATGGTCTCCATCACCGCCAGCAGCACGGTGAGGCCGAGCGTCAGCGGCACGAACAGGAAGTGATAGAGGGCGGTGGCAGCGAATTGCGCCCGCGACAAGTCCACCACGAGATCGTTCACCATCGACAGCCCCCATCCCCCTTACTTATGCGCCCGGAGAGACTCGCCAGACGCGACGTAACATACCACTTCCGGCCACATTGTTCATGCGACGCTATCGACGCGTGCGCGCCCTCTTCTGCGATGCCCGTGGTGCGAGCGCATTGATGCGCGTCAAGCGATGCCCGACCTCGGCCGCTCGACGCCTCGGCAACCACGCCGTGTTCCCCGCCGTCAGTCGCTCGAGCCATGAACGCCAGCCCCGGTCAGCCGCGAGCGGGTCTCAGTTGCAGACCGATGAGCGAAGACCGAGGCCCGGCGCGCAGACGCCCGCGCTCACATCCATGCAGTCGGCTTGTCTGGACGCGAGTTTTCGCGCGACACTCCGCCGGATTCCAGCAGCAGAGATCCGAGCATGGCCCTACCCCTTCGCGGACCGGTCCTGATGTCCACGGACGAGAGCGTGGCCAGCGTCCGGGATCTCTATGAGGCCTATGGCAGGCTGATCGGCCATCGGTATGTCGTCCATGACGAGCGCCCCCGCACCGCGCCCGGCAGGTTTGCCAATATCTCGCTGCTGGAAGCATGCGCGACGCGGTTCCAGGGAGGCTCCACCCGGTTCGACATGTCGTCGAACCAGCACGGGCTCGACCTGGTGATCCTCTCCTTTGCCCTCTCCGGACAAACGCTGTGCTATCGCCAGCGCGACGCCGAGTGCTCCGCCCCGGCGGGCGCGGCGATCCTGCATACGACCGACACGCCGCTGCATGCACGCGCCAACAGCAACGGCGAAGTCATGGCGGTGGCTTTGCCACGCGCCAAGCTGGGGGCTCTCGTTACCGATCCCGATCATCTCACTCTGCGCGTCTTGCCGGCCGAGAGCGCCGCGCTCGTGCTGTTCGCCGCATACGCCCGCAACTTCCTCGCGCTGGGCGGCGTGCCCGACCCGCGGCTCGCCGGACTGATCGGCGACCAGCTCTGCGATCTCGCGGCGCTGGCGCTCGGCGTGAATGGGCGTGGCCGGGAAAAGGCGCAGGATGGCCGCGCGCTCGACGACGCCCGGTACGCGAGGGCGATGGCCTACATCGCGCGCCATCTCGCCGATCCGGCGCTCGGCGACCGCGACGTGTCTCGTCACCTCGGCCTCTCGCCCTCCTCGGTGCGACAGCTCTTCGCGAGGAAGCAGACGACTGTGGCGCGCTCGATCCGCGAGGCGCGCGTCGAGAAGGCCGCCGCCATGCTGGCCGATCCCGGCCGGTCCCATCGCAAGATCGTGACCGTCGCCTTCGAGTGCGGCTTCCACAGCCTGTCGGCCTTCTACGAGGCCTTTCATGATCGATACGACCGGCAGCCCGGCGCGTTCCGTCCAGCCGTCCCCTCACGAAGTCCCGACTGACGGATTCCGGAAGCGAATCTGACGAAATCCGAACGCCGCCCCGTCCTGCGGATGATAACGGGAGTCGAGCCGTCGACGTCTGACGCGTCGAGGCTGCACACACCGGGCCGGCAACGGGGCAAAGGCTCATGCCACAGAATCGCAGTGCCAAGGGAGAGGCGATGGTCCGTCGCCTGTACCGCAGCATGCTGCGCGCCGGCCTGGCTGCCCTCCTCCTCGCGGGCGCGGTGGGCGCCGTCAGAGCCGACGACAGGACCTTCATCCGCGACGAACGCCCGGTCGTGCTGGTGCTCGACGCTTCCGGCAGCATGGCAACACCGCTCGGCCGCGAATCGCGCCTCGACGCGGCGCGACGCGTGGTGCTGGACACGCTGACCCTCTTTTCCGCCAAGCGCCCGGCGGGACTCGTCGCCTACGGGCATCGCCGCAAGGACGACTGCACCGACATCGAGACCCTGCAGAAGATCGCACCGGTCGACGTGCCCGCCATCCGCAAATCCCTGTCGGCCTTGCGTCCCACGGGAATGACACCCCTTTCCGCAGCCCTGCGTCACGCGGCCGGCCTGCTGTCCGCAGATGGCGGCGTCGTGATGCTGGTCAGCGACGGGCTGGAAAATTGCCGCGAAGATCCCTGCGCCGTGGTCGACGCGCTGAAGCGGGCGAATGCCAAGGTGGTCTTCCATGTGGTCGGCTTCGGCATGGCCGACGGCGAGATGAAGAGGCTCGCCTGCATCGCCGACAAGGGCGGCGGCCGCGCCATCGAAACCCGCGATGCGACGCGCCTGGAACAGGCGCTGAAGACGCTCGTCGAGACTCCGCCGCCGCCTGAGGCTCCACCGGTCGCTCCCGCGCCGCCGGCACAGACCGTGGAAAAGCCCGTCGTGCCGCCGCCTCCCACGCCCAAGCCGGTGACGCTGCGCGCCACGGTCGGCGGCACTTCCGTCCCCGGACCTGTTCTCTTCTCCGTCGCGACCGCAAGTGGCGCGACGGTTTACGAGGGCAAGGGAACCGAGGTGACGCCGGACCTGGTTCCCGGCGCCTACAAGGTGCGCGTCACGATCGCCAATGCCCGCACCGAATCAGATGTGACCGTGGCGGGCACGGCGGACGAACGGCACGACATCGCGCTCGCCGCCGGCCTGGCCAGCCTCGCGGTCATCGCCGCGCAGGGGCTCGATCTCAAGGATACCGATCTCAAAGGCGACCCGAGCTGGACGCTGGTGCCGAAGGATGGGCAGGCTCCGGCCGAGCTCGATCCCGTGCTGGCACCCGCCGCGATGCTGGCGCCGGGGCGCTACGACGTCGCGGTCGCCCTCGGCGGTTTCACGGCCCGAACGGAGATTGCCGTCGCCGCCGGCAAGGCGGTACGGGCGACGCTCGATCTCGATCTGGGCAAGGTGACGCTCGAGGCCGCCGTGGCGCGAGCCGATCGCTCCCTCGACAGCGGAGCCGGCCTTTCCTGGTCGCTGGACTCCGCGAAGGCCGGACAGCCGCCGCTGCGGGCCGAGGCCATCGCCCGACCGACCTTCCTCGTGGCGGCGGGCTCCTACAAGGCGCACCTCGTCATCGCGGGCGCGACACTTACCCAGGACGTGGTGGTCCAGTCCGGCAAGACCACGACCGTGCGGCTGGAACTGCCGTCGGCCGAGCTCGTGCTGACCGGAGCGCTCGGCCCCGATGCCCCGCCCTTCACCGACTGGCGCGATGCTACGTGGACGGTGCGTCCGGTGAATCTCATCGGCGACGTGAACGCCGGGCCAGCCCTGGAGAACAAAGCGGAGGCGTCCCCAGCCCTCGTCCTGACGCCGGGCGAATGGGAGGTGACGTTGGTTTCCGGCGGGGCCAGCACAACACGACGCCTCACGGTCGCGCCGGGGGCCAAGGCGGCCGAGCGCATCGACCTCGCGGCCGGCCGACTGTCGGTCTCGGCGGCGCCGTCGGCCGATGCCCCGCCCCCGCTCAATGTCGTGATCTCCTTTTTCCCCGGTACGCCGGATGGAGCCTTTGCCGGAAAGCCGATCTTGGAGGGCGGAACGCGGCGTGACTTCGCGGCCATTCTTCCGGCGGGCAGATACCGGATCGCCGCAGCCGACGAGACGGGCCGTGCCGGCACGGCCGTCGTCGAATTGAAACCGGGCGAAAGCGCCATGCAGGAGATTGCTCTCAAATGAACGTCCCCCGCCCTTCAACCAGCGAGATCGCCATGCGCATCCTGATGCTTCTCGGTCTGCTCTGTCTTTCGGTTCCCGCTCTTGCCGAACCCGATCCCGAGGCGGAGGCCATCCCGGAAGTCTATGTTGGCTCGCAACCGGTGCTGGTGTTGAAGATTGCGGAACCCGAGGTCCTGGAGCCTGTCGCCTCGTACTACCCGCAGTTCATGGAACTCATGGCCATTACCGGGCAGATACAACGATGGACGAAGAATTCGCAGAACGTGGCGAGCAGTTCCCAGGATCGGATCCAAAAGCTCGAAGAACAGGTCTCAAGCCTGAAGAAGGCCGTGGAGGAATTGCAGAACCGGCAGCCCGGCGGCACGCCCGGTCCCGCGACCGACGACAAGCGGCTGGCGGCGCTCGAGGCGCGCGTGGCCAGGCTCGAGGAGCAACAGGGGAGCTTCAAGGCGCCGTTCAAGGTCGTGAACGCGGCGGGTGTGGCGCTGGTCGCCGTGGCCGAAGACGGTCGCGTCACCGTGGGCACCGACGGACAGGCCACCATCGTCATGAAGGCGACCGGCGCGGACAATGCCCTGATCCAGCTCTCGGCCGCGTCGAAGAAGATGCTGATGCTGACCGACGGCGGCAGCGGCTCCAAGCTCCAGCTCAACGACGGGCCGGAAGCGGCCGTCGAGCTGAACGCATCCCAGGGCAACAACGGGTTCATCCGGGTGGCCGGCGGCAAGTCGCTGGCGATCATCAATGCCGATCCTTCGAACGCCGCCACGTTCAACCTGCAGGGCGGCCCGGACGGCGGCCTCGCTTTGTCGTCGAAGCCCGACAATCTCGGGCTGCTGGTCCAGAAGGCGGGCAAGAACGCAGCCTCTCTCGGCGCCATGCCCGGAAAGGGCGTGGCGCTCCGCCTCTTTTCGGACGTCGGCCAGCAGGTCGTGGCGGCCGGTTCCAATCCCGCCAAGGGCGGCGCCGGACTGGTAAGCGTCAGCGCCGGCGACAAGGCAGCCGCCATCCTGACGAGCGAGCCGGATGGCGCGGGGCTGGTCCAGTCCTTCGCGGCGGACGGCAGCGGCGCCGCGGCCCTTGTCGGCAAGGAGCGGGCGGCCGTCGTCTACAACCAGGCCGGCAACGCCGTCGCCACCATCTCCAAGAGCGACAAGTCGGAGGGCGGCACGGTCGTGGCCCGCAATCCCGGCGGCGAAGGCGTCTTCGTGGGCGGCTATCGCGCCGATGTCGGCGGCGGTGAGTCCTGTGTCTATCGCGCCAAGGCGCAGAACACCTTCTGCCTCGGAATCGGCATGCCCGGCATGGGCATCGGAAAATGACCCCTCACCCCCTGCAGAACGGATCTTGAACCGATGACCAGATCTCTCAACTGTCTGCCCTTGATTGCCGGCCTCCTGACAATGCTCGCGCCCGGCGCGCACGCGGCCTCCGATTGCCAGCAGATCTACGACGCCTATGCGGCGATGGCCAAGGCCCCTGCCGTGAGGAAGACGGTCAAGACACCGGGCATGGCGGAGCCCGTCGAATTTATCATAACCGGCACGGCGCTCTACGGCCGTGTCGGAGCCAAGGACACATGGTCCAAGACCCCGATCGACGACAAGACCCGCGCGGTGCTGAAGCGCGCGTCCCCATCGCCGGAAACGGTCACCGACTGCCGCAAGATCGGTGCTCGGTCGTTGGCGGGCGTGGCGGCCACCGCCTACGAATTCGCGCCCCCGCCGATGGCGGGAAATGCCACCGGGGAGAAGATCACCGTCCTGATCGCCGACAAGAGCGGCTTGCCTCTCTCGGAGACAGCGGCCGTGTCCGGTGCCGAGGCGATCCTCGTCTACGACGGCGTCACGGTGCCCGCGCCATAAGCGAAAAAGCGCGGCGAGACATGGAGGGGCGGCAGCACGCGGGCGAGGTCATGCCTTTCCACGCGCTCTTTCTCGCGCTGGTCACGCCAGCGCTCGCCGCGATCCTTCTCCTCGTCGTGTTCGGAGCGCGGCCGCTCGGCGTGTCGCTGGTCCTCGCCACCCTGGCGCCGGCCTATGTCGCGGGCTTCGCGCCCGCTTTTCTCGCCGGGCGCTTCGACCGGTCGTTGGCGAGAAGGGGTTGGCGGGCCGTGGGCCGGCTTCTGGTCGCGGCCGGCCTGGCCTGCATCACGGGAACGATCCTTCTCGCTCCGCTTCATCTCACCGGCCGCCTCCATGGCGCCCTGCCGCTGCTCTTTCCGGTGGTGCTCGCGCTATCGGCGGTGCTGGCCCTCACGATCGCCCAGCTCTCAGCTCGTCTTCTCGCAGGCATGCGTCGGCGCAACGCAAAACGCCGCCCTCTTTCGAGGACGGCGTTTTGAAGTTGGCTCGCGTTTATGGTCGCGTGCCGTATTCGTTTGATCGGAATGTATATCCTTAGCGTTCGGAAGATCCGGCAGCGACCTACTCTCCCGTGCCTTGAGACACAGTACCATTGGCGCTGAGAGTTTTCACGTCCGAGTTCGGAATGGGATCGGGTGTACACCTCTCGCTAGAGCCACCGGATCGTCCGAACGCAAAGGATTGAGGTCTTAAAGTCGTGCACAAGGCCATGCAGCGGATGTCGACCGCTGCACGGAACGAATGAAGTCAAGCCGATCGAGCTATTAGTACCGCTAAGCTGAATGCATCACTGCACTTGCACATGCGGCCTATCAACGTGGTGGTCTACCACGACTCTCAGCGAGACCTAGTTTTGAGGCGGGTTTCACGCTTAGATGCTTTCAGCGTTTATCCCTTCACTACATAGCTACCCGGCGCTACGGCTGGCGCCATAACCGGTACACCAGAGGTAAGTCCATCCCGGTCCTCTCGTACTAAGGACGGCTCCTCTCAAGTCTCGAACACCCACAGCAGATAGGGACCAAACTGTCTCACGACGTTTTGAACCCAACTCACGTACCACTTTAATCGGCGAACAGCCGAACCCTTGGGACCTGCTCCAGCCCCAGGATGTGATGAGTCGACATCGAGGTGCCAAACACCACCGTCGCTGTGGACGCTTGGGTGGTATCAGCCTGTTATCCCCGGCGTACCTTTTATCCGTTGAGCGATGGCCCACTCACGCGGAACCACCGGATCACTATGGCCGACTTTCGTCCCTGCTCGACTTGTCAGTCTCGCAGTCAGGCGGGCTTGTGCCATTGCACTCAGCAGCCGATTTCCGACCGGCCTGAGCCCACCATCGCGCGCCTCCGTTACTCTTTGGGAGGCGACCGCCCCAGTCAAACTACCCACCATGCAGGGTCCCGGATCTGGATGACAGACCGCGGTTAGACATCAAAGAACAAAAGGGCGGTATTTCAAGGTTGCCTCCACCCGAGCTAGCGCCCAGGTTTCAAAGGCTCCCGCCTATCCTACACATCCATTCTCTAATGCCACTGCAAAGTTGTAGTAAAGGTGCACGGGGTCTTTCCGTCTAACTGCGGGTACCCCGCATCTTCACGGGGAATTCAATTTCGCCGAGCCCATGTTGGAGACAGCGGGGAAGTCGTTACGCCATTCGTGCAGGTCGGAACTTACCCGACAAGGAATTTCGCTACCTTAGGACCGTTATAGTTACGGCCGCCGTTTACCGGGGCTTCAATTCAAGGCTTGCACCTCTCCTCTTAACCTTCCGGCACCGGGCAGGCGTCAGACCCTATACTTCGCCTCACGGCTTAGCAGAGCCCTGTGTTTTTGGTAAACAGTCGCCACCCCCTAGTCTGTGCCCCTCTGACGAGACCGTCAGAGGCCCCCTTATCCCGAAGTTACGGGGGTAAATTGCCTAGTTCCTTCAACATGGTTCCCTCAAGCGCCTTGGTATACTCTACCAGTCCACCTGTGTCGGTTTAGGGTACGGTCTATACGCTGGGGCTATTTCCTGGAACCCTTGGGCCGCCCGAGCATTCGCCAACGAGCTCGGGCCACTTTTCGGATCCGTCACCACCAGCAGGCCCACGAATATTGACGTGGTTCCCATCGTCTACGGCTGTCGCCCTCGACTTAGGGGCCGGCTAACCCTGCGCGGATTGACCTTGCGCAGGAACCCTTGGACTTACGGCGAAAGCGTCTCTCACGCTTTTTATCGCTACTTATGTCAGCATTCTCACTTCCGATACCTCCAGGAGCCCTCACGGGTCTCCCTTCGCAGGCTTACGGAACGCTCCGCTACCACTCTTTCGAGTCCGCAGCTTCGGTGCATGGCTTGAGCCCCGGTACATCTTCGGCGCAGGATTTCTTAATTAGACCAGTGAGCTATTACGCTTTCTTTAAAGGATGGCTGCTTCTAAGCCAACCTCCTGGTTGTTATGGAATTCCCACATCCTTTCCCACTTAGCCATGACTTAGGGACCTTAGCTGGCGGTCTGGGCTGTTTCCCTCTCGACGACGGACCTTAGCACCCGCCGTCTGTCTGCCGCGCTGTACTCGCCGGTATTCGGAGTTTGGTTAGGTTTGGTAAGACTTTGGATCCCCCTAGCCCATCCAGTGCTCTACCCCCGGCGGTAATCACACGACGCACTACCTAAATAGTTTTCGCGGAGAACCAGCTATTTCCGAGTTTGGTTGGCCTTTCACCCCTAATCACAGGTCATCCGATACCTTTGCAACGGTAACCGGTTCGGTCCTCCAGTGCGTGTTACCGCACCTTCAACCTGCCCATGACTAGATCACCCGGTTTCGGGTCTACTCCGTGCAACTAAGCGCCCTATTCAGACTCGCTTTCGCTGCGCCTACACCTATCGGCTTAAGCTTGCTGCACAGAGTAAGTCGCTGACCCATTATACAAAAGGTACGCCGTTAGCCTTGCGGCCTCCGACTGTTTGTAGGCGTTCGGTTTCAGGTCTGTTTCACTCCCCTTGTCGGGGTGCTTTTCACCTTTCCCTCACGGTACTTGTTCACTATCGGTCACTGAGGAGTACTTAGGCTTGGAGGGTGATCCCCCCGTGTTCAGACAGGATTTCACGTGTCCCGC